>CALJIV010000030.1 GCA_937974035.1 uncultured Phycisphaerales bacterium
TTCCGCGCCGTTGATCACATGAACCGCGCCGTTCACCAACGCGCCCGCGGCGTCGCCGCGCGGATGAGAAGAAGGCAATGGAGGAAATGCCCGCCGCGTACCCAGGGCTTACGCCCTGGGCTACCAACGGCCGCGGCTCCGCCGCTCTGGCGTCACGCCCTGTCGCCCCGTCCGGGGCTCCGTCATGAATGAGGAAACGAGAGGAATGCCGCTCGTATCCCCAGGGCTGACGCCCTGGGCTACCAACGATCGCGGCTCCGCCGCTTGGACGAGAAGCCCTCGTCACCAATGTCCGGAGATTGCGATGTGCGGCTCTTGAGCACCGGAGATTTGCGAGGCCGGACGGAATACCTCACCCCGCCAAGCACCGGAGGTGCTCCAAGTCGGTAGCCCAGGGCGCAAGCCCTGGGTTGAGGGGGCGTGCGTGATCGAGCCCCGGAGGGGCGACACGCCTTCGACATACCTTCGACATGGAGCACCCGGCCTCCAGACCGCCCGCGCCGACCTCCTAAACTCCGTCACCATGACGACCGCATCCTCGCGCTCTCCGACCTCCGCCTCATCCCCCGCCCCCGCCGCCTCGGCTTCCCGCACCGTGCGCGCGCCGCGCGGCAGCCAGCGCGTCTGCCAGAGCTGGGCCGCCGAGGCCGCGATGCGCATGCTCATGAACAACCTCGACCCCGAGGTGGCGGAGAACCCCGCGGAGCTGGTCGTCTACGGCGGCAGGGGCAAGGCGGCGCGGGACTGGGCGTGCTTCGACGCGATCATCGCCACGCTCAAGCGCCTCAAACCCGACGAGACGCTGCTGGTGCAGTCGGGCAAGCCCGTGGGCGTGGTGCGGACGCACGAGGACGCCCCGCGCGTGCTCATCGCCAACAGCAACCTCGTGCCCCACTGGGCGACGCAGCAGCACTTTGACGAGCTCGCCGCGCGCGGGCTGATGATGTACGGGCAGATGACCGCGGGCTCGTGGATCTACATCGGCACGCAGGGGATTCTGCAGGGGACGTACGAGACCTTCGCGGAGTGCGGACGCCGGAAGTTCGGCGGCGATCTCTCGGGGCGGCTGTGCGTCACGGCGGGGTGCGGCGGGATGGGCGGAGCGCAGCCGCTGGCGGTGGCGATGGCGGGCGGGACGTGCCTCATCGCCGACGTCAATCGCGCGAACCTCGAGCGGCGCCGGAAGGACCGGTACCTCGACGAGATCGCGCCGGACCTCGAGAGCGCGGTCGCGGCGGCGCTCAAGCACAAGGAGCAGAAGAAGGCCGTGAGCGTCGGCGTCTGCTGCAACGCCGTGGAGCTGCTCGACTACCTGATCCGGAAGAACATCACGCCCGACGCGCTGACGGACCAGACCTCGGCCCACGACCCCCTGAACGGCTACGTGCCGGTGGGGATGACGCTGGAGCAGGCGATCGCGGCGCGGGCCGCGGACCCAGCGGAGTACACGAGGAAGTCCCTCGCGGCGATGGAGCGGCACGTGCGCGCGATGGTCACGCTGCACGACCGCGGCGCGGTGACCTTCGACTACGGGAACAACATCCGCCAGCGGGCCTTCGAGCAGGGGTTCAGGGACGCCTTCAAGTTCCCCGGCTTCGTGCCCGCCTTCATCCGGCCCCAGTTCTGCGTCGGGCGCGGGCCCTTCCGGTGGGTGGCCCTGAGCGGAGATCCCGAGGACATCGCGACCACCGACCGGGAGCTGATGAAGCTCTTCCCCGAGGACAAGGGCCTGCACCGCTGGCTCACGATGGCGGGAGAGAGAGTCGCGTACCAGGGGCTGCCGGCGCGGATCTGCTGGCTGGGGTACCGCGAGCGCGACAAGGCGGGGCTGCTCTTCAACCGGCTCGTCGCCGAGGGCAAGGTCTCGGCGCCGATCGTGATCGGGCGCGATCACCTCGACTGCGGCAGCGTCGCGAGCCCCAACCGCGAGACGGAGGCGATGAAGGACGGCACCGACGCCGTGAGCGACTGGGCCCTGCTCAACGCGATGGTCAACGTCGCCAGCGGCGCGAGCTGGGTGAGCTTCCACCACGGCGGGGGCGTGGGCATCGGATACTCCCAGCACGCCGGGCAGGTGATCGTCGCCGACGGCACGCCCCAGGCCGCGGAACGGCTTTCACGCGTGCTCACCAACGACCCCGCGATGGGCGTCTTCCGGCACGCCGACGCCGGGTACGACGAGGCGATCGCCTGCGCCCGTGAGCGCGGGGCGGATATCCCGATGCTGTAAGGCGCGGCAGCTCGGACGACGATCGCTCTGTGGTGCGGCGGCCTGCTTCTTCCGCCCGCGCAGCTCCTTCGGCTTGATCGCGAGCTTCTTGAAGTTCTTCTCGGCGTGGTCGAGGCTCTTCTGCCACTCCTTGAACTCCGGGCTCCGCGCCTTGTTGGGTCGACGTCGAGGGCTCGTTCGACGCCCGCGGCGTGAGGACCTTCGGAGCCTTGGGCGGCTAGCTCGCCTGAGGCTGCGGGGCGCTGCTCTTCATGGGCTTGGGCAGCGGGCGGTCGGCGCTGTTGACGAGCAGGCCCTTGGCGCCCAAGGCACACAACAGCCCTCCCGTCCACAACGACGGTGCTTCAGAAGCGAGTGATGGAGGCTTCGCACTCAGCCGGAGTGACTTACGCCTTCTTGGGAGTTCGCGTCGCCGCGATCTTCGGCGCGCCGGGCTTGGGAGGCATGCCGGGCTTGACGGCCATGACCGGGGCTTTGGGCACGGCGCCGGTCGGGGCGGGCGTCTTGAGCTTCAGCTTGGGGGGGGCCGGCGGAGGCTTCGGAACCGCGGCGGCCCGGGCGGCCGCCTTCGCCGCGGCCTTTTGCTGCACGGACTTGTTGACGCCCATCGCGAAGGCCGCGACGGGGCCGGCGGGCGTGACGCTCAGCGCGCCCATGGCCGCAAGCTTGGCACGGGTCGAGGCCGGCGCCTTGTTGTCCAACATCGACGAGGTCTTGCCCGTCGCGATGATCTTGAGGTTCGTAGGAACGGTCTTGGCCCCCTCCATGGGCCGGTTGTACAGGCCCTTGTACATCGTGGGAATGTTCTTAAAGCCCTCCTTGATGTGACCACCGACGCTGCGATTGGCGGGGTTGTTCTTCGACATAATGAGCAGACTCCGGGACGGGGGCTGGAAGAAAAAACCGATGGCGGCGATTATAAACAAATCCGGTCGGCTGTAAAGAGGTCTGTGGATATCTCAGATCACAAAATGCGTCATGAAATGCCGAACCTGCAACTCCGAATTCGCAGCAACAATGTTCAGCAGGCGGGCGAGAAAAGGAGCCGACTGCTTAGCTCGAAAGGCACAGAAAGGTCGGCTTTTCAGCTCATGCCCGCGACGCGGTCCACTTCATCGAGGCTGGTGACGCCCTCGGCGACGAGCCGCCAGCCGAACTGCTGCAGCGTGCAGAACAGGCCCTGCTCGATGACCTTCTTCATGGCCTGGATGGAGGGCTCGCGGAGGACGATGTCCCGCAGCTCGTCGTTGAAGTCGAGCAGCTCGAAGAGGGCCCGCCTGCCGCGGTAGCCGGTGCGGAGACAGCGGGCGCAACCGGTGGCGGCGTAAATCTGGGTCTTGCCCTGCAGGTGCTTGCCGAGGCGGGAGGCCTGGCCGGGGGCCACGGGCATCAGCCGCTTGCAGTTGTCGCACAGCACGCGGACGAGGCGCTGGGCGAGGATGAGATCGAGGGAGTTGGCGACGAGGTAGGGCTCGACCTTGAGGTCGAGCAGGCGGAAGACGGCGGTGATGGTCTCCTTGCTGTGGACGCTGGAGAAGACCAGGTGCCCGGTGAGGGCGGCCTGCATCGCGGTGCGGGCGGTCTCCTCGTCGCGGATCTCGCCCACCAGGATCACATCGGGATCCTGCCGGAGCACGGAGCGCAGAAGCTGACCGAAGTTGTTGCCCTTGGCCTCGTCCACAGGGATCTGCGTGACGCCGGGGAGCTGATACTCGACGGGGTCCTCGATGGTGATGACGTTGCGGGAGGTGCGGTCGATCTCGCGGATGGCATTGTAGAGCGTGGTCGTCTTGCCGCTGCCCGTGGGGCCGCAGGTGAGGATGAGACCGCTGTCCTGGCTGCAGACCTGCTTGATGCGGTCGTACATGTAGTTGAACATGCCCAGGTCGTTGAGCGAGGTCGGGCTGCCACGCTGGTCGAGGATGCGGACGACCAGCTTCTGGCCGTACATGCTGGGCGTGAAGCTGATGCGGTACTCGACGCGGCGGTCGGGGAAGACGACGGAGAAGTGCCCGTCCTGAACCGCGTCGCGCCCGGCGACGTGCATGTGGCAGGCGGCCTTGACGACGCCGAAGACCAGCTCGCCCACGCGCTTGGGCAGCTCGATGATGGGCACCATGTCCCCGTCCACACGCATGCGGACGTTGAAGGTCTCGCCCTTGGGCTCGACGTGAATATCCGTCGCGCGGCTCTTGCTGCCGAGCTGGAGGAGCAGGCGCAGGGCGTTGGGGCCGTCGCTGGTGCCGGCGAGGACGTCGCTGGGGTTGCCGTTGGCGTCGATGACGCGGATCTCTTCGGGCGGGGCGTCCTTGGGGGGCAGGGCGTTCATCACCTCCGCCAGCTCGAACATCCAGCCCACCTCGCGGCTGGCCTTGAGGCCAGAGGCGCGGGCGATGTCGCTGTGCTCGTAGGCGGCGTTGACGTCCAGCTCGCGGGCCTTCAGCTCGGGAATCTCGGGGCGGTCGCCCTCGATGAGGAACTCGTGCTGGCCCACCTTCAGCACGTCGCCGGGCTTGAGGATCGCGGCGGTGACCTTGACCTCGTTGACCTTGGTGCCGTTGCGGCTGTTGAGGTCGCGGACCATCCAGCAGCCCTGGTGGTCAAGCTCGATGATGCAGTGCCTGCGGCTGGCCCGCTCGTCGATGAGAGGAATGGTGTTATCGGGACCGCGGCCGATGGTGATCGCACCTTCGGTGATCTGAATGGAGCGGGCGTTGCCGCGGATGGGAGTGAGCTTCAGACGGAGGGCCATTGTGGGGGATGGTACCGGTTTGGGGGCGAAATGATGCGGTCAGTCCTCGTCCTTGAAGAGCCGGACGGTTGAAAGAACAAGCTGCTGCAGTTCCGATTCGTGCCGATCGAAGGTCAGGTTCAGCACAGGTCGGACGAGCGGGCAGGGCCACGTCTCGGGGGGCAGATGGGCCAGCTTGGACCAGTCCTTTTCCGTCACAATGAGGGCCTCGGCCTGGTGGTCGCGGAGGCTGGCGACCAGGCCGCGGACTTCCTCATGGGCAAAGTTCGCGTGATCGCGCAGGACCGTCGCGCCGACGAGTCCGCCCGCGGCGTTGTGCGCCGCGGCGAGGAAAGGGCCGGGGTTGCCGATGGCGCAGGCCGCGTACAGACGCTTGCCGCGGAGCCAGTCGATGCCGACGACCTCATCCCCCACGGCGAGGCCGGTCCAGGCGTGCCGGCAGACGGCGACGACGGAGCGGGGCAGCAGCGGCCAGAGCTGCGTTTCGAGCTCGATGGCGTCGGTGCGGGTCACCGCCTCGGCGTGGGTGATGACCGCGGCATGGGCCCGGCGGATGCTTTCCACGGGCTCTCGGAGCCAACCCGCGGGAAGGAGCTTGTCATTGAACGGGGGGCGTGTGGCGTCGATCAGAACAATGTCCGCTTGCCGCGCGATGCGCCGATGCTGAAAACCGTCGTCGAGGATGATCGAGTCCACGCGTGCACCTTGCTCTGACGCGAAGAGCTCGATCAGGCCCGCGGCACGGTTGGGCTGGGCGACGATGGGGATATCCGGGAACTGGCGGCGGTAAAGGGATGCCTCGTCGGAGTCGAGCCCCTTGCCCGCGGGGCGGCCGTAGCCGCGCATGGCGATGCAGGGGAAGAAGCCGTGCTCGCGGAGGAGGCGGACGAGGTAGGCGACCATCGGGGTCTTGCCGGTGCCGCCGACGGAGAGATTGCCGACGCTGATGACGGGACGGTCGAAGGTGATGACGCCCTTGCCGCGGTCGAATCGCCTGTTTCGATGACGGACGACAGCGCCGTAGATGGCGGCGGCCAGAGCCGCGAGTGGCCCTCGCATGGGGGGCCGGGGAGGAGTGAGGTGGTGCTCCGGCGAAATCATGGCCTGAGCCAGAGGTTACGCCGGATCGCCCTCCGTTCGCCGGGAGGCGGCGATGACGGCCCTGGCTTCGGCGAGCCGGCGGCGAAGCTCGGCACGCTCGGCGCGGTGGATCACAAAGGTGTGGACGACATCCACAATGGCGAGGGAGAGGACGATCACGATGAGGCCCGCGACGAGCATCCAGAGCATGACGAAGAGACGGGTGTGGGGCTGGGCCGGGGGCACGAGGCTGAACGCCGCGGCCGTCAGCGGAATCGTGAACATCATCAGCAGGCCGTTGACGGTGCGGATGCGGCGGCGGCCGGGGGGCATGTCGGCGCGGGAGAGGAGCAGCACGTGCCCCGCCACCACGAGCATCGCGAGCAGCGCGATGGGCAGCACAAGCCAGGAGGGGGCGATGGGGTCGGGAGAGAGAAGCGCGGCGTGCTGGGGTGTCAAGCAGGAACCTTTGTGCGAAGAGTCTGGCCCTGCGGGACGCCGAGGCGTTTGAGCAGAGCCGTGAGTCGGGTCATGGGCAGGCCCATGATGGTGGTCACGTCGCCCGTGTGGGAGAGGGGCCAGCCCGCGGCGAGGGCCTCGCGGTAGTTGTAACCGCCGGCCTTGCCCTGCCACGCGCCGGAGGCGATGTACTCCGTGATCTGCTGGTCGGTGAGGTTGCCGAGTCGCACGCGTGCCGTATCGGTGAAGATGTAGCGCACGGGAGGCTCGGAACGTGCGTCGATGACGGCGACCCCCGTGAGGACATCGTGCTCGCGCCCGACGAAGGCGCGGATCATGGCCTCGGCCTCCTCCGGGGTGACGGGCGTGCCGATGAGGCGGCCGTCGAGCAGGCAGGCGGTGTCGGCCCCGATGACGATGCGACCGCGGGCAGAAGCCTCGGAAGCCTTCGCCCAGGCCTTGAGATAAGCAAGGCTGGCGACCCACGCGGCGGGGTTGGACGTCGAGGGCTTCAGCGCGGCATCCTCAAAGCCGGGGTGGACGGCCTCGTGCGCACCAAAGCCGTGCTCCGTAAGGAGCTGGCGGCGGCGCGGGGAGCGCGAGGCGAGGATGAGCGGCGCCGGGGTCACGCTGCCAGAGTATTCGGCCGGGACGCGGCGCGGAGTGGAAGATTCGCGCTGAGGGTTCGTGAAGAATCCGTGGGTCGCGGTGCGGGCGGCTACGGTTGTCACGATGAACACTCCTCAAGAAGCGGGCGGGCCGGTCCGGGCCCATCTGGTTCAGCTCGACATGGCCTGGGAAGAGCCGGAAGAGAACCACGAGCGGGTACGGCAGTTGCTGGACCGTGTGGATGTGTCGGCGGGCGACCTCATCCTTCTGCCAGAGATGTTCGCAACCGGGTTTTCCTTCAACATTCAGAAGACGAACGACAAGCAGGGGGCGACGCTGGCTTTCTTGGTGGAACTGGTCAAGGAGTTTCGATGCTTTGTCCAGGGCGGCCGCACCGTGGCGGCCTGCCACATGGTGGCGTGCGGGGCGAGCAACGTCATGACCGTGGCGGGGCCGGACGGCAAGATCGCCTGCGAGTACACGAAGATTCACCCTTTCTCCGTGGGCGGCGAGCACGAGACCTTCGAGGCGGGGAGGGACGTGGTGTGCTGGGAATGGGGGGCGTGCCGCGTCTGCCCGGCAATCTGCTATGACCTGCGCTTCCCGGAGTTGTTCCGCATCGCGACGCTGCGGAAGGGGGCGGAGGTGTTCGCGCTGGGTGCGTGCTGGCCGGTATCACGCCAGCACCACTGGCGCGCTCTGGCAGTGGCCCGGGCGATCGAGAATCAGGCGTACATGCTGGCGGTGAACCGCACCGGGCGCGACCCCAAGCTGGAATACGCGGGGGGCACCATCGCGGTCTCGCCGCGGGGCGACGTGCTGGGCGAGCTGGGCGCGGAGCAGGGCGTGCTGTCGGTGGAGGTGGACCCGCGCGAGGTGCGCCGGTGGCGGGAGAAGTTCCCGGCGCTCAAGGACGTCCGGCTGATCCCTCGCGAGTAAGCAGCACGACGCAATGGACCTCGACGGCGCGTCCCTCCCCCACCGCGTCCACGCGCTCGTGGGTCTTGCCCTTGATGTTCACATACTCAACCGGGACGCCGAGGACGTCGGCGAGATTGGCCCGCATGCGCTCCTTGTGGGGGCTGAGCTTCGGGCGCTCCAGAATGACGGTCGCGTCGAGGTTGGAGACCGTGTACCGGCGATCGGCGGCGCGGCGCACGGCCTCCGCAAGAAAGATCTGTGAGTCCTGGGACTCGTTGCGGGGGTCATCGTCCGGAAAAAGCTGGCCGATGTCGGGCAGGCCAAGGGCCCCCAGGATGGCGTCCGTCACGGCGTGGTAGAGGGCGTCGCCGTCAGAGTGGCTGATGGGGCCGTGTGTGTGCTCCAGGGTGACCCCGGCGAGGATGAGGGGCCGCCCGCCAGCGTCGCGGGGCTCAAGGCGGTGAAGGTCGTAGCCGTGGCCGACGCGCCACACGGGCTGATAGGCTGCGGGCGGGTTCGGCGTATGAGAGGGGGTGTCCACGGGCGGAGTTTAGAGCGGGCGGCGTGAAAGCGGTGTAGTGTGATGGAGAACCGGCTGACCGTGAACCGAATACAGTGGAGTGCCCCGGAAGACGGGGTGGAGGACCAAGCTGATGTTGAGCAGAAAGCTGGCCGGCGTGTTGGCGACGGGTGCCCTGGCCGTTGTGCTGGGCGGTTGCGACACCTACGAGAAGCACGTGTACGCGAGCACGCCGTCGGTGCCCCAGACGGTGTCGCTGCGCGACACGACCACCGGGGAGCTGTTGTGGAGCTACGACGTCCCCCCCGGCCAGGAGCTCAAGCTGTGGTTCCGTCACCCGAAGAATCGCGCCAACGCCCAGGGCTTCGACGAAATGGTGTGGGTCGTCGGCGAGGCAGGTAAGGGCGTGCCGCCGGTGCAGAACCGGATGCAGGTGCCCCCGCCCATGTCGCGCCGGATCGAGGGCACCGTCCGTCCGCCGGAGGGCCGCCGGGCGACCCTCACGACAGGCGACTGACCTTCACGTATCAGTGCGCGTGTAGCGAACGCCGCGCGCGGCGAGCTCTGTGAGCAGGTGATCCACCAGGCCCGGCTCGGAGGCAAGCGTCTCCGGCGGCAGTACGCCTTTTGCGTCGATGCGTCCCGCGGCGAGCATGCGGGCGACGATGGCGCAGGGGTAGGCCGTCGTGCGCGCCATGCTGGTGGCCTGGGTTGCCCGGTCGTAGTAGTCGAGCAGGTCGTAGGTGATGCTCGCGGGCTTGGAGCCGCGGCTGCCGCGAGCGATGATGCGCATGACGGTAAGGTCCTCTTCTCCGGGGGCGTAGGTCCACTTGGGGAAGAGCAGCGCACTGGTGACGTCGAGCGGCCGGACGACGACGCCGCCCACGGAGATGGGCTCCTTGCTGAAGAGCCCCGTCTCGCGCATGACCCGCATCAGCTCGATGTGACCCGGATAGCGCAGAGTCTTTTCCTTCATGAAGGGAACCTTGAGCGAGGTCGTCAGACTGCGCAGGCCGTCGGTGTTGAAAGCCTCCAGCGTGCCGATGCCGGGAAAGTCGATCAGCTCGGGCTCACTCAAGGCGGGGCGTGTCACGACGCTGCCGTGCTCCACGAGACGAGCGGGGCGCGTGTACTCCTCGATCGCGTCGGCGGGGGCAAAGGCGGCCTTGTACTCATAAGGCCAGGTACGCTCGCGGGGGAGGCCTCCGACGTAGATCTCGATCTGGTCGCAGCGGTCGAGCTGAGCCGCGGCGTAGGCGGAGAGGATGTGGCTCATGCCCGGCGCAACACCGCAGTCCACCACGGCGGTCACGCCCCGCTCGCGGGCACGGGCGGAAAGCTGAGAGAAGTCCTCCGCCATGAAGGAGATATCGCAATAGGGTCGCCCGGCGTCGATCACCGCGCCCAGGGCGGCATAGCCCAGGTGGCTGGCAAGAGCCCCGCAGACAACATCGGCCTTCGCGGCAAGACGGGCGATGACGGCGGGGTCCGACAGGTCTTCGCGGACGGTGGTCAGGCGAGCGCCGGCGCGAGCCTTCGCCGCGGCTAGGTTCTGCTCGCGGATGTCCGCGAGGGTGACGTCGTGATCGCGAGCGAGGTCGGCGGCCATGACGGAACCGACCATCCCCGCACCGAGGACAAGGAAGTGGGCCATGGGGCCATGCTAGGGTTGTGCATGAGCGTGCGGGTTGAGCTTGGGGGGCGGCCATACGAGGTCGTGATCGGCCCGGGGGAGCTTGCGAACTTGGGGCAGATCGCACGCCGCGAGGTGCCCAAGGCGCGCAGGGTGCTGCTGGTGCATGACCCAGGCGTGCCGGAAGCGCACGTGGACGAAGCCGCGGACGCTCTGGCACGGTCGGACTTTCGAGTAGAGCGAGCGGAAACGCAGCGCGGCGAGGCGTGCAAGAGCTTCGCGAGCCTCGAGCGGCTCCTTGAACGGATGGTGGAGGCACGCCTGGAGCGGGGCGACGCGGTCATCTCGCTGGGCGGAGGTGCGGTGTGCGACGTGGCGGGCTTCGCCGCGGCGGTGTACCGGCGCGGGGTGGCGGTCATTCACTGCCCGACGACGCTGCTGGCGATGGTGGACGCGAGCGTCGGGGGCAAGACCGGCGTCAACCTGACCGTGGGCGGCAACCTGAAGAAGAACATGGCCGGGGCGTTCTGGCAGCCCGCGGCGGTCATCGCGGACACAACCGTGCTGCGCTCGCTGCCGGATCGGGAACTGCGCGCCGGGATTGCTGAGTGTCTCAAGCACGGGATGCTGGGCGCGCACGCAGAAGAGCCGGACCTGCTGGCGTGGACGGGGCAGGTGATGGCAGCCGTAACAGCGCGCCAACCCGTGGTGCTTGCGGAACTCGTGGAGCGCAACGTGCGGCTCAAGGCGCGGATCATCGGCTCCGACGTGCGGGAGGAAAGCGCTGAAGGCGGGCGGGCCCTGCTGAACCTCGGGCACACCTTCGGGCACGTTGTGGAAGGCCTGCCGGGGGCGTATGCGCCGGACCATGCTCCCCCACTGCTGCACGGCGAATGTGTGGCGCTGGGGCTCATCGCCGCGGCTAGATGCGCGGAGTCAATGGGAATCTCGCCCGTGGGCACAGCGGAGCAGGTGCGGGCGGCGGTTTCGGGGGCGGGACTGCCCACAAGCGTGCGAGGGCTGCCCGACAACGCGACGCTGATTGACCTGATGAGCGACGACAAGAAGACCCGCGGCGGCGTGCTGCGCGTGGTGCTGCCCGCCGGCACGGGACGCGCGATCGTCGTAACGAACCCGGACCGCGACGCCCTCGGAGCGGGATGGGATCAGGTGCGCCGCGCGTAAAAAAAGCGACGCAGGCCGGTGGGCCTGCGTCGCTTGCGTGCGTGTGCGTGTAGAGATCAGGAACCCTTGAGCGTCCGGGCGAGGACCTCCATCGGAAGCTTGTCGGAGGCGATGCTGGAGAGCAGACGTGCGCGGGCCTGCCGGTATTCCACGGCGGGGAGGCCGAGCGAACGCATGTCGGCGAGCAGGGCCTCGAGACGCTGGATCTGGGCCAAAGTCTCCTGCTCCTGAGGGTTGGATTCGAGGTACTGGCGGAACGCCGCGGGATCGACGCTGGAAGCCTGGGAGAGCGTCATATAGCGGTCGGCGGCCTGGCTGAGAGCCTGTGAAGCCGCGGCGGCCTGCTGAGGCACACCCAGCCCGCCGACGTAGGCGTTGGTGACGCGCAGGACGGCGTTGATGTCCACGCGGGTGGCGGCGAAGGTGCGCTCGGCGTTGTAGCGGTCGAGCTCGCCGGGCATGTCGTTGTAGAGGTAGCGTCCGGCGAAGGCCGCGCGGGCTTCCTCGCTGCTCACGCCGCGGCTCGCGATGCCGAGCTGATTGAGCATGGCCACGTCGTAGGCGGCGGGCTGCACCACGTCGAAGAGGCGGGGTGCGGGCGCCGTCGCGCCGGCGAGCTCTGCCGCGTCAACCACCGCGGGCGGAGGAGGAGGCGGAGGCGGTGGCGGCGGAGGAGGTGGGGGCGGGGGCGGTGGCGGCGGAGGAGGTGGCGGCGGCGGTGGCGGAGGAGGAGGTGGCG
>CALJIV010000031.1 GCA_937974035.1 uncultured Phycisphaerales bacterium
TGGAGGGGGAGGCGGGGGCGGAGGGGGAGGAGGAGGGGACGGGGGCTGTGTGCCGCTCGAGCCCACCTTCAACGTCACGTAGGGGGTGTAGGACGAGTTGCCGCGCGAGTTATACGCCCGCACCTTGTACCGGTAGGTCGCCGGCGAGGGATGCTCCACGTAGGTGGTGACGTTCGCACCGACGGAAATGGCCGCGGATTGCAGCCACGCCCCGGTCGGGGTGCGAATCTCGCGCACGATGCGGAAGCCCGACTCGTTGTTGGAACGGTCGGTCCAGGTCAGCGTCACCTTCCCGTTGGCGTCCACGCTGGCGGAAAGATGAGTCGGGGCTACAGGCGCCCGCACGATCTGGGCCTGCACTTCCGGAGCCAGGCGACCGGGCGCCATCACGGCAGCCCCGGCGCTGAGCACCATGCACAGGACGGCGGACTGGCCCTTCGACTTCACATTCATCATCACGCACTCCTCAATCGGCCTCACCGAGTGTGCGAAACATCGGCCCCTGAAACCCCCATCCGGAACAGCCCGTCTTCTTTCTCGGGCTCCCATGGACGGCGCAACCGGTGTGTGTGTTCCGGCCCGCACATGTTCCAGCCCTTATGGGGTACGGGCTCTTGGCTGGAACTCACTCGGAGTTCAGCCGTCCGATAAGTACCCGGCAAGGCACGAACCCACCATACGTGAAGCTGGACCGGCTGTGACTGCTAACTTCGTGCGACCATCCGACTTCGGGGCGTTTTACTCACTTGGAACGAAAGCACTTATGGAGGGGATGGCTTCGCGCCGACTTCATCCCATTCTCATCCTGTGTACGAGCTTTGAAAGGGCGCGTTCTGGCCCCATTCACCCCCTCCACCCATGCCCTGGGTCGGCTTCACCTCTTCCTATGACCCGCACGAGAACCGACTTGCGCTAAGCACTTGGAGGTAGCGAAGCTGTGCATGGCCGCGTGGCGCGGCCGATCGACACCCAACCTTTGTTCCCCCCCTGACACGGCGGCTTCGTGTCGAGCGCGTTCTTTGCGCTCCAAGAATTGCCCCAGGCTCAAAACATGTCCCGGGTTTGGGCGAATCGACAGGTTTTCCCGAGGCGCTCAGTCAGCTACCTTCGCCATGGCGCGTTCGATGCACTCGAACACCCGCGGCCAGTCCGCCTCCTTCATCACCCCCAGGGGCGGCAGCATCCGAACGTGGTACGGGCCGTGACCGCAGTAGAACAGGATCACCCCCTCGTCGAAGCATGCCTTGCAGAGCGCGTTGATCTTGTCCTTGCGTCCGCCGAAGGGGGTGAACTTCATCATCCCGCCGAGCCCCCCCACCAGCGAGTCCAGGCCCGGAACGGGCGGGAACCACGCCGCGTGGCGCTTCATGAGCTGCTCCACCTGCTCGCGGAACAGGGCGTGGTGCTTCTCGATCAACCCCTGTGGGCCGTAGTACCCGCCGTCGCGGAGGCGCTCAATCACGCGCTGGCCGGTGCGGAAGGAGACGCCTTCCCCGGTGAAGGTGCCGCTCAGCAGCCCGCCCTTGGGGTTCATGTCCGCCGTCCAGAGGGTGGCGCACGCCTGGGTCATCTTGCCGACCGTGAGCACGTCCACGTACTCGCCCAGGTTGAAGTACTCGTAGGCGAACATCGCGGGCAGGCGGCCGAAGGTCTGGATCTCATCAACCCACACCGCCACCTTGCGCTCGCGGCAGCGCTCCATCAGCGCCTTGAAGAACTCCCGATTCCCGACGTTGAACCCACCCTCGCCCTGCACCAGCTCGAAAATGAAGCAGGCGTGCTGGCCGGGGTAGCGGTCCAGATACTCAGTGAGCTTCGCCACCGCACCCTCGATGTACGCCTGCAGCCCCACACGATTCGCTTCGTGCTCGTTGAAGAAGGGCATGTAGTCCACCAGCGTGTTCAGCGGCAGCCCCTGCCGATACTCGGGTGTGTCGCCGATCTGCGCCATGGTTACCGATCGTCCCATGAAGCAATCCTTGAAGGCGATCACCCGTGATGCCGGGGCGTGCTTCTGGTAGCAGACCTTCAGCGCGTTCTCGTTCGCCATCGCTCCGCTGGTGCTCAGGTAGCAGTGCTTCAGGCGGCTTGACCGGCCCGCCGCGCCGAGCAGCGTTTCCATGAACGAGTAAGCCTCGAAGTTGCTTGAGAGGTTGCCGTGCTTGAGGATGTCGTCCAGCCCGCTGAGCAGGCCGATCTCGATAAGCTCCGGGTCGCTGTGCCCGAAGAAGTGCACGCCGATCCCGCAGATCATGTCCCACTTCACCGAGCCGTCGGCCAGCTCGACCAGCGCGCCGTTGCCGATGCCGGACCCGATGTAGGGGTAGAGCAGCCCGCGCCCGCGGACCGCCCCGGCCCGCTCCAGCAGCGATTCATAGCTCTGCTTGAGCTCCGGCTTGGCGGGCCGCACGTCCGTGATCTGCGCCGACTTGATGCGCAGTTCATTCACGATCTGAGCCGCGGCGGCCTTCACGACCGGGCTGTGGTGGAGCTGCTGACCGATGGTGGTCTGAGCGGTGCGGGAAGTCTGCTGCGCGGCGGCTTGCGTCATCGGTCTGGCTCCGGGGATGCGGAAGGTTATGCAGAGTGCATCGACACACACCCCCGGCAGGCTTCACCCCAACCGGTCACGCCCCGCTCTGCGAAAGCCGCATCATCAGCACGGCCAGGAGCTGGCACCGCTCCACCAGGCTCGCCAGCTCGATCCATTCCGAGGTGGTGTGCAGCCCCCCGCCCCGCACCCCGAGCGTGTCGATCGTCGGCAGCCCCGCCGCCTGAAGGTTGTTCCCGTCGCACACCCCGCCCGTCTTGACGAAGGGGAGGGGCTGACCGAGGTCCTCCGCCGCGGCGCGGGCCTTGAGCGCCAGAGACTCGGTTGCCTCCGTCCGCGGCTTGGCGGGGCGGTTGAAACTCCGCCGCACGCGCACCCGCGGCAGGCCATCCCCCGGCGTCTCCATCGCCTCGAGCAAGCGGCCCAGCTCCTCCCCCACTTCTGCGCTGGTGAACCGCACGTTCCCCCACGCCCTGGCCCGATCCGGGACGACGTTCGCCGCGACACCGCCTTCCAGAGGCCCGATGTTCACGATGCGGCCCGCGTCGGGGTCGGCCAACTCCGCGCAACGCACGATGCACTTTGCCAATGCGGTCACCGCGGAGACGCCGGCCTTGAAGTCGCGTCCGACGTGCGCTGCCTTGCCGTGGGCCTCGATCATGAACTGCCCGCTGCCGGGACGCTCGATCACCAGGCCGCCTTCGGGCGTCGCGGGCTCAAGCACAAGCCCGTATGCGTATCCCGCAGCGGCTTCGGCGCGGAGCGTCGCCCCGGAGTGATACGACCCTGTTTCTTCGTCGGAGTTCAGAATGAAGCCCCACGAGGTGCGTACCCCCGCCTCCTCAAGAGCTTCCAGGGCTGCCACGGCGATCACCAGCCCACCCTTCATGTCCACACACCCGGGGCCGGTGGCGGTCTTCCCGTCGCTGCTGATGGTCAGCGCGTTGAAGGGCGAACGCGGATCATGCACGGTGTCGAGGTGGCCGCAGAGCAGCACCGAGTTTTCGCCGGTTTGGCGGCGGGCAACGGCCGTGGGCGGGATGAAGTCCGCCGGCTCCTTCCCGTACAGCCATGGCTCCTTGGGGTCGCCGGGGATGAGCGTGACGGTTGCGCCCAGCTTCGCAAGGCGCTGGGTGAAGCGTTCGCGGGATTCGTCCAGACCCGCGCGGTGCCCCAGCCCCGTGGGGATGCCCACGTGCAGCCGCAGGTCCTCCAGCAGCGCCGAGGAACGCTTCGCGATCAGGTCGCACACCCGCTGCTCTTGACTCGTCAGACTCATGCCCCGCCTCCCAGCGCCCGCCAGATGATCGGCGCGATGCTCACCACGAGCACAACCGCCGCCGCGGCTTTGATGGCGCGGACCTGCCGATCAATCGGCAAACGGTCCACCGGCTTGTGCAGCAGCGCCCGCAGCCGCCGCTGCCGCTCCGCCACGGAGCCGTGCCGCCACGTGAAGGCGTCGGGGTCGATGCCGTTGAGGTCGGCGACGGACTGAAGCGCCCCGGTCATCGCCGCGATCGCCTCCGGCGTCACCGGCCTGCCCTCGCCAGCCCGCGTCCGCGTCAGGTGCTGCACGGCGAAGGCGTCCGCCTGCCATTCAAATCGCCGGCTGACAAGCCCGAAGACCGTCGCCGCGCCCACGAGACCGCCCAGCGCCATCACCAGCGACGCCGCGCCGGAGTTGCCCACGCTCTCCGGCAGATTCAGGAGCACCCCCTGCAGCACCCAGAACATCACGATGACGGACGACAGGATGCAGACTGCGAGCCAGATGAGGTGCCGCCGCCGCACGTGCGCGACCTCGTGCGCCATGACCGCTTCCACCTGGTCGGCGGTAAGCCGTTCCAGGAGCGCATCGGTCAGCAGCATGTACCGCAGCGGCCAGAACACACCCAGGATCGCGCCGTTCACCACCGATCCGTGTGTGCGCCACAGCAGCGGGCCGCGCACCCGCACGCCGTACCTGCGGCACATCGCACGCACCTGGTCCTGAAGCGGCCCCGGCCCGATGGGGATCGTGTCCCACACGTGACGCATCACCGCGGGGCTCACCACCAGCACGGTCAGGATTCCCGCGTACTCCACCGCCAACCCCACCGCTTCTGGCACGTTCGGCGCGGCTTCCGCCAGCCAGGGCAGCACATGCATCGTGCATGTCTCCTGCCACGCCGTCATCAGCGTCAGCGGCACGAGGAACAGCATCATCTGGTGCCGAACCCCGGAGCTGACGTACTGCCACCGCGTCAGCGGCGGGTGCACGGGCCGTCCCTGCGGATCGTCCAGTGATCGAATGAGCAGGGCCTCTCGCAGACGCAGGTCCAGCGGGTAGAGCGACCACCATGTCGCGGCCATGAAGAGCGGCACCGGCGCGATCGTCAGCAGCTCATCCACTGCGACCAGGTCGCCGATCCAGCCCCGCAAGGTTGACAGCGTGCCCATCCCGAACACGCCGAAGCCCCAGACCGCCGCGGCGAGCAGGCGCAGACCGAGCATTGCGTGCTCCGCCGAACGGAGCACACGGAGGTTCCCCGTCTGGTCGAGCTTCCGCCCCCAGCGAACGCAGAGCGCCTGGAACACCAACCACATCGCCCCGAGCGTCGCGCCGACAAACACAACCCCCAGCCACCTCGGCAGTTCCAGGGCCGCGCCGCCCCCGAGCATGTCGTGCAGATGCAACGTCGCGAAGAGAAGGATGAGCAGCACCTGCACCATGCGTCGCAGAGGGTATGTAACAGCCCGTTCCGCTGCCGGGACTTTGGCCTCGGGGTTCGCCGGGCCCGCTCAACTCCCCCGAACGATTGAGGCCCAGAGCTCCTGCAGGCGCTTGACCGACACCGGCACGCTCGTCCGAAGCTCCTGCGCGAACAGAGAGACCCGCAGTTCCTCCACCATCCAGCGGTACTCGATGATTTTCGACTCGCTGAGGCCCAGTTCTTTCTTTCTCAGCTCCAGTTCCCGCCAGCCCCGCCACAGTGGGAGTACCTCGTTCATGAAACGGGTGTCCCTCGCCACGCCTGGGCCGGTCATCTTCTGGATGCGGAGCTGCACCGCCCGCAGGTATCTGGGGTAATGCCGCAGCCACGCGTAGGGGGTGCTCACCAGGAAGTCCGGGGGCGTCAGTGCTCCGAGCTGGTCACGCACATCGTCCAGATTCGGGGTCAGCGCCGGCGAGCGAGGCGCGTGCGCCAGCACGGCCTGCGTCGCCTGCAGCTCGGTCATCACCGCGCCCACCAGCGTCGTCACTTCCTCCACAGCCGCGCCGAGCCGATCCGTCCCCACCCCGACGCGGAAGGCGAACTCCTTCTCCGTCCGCACGGGGAGTTGGTCTCCGATGAACGCGCGATCCGCGATCAGCTCCCGGACAAGCTCGCGGAACTTCTGCGCCGGGCCGAGCGTCGCGTACGCCAGCGCCATCCGCTCCAGGCCGGGGATGTACATTGTGTGCCGGCGCAGCGGCTCGGCCGCCTCGAACATGAAGAGCCTTCGTGTGCCCGCGCGGGTGGCGATCTGTGCCGCGTCGAAGGTGTCAAAGAGCTTGAGCGCCACCGACGTGCCCTGGTCCACGATCCCCGGATACGCGGCGAAGGCCACGCCATAGCGGTCGATCTCCACACGCTCGGGCAGGTCGCCGAAGTCCCACTGGCGGATGCCCTCCCGCGTGTAGGTCTTTTCGCTTGAAAGCAGTCCGCTGCGAAGCTCCTGTCTGAACTGGGCTTTGAGTTCCGACAGGTCACGCCCCGCCGCGGCGACCTTCCCGTCCGAGCCGATCACCTCGAAACGCATTCGCAGGTAGTCCGGCAGAGGGACCGCCGCGAGCACCTCCCGCGGCACGTCCACCGTCGTCGCCTTGCGAATGCTCGCGCGGAGCTGGTCGATCAGCGAGCCCTCCCCCCACCGCAGCTCGCTCAGGCACCGCTGCGCCAGGGCCGACGCGGGCGGCAGCAGTCGCCGATATTCCTTGGGCAAGCCGCGGACGATCGCATCCACCTTCTCGGGAAGATGCCCAGGCACCAGCCACACGAACCGCTCCGGGGAAAGCTGGCCCAGCGCCTCCATCGGCACGCGCACCGTGACGCCGTCGGCAGGATTGCCGGGCTCAAGCCGGTACGTCAGCGGCAGGACCACCGGCCCGGCGTCGATCTCGTCGGGGAAGAGCTCGCGCGAGGGAAGCACCGCGTCCGGGGCGGTGAGGTCTTCCAGCGTCATGAAGAGCAGGCGGGGGTTCTTCTTCGTTTCCTCAAACCGCCATCGCTCGAAGGCCCCCGCGGTGATGATTTCCCGCGGCACGCGCTCGTCGTAGAACCGGAAGCGCTGGTGCGCATCGGCGATCAAATTGCTCCTGCGGGAGCGGACTTCCAGCTCCCGCAACTGGTCCAGGAGCGCGCGGTTGTGCGCAAAGTATGGAGCGCGGGTGTCCAGCTCCCCCTCCACCAGCGCGTGGTGGATGAAGATCTCGCGGCTTGCGACCGGGTCGATCGGCCCGTAATGCACGCGCCGGCGGGCAACAAGCTCCAGCCCGTTGATCGTCACACGCTCGTATGCCAGCACGCGCCCCGCCTGCTTCGACCAGTGCGGCTCGGAGTACGTCCGCTTGACCAGGTGCGCCCCCAGCTCCTCCACCCACTCCGGCAGAATGCCCGCGACGGTGCGGGCGTAGAGCTTCGTCGTGCGCACAAGCTCCGCGGCCATCACCCAGCGCGGCCCCTGCTTGAACAACGCCGATCCGGGGAAGATGTTGAACTTCACGCCCCGTCCCGCGGCGTATTCGCCCGTCTCGGTCTTGACGCCGATGTTGCCCAGGAGCCCCGTCAGCAACGCGCGGTGCAGGTGATTGGCTCGGGTCTGTTCCGCCTTGTCGGCGACAGCGTCCACGTTGATGGGACGGCCGTTGGTGGGAAAGCGAGAGCGGCCGCGCTCGCGTGGCGCCGGCAAGCCGCGGACGGGCTTGGCCGCCCGCGCCGGGGCTTCCTGCTGCATCCCCTGGATCAGCTCCGTGAGCTGGCGATGAATGTCCTCCCACTCGCGCATGCGCACGAAGGAAAGGAAGTGGTCCTTGCACCACTTGCGAAGCTTGCTGCCCGAGAGGTGACGCTTGTTCTCCTGGTACGCCGCCCACAGCTTCAGGTAGCTCCCGAAGTCCGAGGACGGATCGCGGAACTCTGCGTGGGCCTGGTCCGCGGCGTCGGCCTTCTCCATCGGTCGCTCGCGCGGGTCCTGCACCGAGAGCGCCGAGGCGATCACCAGCACTTCGGGCAGGCACCCTTCCTGCCGCCCGGCGAGGATCATCCGGCCGATTCTGGAGTCGATCGGCAGGCGGGCCAGGTCGTGTCCCAGCGGCGTCAGTTGCCGCTTCTCGTCCACGGCCCCAAGCTCGTGCAGCGTCTCGTAGCCGTCGCGCACCGCACGCGGGTCGGGCGGATCGATGAAGGGGAATCGCTCCACGTCCCCCAGCCGCAGGGCCGCCATCTGCAGAATCACGCTCGCCAGGTTGGCGCGCACGATCTCGGGGTCGGTGTACGCCGGGCGAGAGCCGTAATCCTCCTCCGAATACAGCCGCACGCAGACGCCGGGGCCGATGCGGCCGCAGCGGCCCGTGCGCTGGTCCGCGCTCGCGCGGGAAATGGGCTCGATCTCCAGCCGCTGCACCTTCGTCCGAGGCGAGTAGCGGTTGATCCGCGCAAAGCCCACGTCCACCACGTACCGAATCCCCGGCACCGTCAGCGATGTTTCCGCGACGTTTGTCGAGAGCACGATCCGCCGCCCCGCGTGCGGCTGGAACACGCGCATCTGCTCCTCCGCCGAGAGCTTGGCGTACAGCGGCAGCACCAGCGTGGAGGGCGAGCCGGGGACGTGGTGCTTCCTCAGCAGCTCCGCGGTCTCGCGGATTTCACGCTCACCGCTCAGGAAGAGCAGAATGTCCCCCTCGCCATAGCTGGCGACCTCGTCCACCGCGTGCAGGATCGCACGCTGCATGTCCTCGTCGAGCTCGTCCAGCTCTTCTTCCGTCTGCGGAGGCCGGTACAGCACCTCCACCGGGTACGTCCGCCCGCTGACCATGATGATCGGCGCGGGCCGTCCGTCCGTCGAAGCAAAGTGGTCCGCGAAGCGCTGCGGGTCGATCGTCGCGGAGGTGATGATGACTTTCAGGTCTTTCCGCCGGGGCAGCAGCGTCTTGACGTATCCGAGCAGGAAGTCGATGTTCAGGCTGCGCTCGTGCGCTTCGTCGATGATGATCGTGTCGTAGGCGTCGAGGTTGCGGTCGCCCTGCGTCTCGGCGAGGAGCACGCCGTCGGTCATCACCTTGACGAAGTTGTCCGGGCTGGTCTTGTCGCCGAAGCGGACCTTGTACCCCACGAGGTCGCCGAGGCGTGTATCCAGCTCTTCGGCGATCCGCTGCGCGACGCTCCGGGCCGCGATGCGGCGGGGCTGTGTGTGACCGATCATCCCACGGACGCCGCGACCGAGTTCAAGGCAGATCTTGGGGAGCTGCGTGGTCTTGCCCGAGCCTGTCTCGCCGCAGACCACCACCACCTGATGCTCCGCGATCGCCCGCTTGATCTCCTCCCGCTTCTGCGAGACGGGCAGGTCTTCCGGGTAGGTGATCCGCGGCACGCGGTTCAGGCGCGACGAGAGGCGGGCCTCGGCGCGCTCGAGGTCTGCGGTAAAGGCGGCTATCTGACGCTCGGACTCCCCGCCGCGGGCTAAGAGCCGGTCCAGGCCGTACAGCCGCGGCACCAGCTTCCGCCGGTCGGCGGGCATGCAGGCTTCCACACGCGCGGCAAGCTCGCGGAGCGCAGGGTTCACGGGCCCGAAGGTTAGGGGCGAGTCAGTCCTGAGAAGGCGGCACGGCCCCCGGACCGACGATCAGCCGCACCAGTTCCAGCGCGTCGGGCCGCCCCTTCACCGGCCCCAGCAGGATCATCGACTCCGGGCTGCCCGTGATCGGCCGGGGGATGTAGGGGGACGAGAGCACCCGAACGGACAGCACTTCCCCGCCGCTCGCCTGTGAGGCGGGGACGAACACAAGCTCTTTCTTCGACGTGCAGTAGTACCCCGGCCGCGCAGGGTCGCGCGACACCACGGCGCTGATCGAGTCCACCGCCAGAGGCTCGTAGGTGCTGATGTCCAGCCGGAAGGCCGCCATGCGGCCCACCCGCGGGTGGAACATCGTCAGCGTCGCGTCCCCGCCCAAGCCCCCCACCGCACCGACACGCGCCGGCAGCGGCGGCTGCACCGTCGCTGCCATCTGGTGCGCAATCAACCGGTCCGCCTGAGGCTGGATCCGGCGTTCAAAGATCGTCGCCCCCAGCCTCACAGGCCCTTCGACGCCTTGCCGGTCGAGGCGGATCGCCTCCAGCCCGATGCCTTCGTCGCTCAGCCTCAGCACGTACGCCAGGCCGGCATCGGCGGTGCACATGGGGTACATGTACGAGCCGCCGTCCGCGGGCCGTACCGATTCCCGACCGTTCGAGAGCAGAACCAGATCGAAGGCATCTCCCTCCACCGCGCGGCGGGTGTAGATCAGCTCGCCGCGGGGAGTGAGCATCGCGTGCGCGCACACCGCCGAGGAGCGCACCAGCCACTCAAGCTCGCCGAACCAGGACACGCGCCCGATCCAGCGGGAGCCGTTGGCTTGCGGGGCCTCGACGAGGAAGCCGCGGTCGTCCGCCGCGCGTCCGAGCACCAGTCCCGGCGGCAGCGGCGAGATCGGCTCGACGCGGGTCAGCGAGCGGTCTTCGCCGATCTGGTACACCGCAAGGCCCGTGCGTGCGGGCGGCTCTGCGCCCGGCTCGGCGAGCATCACTTCCCATGTCGGGGCTTCACCCTCCTGCACCGCGATAAAGCGACCGTCGGGCGACGTCAGCGGCAGCGTCTGGCCGTCATACGTGATGTAGCCCAGCGGCACGACGCCGACCTCAACCCGCGAGAGGGTGCTGCGTCCTGTGAGCGCGGGGGTCGCCACCGGACCTTCGGGCAGCACATAGGGCGCTGGCGCGGGGCCGGGGCCGGCGGGGCGTGTTGGAAGCGGCCGCGCGGGTGCCTGTGTTGTGCTCGTCGGCGACACGCGCATGCCGCGGGAGGGCGTCACCTGCTCGGTGACGCACCCGGCCAGAAGGCCGGCCGCTGCGAGCGTCAGGATGGCCGGAGAACGCTTCACTCTTCGGCTTCAGGCTTTGCAAGGTCGGTAGTGGTCGGAGCGTCCAGCCCCGGACGGGGGTTGGGATTGGCCGTGTCCGTGCCGCGTGATGAGCCGCGGGAGGAGGACTTGTCATCGCCCCGGAGCTGCATCTTGATCTGCTCCAGACGCTCACGATAGGGCTCGTTCATCTCCTCGTTGGACTCGGTGTTCACGACGACGATGGGCGTGATGAACACCAGCAGCTCCGTGTTGCGGACGGTCTTTTCCTTGCTCTTGAAGAGCAGACCGAGCAGCGGGATATCCCCGAGGATCGGCACCTTGCGCACGATGTCGCTGGTCTCCGCGCGGAGGATGCCGGAGATCACCACCGTCTGCTGGTTCTTCACGATGAGCTGCGTCGTCGTCTCGCGACGGTCCACGATGAACCCGCCGAAGAGCGTCTGTCCGGGCACGATCGAGGAGAGCTCCAGGTTCACCTTCAGGTCCACGTCACCCTGCACGGTGATCCGCGGCCGGGCGCGGAGCTGGATGCCCACCGCGCGGTAGTCGAACGACTGCACCAGGTTGCCCTGCGCGTTGGTCTGCGAGTCCGTCACGAAGGGGATGTCCTGGCCGTCGAAGAACTCCGTCTCCTGGTTGTCGCTGGTGAAGATCTTGGGCTCGCTGAGGATCCGCACGTCGGTCTTCTGCGCCAGGGCCTGCAGCAGCAGGTTCAGGTTCACGTTGGCGTTCAGCACCGAGGTGTCGAACAGCGACCCGGCGAAGTTGTTCTCGGTGCCGGAGGCGCTGGTGCCGATGCTGATGGAGTTGTCGCCGTTGGCGGCTGTGATGGCCGTGCTCGACCACCTCAGGCCCAGCGCCGTGGCGTCGTCGCGCGAGATTTCCGCCACGATCGCGGCGATCAGCACCTGGCGTCCGGGCTTGTCGAGCTGCGCCACCATGTCGATGATCGCCTGCTTGTACTCCGGCGGCGCAACGATCATCAGCGCGTTCTGCCGCCAGATGGGGACGATGCGCAGCTGGCCGATCAGGTTCGACGAGTTGCGCCGGTCCGTCGGCGGGCGGGAGCGCTGCCACCAGAAGTTCATGCTCTGGGCGCTGGTGGTCTGCGTGCTCTGAGCGCCGGTCGGGTCGGTGGTGGTCGTCGTCTCGGTCGCAAAGGGGCTGCTGTTGGCGGAGGAATCGGAGAGGCCGCTGGCCGCGCGACGGATCGCGTAGCCCGTGCCGTCCTGCGCCAGCAGGGCGTTGAGCTGCTCCGCCAGGTCCTCGGCCGAGGCGTGCTTCAGCTCGATGATGATCGGCAGGCCCGCGTTCTGCGGTTGGTCGATCTGCTCGATCAGGTTGTCCAGGATCGTGATGTTGTCCGGCGTCTTGGCGACCACCATCAGCCGCCCGGCGTCCGGGATAGGCGTGAACGCGAACTGACCCTGCAGGCGTCCCGCGCCTGTGCCCTGCGCGGGCGCGGTCTGCTGGAAGCCGAAGGGGCCGAACTGCGGCTGTTGCTGCTGCGTGTTGCGCTGCGTGGAGCTTGTGCCACGCCCGAAGATCCCCTCCAGCATCGTCGCGACCTTCACGGGGTCGCTGTACTTGAGGTCGTAGATCTTCGGAATGATCGTGGAGGGATCCATCTCCCGGTCCCAGTACTGCTCGATCTGCACTCGAATCTGGGCCAGGATGGCGGGGTCGGCCGCCACGGTCACGGAGTTCTGTTGTGTGTTGGCGGTGACGCGCACCTCGCTCGCCGCGGCACTGGGGGCCTGGTCGCCGCCCTGGCCGCCGGGTCCGCGAAAGCCGAAGTTGGGACCGCCCTGAGCTCTCCCCTGCTGGTTCTGAGTGCCCGTGCGCGTGCGGGACGAGCCGCCGTAGAGCTCC
Organism: uncultured Phycisphaerales bacterium; assembly: GCA_937974035.1. Classification (GTDB taxonomy): domain Bacteria; phylum Planctomycetota; class Phycisphaerae; order Phycisphaerales; family UBA1924; genus JAEYTB01. The sequence continues at coordinate 12,564 of CALJIV010000031.1, forward strand.
TCGATGTTCTCCTTGATCGTCTGCGCTTCCTGATACTTCAGGCGGAAAGTCTCGGTCTGCAGCGCCGCTGCGGAGGGTCGATCCAGCGAGTTGATCTTCTCCTCAAGCCGCTGCAGCAGAGCGATGTTGCCCATGACGGCGATCTGATTGCTCTCCTCGTCCACCGTCATCTTCGCGAAGTCGGGCAGCGAGCCCTTGAGCACGTCACCCATCGCCTTCGCCGTGGAGGAGCGCAGGCGATAGACCTTCTCCGCGAAGACGCCCAGATCCTTGCGGTGCAGGGTGGATTCATCGGGCCCGATCACAGGCACGTCCTGGCGCGTGATCTCCGCGATGTCGCGGAGCGAGATGACGTGCTTGGTCTCCACCACCGCGACGCCGATCTGCTGCAGCGCCAGGAACACAAGGTCCAGGGCGTCCTCGCGCGGAATGGGACGATCGTTGATGATCGTCACCTTGCGATTCAGCACGTCCTGCTGGGGCATCACCACCTTCCCCGTCGTCTCGACGATGAAGGGAATGATCTGATCCACGGTGACGTTGCGGAACCCAAGCGCCGTGGGCTCGCCCGTGATGTGCCGCCGCCCGTTGGGCGCGGTCTGCAGCTCCGTCTCGCTCACCGCTTCGATGGGTGAGTAGGTGACCTCGGGTTGAAACGCGGACGCGCTGCCCGCCGCGAGGATCAGCGCCGCCGCGCCGGGAAGCACCGTCCTTGCCGTCTTTCCACGCATCTTCACGTGCTGCTCCTCATCCTGACGTCTCTTCGTTCTTCACTCCGAATCCTGCGGCGTTTGCGGCGGCGGAGGCGGCTCCGGAACCGGCTGGGGCTTGGGCTTCTCACCCGGAGCCGGCCGCGGCACGACAACCTGCGGATGGTCCGGCTCCTGCACCGGCTTATCTTCCGGTCCCGTGACCTTTTCTCCTTCCGCCGTAGTGGTCGGAGTTTCGTTCTCTTCCGATTCTGATTCCGAGCCTGCCGAAGCGCCCGCCGACGCGCCGGCCCGCGTGCCGTTGCCCACGATGGTTACGCCCCCGCCCGAGCGATCGTCGCTTTCCTCGGCCGTTTCCGTCGGACGCGAAGCGAGCGACGATTGCTCGCTCTCACTGCGCTTGAGGACCACCCGGTCCCGCGAGAAGAGCGGCACGGTGAACTCCTCGCCCTTCCAGCGCAGCACGGCCTCCCAAGGCGCACGCACCTCGAGAACCTCCGTGTCGTTCTGCTCCGGGTCCCCCACCTTCATCCGCCGGCCGTCCTCAAACCACACGGTGTCCATCACCAGCGCGATGATGGGCGAACCGCCGTAGGAAGTGGGCTTTGAAGGCGGCGGAGGCGGGCTGTTGTCGACGATCACCTCCGGCGCCGGCGGGGGCGGAGCCGCGGGCAGCACGAACATCGTCCGCCCGTTGATCTGTGCCAGATACTGCTCGAACTGCGCCTTGTGCGCTTCGGACCCGCGGGCCGCGTCGGAGGCAACAGAACTGCCCGGCGAAGGCGTGGCGACCGCGCGCACGAAGGACCACAGCGACGCCCCGACCACCACAACCGCCACCGCGCCGACCACGGTGGCCAGCGTCCCGGCGGGGCCGAGCGTCGCGTAGACCGTCCTGATTCCCTGCGTGCCGCCCATGCTCATCCCTTCTTCGCCGCCATCCATGCCTCCGCCGTGATCGTCGCGTGCACGCTTCGGTCGCCGGGGGCCTTGCCCTCCAGCCGCCGAACCATCACACGCGAGACGGTCGCCACCACGGGCGTGCGCTCCAGCTCCGCCACCACCGCAGCCACCGCCTCCGGCGGGGCGTCAAACTCGATATCGCGCACAAGCCGCACCACCCGGTACTCGCTCCCCATCTTCGCCGTGAGCACACCCTGACCCAGCGAGGCGGGCTTGGTAACGCTCTTCGCGTTGCTCACGGCGTGCTCGCGGAGAATGCGGTCCACCGCCGCGTTGAACTGAAGCGGGCGGGTGGACTCGTCCCCCAGAAACTCCACCTCTCCGAAGCGACGCATCCCCAGCTCCAGCGTCTGGACGTGCTTCTGCTGAGCGCCGCCCTCCGCCGTGAACGCGCGGAGCGTGGCTTCGTGGATGTCCGCCCGGTTCGCGAGTGCGTTCGTCTTATCGATCGCGGGCTCGATCAGCGCGAAGTACGCCGCGAACCCGATCAGCGCGTACACCGCCCATCGCATCGCCCGCGGCATCGCCTGCCACCTGGCCTTCAGTTCCGCCATTACGCCCCCCCTCCCGGCGCGTCCCGGAGCTTGTCCATCTGCGCCTTGGTCTTGTCCACCTCTTCCGTGAGCCGCTGGCGCGTGGCTGCGTCCAGCGTCTTGATCGTCGAGAGCGCCTTCTTGCGCTGAGACCATTCCTTCATGGCGGTGTTGCGATCCATTTTCGCGATCGCCTCGTCCGTCAGCGGAGGCGGAACGGGATCGGCAGCCGTGTCCGTCGGCCGCCTGGACGCCGAAGCCGTACGGGCGCCCTCATCGCTGCTCCGGGCAGCCTCGGGACGACGACGCGAACGCGATGAGTTCTCACCCGACCCCGACGTTGCGAAGGTGTTGGAAGCGCCCTCGCCGTACAGCCGCTCCGCCAGCGGAGACTTCGCAAAGTCGTTCTCCTCCGTCAGCTTCACCGGCACATGGGGATTGCTGAGCACGCGGGCGGAGAGGTCGAAGTCGTACCCAGCCCCCTTCGCCACCTGGCGCGTCACGCTCACGTTCCCAAGCACGCGCGTCGCGTTCAGGTTTGACTGGAACTTCGCCAGTGCCTCGGCCGAGTCCGCCGTCCCCTTCACCATCACCGGCTGCCCGACGTTGATCGTCAGTGAGGAGATCGTCACGCCGATCGGCGCGGCGGTGGAGATATCCGCCATCAGCTTCGTCATCGGCCAGCGGTTCTTCTCGAGCTGCTCGTACATCGCGGCCTTCTTCTCGAGGCCCTCGCGCCCCACCTTCAACGCCCGCAGCTTCTCCGCCCTGCTTTCCAGCAGCACCGCACGCCCGTACGCCAGCCCCATCGGCCCCAGCAGCATCAGCGCCACCGACGCAGCCACAACGATCCACGCATTCCGCGGCTGGGCCAGACATCTCGTCGCTCTCTGCACCCGAGTCAGGCGCGGACGGGGCGGCTCGGCGTGCAGGCTCGCGAGCGAACGCACCGAGGCCAGTTCTGATCCGGCAGCGAGCGCCGCCCCCAGGGCGATGCCGTACTCATCCAGCCACGATTCGATCTGGGGGATGCCCGCGATCCGCGCCCTCAGGTCGGTTTCGGCGTTCGTCTCCAGGAACACGCGCCTGGTCTCCCCTTGGAGTGACAGGCTGTTCTCCACGCTCGCAAGCTGCGCCGCTTCTGTCGCGGCTCGCTCAAACGCGCTGCGCCATGTCGCGCCGGGCTCTTCGACGAGCACGCGTGCCACCGTCCGCTCTGCCCCCGGCACGAGCACACAGATCAATCCTTCCGAGGGCTCTCCATAGGCGGCAGAACCGCCCGCCTCGCCGCGCAGAATCGCCAGCGCGGCCAGCGGAGCGATCCAGGCTTCTTCCACGTCCTCCAGCCCCAGCGGAGCGGGAGGCTGAGAGCCGGGCATCCAGCCCGTCAGCAGGGCGGTCTTCGCGGCACCGCCATACGGCAGCACGCCGCCGCAGCGACGATGAGGCGGAAGCATCGAGGGCAGTTCGACTTCCGCCATCAGGGACGCCGCCCCGGTCAGAGCCGCGTCATCGCCTGCGGGCACGGTGACGCATCGGGCCACCGTCTCCCGTCCCGGCGCGACACGCACCACGCGCGAAACCTCTTGCTCCTGAAGCAGCGGGCGCAGCGTAACGGCGTCGAGCGAGTGGAGTGTGCGGGCCTCCACCACCTCCCACCGCTCGCGCCGCCGGGCGATAAGCAGCCGCCAGCGGCCTTCCTGCTGGTGCAGCGCCGCGACCGCACCGCCGTTGGTGCGTGCGCCGTTGCGAAGGCTGGGCGTTGCGGGCTTCATTGGATCCGGACCTCCCTGATCACCACGGGAACAGTTGAACGGTCCAGCGTAACGATCATTTCCACTTCCAGCCCGGTTCGCTGGTCGCGACCGCGGCAGTTCACGATGAACACGTTCGACCGGGTGCAGAAAAGCTGGTAGAGCGTCGCCAGTTGCCGGCGCGTCATGCCAGGGACTTCCATCAGGTCCATGATCGTCGCGAAGCCGTCCGGACGGCCCGACCGCTCCGCGATGATCGCGTCCGCCAGTTCATCCTCGATCTCGGGGATGGCCCGCAGGGCCTCCGCCGAGCAGGTGTTGATGTTCAGCTTGCCCGGCACGGGGCCGATTTCCGCCCCGCCGATCTGCGTCTCTTCCAGCAGGAGCCCGAGCTGCTCGTCCGTCAGCGGCTCTACACGCGGCCGCGGGCCGGAAGCGTTCGTCGCTGCCAGACGGCTCAGATCCCGCAGGATGAAGTCGCCCAATGTCGCGTTGGGGTTGTTGAGGATGTATGTCTGAATCGCTTCCGCCTGCTCGGCGGTCCCCTTGATCCGGCTGGCGATCTCGTTCTCGTCCGCCGTTCGCAGGTCCAGACGAGGCAGACCCGAGGCCCCCAGCCCGCCGTCCAGGCTCGCCGTGGTGAGCACGCCGGCCCACCCCATATCGAGGATGCCGTCGGCGTTGTCGTTGGGCCACGTCGCGGAGCCGTCGTTCTCGTTGGGGTCCAGAAGGCCGTTGAGGTTCCAGTCCTCGCCGCGGACGTCGCGAGGGTCCACGCCGGCCACAAGCTCCAGCTCCAGGATCGATTGCATCGGCCCGTTGCGGGCCATGTAGCTGTAGGGAAGGCTCAGGTAGTACGCAGACTCCGCGCCCATCGCGTTTGGTTCGTCGTCGCTGTCGATCCAGTCGAGCACGGAATCAACCACGTCCTCGGTCATGTAGGGCTCGATGGCCAGAAGCTGCGCCGCCGTCATTCGGTTGATGTTGAGCTTCGCGTGGGCATCCGCCGGGCCGAGCACCTCTTCCTTGTTCTCCGTCGTTGCGATCCTGTAGGAAGCGTCCAGCACCCCTCCTTCCGCCACCGCCGCCATTTCCTCCAGCACCTTGAAGGCGTCGCCGGGCTCGGGGTTCAGCGTGGCATACTCCAGGCGGGCGATCGTCGCCTCCACGCCCGCCCTCGCGGCCCAATACGCGCGCACACGGGCCAGGCTCTCGCGGCCCGCCGCGGCCTGCGAGAACGCCGAGGTCTGGATCATCGTGATGATGATCGCGGCGACCACGATCACCCCCAGGACCAGCACCATCGCGAAGCCCCGGCGAGCACGCCTCATCGGGCACCTCCCGAGGCGCTTTCCGCCTCCGTGCCCTCGGTTTCTTCTTCCGGCGCCGGCAGCGGCAGAGGCACACGGTCGATTGCCACGATCCGCATCGCCGTGGCAACCGTGCGGCCGTCGTCAGAGCCCGCGGCGACCACCACCTTCACCGCGTGGGGCATGCCGTCGGAATCGGAATCCCACGCTTCCAGCCACTCGCCCGTGGAGTCCGCGGCAAGCACGCTCAAGGACACGATCGACCCGGCAATCGGGGTCGCGATGCCGCCGCCGTCGATGTAGTCGTCGTATGCGATGTCCATGCGCCGCCACAGGGCATCGCGGCCATCCATGCCCGGCTGTACGCGGTACTGCACTTCATACTCGCCGCCCTCGGGCTCGCCGTCGATGCCGCGGAGCGGGCGGTGTGAGGTGATCAGCAGCAACAGCTCGTCGCGCTCCGCCCCCGGCGAGCCGCCGTTGAGCACCATCAGCTTCTGCTGCAGCGGGTCGTTGCGCCGGATGACCGAAGCCAGGTCCATCGCGATCCGGGCGGCGGCGCTGTCCGCCCGCTGGAACGCCTGCTGGCGTGCTCGCGAATCGTTCCGCGCGCGGGTCATCTGACTGATGGAGGAGGCCGTCGCCACGGCGATCATCGCGCCGATCATGGTCGCCACCAGCAGCTCGACGAGCGTGAAGCCCCGCAGATTGGAACGCGAACGAGCCAGTTCCGATCTCCCGACCTAATAGCCCCGCACCGCGGGGACCTCCGGCCGCCGGTCCGGGTCCGGGTCGTCCCCCAGCCTCGCGGCGATCATCGTTTCCACAGACGCGGAGTGCACGCGCCCTCCTTCGGACCACATCACCGTCGCGATCACCCGGTACGCGTCCCCTGCTTGCCCGCCGTTCATCTCGATCTGATAGCGGAAGTTCTCGAAGGGGGGCTCGAAGGTCCCTTCCATCGGGTGCCGCGCGGGGTAGTCGTCCGGGCCGTACGCCAGCACCAGGTTGAGCTGTGCATCGAGCAGCATCGCGGCGGTCTGAAGATGCTCCCCCTGCCGCTGGGAGGCCAGCGCCCGGCCCGTCATGCTGATCAACGCCGTCAGCGCGACGCCGAGGATGATCGTCGCCACCAGAACGTCCACAAGGACGGCGCCCGACCTGTTGCGGCGGATCACCATGTGGCACTCCCCGCGCCGTTGGCGTCAAGGTCGATCGACTGATCAAACAGCCCCAGCCCCGTGCCCGCCGACACCACCGCCTGGTCCGCGTGCGAGGGCAACTCCACGGCCCAGCGCTCCTGCCCGTCCCTCAGCACCAGCCGGTACGAAGGCCGGCGCACGCCGGGCGTGAAGTCCAGCCGCAGGCGCATCGGGTCCATCGCCGCGCCGTCCGCATCCACCGATTCAATCACCACGTCGGCCAGCGTCGCCATCGGCGCCAGGTGGTCCTGCCGCCACGAGGCCCCGCCATTCTCGTCGCGCACCAGCGACAGCATCACCAGCCGTTGACCTTCGGCGTCATAGATCACGCACGTCGCCTGGCCAGCGAGCGTTTCGCGACGCGCCGCCGCGGAGAGCAGATCGCCCGCAGCCAGCGCCGCCGCCCGCACGTGCCGCCCCGACCACGCCGTGAGGCGCGGCACGGCAGCGGCCGCCACCACGGCGAGGATCACGATCACCACGATCACCTCGACGAGGCTGAAGCCGCGGAGCCGACCTGGACGCGTCGTGTGCGTCATCACCGCTTGCCGTGGATGATGTCCTCGTTCTCACCCTCGCCGCCGGGCTGGCCGTCCTGCCCGTAGCTGACGATGTCGAAGTCCACGTTGACGTTGCCGGGCACGACCAGCACGAAGAAGTTGCCCCACGGGTCGCGCAGATCGTCGATGTTCTGCACGTAGGGCCCCTTCCAGCGGCTCTCGTCCACGTTGGAAGGCCGCTCCCACAGAATCGTGATGGGAGCCCCTGGCTCAGGCATCCCGCAGTCGCTGACGTAGAGCTGCATCGCCGTGAAGAGCGACGCGGCGTTGTTCTTCGCCACCGACTTGCGGCTTTCACCCACACGCCCGAGCAGACGCGGCGCAATCACCGCCGCGATGATGCCCAGGATCACCACGATCACGATCACCTCGATGATCGTGAAGGCCCGCCGAACTCCGTTCCTCGATCGCCTCATGCCCGTTCCCCTTGCCTCACAGGGCCGACACCCCGCTCTGGAACTCCAGCAGCGCCAGCATGATCGCCAGCACCACGAAACCGACAACGCACGCCAGCAGCACCACCAGGATCGGCGGCAGCACCGTCGTGAACAGCTTGATGCTCATTTCAGTCCGATCTTCGAACGCCCGCGCGGCCTGCCCCAGCAGCTCGTCCAGACGACCGGAGCGCTCGCCCAGGTTCACGATCTGCACCAGCATGGGCGGGAAGTAGCCGCTCCGCTCCATCAGCTCCGCGATCGTGCGACCGGCCGAAACCTTCTCGATCACCCCTTCGATCACCTGCTCCATCGCGCGGTTGCCCAGCGTGCCCTTGGTCACACGCAGCGCCGCGATCACCGGGATGCCCGCGGCGGTCAGCGTTCCCAGCGTCCGCGTGAAACGTGCCACGGCCACGTCGCGCAAGAGCCGCCCCACCACCGGCACCGAGAGCAGGCGGGTATCCACCTTGAGCCGTCCCTCCTCCGTCCGGTAGTACCGCACGCACGCCCAGATGCACAGCCCCACCGCAGGAATCACCGCCCACCAGTACGCCGCGAAGAAGTCCGCCACGCCCTGCACCACGCGCGTCGGCCAGGGCAGCGTCGTCATGCTCCCCGCAAACTGCTTGAGCAGCCGCGGCACGATCACCGTCACCACGACGATCACCGCCACCACCACCAGCACGCCGAGGATCATCGGGTACAGCGTCGCCCCCAGCAGGCTTCGCCGCAGCTTCACGTCCCTGTCCAGCAGGTCCGCGGCCTGAGTCAGCACCTCCGCCATCCGGCCGGACATGTCGCCAGCGCGGGTCATGTTGATCGTCAGCTCGCCGAAGGGCGGCCCCCACGCCGCCATCGCGTCGGCCAGGCTCTTGCCGTGCTCCACCTGGTCGATGATGAACTCCAGCATCGCCTTCTGCTTCGGGCTGCGCCCCTGACGCGCGAGCGTCCGCAGCGACTGCACCAGCGGCAGGCCGGCGTGCAGCGCCGTCGCCAGCTCCCGGATCAGGTTCGCCATCTCCGGCAGCGACATCACGCGCCCGCCACGCCGCGGCATCGCGCCCCCGCTCGCGCCGTGGGAGCCATCCTCCACCAGTTCCACAGAGACGGGCGTCTCGCCCCGGCGAAGCAGTTCCCGCACCGCCGCGGCACGATCGCTGGCCTCCAGCGTCGCGGGAGGTCTGCCGTTGCTTGAAATCGTGCGGTACGCGAACGTGGGCATCACGCACCCGCCTCGCCGACACCCTCATCGGCGTCCTGCGTGGCCCGGAGAACTTCCTCCACCGTCGTCATCCCCAGGCCGGCCTTCATCATGCCGTCGCGGCGCATCGTGACGAACCCGGTCGGGAGCGTCTGCGCCGTCTCGACCGCCCCCAGCCGCTTCGCGATGGCCTGCCTCATCGGCGTGTTCGTGAGGATCACCTCGTAGAAGCCCAGTCTGCCGCGCATCCCGGCGCCGTTGCACTTCTCGCATCCGGCGCCGCGATAGCACATGCCGTCTTCAAAGAAGCTGAACTCCACGCTCGCCAGACGGTGGCGCAGCTCCTCCGGCAGCGGCGTGCGCTGCTTGCACGCCTGGCAGATGCGCCGTCCCAGCCGCTGCGCGAGCACGCCCTCCAGCACGCTCGAGAGCAGGAAGGGCTCCACGCCCATGTCCATCAGGCGGCCCGGAGCGCTCACCGCGTTGTTGGTGTGCAGCGTCGAGAACACGAGGTGGCCCGTGAGCGCGGCACGCACCGCGATTTCCGCCGTTTCGCCGTCGCGGATCTCGCCCACCATGATGACGTCCGGATCCTGACGCAGAATGCTGCGAAGGCCGTTGGCGAAGTCCAGGCCCCGCTTGGGGTTCACCGGGATCTGGTTCACCCCTGCCAGCTCGTACTCCACCGGGTCTTCGATGGTGATGATCTTCAGCGTGGGGTCGTAGAGCTTGCTCAGAGCGGCGTAGAGCGTGGTCGTCTTGCCGCTCCCCGTCGGCCCGGTCACCAGCACCATGCCGTGGGGCAGGTCAATCAGCTTCTGCATCGCCTGACGGTCGGCCTCGCGCATGCCCAGGGCCGTCAGGTCAAGGTTGATCGCTTCCTTGTCGAGGATGCGCATCACCACGCTCTCGCCGTAGAGCGTCGGCACCGTGCTCACGCGGATGTCGATCTTGCGGCCTTCGAAGCGCAGCGAGATGTGGCCGTCCTGCGGGGCGTAGCGCTCGGCGATGTTCATCCCCGCCATGATCTTGATGCGGCTGGTGATCGCGGGCTGCAGGTGCTTGGGCGGGGGCTCGCGCTCCACCAGCACGCCGTCGATGCGGTACTTGACCGCCAGCTTCTTCTCGAAAGGCTCGACGTGAACGTCGCTGGCCCGCTCGCGGATCGCCTCGAGGATGATGAGGTTCACGAGGTTGATGAGCGAAGGCTGCTCCGCCATGCGGTGCAGGTCGTCCGCTTCGATCGCCTCCAGGTTCGTGACCAGTTCGTCCTCTTCGGCCTCCACACCCGCCAGGCGGGCGGCCATCTGAGCCGCCGTGATCCCGTGCACTTCGCGGAGCAGTTCCGCGAAGGCGTCGGGCGCGATGCCGACCCGCGTGACCGGCTTGCCCGCGCAGACGGAAACCTCGTCCCCGGCGAGCACGTCGGCGGGGTCGAGCATCGCCACGAGCAGACGGCCGTTCTCAAAGCCGTAGGGAATGGCGCGCAGACGCACGGCCTGGTCGCCGGGCAATAGCGCCGCCGCGGCGCTGTCCACGTCCGGCTTCTGCGTGAGCGTGGGAACGCCCCCCGCCGGCTGGGGCCGGTCCTCGGGGCGGCCCGCGGGGATGTGCTGGCTCGTTGTTATGGCCGTCATTCGTCCTGAGCTTCCTGCCTGGTCTGAGTTCCCATGCGGTTGGTCATTCATCATCCGGCATGATGTCGATCCACGGATTGGGGTTGCGGTCGTGCTCGGGCGGGGGCGTGACCTTGGCCCGCTGCTCTTCGGTCAGCAGGGCTTCCAGCCGCTCCCGCGTCCGCGCTTCAAGCTCCTTGCGGGCTTGGCGCGCCGCGTTTACATCCTTGTTGAGGTCCGTGTTCGTCCCCTGGATCGAGGCCATCATCACCGCGAGCGTGCCGCCCCCCTTGTCGTCTCGCTCCTCCATCGCCCGAGCCCAGCGGTCGTTGAGCGTCCCCAGCTCCCGCAGCAGCGATTCCTTGATCGAGGCGACCTGCTCGCGCTTGGCGGGGTCCAGGTCCGTCAGCTTCTCCGTGTTCTCGATCATCGTGAGCACGGGCACCTTCTTGTACACCCGCGGGAAGGCGCGGGCCTTGTACTCCTCCTCGAATCGCGCCCGCGACCGGTCCTCCATGAGCATCCCCAGCTTGCGGACGTACTCCTTGTTCGTCTCGCGCATGTCCCGCGCGACGGGGTAGTACTCCTTGAAGAGGCTCTCCCAGCGCCCCATGTCCATCATGTTGGCGTTGGTGTCGTACATCTTGTCCTCAAGCTGCTTCTGCACGACCTCCAGCGCCCGCAGGTGCTTGTCCATCTCCTGCTCGTAGCGATCCAGCGTGGTCTCGAACTCGGCGTTATCGGCCGGGACCGGCTTCACGCGAGCCACCACCCGCGTCAGGTCCACGGCCGACCCGCTCACGAACGCCATCCGCATGTACTTGTCACGCCGGCGGTGCTGCTCCACCTTGGGCCAGCGCTCGAGCTGCTCCGGCGTAAGCGCCGACTTGAGATCCTCCATGAACGCCTTCTCGAGCGCCTCGGTCTTCTCTGCGAAGGCCTTGCCGTAACGGATCGCATCCTTCTGGATCGCCGAGATGTCGGCGGTGTCCGCGAACTTCTCCTGAAGCGCGCGAATGTCCGCCTGCATCTTCTCCATCGCGGCTTCGTGGTCCTTCCTGTAGGCGTCGTACAGGTTCGTCAGGACTTCCTTCTGATCCGCGTCGAGCATCAGGATCTTCGTGAAGTCGTCCAGGCTGCGACGCGAGATCAGCCCCGTCATCCCGGGGTTGACGCCCATGCCCATCTGCGCCTGCGCAGGCGCGGCACCCAATCCCGCCACGACCGCCAGGATCAAGACGCAGGCTGCGCGAAAGAGCTGGTTTGCAAGACGGCGGATCATCAGCGTTCTCCTGTTGGGCGGGATGTAACCCGCCGCGAGTATAAACAAAGCACCGCCCATCCCAGGGCCCACCCTACGCCGGGTGAACGTTACCTCGCCGCCGGGACCAGCACCGCATCTTGCACCATCTCAAACACCTCGCCGTCGGTTCCTTCGCCGGGCTTGGGCTTGATCGCGGCCTGCTGGGCGTCGCTGAGGGTCCTTTGGATTTTCTCCCTCGCACTGTCATCCAACAGCCGCCGCGCCCGTCGCGCCTCGCGAAGTTCTTCGGGCTCGTCGTTCATCTGCACCACCATCCCGCCCAGCGCCACGCCACCGCTCTGACGCTCCTCTGCCTTTGAGATGGCCGCGGCCCAGGCGTCGTTCAGGGGCTTCACGTCCCGCTCATACGACTCCTTCAGTTCCGTCAGCGTCGCCCGCTGCTCGGGGCTCAGGTCGGGCAGCGTCAGCGCCTTTTCGATATCCCGCAGGATGGGCGAGCGGCGGTACACCTGCGGGTACGTCGCGTGCCGCACCGCATCGCGGAAGGCGGTCTGATGCGACTCCGGCAGCGCCGCCTCGACCCGGCGTGTGAACCGCTCGTTCACCGCCTTGAGCTTCAGCCCCGCTTCGCGAGCTTCCTCCATCGAACGCCGCAGCGCCTCGATGTCCGGCGGCTCGCCCGGCTTGAACGCGGGCTCGTTGCCCTGCAGCTGCTGACGCGCACGAAGGTGCGTGTCCAGTTCGATCTCATACTCCTCAAGTGTCGGCTTCACACCATCCGCCGCGTCGCTCGGCAGCTTCAGGCCGTCCACCACCGCGATGAGGTCCACGCCAGCGCCGGAGATCCCGGCGTAACGAAGCTCCGTCTCGCGCCGGCGCATGCGCTCCACCCGAACCCAGCGGCTCTCCTGCTCACTGCCGTCGCACAGCGCCCGCAGATCGTCAAAGAACCCCTTCTCGAGCTTGCGCAGCTTTTCCGTGTACTCGCGCGAGATCTCCGGAAGCTTCTCCACGAATACGGAGTTATCCCCGCTGTCCTCCGCGCTGCGGCGCACCGCGGCGAGCGCGTCCGACCTCGCCCGCAGAACGTCCCGGTACGAAGCGGCGTACGCGTCGTGAATCAGCAGCGCCGACTCTCGCTGCTCCTCAGAGAACCCCAGCAGGCCCGCGTACTTCTCCACGCTCCGGCGCGCGATCATCCCACCGCCCGGAGTGGGGCCGTTCGAGGCCGTCACGAAGACCCGCTCCATCCGCGGCTGGGCCGACGCCTCCCCGACCATTCCGAGCAGCATCCCCGCCGCAATCACGACCGCCCCGACCGACAGCATCCCTTCTCGCATAGTGCTTCTCCCGGCTTGTGTGGCGCGCACGACAGCGTGCCGCCTATGCCAGAGGAGATGCTCCACCCGAGTCCTTCCGTCGATCCGGTTCACAATCGCTCCTGAGCCGGGTCTACCGCTCGACCTCGCCGAAGGTGGCGGGCGGGTCAGTTCTCTTCGACCCGTCCGCCGCGACGCCGCTCACCGCCGCGACGGTCGTCGTTGTCTTCACCAGGCCGCGGCAGCTTCGACATCTGCTCCGGCGTGAGCACCTTGCGCAGCGACTCGCCGGTCGTGCGGTTCAGCTCGCGCTTCTCCCGGCGCAGGGTCGCCGCGGGCGAATCCTCGTCCGGTCCGCGACGGCCGAGGTTCCGGATGTCGAAGCTCATCTCCGCCTGCTCGATCGCCGAGGCGAGCTTGTCGTTCAACGCCGCGGTGGCCTTCTCATGCGAAGCACGCAGGGCTTCGAGCTTTTCACGCTGCTCAGGGGTAAGGTCGCGCAGCTTCATCGCGGCCTCAAGCTGCTCGGACACCGGCGAGGGCCGGTAGACATCCGGGAAGCTCGCCCGCTTGAAGCCGGCCTCGAAAGTCGCCCGCTGATCTTCCGGCAGCATCTCGGCGATCTGCCGCGCGTACTTGCGGTTCACGTCGCGGACCTTCACCGTCAGCCCGCGGCCTTCCTCGATCAGCTTCTGGATGGCCTCGAAGTCCCCGTCGCGGCGGAGCTCGTTCATCCGCTCCATCTGCTTGTCCTGCCACTCGTTGCGGCGGATCAGCTCGCGGTCCAGCTCTTCCTCGTACAGCTCCAGCACAGGGGCCAGCTCATCCCGCTGAACCTTCGTCTGCGCCACCAGCTCGACGAGGTCCACGCGCTCGCCGCTCATAAGCCCTCGCCGCATCGACACTTCCCGCCGCTGCATCCGCTCGACCTTGGGCCACTTCGCAGCCTGCGCGGGGGTCAGGATCGCCTGGATGTCCGCGTTGAAGGAGCGGTCTTGCTCACGCCGCGCATCCCTCGCTTCGCGCATCGCGGCCTGCATCTTCGCCATCAGCCCCTCGCGGTCCTCGCTCTCGCGCATCTGCTCGCCCAGCGACCGCATGGTCTCGCGGCTCTTCGCCTGCGTCGCCCGTGCCTGCTCGGCGTAGGCCTCATGCAGGACCATCAGCGTTTCGCGCTGGTCCTTCGTCAGCCCGAGCAGGTCGGCGTAGCGCTCCACCTGCCGAGTGGTCAGGGGGGCCATCATGTCCCCCATCATTCCCCCGAAGCGGCCGCCTCCAAATCCCTCCGGAGGCCCCTGCCGCTGCCGATTTTCCGGCTGCCCACGCCCCTGGGCCATCGCTTCGCCGGTCGTCGCCGCCACCACCAGGCCCGCGCACAGAACGATCACGGAAGCTCGCTTCAAGTTCTTGAGGTTCATGTCTTTAGAACTCCATCAGCAGGGCAGAACGCCGGTCAGACCATGGGCAAGCCGCGCCCCGAACGGGGCGACCCGACTCGATCAACGACACTCCCACCCGGTTTATTGCTCCCCCCGGCACGGATTCTCATCGCGGGCCCACGCCGCGGGTCATGCCCGAATCCGGTTCCTTGGCGGGGGGGACCACCTCTCCAAGGTCGATCACCGCCCCATCCGGCTGGTAATAGTCCACGTTCATCCGGCCTCCGGGCCCTACCCCTGTGAAGACCACGCAGGAGCGGCCGTACCGGGCCGCGTAGGCCAGGTCTCCCGGGCTCGGCCCCGCGAAGGTTCCGTTGCGCTCCCGCTGGGCGTGCAGGTGGTAGTGCGCCAAGGCCAGATCGCTCGCGGCCAGCATGTCGTCCGAAGCCACGAACTGCTCATCCCCGCGCCGCTGACCGGGGCGGGGCGGGTACAGCACCGCCACCCACTCCTCCCGGACGACCTCCCCCAGCCCGATGTTCTTGCGCATCAGCGCCCCGCCGTATTCCGTCGTCGTATCGCGGCGGTCAAGCTCTGCCTGCGCGGCAATCGCCCGCACGACCTGCGGCTGCCGGACCACGTCGTCGATCACCAGCACCGTCAGCAGGTCTGCCCACGACATCTTCGGCGCCCAATGCTCCAACCGCTCTCGCACTCGGTACTTGCCGGATTCGGCCTCGCGCTGATGCATCACTCGCCCGCTCAGCCGATCGCGCAGTCTTGCCGTCAGCTCTGTCTTTGAAGCGCCCAGCAGATCCGGGGTCGTCAGCGATGCCCAGCGGATCGCTTCGGCGTGCCGCACGTTCAACAGCCCCACGTCCGGCAGCTTCGCGATCGCCGAGCGGGCCTGCTCCCACCAGGCCGCGTTCGCGGGCTTCTTCGGATCAAGCAGGTTGTTCACCCACCGCAGTTCTTCACCAGTCAGCGGCACGGCGCGCAAGTCTCGCACGCACCGGCGGATGTTCGCCACCACGCCGTCCCCGGCGCTCTCCGGCAGTCCTTCCAGCATCGCCAGTCGCCGGTTCCCGTCGCGGTCCAGTCGTGCAAGCAGATCCCAGGCGTCGATCCGCGTGCGCTCTGTCCAATCCATCCCGTAGGTGGGTTCCACCCGCGGCGGGTTCAGGAAGGTTTCGAACGCGACTTCTTCAACATTCTTCCCACCGGAGAGCGCCACGATCGCCTCGCGCTCCGGGCGTTCTTCCTCCGTCACTCCGCCGATCCACCCCAGCACTTCCACCGATCGGGCATAACTCCGCACGAGCGAGGGCACGGCGTCCGTCCACCCGCGGTCGGTGCACACGCGGCAGAGGTAGATCAGGACCGCCAGCGAGCGCTCCTTCGGGATCAGCAGCTTCACCATCTCCCGCGACTCAGCGGCCACGGCGGGGTCCGGGTCGTCGATGAGCGCCCCGATCGCCTCCATCCGCAGGATGGCGGGCTCGCTCGTGTTCCAAACCACGTCTTTCAGCACCCGCCGCGTCGTCTGGGCGCGTGTCGGGTCGGACTGGGCAAGCTCCCGGGCCAGCACCACCGCCTCGGCCCGTGCCTTGGCAGAAAGCCCACGGTTCGCCACCTCGAGGAGCGGGTCTCCCTCCTTCTTGGCCGACGAACACCCCTGCGCCAGCACGAGGACCAGCGCCAACACCGTCATCCATGACCTCATGCTCCGAGTGTAACTCCCCCGCCCGCCGCGCGCTACCATCCGCACGATGCCTCAGCAGCCGTCCAACCCCCAGCAGCCCTCCCTTACCGAGCGGGTCACGCGCGTGCTCAACCTGATCCGGCCTGCCGTGCAATCCGACGGCGGCGACCTGGAGCTGGTAGACATCACCCCAGACGGCGTCGTCCAGATCCGCCTGCACGGGGCCTGCGTCGGCTGCCCGAGCAGCACCATGACCCTCCAGGTCGGCATCGAACGCAACCTCAAGGCCCACATTCCCGAGGTCCGGGGCGTCCAGCCCGTCACCTGAGCCTGGTCCGACCTATCCTCCTGCGACAACCAGAGTTAGGCACCCGCCCAGAATCCCCTGGGCAGGGTCGCACTTTCTCTTCCATCACGCCCGCGGGCGTGGTATAAACCCTGAGGTGGTGGACAGGTGGATACCCAGGATGGGAGTACAGCCATGTTGGTGATCACGCGGCGTGAGGGCGAGGAAGTCGTCATCGGCGACCCGAAGAACCCCATCGGCGTTGTACGCATTGCCTCCGTCAAGGGCGAACGCGTCCGCATCGCCTTCGACTTCCCCCGCGATGTTCAGATCAACCGGCGGGAGATCGCCGAGCAGATCGCTTCCGCGGCTCCCGAAATCGTCGGGTCCATCAAGCCTGCCGCCGCGGCTGGGCTCTGACCCCCGCTCTCCGTGTTCGCGTTCTTGGGTGGGAACGTGATGGACACGAAGGGCGCGGAGCAGGCGAAGACGGGTTGATGTATTGATCTTGAAAGAGCAGAACCGGCGGAGCAGGCTCAGTGCCCGCTTGCGCCGCTTCTTTTTCGCGCCCCTCGCGTTCTCCTAGCCCACCAGCGCTTCGAGCAGTTCTGAAACGCCCTGGCCGCGAGTGGCGACGGTCTCCAGGATGGGCCGGCGGCCGGCCACGTCCCGCAGGTCGCGCACCAACTCGTGCTCGCCGGGGTGGTCCGCCTTGTTGCAGACGAACAGGTCTGCGATTTCGAGGATGCCGGCCTTGTCCATCTGCACCGCGTCGCCCATGCCGGGCGTCAACACCACCGCGGTCTTGTCCACGAACTGGCGGATCTTGGTCTCGTTCTGACCCGCCCCCACCGTCTCGATGAAGAGCGTGTCGATCGCGTTTTCGCCGTCGAAGGCGCCGCCGATCAGCTCGATGACCGCGGGCAGGCTCGCGTAGTCCTCGCCGCGAATCGCCAGGGAGCGGTAATAGACGCGCTCGTCGAGCGTGTTGAAGTCCACCCGCAGGCGGTCACCCAGCAGCGCGCCGCTGGTGATCGGGCTCATGGGGTCATACGCCACCACAGCGCAGCGGCCCTTGTACCCGGCCTCTCCCGCCTGCTCGCGGCGGACAAACTCCGCGGCCATCTGCGCCACCAGCGTGCTCTTGCCGGCTCCGGGCGAGCCGGTGACACCGATCACCCGGCGGGGACGCCGCCGCTTCGCGTTTGCACGCACCGGCTTGCCGTCGTGCGCGAGGGAAATGTCCCGCGCCAACTGAGCCGTGATTCCGCTTCCTTCGTTTCCGCCGGGGACTTCCTGCGTCCGCTCGCGCGTCGCGCCGTGGACGGCGTTGACGATCTCGAGCAGCCCGACGCCGGTGGTGAAGCACTTGCTGATGCCCCCCTCGATCAGCTTCGGGATGTCCTCCTGCGGGAGAATGCCCCCCATGTACACCGGCAGGTCGCCGCGGCCGAGGCTCTTCAGCTCCTCGATCAGGCGCGGGCCGAGCACCAGGTGCGAGTTGCTCATCATCGACGCGCAGATCACGTCGCAGTCTTCGTCGCGGGCGGAGATCGCCAGGCTCCGCGGCGTCTGCCACAGCCCCGAGTAGATCACGTGCACGCCGCTGTCCCGCAGGGCCCGGGCGATCACCTTGACGCCGCGGTCGTGGCCGTCGAGGCCCATCTTGCCCAGCAAAACCCGCGGCCGGTGCGGCAGGTCCGCGCACCGGTCCTTCTTCTCAAACTCCGTGGTCGGCACGTTCAGGGCGGTAGTCATCGCCCGATTCTAAGGCGGCTTTGGACGGAAAACGAAAAGGACGCGAAGTGCGGCGGAGGACACGAAGAGAGCCGCTGAAAGAACAAGAAAACAGGCAGGCTCTCCGCGATTGCCATAGATCATCACCGCTTCCTCCGCACCCCCTCCGCGTTCTTTCCGCTGGGTACTCTTTTTCATGACTTCCCCCGCGCAGGCGCCGCCCCGCTTTCGCTACTTCGACCTTGTGATGGCCGGGTTCGTCACGGTTCTGCTGTGCTCGAACCTCATCGGGCCGGGCAAGTCCTGCGCGGTCAACCTTCACGCGAACATCGTGCCGCGATGGACCGAGGCGGGGCTGGCGTGGGGACCGCAGCTCATCTTCAGCGTGGGCAGCATCTTCTTCCCGCTCAGCTACATCTTCGGCGACGTGCTGACGGAGGTGTACGGCTACGCCCGTGCCCGGCGTGTGATCTGGGCAGGTTTCGTAGCCATGCTCTTCGCGAGCATCATGGCCCAGGTCGTTATTCACCTGCCCCCGGACTCCGGAGAGCCCTTCAACGAGCGGATGCAGCCCTCGCTGGAGACGCTCTTCGGGAGCACCTGGCGAATCGTCATCGCGTCCGCCCTCGCCTTCTGGGTCGGCGACTTCGCAAACTCCTACGTCCTCGCCAAGCTCAAGGTGCTCACCCGCGGCCGCTGGCTCTGGACGCGCACCATCGGCTCCACGATCATCGGCCAGGGGCTGGACAGCCTCATCTTCTTCCCCGTCGCCTTCGCGGGCATCTGGACCAACGACACTCTTGCCCGCATCGTCGTCTTCAACTGGATCTTCAAGGTGATGGTGGAAGTCGTGCTGACGCCAGCCACTTACGCCGCGGTCGGCTTCCTCAAGCGTGCCGAAGGCGTGGACCACTACGATGTGGACACGAACTTCACGCCCTTCAGCCTCAAATACTGACTTGCACACCCCGGCTATGCCGTTATGCTGGCCTGTGGCTGAACGAGAAACGCCTGTGGTGCGGGTTCGTCCCGTCATCGGGCACAGACTTGGGCAAGCACATCAGCCGTGGCGGCTGATTCTCTTGATCCCCAAAAGCAGCGGCGGCCCCAAGGACTCGTGGACTTGGGGCCCCGCTGTTTTTGTCGCTTGGCTGCCGCGTGGCTCAGTTCGCCCCGGCCTGGACCGCCAGCCGCTTCTCCATCGCTTCGACGAACTGATCGAACAGGTACGAGGCGTCGTGCGGGCCGGGCGAGGCTTCGGGGTGATACTGCACCGCGAACACCGGCTTGTCCTTCATTGCGAAGCCCGCCAGCGTTCCATCGTTCAGGTGGATGTGCGTGGGCGTGCCCCCCACGGCTTCCAAGCTCGCAGGGTCCACCGCGAACCCGTGGTTCTGGCTGGTGATCTCCACCCGCCCGTTGATCGCGTTGAGCACCGGCTGATTCGCGCCGCGGTGCCCGAACTTCAGCTTGAACGTCTTGGCCCCCGCCGCGAGCGCCAGGAGCTGGTGCCCCAGGCAGATGCCGAAGGTGGGGATCGACTCGCCGGGCTTGCTCAGGACCGCCCGCAGCGTCTGGATCGTCTGCTCCACCGCGGCAGGGTCGCCCGGGCCGTTGGAGATGAACAGCCCGTCGATATCCCCGCGCTCGAACCGCTCGATGATCTCCGCCGCGCTGGTGTCGTGGGGGACGACCTCCACCTCGCACCCTCGCTCGGCGAGATTGCGGAGGATGTTGGCCTTGGCCCCGCAGTCCAGCGTCAGAACGCGCAGCTTGCGGCCCGATTCCCGGTGCGGCGGGGCCCAATCCCCGAGCGTCTCGCGCCAGGTGCTCCCGCTGTTGCAGCCCACCCGCGGCACGAGGTTCTGCCCCGCCATCGACGGCGCGTTCCTCGCCATCTCCACAAGTTGCTCATCCGTCAGGTCCGTGCGGTCCGTCAGGACGCCGGGCATGGCCCCCGATGTCCGCAGCTTCTTGGTCAAAGCCCGGGTATCCACCCCGGTCAGCCCGAGCACTCCGTGCTTCGCCAGGTAATCCTCAAGCGTGCCGGTAGCACGGAAGTTGCTGTGCCTACGTGCCAGCTCGCGGACCACGAACCCCGCAACCTGCACCTTCCGGGATTCCACGTCCTCATCGTTTACCCCGGTGTTCCCGATCAGGGGGAATGTCTGCACCAGCACCTGGCCGGTGTAGGAGGGGTCCGTCAGTGATTCCTGGTACCCGCTCATGGCGGTGTTGAACACCACCTCGGCCACCGACACAATCCCCCGCCCGACCGCCCCGAACGCGGTTCCGCGGAACACGCTCCCGTCGGCCAGCGCCAGCCGACCTACGGGCGATGAAGTACGATCCGCCTTGTTGTTCGATGGTGGCTCGATGTCGCTGGGCATCGAGCGGCAGTGTAGGCCCCCTCCCTTCCCGTGATGCCCGCCGCGCGCGAATCCCTCTTCCAAATCGACGATGCGCCGGCTCACGCCCTTTACGTCCGCGTCGCCGTCGAACGGGGCATCGACACCGAATCCGACGGCCTTACCTACAGCACCCCCGCACCCGCGCCCGCGGTGGGCGAGCGCGTCCAAGTGCCGCTGGGACGCAAGCTCGTTCCGGGGATCGTTGTTGCCGTGGGAGGCCCCGAGCTGCTCGCGGGCCTGAGCCCCTCCAAGGTCCGCCCCATCTCCCGCCGCACCGGGGCCGCCCTGCCCGCCTCGCTCGTTTCGCTGGCTCAGTGGATGGCCGCGTATTACGTCTGCCCCCTGGGCATGGTGATGGCCTCCATGATCCCCGCCGCGGTGAAGCAGGATGTGGGCCGGCGCGAGGTGGAAACCGTCCGCCTTCTTTCGGGCGAGCCGCCCAACCTCAAGCCCGCGCAGCGTGCCCTGCTGGAGCAGATCCGCGCCCTGCCCGCGGATGCTTTTCCGATACCGCTCAAGGAGCTTGCCGCGAGGCTCGGCCTCAAGAGCCCCGCGCGGCTTCGCCGCCTGATCCAGCTTCACGCCCTCGATGTCTCCATCGCGGACGAAGTCCACGCACGACCCACGCTCTCGCTTCCTGCCGGCCATGCCCCGGACGACATCACTCCCACCGCCGCACAGCAGGCCGTCATCGACGCCATCGCCCCCACGCTCTCCTCGTTCCGCGTCCATCTCCTCCGCGGCGTGACGGGTTCCGGCAAGACCGAGGTCTATCTGCGCCTGATCGCGAAGGTGCTCGACGCGGATCGCTCCGCCATCGTCCTGGTCCCTGAGATCGCCCTGACGCCGCAGACCGCCGACCGATTCACACGCCGCTTCGGCCAGGCCAACGTTGCGGTCCTTCACTCCGGCCTCACCGCCGCACAGCGTCATCGCGAATGGGCCCGCGCCGTCTCCGGGCAAGCCCGAGTCGTGGTCGGCGCACGCTCCGCGGTCTTCGCCCCCGTCCCGCGGCTGGGCCTCATCGTCGTGGATGAAGAGCACGACAGCAGCTACAAGCAGGACCGCCTTCCTCGGTACAACGCCCGCGATGTGGCAATCAAGCGTGCCCAGCTCGAGCACTGCCCCGTTCTTCTCGGCTCGGCGACGCCTTCCCTGGAAAGCTGGCACAACGCCACCGGTGCGAACCCCGCCTTCACCCTCCACGAGCTGACTGAGCGTGTCGCGGGGGCGGCGCTGCCCGCTGTGCAGATCGTGGACCTCCGCGAAGAACGACGCCTCCGCATCCGACGCGAGCAGGGCGACGACGGCCGCCTTCATCTTCTGGGCCCCACCCTCGAAGACGCCCTCGAACAGACCCTCGCCGCGGGGGCGCAGGCGATCCTTCTTCTCAATCGCCGCGGCTTTGCGCACTACATCACCTGTCCCCGCGCTTCCTGCGGCTTTGTGGCGCGATGCGACCAGTGCGACGCCAACCTCGTCCTTCACCGCCACGCCGCCGTCCCTGCGGGAGAGCTTGTCCGCTGCCACCACTGCCTGTCCGAGCAGCTTGTCCCGCGCTTCTGCCCTTCGTGCAGCTCGAAGCTCAACGTCTTCGGCGGCGGCACGCAGCGCGCGGAGGATGAGCTGATCCGCAAGTTCACGTCGATGGGGCTGCGTCTGGGTGAAACGCTGCTCCGCCTCGACTCCGATTCCATGCGATCCGCCCGCGACTACTACGACGCCCTCGCCCGCTTCTCCCGCGGCGAGGCCCGCGTCCTCCTCGGCACGCAGATGATCGCCAAGGGGCTCGACTATCCCAACGTCGCCCTCGTGGGCGTGCTCGATGCTGACACGGCGCTTCATATCCCCGACTTCCGAGCCGCGGAACGCACCTTCCAGCTCGTCAGCCAGGTCGCCGGACGTGCGGGCCGATCCACGCTCCCCGGACGGGTCATTATCCAGACCATGAACCCGGATTCATTGCCCATCACGCTCGCGGCGGCGCACGACTACCCCACCTTCGCCGCCGCCGAGCTTGCCACCCGGATGCGATCGCGGCTGCCCCCCGCAGCACGGCTCGCCCGCATCGTCTGCCGCGATGAAGACGACCGCAAAGCCCGCGACCGCGCCGCCGAGCTGGCGGATGCTCTCCGCACCATCGCCGGGGACACCGCCCTGGTCCGCGGCCCGGCCCCCTGCCCTATCTCACGTATCGCCAACCACTACCGCTACGCCATTGACGTGCTCGCCCCCAAGGCGGGCGTCCTGCAGCACGCGCTCGCCGCGGCTCGCGCCCGGGGTTTGCTGAAAAGCGACGCCAAAACCGCCGTGGATGTCGATCCAGTAGCCCTGATGTAACGAACGGCTTGAGTCCTCACCTCGCTACTTCACAAACCTCCCATGTCAACCCCGCCCACACAGTTCGAGTCCAAGCAAGTCACCGTCATGGGCCTGGGCCGCTTCGGCGGCGGCGCGGGCGTCACCCGTTGGCTTTGCGCTCAGGGCGCACAGGTCCTGGTCACCGACCTTGAGCCGGCGGAAAAGCTGGAGGCGTCCCTTGCCTCCATCAAGCCCCTCATCGACTCCGGGCAAGTGACGCTCCGCCTCGGCGAGCACAACGTCAGCGACTTCACCACCTGCGATCTGGTTGTCGCCAACCCCGCCGTGCCGCATCCATGGGACAACCGTTACCTGAGGGCCGCCGCCGCCGCAGGCGTTCCCATCACGACGGAGATTCGCCTGCTCGTGGATCGGCTCCCCGACCGCACGAAGGTTGTCGCGGTCACGGGCTCGGCGGGCAAGAGCACGACCACCGCGATGATCCATCACATCCTCAGGACAACGGGCAGGCCCGCGATCCTGGGCGGCAACATCGGCGGGTCGATGCTGAACGAGCGGATCTCCCCCAACGCCTTCATCGTGCTGGAGCTTTCCAGCGCCATGCTCTACTGGCTGGGCGAGGCCGCGCCGGACTGCACCTTCTCTCCGCACGTTTCGGTCGTCACCAACATCTCCACCAACCACACCGACTGGCACGGTTCCTTCGAGCATTACCGGCTCAGCAAGCTTCGCATCCTGACGCGCCTTCAGTCGGGCGACACCGCCATCCTCGGCGATTCAGTCAGCCATTGGCCCACTCCCCCGGGGGTCCAGCGCATCGTCATCAACGCGCCGCGCACGCTCGCCCTGGCCATTCCGGGCCGTCACAACCAACTCAACGCTTCCATGGCCGTTGCCGCGGCCTGCGCTCTTGACCCCAGCCTTCCGCGCGAGCAGGCCGATCGCGCCGTCCAGTCTTTCCCCGGCCTGCCCCATCGGCTCCAGCTTGTCGCCACCCTGCGAGGCATCCGCTACTACAACGACTCCAAGTCCACCACGCCGGAATCCTGCCTGCTCGCCGTCGCTGCGTTCGGCTCCGAGGCTTCCCGCATCCATCTCATCGCGGGTGGTTACGACAAGAAAACCGACCTTGCACCCATCGCCGCGCTCGCGCCGCGACTTGCAGGTCTGTACACCATCGGCGACACCGGCCCGGCCATCGCCGCCGCGGCACCAACCGCGATCCTGTGTGGCACACTGGAGCAGGCCATGCACACCATCCACCAGCGAGCCCAGCCCGGCGACATCGTCCTTCTCAGCCCCGGCTGCGCCTCCTGGGATCAGTACGACAACTACGAAGCCCGCGGCAATCACTTTGCCCAGCTTGCAGGAGCCGACGTATGAACGAGCCACGCCTCGACGCATCCCGCTCCGCCGCTTGTCTGTCCGCCGCGGCTCTCCTGCTCTGTACGTTCACCGCATGTTCACAGCCCGCCAAGACCACGCGGCAGTCGCAGCCCACTGAGCCCGTGCCGCCCGCTGCCCCGCAGCAAGAACCCTCACCGCAGCCGCAAGAGCCGCCGGCGCCGCAGGCACGCGAGGTCTTTCCCGGCGTCCGCCTCAACACCGCCGCTCGAACGGTTGAGTTCGACGCCATCATCCCCATCAACGCTCAGGATCCCGACAAGCCGCGGATTTACCTTGAGGTCATCGCCTGCACACGCGATACGAAGGAGCACGAAGCGGTCCTGATGACCACAGTGCGTCCTTCCCACGTGCACGCCGCGTTGCTGCTGCTGGGTCTGGAATCCGGCTCGCCCGGCGTCTGGGACTGGTCGGGCGAGCAGCTCGTCGCCACGCCGCCCGCCGGCCCGCGCGTTGAGATCTCCTGCACCTACACGCACGAAGGAACCACCCGCACCGTCAATCCGGCCGAGTGGGTGCTCGACGTCAACACCGGCCGCACGCTCGCGCAGAGCGCCGGAGAGCATCACTGGGTCTTCGCCGGGTCGCAGGTCTACAAGCGTCAGGGACGCGACTACTACCGCGCCGACGTGGACGGCACGCTCATCGGCCTGCACACCTTCGGCGGAGAGTCCATCGCCTGGACGCAGATGTTCAACCCGGACTCACAGGTCGAAGAGCCGCACTGGATCGCCAACAAGGACGCCCTGCCTCCCTACGGCACGGCCGTCACTGTCACGATCACCGCCCAATAAGCCGCAGTTCCAGCACGTCGCTGGACGCCGCGCCGTTGTCATCCAGGCGGCTCACGCCCACGCGCACCGGGCGACCCGAGAACAGGCCCGCCTCCGACAGACGCCACACCACATCGTCCGCGTCCGTCACCGGCTGACCCGCCACGCTCTCGATCACCATGCCGCGTTCGAAGCCCGCGCGGCTGGCCGGGCTGTCGGCGATGATCACCGCCACCACCGGCAACCCCTCGCCGTTCTCGGCAACGACGAGGCCGAACTCCTCCGCGAGCGCGGGCCGCAGCTGCGCCAGACGCGCCGACGCGGGCATTTCTCCCAGCGTCGTTTCAAAGACCAGCTCTTCATCACCGCGCAGCACCGTCACGCGCGCCACGTCGCCCGGACGAGCCGCGCTGATCAGCGAACGCAGGACTTCCCAGTCCGGCGTTGCCTGACCGTTGAAGGAGGTAATCACATCACCCGCCTGCAGGCCGGCGCGCTGCGCAGGGCCGCCCTCCGCCACCTGCTCGATGGGCACGCCGCGCCGATCCAGCCGGTCCACGCGGGGCCGGTTGGAGTACGTCACACCCAGGTAGCCCGGCACGATCGGGGCGCCGGCGATGAGTTGCTCAACGCGCGTCTCGATCGTCGAAAGCGGAATGGCGAAGCTGATGCCCGCGCTCTGGCCCTCGCTCCCGCCGCTGGAGTTCTCGGCAGTAGCGATCGCGACGTTCATGCCCACGACCCTGCCGCGGATATCCACCAGCGGCCCGCCCGAGTTCCCGGGGTTCACCGCCGCGTCCGTCTGGATGAAGTTGGAAATGCCGTATGCGGTCATCGTCCGGGCCGAGCGTCCCAACCCAGAGACGATCCCCTCCGACATCGAGAACTTGAACCCGAAGGGGGAGCCGAAGGCGTACACGCGGTCGCCGCGTTCCAGCCGCTCGCCGGTGGCCCGGCGCGCGGGCTGAAGGTTGTGCCCGCCGTCCACCTTGATCACGGCGATGTCGCTCATCGCGTCCGCGCCGATGACGCGCCCGCGGGCGACGTGCCCGTCATAGAACTGCACCAGCACTTCGCTGCTGTTCGCGACGACGTGGGCGTTGGTCACGATGTGCCCGCGCGTGTCGTACACCCAGCCCGAGCCCGACGAGCCGCGGTAACGCCCGCGCCCGCCGCTGGAGGAAACGTCCAGGTGAACCACGCTGGGCTCCACCGCCGCGGCGATGTTCCGCGTCGCGCGGTTGATCCGCTCCAGCACATCCTCTTCGTCGAGCGCCTGCTGCGCCAGCGTCACCGTCGCGTGAGTCTGAGCCGCCCCGATGCTCCGGATCGCGCCCGGAACAACTACCAGCGTCACCGCCGCCGTCACCAGCACCACAAACGCGGGCCCGAACGTCATGAACCTGCGCATCTGCCCGCCTCCTCAGTGTCCTCTTTATCGGCGTTGCCGGCCCGCGACTGGTGCCCCGACACTCCTTTCGCCCCCTCCACCGCCTCGGATGCTGCCTACGCGGCCTTCGGCCACCCGCTCCACCCACGCCCGGGCCGCCCCCTCCACCGCCGGTCCCAGCGACGCCAGGGGCACCGCGAAGGGGGGCGGGTTCTCGCTCAGCCCCAGAAGGTCCTGCAAAACAAGCACCTGCCCGTGGCAGCCCGCCCCCGCCCCGATCCCGATCAGGGGCACCGAGGTCGCCTCAGCGATCCGGCGCGTCACCTCGTCCGGCACCGCCTCCACCAGCAGCATGACGCAGCCCGCCCGTTCCAGGGCCACCGCGTCCGCCACCACGCGGTCCGCGTCCGCCTCCGTCCGCCCCGCGCCGATGTACCCGCCCGACAGGGCCGCCTGCTGAGGCTTGCTCCCCACGTGCCCGCAGATCGGGATTCCCGCGCCGGTCATGCGCGCAATCAGCGGCGCGTGCGAGGTGTCCGCCTCGATTTTCACGATGTCCGCCATCCCCTCCGTCATGAACCGCCCGGCGTTGCGCATCGCCTCCGCGTCGTCCGCCTGGTAGCTCATGAAGGGCATGTCAGCCATCACCATGACGTCCGGCGCGCCGCGCTTCACCGCCGCCGTGAGAGCGATAGCAACCTCAAGCGGCATGTCGATGGTCCGTCGGAAGCCCAGCACGACCTCCGCCGCGGTGTCGCCCACCAGCAGAATGTGGACGCCCCCGCGCGCCAGCCAGCGCGCCATCGTGGCGTCGTAGCACGTCAGGCACGCAAAGGGCTTCCCCTCCCGCGCCATGCGGCGGATGGTCTTGATCGTGATCGCCTCGCGTGCCCCGGGTGAAGGCTCTTTCACGCCGGAACTGTAGCCCCGCGGCGGCGCTGCCCCAGCGCTCCGCTCCCCACTACCCTCCTTCAATGCCCCGGACCCTTACCCCCGAGCTGATGGACGATCCCCACGTCCCCGCGGACCAGCTCGCCCTTTCCCTCCGCTTCATCCGCGCGGTCAATCGAGCCCTTGGGGGCACCTCCGCGCTCCTACGCCACCTCAAGGCATGGTCCGTCAACTGGCCCAAGGACCAGCCCATCACGCTGCTCGATGTCGCCACCGGCTCGGCGGACCTTCCGCTCGCCGCGCATCGCTGGGCCCGCCGCGCCGGCTTCGACCTCCGCATCACCGCCATCGACCGCCACCACGAAACCCTCAGCTTTGCGAAGCGGCACATCGGCGATGCGCCCATTACCCTCCTCCACGCTGACGCCCTCCACCTCGACCGGCTCTTTGCCCCCAGCTCCTTCCACTACGTGCACGCGGGGCTTTTTCTCCACCACCTCCCCGACGAGGAGATCGTCACCGTCCTTCGGAGCATGGCTTCCATCGCCTCCCGCGGCATCGTGTGGAACGACCTGGTGCGATCCCAGGCCTCGCGCCGCGTGATCCGACTCCTCACCACTGGCATGCCGCGGATCGTCCAGCACGATGCCCGCGTCTCCGTCGATGCGGGCTTTACACGCGAGGAAGCCGAATCGCTCGCGGCACGCGCGGGCCTCGACTTCACCACCTACGACTGGCGGCCCATCACCCACCGATTCACCATCGCGGGCGAAAAGCCAGGCGTTCGGTCTTACTGACCTTCACCGGCGCTGAGTACGCGGCGAGACTTACCGCCCGTCGCGGCCGCGTTTCGGATCCCTGGGCAGCTCCCCGCCTCGCTTGCTCATCTGCGTCACGACGAAGCGCAACGCCTGCTCCGCGTTCTGCGCCGGCGCAGGGGTGACGAACCAGCCCCAGAATCCGGGATAGCCATACGCCACCACATCCGTCGGCGGGTGGAAGTGGAAGGCCAGGGGCGTCACGCCGTTGAGCTCATCGTGCGAGCCGAAGAACGGCCACTGGCGGTTCCCCGGCGGGGGGCGGTTGGTCGTCTTGCGCATTCGCGCGACATCCACCGGCACCCAGTTGATGGTGTTGTTCATCTCGTCGTAGAGCGCGAACTCCACCCACGACCGCAGCCGGTTGTGCTTTCTGTCCTTCTGCAGGAACTTCGCGTCGCCCGTTCCCGCGTCGAACCCGATCACCGTGCGGGTCGGGATTCCCGCCTTGCGGTACAGAGCGGCCATCAGCGCCGTCACGTCCTGCTCGGTGCCGCGACGCTCCTCGAGCGTCTTTGACGGTGGGTTGATCACCATGCCCGACAGCTCGCCGGAGCGCACCATTCGCAGACCGTCGCCGCTGATCTGCACCGTCTGCCACACCTTACCGGCGATCAGCTTCGCCACCCGTGCCGGCGACGCGGACTTGGCATCTTTCAGGCCTTCCTCCGACAGCCAGCGCGAGAGCGTCTCGCTCAGCACACGATCGTCGTACGCGCGAATCTGTCCCGCGGCGTCCACGCCCAGTTCGACGAACAACTGCGGCTGCAGCAGGCGCGCGACCTCCTCCGGCCACTCGCGGGGCCAGCCCACCATCATCGCCGCGGCTTCGTCGTACTTCGTGTTGTAAATACGCATCCCGACCGACATGTCGAGCTGCACGACGCGGCACTCAGACTCGCGGTCCGGCGCTCCCGCGTCCCAGCGCGTCAGCACCACAGGGCCGGGATAGCCCTGCAGCATCTCCGGCTTGTCGTCCGCTTCCACGTCGTTCACGGTGAGCTTGCCGCGGATCTCGTCGAAGAAGAGGTCGCTCGACGCCGTGGAAGGCACCACGGGGAAGACGAACTGCAGCGTGTTGAACTTCATCGGACGGATCACGGGCATCTGCACCGTCCGGCCGGTGAAGGGATCGGTGTACACGACCGAGTCGCGCGGGTTGTCCAGATTCACCCGCACCGCGAGCGTCAGGATCACGTCCCGCGGCTGCTCCTGCCGCACGTAAGGCCCGTCCTTGGGCTCTTCCTTCTTCTTCGGAGCCTGCGCGGCGGGCTGAGTCGCGGGCTTGCTCCCGGCGGGCGTGCTCTTCGGAGTGCTCGCAGGCTGAGCGGGCGGAGGAAGCACCGGCTGCGGAGTCGGTGTAGACCCCGGCGGCGGCACGTGGCGCTCCGGACGCTTGGGCTGCTGCTGCCCCAGCGCCGTCAATGCCGCGCACAACCCGATCGCCGCCACCACGCCGCGCAGTCCATGCTTCTTCACGCTGTAGCTCCAGGAAGGACCCCGTGAATGTCCCGTGCCCGTCATTCTATGGACACTCGTCCCGCTCCCCGGTTCCGTCTCAGCCGGAACCATCATTCCGCGGCATGCATCGCAAAGCTTTGCTCAAATCGGCAGCCGTGTGCTGACCACCCCCTAACCGCTTTGCCACGAGGTCAAACAAGCCTTTCCCGCCTCCTACACTCTGCCCCCTGTGCCGATCCTCACCGCCACCAACATCTCCCACGCCTACGGCGACCGCCCCATCCTGCAGGGCGTCTCGCTGTCCATTGAGCCCACCGACCGCATCGGCATCGTCGGCCGCAACGGCGCGGGCAAGACCACGCTGATGAAGATCCTCACCGGCCAGATCAAGCCGGA
The DNA here is from genome assembly GCA_937974035.1 of uncultured Phycisphaerales bacterium. GTDB lineage: Bacteria > Planctomycetota > Phycisphaerae > Phycisphaerales > UBA1924 > JAEYTB01. The sequence goes on from CALJIV010000031.1 coordinate 42,403, forward strand.
TTCGGGCCAGGTCGTCCTACAGCGCGGCTGCCGCGTCGGCTACCTCCACCAGGACCACAACCTCGACCCCACGGAAACTCTGCGTGAAGCCGCGGAAGGGGCCTTCGAGGAGCTGCACCGCCTTCATCAGGAGCTCAATCACCTCTTCGAGCAGATGGCCGACGCGCAGGGCGATGCCCTCGATCGCATGCTCAAGAGGCAGGTGGAGCTTGAGTCGGCGATCGAAGCCGCGGGCGGATACGCGATCGAGCACAAAATCGAAGAAGTTCTCCACGGCGTGGGGTTCACCGATGCCCAGTTCGGCATCAAGGTTGCCAACCTGTCCGGCGGCCAGAAGGGGCGTCTCGCCCTGGCGCGCCTGCTGCTGGAATCGCCGGACGTGATGCTCCTCGACGAGCCCACCAACCACCTCGACATCGACGGCCGCCTGTGGCTCGAGGACTACCTGACCAACCAGTTCAAGGGCGCGGTGGTGATGGTCTCCCACGACCGCTACCTGCTCGACGCCGTCGTCACTCGCATCATCGAGACGGAGCAGTGCCGGCTGATCGACTACCCGGGCAACTACGAGGACTTCCGGCGGCTCCGCGCCGAACGCCGTCTGGTCATGCACCGGGCGTATGAAGCGCAGCAGTCCAGGATCAAGAAGGAAGAGGAGTACATCCGCCGCTACAAGGCGGGTCAGCGTGCCCGCCAGGCCGCGGGGCGGGAAAAGCGCCTTGATCGCGAGAAGCGTGACAACCTTCTCGAGCGGCCGATGGAGATGGCCGAGCTGAAGCTCAATCTCCCGAAGGCCGAGCGCTCGGGCGACATCGTCGTCTCCGCGCGAAAAATCTCGAAGGCCTACACCAACGCCGAAGGCCATCAGAAGGTTCTATTCAAGGACCTGGACCTCACCATCTCCCGCGGCGAGCGCTGGGGCGTCATCGGCCCCAACGGCGCGGGCAAGTCCACGCTCATCCGCTGCCTCCTCGGCGAAACGCCCGTCGATGCGGGCACTGTCCGCATGGGCAGCAACGTCAAGGTCGGACATTACAGGCAGACCCACGAGCACATCCCCACGGACGTGCCCGTCTACCGCTATTTGCAGAACGTGATTCTGAAGGAAGCCCCCCACGCGGCGTTGAGCGAGCAGCAGGCCCGCAACCTCGCCGGCGCGTTCCTCTTCTCCGGCGAGGAGCAGGAGAAGGAGCTGGGCGTGCTCAGCGGCGGCGAGCGCAGCCGCGCGGTCCTGGCCGGCCTGCTCGCCTCGGCAAAGAACCTGCTCATCCTCGACGAGCCCACCAACCACCTCGACATCTCCAGCGCCGAGCGGCTGGAAGAAGCCCTCACACTCGACGAAGAGGGCTACGACGGCACACTGATCCTGATATCCCACGACCGCGCCCTGATCGACGCCACCTGCGACCATCTGCTGGTGCTCGACGGCAAGGGCAACGCCGAGATCTTCGCAGGGTCTTATTCCGAGTGGCACGAGAAGGAGCTTGAGCGCAAGAAGCTCGCGGCTCGCCAGGAAGCCGAGGAAAAGGAGCGACGCGAAGCCGCGGAACGCCGCCGCAAGGCTCAGGCCGAGGCGAACAAGAAGCAGGAGCCCAAGTCCGGCCCCTCCACCAACGCCCTCGCACGCCTCAAGACCGAGCAGCTCGAGCAGAAGATCGAGACCATCCAGCAGCGCATCAAGGAGATCGATGCGCAGCTCGGCGAGCCGGACGTGTGGCGCGACGTCAAGAAGTCAACGCAGCTCAGCGACGAGCGCACGCGCCTCATGAACGAACTCGAACCGCTTGAGTTTGAGTGGGCTCGGCGCGCGGAAGAAGCCTGACCGCACCGTTTACGCCCCGAACCACGCCACCAGCGCCGCGAACCCGGCGACGCCAAGCCCCACCGCAACCGCCAGCTTCGCCGGGACGGTCCAGTCAGCCCGGCGCGCGGGCCCCACCATCGCCAGCGACGCCGCGGCTGGTCCGGGCTCGCCCCGACGCGCGGCATCCTGCACAATCGCGATCACCAGGTTGGCGTCAAAGGGCCGCAGCCCCGCGCTTGTCGCCTTGTTCACGAGCCGCCGCCGGACCTCGGGACGGATGATCGCCGCGCGCCCGCCCTCCAGGGCTCGCTCGGCGTCTTGAGCCAGTAGCCACCGTGCGTCGTCCGGACCCATGAGGCGCGCGGCATGGTTCTCCCGCGCGATCTCCCGACGAGCACGCTCGTACGCCTCCACCTCTCGCGCCCGGACAGGCGTTTCCTCCAGCCGCCCCACCAGGGACAGGCGCGCCAGCGGCGGTTGCCCATTCTGAAGCTGCATACAACCAACCTACCCCGCTCGCGGCGGGCTTCCACTCAAACGCCAGTTTCTCCGACGTTTCCCAACGTCCGAGGTCCGTTTATTCCGTCCGCCCGCACGCTTCCCTACCCTCCACCAATGCCCGAACCCTTGCCAGAGCTGCGGACGCCCTGCACCCCGGAAGAGATCCTGCGTCGACTGGACTTAGCCGCGCGGCGCGGCCGCATGGCCGGCTTTCAGCCAGAGCAAGCCCCGGCCCTCTTCTCCGTCGAGGCCTTCGCTTCTCCCTTCGAGCACAAGCTCATCGCCACGCCGACGCGAGAGGGCGACGAAACGCGACTCGCCTTTCGCATCGCTGTGCTGCCGAAGCTCCCGACCATATACGCCATAGTGATCGCTGTCACCATCTGGCCGGGCGTGTGGCTCACACACTCCATGCTCGTCACATGGTTCGATTGGTACTTCAGAGACGAGTGGAAGACCTGGGCATGGTATCTACCGCTCACGGTGATTCCTCTTCCCTGGACTTTGCGCAAGCTCTGGAAGAAGTCGCGCAGCGAAGCACACGCCGACGCCCTGGCGCAGATCGGTAAGATCGGGCAGGAGCTGGACGCCGCTCAGGGATGAGCCATGTGGGATGTTCGCGAGCTTGCACGCATCGCCCGCGACGGTCTGGAAGAAGCCAGCCGCCAGACCATCATCGAGCAGGCGGTCCACGGCATTGACTCGCTCTCCGAGGTCGAGCTGCACCCCATCCTCGCCGACGCCTACGCGCGGGCGGGCTACGGCGTGCATCGGGAGTGCCACTATCCCGGCCTTCAGGGGGAGCCCGGACGCCGCCCCAAAGCCGCGGCACGCCAGCGCTGCGACCTCGTGCTCACGCCCGATCCCGGCGCACCGCTCATTGATCCCGTCGCCGAGCTTCGCCAGCGCGACAGGGCCATCGGCACGCTCTTTGAATCCGCACCGCCCGCCGTGACGGTGCATGGAACCCAGCCCGAGGACGCCTTCTGGCTGGAAGTAAAGCTTGTTTCCCAGTTCTGCTACACCCACGGCGTGCCCGGTCCCAACCGCGCGTACTCCAGCGAACTGACCAACAGCCTGTACATCGACCTGGCGAAGATTCACGCCGACGAAGCGCTCCGCTGGTCGGGCCTGCTGCTGGTTTACTTCACCGACTGCGAAGAGACTGCTTCTCACGACCTCACGATCGCGCTGCACCGCTCGCTTGATAAAGGCCACACCTTCCGCGGGCCGGTGTCTGAGTCCTTCGCCGTTCCGGAACGGATCGGCAATGCGTGGTGCACGATCGTGATCCTGAGCCGCTGACGCCGCTCATCCGTGGCCGGCCAGCCGGGCGAGCCCCACCACTTCTTCGATGGCGTTGGCGGCCTCCGCCGCGGCGTTCTTGTTGCTGAAGGTCGCCACGACTTCGGCGAGATCCCGGCGCTGCTTCTCCGCCTTCGCTGAATCAGCAAGAAGCTCTTCCGCCGCGCGGATGATCGGCCCCGGCCCGCCGAAGTGCGGGATGAACTCGGGCACGATGCGGCGGCGGGCCAGCACGTTGGGAAGAGAAAAGAGCTTGGTGGAAAGCACCGTGCGTGCGAGCAGGAAGAAGAGCGGGTTGGACTTCTTGTAGAAGACCACCATGGGCCGGTTCTGCTTGGCGACCTGCATGGTCACGGTGCCGCTTTTCACCAGCGCGATGTCGCACCAGCGGACGATGGCGTCGGTGTCCTGAACGAAGACACGCAGGGATTCGGGCCAGCCGCCGCGGTTGCCCTTCGCCATCGCGCGAAGCTCGCCGGCGACGCGGTCGGAGGTCGCCGCCACCACCCCCACAGCCCCCGGGTGCTTCTTCTTGATCGCGGCATAGGCGTCCAGCAGGATCGGGAAGTTGCGTGCAAGCTCGTCCGGGCGGGAGCCGGGCATCATCGCCACACGGGGCGAGCCGTCGCCGAAGATGGAGGAGCGCCGGTCCAGGGCCTCATAGTCGAGCTTCTGGTCAAAGAGGAAGTGCCCGATGAAGCGCGCCGGGACGCGTCGGCGGGTAAAAAAGACCTCCTCGAAGGGAAGCATGCAGAGGACCAGGTCGGTGAGGCGGCGGAGCTTGTGAATGCGCCAACGCCCCCACGCCCAGATCTGCGGGGCGACGAGGTGGATGACCTTGCACCCCATGCGGCGGGTGATCTCACAGATGGGGGTGTTCGCCGCGGGGGAATCGACTGGGATGTGCGCAAGAGGCCGGTTGTGACGGACCCACTCCTCGATGCGCTCGTTGATCCGGTGATGCTCGATGATCTTCTTGATGCCGGGCATGCCCATCACGGCGTCATCGCCCGTGCGCTCGATGATGATGGCACCGGCACGCTCCATCTTGGGGCCGCCCCAGGCGTAGATGGGCAGGTCAGGGTGGCGGGCGCGCAGCTCGGCGATCACGGCGGAGGCGTGGTCATCGCCCGACGGCTCGAACGCCGTGAACAGCAGGCCCGGGCGCGAGGGCTTCGCGCGGGCTTCACGCGGCGGAGATGGAGCGGGCGCCTGGGTCACGTGAGGGAGTGTAGGTGAGGCGGCGCGCGATGCACCGCTCAAAGCCCCGCGGCCTGAAACCACACGGACGGCTTCTGGTCGAGGGCGACGGCGATGGCAACCATGGACTCCATGCTGGGGAGGTGAGCCCCACGCTCGATGGAGCTGAGCTGGGAGACACTGACACCGGAGGACTCGGAAAGGTCCTTGAGCGTCCAGCCTCGCTCGGTGCGGGCGAGCCGGATCTGACGGCCCAGTTCGGCACGGAGGCGGTCCTGCGGGCGCTGGCCCAGCCCCAGGGTGATGACGGCCTGGGCGAGCGAGCGGCGGAGCTCGGCGACGGAGAAGGGCTTGGCGAGGTAGTCAAAGACGTCCTGCTTGAAGGTCTGGCGCATCGAGTCGAGGCTGGGGTAGCCGGTGACGACGATGACGCAGAGGCGCGACCAGCGCTTGCGGACCTCGGCGAGCACCTCCTCGCCGCTGTAGCGGCCCATCTTGATGTCGAGCAGAACGAGGTCCGGCAGGTGCTCTTCGCAGGCGTGGAAGAACTCGTCGGGTGTGGCGGCGGTGCGGACGGTGTGGCCGTCGGCCTCCAGCATGGCGCGGATGTACTGGCGGAAGTCCTCGTCGTCGTCCAGGGCGACGATGGAAAGGGGCGGGAGGCGGTGAGGATCGGTGGGCGGCGCCTGCGGTTCGGCTTCCATGGCGGTCATTCTCTGGGGACAACGGCTTCAGACGAATCCGGGACGGTGTTGGATCGCGCGGCTGGAAGAAGAATTTCAAACTCCGCCCCGGATCGGTCGGAGCGGTTGCGGGCGAGGATAACACCGCCGTGCTCGCGGACGATGCCCTCGGAGACGGCCAGCCCAAGGCCCGTGCCGCGGGAATCCAGGCGGGTGGTGACGAAGGGCTCGAAGAGGTGCGGGATGACGGAGGGGTCGATGCCCGGCCCGGTGTCTCGGATGATGAGGGCGATCCACTCCCGCTGATCCTTGAGGGAGCGTTCCGCGGTGATGGTGACCACGCCGTGGGCGGCGGGATCGGTGGAGCGTACGGCGTCCACGCCGTTGCGGATGAGGTTGACGAGGACCTGCATCATGCGATCCGGGTCGCACTCGAGGGTAAGGTCCGGGGGGATCTCCGAGACAAGCTGGATGTTGTGCGCGTCGCGGTCGAGGCCGACGAGCAGGGTGGCCTCCTGCACCAGCGCGGATACGTGGACGGTCTTGAGGCTGGGCTGACGGGCGCGGGCGAAGTCGAGGAGCGAGTCGCCGAGGCGTTCCAATCGCTGGACGACGCGGAGCATCAGCGCGGCCTGGGGCGGGTCGATGCTGCCGGGGTCGGCGTTGAGCTTCTCGACGAGGCCCTTGAGGACGGTCAGGGGCGTATTCAACTCATGGGCGATGCCCGCGGACATCATGCCGAGGCTGGCGAGGCGGTCGGCATCAGCAAGGTTGCGCCGGGCGGTTTCGAGAAGGTGGTTCTTGCGCTTGAGGTCGTTGGCGAAGGTCTCAAGGCGCGAGAGGGCGTCGGCAAGGGCCGCCCCCTGCTTGCGGAGCTTGATGATGGATTCGTTCCGGGAACGCATGATCTCGCCGAGCTCGTCGGCGGGAATAGCACTCTCGGGGATCAGCTCGTCGTCCTTGCGCCCCTCCTGCACGGCGCGGTCCGCGGCCAGCATCTGCTGAATGGGGCGGTAGACGTTCTCGGGAAGGACAAGCACCTCAAGCGCTATAGCGACGAGGGCGTAGATCGCGAGCAGTGCAAGGACGACGAAGATGTAAAGCCGTGTGACGGCGCGGCGTGCGTCTGGAATCTGCACGCTGAGGAGGTGGTAGGTGTCGGGGCGCCCCGCCTTGGCGGGCAGATACACCACCGCTCCCGGACCGAGCGCCGAGAAGATGGTGGGCACGGGGCGGTTGGGGGTGGAAGTCGCCGCGGCGACGGTCTCGGGCGGCAGGGCGAGCTGGTCCGCGGTGCCTTCCAGTGTGGAAACGCCGGAGTTTCGGGGCAGGGAGGCGGTGTCCCACTTCCCGGTGCGCTCGAAGGAGGGCAGCATGACCTCCAGCAGCAGCTTGGCCTCGTCGGACTCGGCCCGCTCCAGGACTTCCAGCACGGCAGGGCGCACGGCGACGAGAAGCACCAGAGCCAGGGCGAGCGAGAAGGCGGTATGAAGGATGATGAGCTTCTTGCGGATCCGCATGCCCGCGAGAAAGCCGCGGGGCTCGCCGGAGACGAGCCGGAGACGCCGGCGGTCGAAGATGGGCGGCTTCGGCGGCGGAGTCAGGACGGGGATGGGCTTGGAGTCGGGCATGCGGGGGCTAGAGTCGGGGCGTGACGCGACAGCAATCTAAGGCGGTGGACGCGGCGAGGGGCGTGGTGCACCGGGCGCTGTCGCGTCAGGCAGAGTTGTACCCGGAACTTGACCTGGCCCCGCTGGACACCTCCGGGCTGACGGCACGGGACGCGGCCTTTGCGCACGCGGTGTACGACGCGGTGCTGCGGCGGTGGATCACACTGGGATACCTGATCGACGGGTTCACACAGCGGGGGTTCGGCTCCCTGGACCCCAGCGTCCGGGGGGTGCTGCTGGCCGGGGCGGCGCAGCTCCTTCTGCTGGACAAGGTACCTCCGCACGCCGCCCTGAACGAGTCGGTAGAGTGGACCAAGAAAACCGTTCCCAAGGCCGCGGGGCTGGTGAACGCGGTTCTGCGCCGGATTGCAGAGTTGGTGTACCCGAGGGCCTCCGGCCCCCTCTCGGAACGTCCGTATGTGTCGTGGACTGGGGCAAGGGATGAACTGCCGCTGGCGGACGGGCGGGCTGTGAAGCTGAGCCGGGAGGTCCTGCCTCAAGACCGCTGGGAGCGGCTGGAGATAGCCACGAGCTGCCCGGCGTGGCTGCTCCGGAAGTGGAGAAAAGAGTTCGGGGACGAAACGGCGGAGGAGCTGGCGGTTCATGGGCTGGTCTCGCCGCCGACGGTGTTGAACACGCGATTTGCGCACACCGACGTCGCAGGGACCTTGCCGCACGAGGACCCCGGGCATCGGGTCTTCGTCGGAAAGCGGGAAGAGCTGGCCGCGCTGCTGGCGGAACACTCGGACTTCTGGGTGCAGGACGCGGCTTCGGGCCGGGCGGTCGCCGCGGCGGCGGAGTGCCTGGATACACAGCGCGTGCGTCTGGTGCTGGACTTGTGCGCAGGACAGGGAACCAAGACCCTGCAGTTATCGTGGACCTTCCCCGGCGCGCGGGTTGTGGCGACGGACGTGGATGAGCGCCGGGCGCGGGAGCTGGCGAAGGTGGCGAACCGGAGGCCCAATGTGGAAGCCGTGGCGCCGGAAAAAACGCACGAGTACGTCGGAAAGGCGCACCTGGTGCTGCTGGACGTGCCTTGCACGAACACGGGCGTCCTGCCGCGGCGGGTGGAAGCGCGGTATCGGTGCGGGCGGGAGCAGCTCAAGCGCATGGTGGCCGTACAACGGGAGATACTGAAAAGCGCCTGGAAGCTGGTCGCCGTGGGCGGGGTAGTGGTGTACTCAACCTGCTCAATAGACCGGGAGGAAAACGAGGAGCAGGTGGCGTGGGCGGAACAGGAGTTAGGACTGAAGGCGGTACGAGTGGAGCGGGTGATGCCGCGGGGGCGACCGGGAGGCGAACCGGGCGGGTACCGGGATGGGGCGTTCTCGGCGGTGTTGCGGAGGTAGGTTGAGGGAAAGGAAGCGGCCGGGCGTACGCGACCGGGGGGAGGGGCGTACACTCACAGCCACCTATTCCGGAGCGTGACGTTTCATGAATCTTCTGGACATCCTCACACCCGATGCGATCAAGGCCCCGCTGACCGCGACGGACAAGAAGGGTGTGATTGACGAGCTCGTGGATGTGCTCGCCGCGGCGGGCAAGGTGGGAGATGCCAAAGCGCTCAAGGAAGCGGTGTGGACGCGCGAGCAGACGCGGACGACGGGGATCGGGCACGGCCTGGCTATCCCCCACGGCAAGTGCGCGGGCATGACGGGCCTGGCCATGGCGATCGGCAAGCCCGCCAAGCCGATGGACTTCGAGGCCATCGACGGGCACCCCGTCAAGCTGGTGGTGCTGCTCGCCAGCCCTCCGGACAAGACCAGCGACCACATCCAAGCGCTGGCGCGTATCTCCCGTCTGATGACGATGGACGAGTTCCGGGAGCGGATCTACGCCGCGCAGACCGCGGCTGAGGTGTACGAACTGCTCAAGAGCCAGGAACGGCCGGGCTGACGGTGCGGTCATGAGCAGGAGCGGCCCCTCCGACCTCTTCGCGCCGGTTACGACCATCAACGAATATCTCGAGACGACGCTGCAAGACGTGCGGCCGCCCTTGCTGCAAGAGGCGGCGCGGTACGCGGTGCTGCAGGGCGGCAAGCGCATGCGTCCGCTGCTGTGCTGGTACTGCTGCGAGGCGGCGGGCTCACCCGGCAAGGCTTCGCTGCCCGCAGGGGCGGCGGTGGAGCTGGTCCATGCCTTCAGCCTGGTTCACGACGACCTGCCCGCGCTGGACAACGACGACCTCCGGCGGGGACAACCGACCCTGCACAAGCACGCCGGCGAGGCGATGGCGATTCTGGCGGGAGATGCATTGCTCACGCTCGCGTTCCGGCACCTGGGGAAGGAGCGGCCGGAACTGGTCAGCCTGCTTGCCTTATGCACGGAGCGGATGATCGGCGGGCAGGTGCTGGACACTCTGGGCGGTTTTCCGCAGGAGATGCCGGACCGGGAGCGAGTCCACGCCGTGCACACGGACAAGACCGGGGCACTGCTTCAGTTCGCGTGCGTGGCCGGGTACAGGCTTGGCGCGAGCACACGCGATGAGGAGGGGGAAAAGAGCATCCTGCGGTACGCCGAGTGCATCGGCCTGATGTTCCAGATCGTGGATGACCTGATCGACGTGACTCAGACAGACGAGGACGCGGGGAAGCGCACGGCCAAGGACGCCGCGGCAGGCAAGCTGACGTACCCCGGCGTCTTCGGCATCGAAGAAAGCCGGATGGAAGTGGAGCGGCTGCGGGCAGAGGCGGTCGCGAGCGTGGCTCGGTTCGGCGATCACGCCGAACCCTTGCGGACGTTGGCGGAATACCTGGCGACGCGGACGAAGTAGAACGCGGACAAGGGCTTGTGCGTACTTGGCGGAAGCCGCGGGGATGAACTGAGCTGGTTGCCCCTCGGCGAGCGTCCTTCTACACTTTTCAAAACAAACTGAAAGATCGGCCGACAAACACAACCACCATGCCCATTCTTCCGACCATCAGCTCTCCGCAGGACCTTCGAGGCATGAGCCTGGCGCAGCTGCAGCAGCTGGCGCAGGAGATTCGCGAGGCGATCTGCTCTCAGGTCTCTGTGTCGGGGGGGCACCTGGCCCCGAACCTCGGCGTGGTGGAGCTGACGATCGCTCTGCACTACGTCTTCGACTTCTCCTACGACCGGCTGCTCTTCGACGTGGGGCACCAGTGCTATCCGCACAAGCTGCTCACGGGGCGGCTGGGGCTGCTCAGCAAGCTGCGCACGCGGGAGGGGATGGCGGGCTTCCCCGAGCCCCGGGAGTCGCGGTACGACCTGTTCAGCGTGGGGCACGCGGGAACCGGCATTCCCACGGCGGTGGGCATGGCCCGCGGCGACATGCTGAACAAGGAAGCGTTCGACCCCAAGACCAATCCGACGGGCCGGCGCGTGGTCACGCTCATCGGCGACGCCTCGATCGTCAACGGCGTGGCGATGGAAGGGCTCAACGGCGCGGGCACGCTCAAGCGGCAGTTCCTCGTGGTGCTGAACGACAACGGCATGTCGATCAGCAAGCCGCAGGGGGCGCTGGCCCATTACTTCGACCGCCTGCGGCTGAGCCATCTGTACACCGACTTCAAGAAGTCGGCGGGCGAAGTGCTGAAGGGCGTTCCCGGCGGCGCGGCGGTGCGTGGGGCGTACCACGCCGCGGGTGAGATGGCGAAGGCCGTGGTCAACGAGGGCGCGGCGTGGTTCGAGCACTTCGGGCTCGTGACCGCGGGGCCGATCGACGGGCACGACCTGCCGACGCTGATCAAGTTCCTGCGGGAAGCCCGCGACCTTGACCGTCCGATGCTCCTGCACGTGAAGACGGTGAAGGGGAAGGGGTACTCCTACGCGGAGAAGGACGCGAGCGCGTTCCACTCCCCGCCCTCCTTCGCGAAGGACGACGGCTCGATGAAGCCGGAGGGACGCAGCTTCACCGCGGCGTTCGCGGACGCCCTGAGCGACCTGATGGAGAAAGACCCCCGCGCCGTCGCGTGCACCGCGGCGATGCCGGACGGAACGGGCCTGAGCAAGGTCATGGCGAAGTTCCCCGAGCGCGCGTGGGACGTAGGCATCTGCGAGAGCCACGCGATGGACATGATGGCGGGGCTCGCCAAGACGGGGTTCAAGCCCTTCTTCGCGGTGTACTCGACGTTCTTCCAGCGGTGCTTTGACCAGGCCTTCCAGGAAGCGGCGCTGCAGGGGCTGCCGGTGCGGCTGTGCCTCGACCGCGCCGGGCTGGTGGGCGGCGACGGCGCCGTTCACCACGGCTTCTGTGATATCTCGCTGCTGCGGACGCTGCCCGGCGCGGTGGTGATGGCGGCGATGGACGAGCCTTCACTGCGGGCGAGCCTTGAGTTCATGCGCTGCTACGAGAAGGGCCTGACCGCGGTGCGCTACCCGCGCGACAAGGTGAGCGACCGGCTGGTCGGCGAACCCTGCCCCCCCTTTGAGCTCGGCAAGGCGCGGAACCTCACGCCGGACGTGACGGAGCCCGAGGTCGCCGTGCTGGCGTTCGGCACGCTGGCGATCACCGCGCTCGAGGCGGCGGACGCGCTGCGCGACGAAGCCCGCGTGGCGGTGTACGACGCCCGCTTCGCCAAGCCCGTGGACAGGGAGCTGATCCGCTCGCTGCTGGAGCAGCGCATCCCGATCGTGACGGCGGAAGACCACGGCCTGCCCGGTGGCTTCGGCTCGGCGGTGCTGGAGGCGGCCTCGGAGATGGGGCTCGACACCAGCAGCATCACGCGCCTGGGGCTGCCCGACGCATGGGTGTACCAGAACTCCCGCGCTCAGCAGCTCGCGGAGGTGGGATTGGACGTGGCCGGGCTGATCCGCGGCATCCGCGGCGCGGTCGGACGGCAGATCGGGCTGGTCAAGCCCTGAACCGCCCGTGCGATCGTTCCCCCACTACTTCTCGGCGGTGATGTAGCAGATGGACGCGGCCTCGGGCTCGGCGACCTTGCGGGGCTTGAAGATGCCGTTGCCCCGGCCGTGGCCGTTGTCGCCCTCCCAATAGACGGTGACTTTGCGGAAGCCGGCCTCGGTGAGAAGCTCACGGATCTCGGGAAGCGTCCAGAGCCGCCAGTGATAGGTGAAGGCCCGCTTCATCATGGGGCCCTTCTTGAACGCGAAGTGGATGTGACAGACGTAGTCGGCGGTGATGGGGTTGAAGAAGGCCTGGTCCCAGATGTAGGTGTAGCCCTTGCAGCGGCGGCGCTCCTGCTGGACCTGCTGGGCTTCGTACCCGCTGTAGTGGTCGAGGAAGAAGACGCCGTCCCTGACGAGGGAGCGGCGGACAGAGGTGAAGTAGGTACGAATGTCGTCACGGGTCTTGAAGATCCAGTAGCTGAAGTTCATCGCGAGAACGACGTCCATGTTGCGGGCGTCGCCGGGCTCGCGGACGTCGCGCTGCAGCAACCGGATGCGGGCCTGCTGCTCGGGCTTCAGGGCGCTGACGTTGTGGCGCATGCCCCAGTTGAGGGTTGGTTTGTGGAGATCGAGCCCCCAGGCCCGGTTGAGGGGGTGCGTCTTGACCCATTCGCAGGCGGAGAGGGCGGTGCCGCAGAAGTCCTCGCGGAGCCTGCGGGCGGGGCGGCCCTTGAGCTTGCGGAAGGTGGATGAAACGAACTGAATCTCGGCCTCGGGGGACTGGACAGCGCCCTCGTAGAGCTTGTGCTTATCGGCGGTAGCGGCTGTAAGGACTTTCTTGCGTAAAGAACGGGTGCGGGTCATGAGGCTGGGGATGCTCCGGGAAGGGGATTTTGAGCAAGATGAGGGCGCACATGCGCCGAGAACGTGGCCTTATACTCTTTTTTCGCCGAGTGTGGGGGGAACCGCGGGAGTTTGTGCATGCGGCTGACGATGGTCGGGACGGGTTACGTGGGCCTGGTGACGGGCGTCTGCTTCGCGAACACGGGCAACGAGGTGACCTGCCTGGACGTGGACGCGAAGAAGATCGAGAAGCTCAAGCAGGGAATCTGCCCGATCTACGAGCCCGGCCTGACGGAGCTGATGGAGCGGAACTACGAGGCCGGCCGTCTGCGGTACACGCTGGACAAGGAGGAGGCCTACCGCGACGCGGAGATGATCTTCATCTGCGTCGGAACACCCAGCGACGAGCGCGGGCACACGGACCTTCGCTACGTCTACGCCGCGGCGGACGACATCGCGGCCGTCATCAAGAAGCTGGGCCCCAACCAGACGCCCAAGGTCGTGGTGGTGAAGTCCACCGTGCCGGTGGGCACGACGCTGGAGGTCAAGGCCCGGATCCGCGCGGCGGTCGGGCCGGACATCCCCTTCGCCGTGGCCGACAACCCCGAGTTCCTGAAGGAAGGGGACGCGATCAACGACTTCAACAAGCCCGACCGCGTGGTGGTGGGCGTTGAGGACGAGCGCACGGGCGAGCTGTTCCGGCAGCTCTACGACCCCTTCGTACGCAACGGGCACCCGATCTTTGTCATGGACATCCTGTCGGCGGAGATGGTGAAGTACGCCAGCAACAACTTCCTGGCGACGAAGATCAGCTTCATCAACGAGATGGCCAACCTCTGCGAGGCATACGGGGCGGACATCGGCCGCGTGCGCGAGGGAATGTGCAGCGACAAGCGGATCGGGAATCAGTTCCTGTATCCCGGCCTGGGGTACGGCGGCTCGTGCTTCCCGAAGGACACGCTGGCCTGCATCATGATGGGCGACAAGGCCGGGATCGAGGCCAAGCTCAGCAAGGCCGTGCACGAGGTCAACCAGCGCCAGCGGGACCGGTTCTTTGACAAGATTCAGGGCCACTTCAAGGAGCAGGGCGGCCTGACAGGCAAGACCATCGCCTTCTGGGGGCTGGCGTTCAAGCCTCGGACGGACGACATCCGCGAGGCACCGGCGCTGACCCTGATCCGCAAGGCCGTGGGGTATGGCGCCACGGCGCGGGGGTACGACCCGGTCGCGGGCGAGAACGCGCAGGCGGAGCTGGGCCCGGCGGTGACGGTGTGCGAAGACATGTACGCCTGTGCCGAGGGTGCCGACGCCCTGGTCATCTGCACCGACTGGGACGAGTTCAAGAGCCCTGACTTCTCGCGTTTGGCGAAGGTGATGAAGGGCCGGGTGATCTTCGACGGGCGGAACCTGTACCGGCGAAGCGTGGTGGCCGCGGCTGGGTTCTCGTACTACTCCGTGGGGCGGGCCCCTGTGAAGGCCGGCGAAACGCCTCAGAAGGAACGGCTTTAAAACCCGACGTTCGCCTCATCTGTGCGGTCGCATGACGGGCGATAGACTTGCGGCATGAGCAAGCCGGTCGCGCTGGTGATTCGTGCCGCGGGGACGAACTGTGACGGGGAGATGGTGCGGGCGTTCGAGCTGGCTGGAGCGTCGGCTCGCCTGGTGCACCTGGACCGGCTGATCGAGCAGCCCCGCATGCTTGCGGAGGCGGACCTGCTGGGCTTCCCCGGCGGGTTCAGCTACGGCGATGACATCGCGAGCGGCCGGATTTTCGCGATGAAGGTCCGCGAACGGCTGTACGGCCCGTTGCGGGACGCGGTCGCCCGCGGCTGCCCGGTGATCGGGGCGTGCAACGGCTTCCAGGTGCTCGTGCAGGTGGGCCTGCTCCCCGGACCAAAGGCCGGCGAGCCGTGGCCTGAAGAGGCCGCGCCGCCCCAGCGGGTCTCGCTCACGGACAATCTTGAAGCCCGTTTCTGCGATCGTTGGGTCGGGGTGGACTTTGAGCCCCGCTCCGTTTGCGTGTGGACGCGGGGGCTTTGGGAGTTTGACGAGGAAACCCCCGAAGAGACGGTGAAGGCCGTGAACCAGCTACCCGTAGCCCACGGCGAGGGGCGGCTGGTGACGGCCAACGCCAGCGTCCTTGCCGAGCTGGAAGCCGCGGGCCAGGTGGTGCTGCGCTACCGCGACAACTTCAACGGCAGCGAAGGAGCCGTGGCGGGTATCTGCGACCCGAGCGGGCGTGTGCTCGGGCTGATGCCTCACCCGGAGCGGTATCTGGAATGGACGCGACACCCCTACTGGACGCGGCTGGACAGCAGCGTGCGGAAGGGCCCTCCGCCGGGTCTGCGGATGTTCATGAACGCTGTCGAGGCGGCCCGCGGCGTGGCTGTGGCGTAAGCCGCGGTATGCTGTTGAAGTGATCCACGACCTGCATCGCAAGCCCGTGGACCGCACGGTGATACAGCAGGACCGCGCGTGCGGCAAGTGCGGGTACAACCTGCGCGGCTTGAAAACCGGCGGTGCTTGCCCGGAATGCGGGACGACGATCAAAGGAACCACGACGGACCCGCTGGCGGGTTGGGTAATCACGGACGCCGGGGCGGAATATCTGAGCCAGCTGAAGTTCGCTTCGATGCTGATCGCAGCGTGCGGGCTTCCGCTGCAGCTCGGCGTGGTGTGGACGCTGGTTGAAGCCCCGTGGCCGTTCGGTCTGACGCTGTGGCCGGGGCTCACCGCAGCCGCGGCAGCGGCGGGCTGGAATCTCGGAGTCTGGATACTAACGCAGCCCCGGCCGACGCCCGAAGGAACGGACGTGAGGGCGAAGGAGTGGAAGGGGGCACGGTGGGCCGCCCGCGTCACGCAGATCGCGTGGGCCGTGGGAACGCCGATGGCCGTGTGGGGAGCTTATGAGGCCGGAGAGTGGAACGCGCGCATGACGACGCCTCACGTGCTGTGGTGGACGGCGGTGGCGACGGGAGTACTGCTCTGGCTTGTGGCCTTCTTCGGACTGGGAGCGTTGGCCCTGTACATGGCTCGCCTTGCGGACTGGGCTTCCGACACGGGCCTGAGCTATCGGCTTCGCCTGGTGCCGTACGCAACGGGGATCGGGGGCTTCCTCATCGGCCTTCTGGCTCTGCTCCGCGCAGCGGGCTATCAGGGCGGCGGGATGGCAGCCGTGTTCGTGGGCGGCCTGGGAATGGTGCTGCTGCTGATAGCGGTGGCGCTGTTCGCCTTGGCGCTGTTCAGCTTCGCGAATCTGGCGCGTTGGTCCAGTTCGAGCCAGCGGGCAAAGCTGGAGTCGGATGCGCGGCGTTCACGCCGGATCGTGGAGCGGATCGAACGCGGTCAGGCACGATCAAGGGCTCTGGGGGGAGCGGTTCCGGAAGGTACGACTCCCTCACGTCCGCAGGGACAAGGGATCCCGCGAGCGGAGAACGTCGAGCCATACGACGTGGTGTAAACGGGCCAAAGACAAAAAAACACCACCCGCGACGAAGAAGCCGCGGGTGGTGACACCCCTGGATTGAATGAAACACTTAGCGACGCGGGCGGAAGGTATACACGCCGGTCAGAGGGTTGATGTTCTCCTCGGCGTAGTTGTCCCAGTTGCGCATGTCGCGGAGGTCCTGGAGACGCAGACGGGTGGCGCTGGCATCAACGCGGGCCACGGCGACGGTGTTGAAGTAGCGCGGGTTGAGGTAGCCGTAGTAGCCGGGCGGGTACTTGCGGTCGAATGTGTTCTGGTTTGCAGGAACATTCCAACCCGCGACCATGGACATGGTGCCGGGGTGATCGACGTTGCTGCTGAAGGGGATCGAAGTAGGCGGCAATACCTTGTAAAAGCCATCGCGAACGGCACCGGAGTTGGCCGCTGTCATGCCGTTGCTCCAGTAGCTGGTCCCCTTGACGTCGCCGCCACGGGCGCCGGCGAAGGTGATGAGGCGCGAGGGGTGACGGACGGACGAGGTGTGCATGACGTAGAAGCGGCCGCCCTGGCTCAGCGGGTTGCTGTCGCCGATGAGGCCGGTGCCGCAGCGGTTGGGCCCCTCGTGCTTGAAGGCGCTGTGGTTGCAGTCGCCGCCGTAGAAGACGGTGTTCATGCCGAAGGAGGGGTGCGTCGCGACACCGCCGACAAAGGTGTAGTCGGGGTACTGGTAAAGGCCGGCGCTGTAGAGGGAACGGCCGGTGAATCCGCGGTTCCAAAGCTCGCGGTACTCGTTCTTGTCGATGACGAAGGCTTCGACGGGCAGGTTGGAATAGCTGATGAGCCGCCAGGTCCAGGGACGCATGGCGTCGTGGGTGATGCGTGCGCCACGATCGAGCGGATCGGCGGGATACATCTGAGTGTCGCAGACGTTCCACCAGATCCACCACTTGCTGATGCGGCCGGGAATGACCGAATCGCGGAAGTCCTGGCTGTAAGCAGCGGCGATCTTGCCCTGCTGGCTGATGGCTGAAAGCTCACGAACAGAGCGTGCGCTCTCGCGGGCGCGGGCGAGGCCCGGGACCAGCAGCCCGATGAGCAGGGCGATGATGGCGATGATGACAAGCAACTCGATGAGAGTGAATGCGCGGAGTCGCATGGGTTCTGCTCCTGGCTGAAACGATGGACTGCGTGCGAGAGAAACGCGAACGGCTGAGTGCCCGGCGTCATCGGCCCGCCCAGGCTGCCAGCATGAAGTTACCACGGATAGGCGGGCGTCGGGAAGGGGCAGTCGGGGAAATTCAGGGGTCGGGACAGAGTTCGGCCTTTTCGGGGCGGCTTTGCCGATGGGGTGCACCAGCGGCTACCCTGCCCCGCGGCGGCGGAAACCAGCCGCGAGAGAGAACCCGGCCACGGAGGGCTAGGGAATGACTGTACTGGCTTCCCCCTCACAAAACACGGACGACATGGCGAAGAGCACCACGACTGAACGGACCCGGGCCAACGCCGGGACGAAGGCTTCTACTTCCTCCAACGGCCGCAGTCGGCAGACGGCCGAAACGATGGCCGCCCGTCAGCGGGACATCAGCGTCAGCGAGTTCTTTGCGAAGAACCGGCACCTGCTGGGTTTCGACAACCCGAGGAAGGCGCTCCTCACGACGGTCAAGGAAGCCGTCGACAACTCGCTCGACGCGTGCGAGGAAGCGGGAATCCTGCCCGATATCACGGTAGTGATCGAGGACCTTCAGCCCGACCGCGGCAGGGATGTCAAAAGCTCGCGGTACAGAGTGACCATCGTCGACAACGGCCCGGGGATCGTGCGTCACCAGGTGGAGCACATCTTCGGGCGACTGCTGTACGGCTCGAAGTTCCACCGCCTGAAGATGAGCCGCGGCCAGCAGGGCATCGGCATCTCCGCCGCGGGCATGTACGGCCTGATCACCACCGGCAAGCCGATGCTGATCCAGACTCGCCCGAAGGCGAGCAAGCCGGCGCACCACATCGAGCTTGCGATCAACACCAAGACGAATCGCGCGGAAGTGACGGTCGATGAGGAGACCGATGACTTCCCGCTGCAGCGGCTGCGCGGGCTGTCACCCTCCACGCGCGAGCTGTCGGAGCGGGGCGAGTTCCTCTCGCCGAAGGACTATCCGACGGGCACGAGCGTCACGATCGAGCTGGAAGGCAAGTACCAGCGCGGCCGCGGCAGCGTGGACGAGTTCCTGGAGCTGACGGCGATCGCGAACCCGCACGCGAAGTTCACGTTCGTGCGGCCCACCCGCGAATCGCAGGAGGAAGAGGAGCCGACGCTGCTCAAGGGGAAAAAGGCCCAGCAGGCCGTCGCAGAAAACGGCGAAGGAACGGCCGAACCTCCGAAGCCCGAAGGCCCCAAGGTCACTGAAGATTACGGCGACCTGGTGGTGTTCCCGCGGGCGGTGAACGAGCTGCCGCCGGAAACGCGCGAGATCCAGCCCCACCCGAAGGGCGTGGAGCTGGGCACGCTGCTGCAGATGCTGAAGGATTATCAGCAGACCGAGAAGAACGGGACGCTCTACAACTTCCTGCAGGAGAAGTTCTGCCGCGTGTCGGCGAGCACGGCGAGCGAGCTGTGCTCCAGGGCCGGGAAGGACGTGACAAGCCGGACGAAGGTGGCCGACTTGGAACCCTCGCACGCGGAAGCGCTGTTCAAGGCGTTCCAGGAAGTGAAGCTGCTTCCGCCTCCGACGGACTGCCTCGCGCCGATCGGTGTGCGGCAGCTGCTGGCGGGCATGCTGAAGGGGGTGCGTGCGGAGTTCTACGCCGCGTCGTCGCGCGATCCCGCCATTTACCGCGGCAGGCCGTTCCTGATCGAAGCGGCGATCGCCTTCGGCGGCGAGCTTCCGGCGGACGATCCGGCGCGGGTGATTCGCTTTGCGAACCGCGTGCCCCTGCTGTTCCAGCAGTCGGCGTGCAGCAGCTTCAAGGCGGTGATCGAGACGAGCTGGAAAAACTACAACCTGCAGCAGCCGCGGGGCAGCCTGCCGGTGGGCCCGCTGGTGATCATGATCCACATGGCGAGCGTGTGGGTGCCGTTCACGAGCGAGAGCAAGGAAGCCATCGCGGATTACGACGAAATCCGCAAGGAGATGAAGCTCGCGCTGATGGAGTGCGGGCGCAAGCTGGGGACGTACCTGCGCAAGCGTCAGGCGATGCGCCGCCAGAGTGAGCGCCGCGACGTCTTCGAGCGGTACATCGGAGAGATCGTGCGGGCGGTCAACGCCATCAACGGCACGGACCCTCAGAAGCTGTACGACGCCCTGCTGGCCCAGGCGAAAAAGCACACGGCCATCGCCGACCTGAAGCTCGACGAGGACGGCCGGGCGATCAGGGAGGATCCTGCGGACCAGGAAGGGGTCATCATCCTGGACGACGCCGGGCGTTTGGCGGGCGGCGACTCCCCCACCGATGAGAAGCCGCCCGTCGGCAAGCTCTCCAAGGCCGAAGCCGCGGCGTTGAAGGTCGCGGCATTGGCAAAGGAAGACGACGAGCAGCCGCGGCTGATCGACATCGCCGAGCCGAAGCGTGCCCCACGCAAGGGTAAGGCCGAAAAGGCCGCGGCGAAGCCCTCTCGCGAGAGCGCCAAGCCCGCGGACGTGAAACCCCCGAAGCCGAAGATGAGGCTTGTGAACGGCAAGCTGGTGCCTGCCGAGGACGGACCGAGACTGTTCTGAAGAAACAAGGACTTTGACTCCGAACGCCGGCCCGCGGCATCGGATGACCAGGCGTTACCCCCAACGCCGCGGGCGGCATGGATGAAGGCGTTCGGAGAAGGCGGAGAGCACGATGGCGAAGAAGAGCGCGGTCAAGGAGTCGGGCGCGAACAAGAGGCTGAAGGAGCGCGACGCCATTACGCAGGCGAAGATCGTGGCTCTGGCCGACGAGCTGGCGAAGCGGACGTTCGCGGGGAAGGATCCCAAGCTCGAAATCCCGCTCCGCACGCGGAGCAACACCATCTGGAACAAGAAAAAAGGCATCCTCCAGATGGGCGACGCCACGGCGGAACGCGAGCTGTTCAGCCTCAACCAGGCGAAGCAGTTCATGCAGACGATGCTGCACGCCAGCACGATCAAGGATCTGATCGCGGCCGGCAAGACGAGCAGCCTCCGTGGCGTGTTCTACAAGGCCAAGCACACGGTGGCCGGAACGAAGGAAAACACCTTCGACACGCAGGACGAGAGCGACCCGATTCTGGAAGACCTGGAGGTGGCGCTGGGGGCCCTGCGCGAGGAGCTGCACATCTTCGCCGAGCCACGCGGAGCGATGGTGGGCAACATCACGCTGATCGACAACGGCGCCGGACGTGCGGACGAGATCAACTGCCGGACGCTGGGGTCGGGCGGGTATGGCATCCCGTCGATCGTGGAGCCGGACGTCATCCAGTTCAAGAAGTGCGAGGCCAAGTTCGTGCTCCATGTCGAAAAGGGCACGGTGTGGCAGCGCTTCAACGAAGACCGCTTCTGGGAGGAGCACAACTGCATCCTGACGCACGGGGCGGGGCAGCCGCCTCGCGGGTGCAGACGGCTGCTGCAGCGGCTGAACCAGGAGCTGGGCCTGCCGATCATCTGCCTGCTCGATTGCGACCCCTGGGGGCACTACATCTACTCGGTGATCAAGCAGGGCTCAATCTCGCTGGCGTTCGAGAGCTCCCGCCTGGCGATTCCCGAAGCGAAGTTCCTGGGCATCCGCGCGAAGGACTACGTGGAGTGCGGGCTGACGGACGCGGTGAAGATCGACCTGTCAGACAACGACATCAAGCGCGCGCGGGAAATCGCGGCCTACCCGTGGTTCATTGACAACAAGCCGTGGCAGAAGGAAATCAAGAAGATGCTCGACAACGGCTTCAAGATGGAAGTCGAGTCGCTCATCAACAAGGACATCAGCTACGTCACGGAGACGTACGTACCCGAGCGTCTGAAGGCGAAGGACTGGCTGGATTGAGCGGTGACCAGCCGCCGCCGTGACCGCCCCCCGGTGCTGAGACCCCCCCACTGAAAGGGCGCTCGACCCCGATAAACCGAGCTTTCGGCCTGGGCGTATAGCGCAAATAACGCGCGACCGGGGGCTGGTACGCGCCTGGGTCGCACGGGAGGAGTCAGGGCAGACGGGGTTGGGGAGAGGGTACAATGGAGTTTGGTCAGCGGGTTTGGGTAGCGTTCGAACCGGCCCGGCTGTCCGACCGATCAAACAGGTGACGATGCAGGAAGCACCGAACCAGAACGACCCGGGGAAGACCTCGCCGCTGACGCGGCCCGCGGGGACGAGCGGCAACGCGGCCGGGGGGCAGGCGACGGGGACGACGGGGGCGACCTCGCGCGCCAAGATGGGTTCCACGGGCCCGGCGGTTCCGACGGCCGAGGAAATCCTCCAGGAAGTCGCCAAGAGCGGCACGAACGTGGACACGATCGTGGGCCGTCTGGTCATCGACCAGGGGTTTGCGACGCCGGAGGAGCTCTCCCACTGTCTGCTTCAGGCCAAGGCGCTGGCGGAGGAGAACAACCACCGCTCGCTGGCGGACCTGCTGGTTGAGAACGAATACGTCACGCGCCGCCAGATGGCGCGCATCCGCGAGCTGGCGGAGGGCGAACGAAGCGGGCAGAAGATCCCCGGGTACAAGGTGATCAGCAAGCTCGGCGCCGGCGCGATGGCGACGGTGTTCAAGGCCAAGCAGCTGAGCCTGGACCGCATGGTGGCGATCAAGCTGCTGCCGAAGAAGTACAGCAGCAACCCGCAGTTCATCGAGCGGTTCTACGCGGAAGGACGTGCCGCGGCACAGCTCAACCACCCCAACATCGTGCAGGCGTACGACGTGGGGAAGGCGGGCGAGTACCACTACTTCGTGATGGAGTACGTGGAGGGCTCCACGGTCTACGACGAGATCGTGAAGAACAAGCGCTTCCAGGAGTCGGAGGCGATCGACCTGATCATCCAGGTCGCCGAAGCGCTCCAGCACGCCCACGAGCGCGGGCTGATTCACCGCGACGTGAAGCCCAAGAACATCATGCTCGCCAAGACGCAGGGCGGCCCCCCCATCGCGAAGCTGGCGGACATGGGCCTGGCGCGGGCGATCAGCGACAAGGAAGCCGCGGAGGCCGAGCAGGGCAAGGCCTTCGGCACGCCGTACTACATCTCCCCCGAGCAGATCCGCGGCGAGGTGAACATCACGCCCGCGGCGGACATCTACTCGCTGGGCGCGACGCTGTACCACATGGTCACGGGGGCGGTTCCCTTCGACGGCAAGAACCCGTCGGCGGTGATGCACAAGCACCTGAAGGCGGAGCTTGTGCCGCCGGATCACGTCAACCCGAAGCTGTCCGCGGGTCTGTCCGAGGTCGTCGAGATGATGATGGCCAAGGACCCCAAGAAGCGGTACCAGTCGGCCAAGGACCTGATCACGGACCTCAAGGCGGTGAAGGCGAAGCAGCCCCCGCCGCTGGCGCACAAGGACATCGGAGGGCTGGACCTGTCGCAGTTGGCGCAGGCGGAGGCCGCGGCGCCGCCCGCGGAGATCCCGGTGCATCCGGAGCAGCCCCCGCTGGTGCGGCCGTGGCTGTTCGGACTGCTGATCGCCCTGCTGATTCTCAGCGTGGGCTTCAACGTCTTCCTGCTGGCGCGGTGAACGGCGTGCGGGAAGAATGGGGGAAATGGGCGATTTCGGGCTTGCCTTGGGTTGGGGCCGGAGTTAGGCTCTGTTCGGGAAAAGTCCCCCCGCGAGGCGCGAGCCCCAGTGGGGCCGGGCGGCGCGGGGGCTGGAGTCTTGAAGCGAATGGTCAGGGCGAGCATCGATCGAGGGTGGGGCCAGCGCCTCGTGGCGCGGCCATGACTGCCCAAGGCCTGACGCGGCGTTTGTCTTGTGATGTTCGGGTCGCCCGAGCGTGCGGGCGTGTGTCGGCTCGCGCCGAGGTGGCCGGGCGGCGGTGGAAGCACGCACAGTAAGGAGTTTGTGGAGCGCTATGGGTCGATTCAGCCGTGATCAGGGGCCGATGCAGCGGACGCGTCTCAACCACCTCATCCGCATCTCGCCGGTGCGCGTGATCGGACCGGACGATGAGCAGATCGGCATCATCGAGACGCAGGAAGCGATCCGGCTGGCCCAGGAAAAGGGCCTGGACCTGGTGGAAATCTCGCCCGACGCGAGGCCGCCGGTCTGCAAGATCATGGATTACGGCAAGTACAAGTACGAGAAGAGCCAGAAGGACCGCAAGGCTCGCGCCGCCAGCAAGGCCACTGAAATGAAGGAGCTGCGGCTCGGCCGCAGCGTGAAGATCGACCCTCACGATGTGAAGGTGCGCATCGATCAGGCCCGTCGATTCCTGATGCACGGCCACAAGGTGATGGTGACTCAGCGTTTCAAGGGCCGCGAGATTGCGCACAAGGAACTCGGCCTTGAGAATCTTCGCGAGGTCGCGACGGCGCTCGCCGACATCGCGAAGGTCGAGCAGACGCCGCGGTGGATGGGCAAGCAGGCGAGCATCATCCTCGCGCCCGACCGCCCGAAGATCGAGGCGATCAAGCGTCGCCTGGAGAAGGAAAAGGCCGAGAAGCTGGCCAAGGGCGAGAAGGTCGAGGAAGAAAAGTCGATCGAGGCCCTGGAGGCCGAGGTCGCCGCGAGCCAGCAGGACGACGGCGACGAGGATTGAACCAACGAGCCAAGCACGCTTTTTCAACCCCTCCCCGGCGGAGGGGTTTTTTTTATCGGCGTGGAAAGAAAGCAAGGGAAAAGCTGAGGAAGCGTTCAGCCGATAGCAGGATCAGTGCCGCGGCGGGCGCGGTATGGTTCGAGCAGAGGCGCATGACATGATCCCCCGAGCCGACCATGAGCCGCGCGTCGAAGTGCAGACCGAGGAGGAACGCCCCGGAGGGTGGCTCTACGGGATCGTGGTGCACAGAGGCAGCACCAGCGACGAGTACAGGGTGACGCTCTCCTGGCGTGACCACGACTACTGGTGCGGCGGAGCGCTGGCCCCGTCCAGAGTCGTGCAGGCGGTGATGGAATACCTGGTGCGGAACGCGGCGGAACTGCCGCGGAAGTTTGATGCGGCGCGTGCCCGGCGGCTGCTGCCGCAGATCGACCAGGAGTTGCGGGCGCTGCTCTAAGCCGGCGTCGGCTCAGGATCTTCCTCTCTCGACATAGCACGTCGCAGCTCAAGCTCCGCCTCGACAGCCTTGAAAGGCAGCCGGACGGGGATGCCGTCGATGTAGACCTGCTGGTAGCCGTCCCGCGACTGGGTCAGGTCAACCTCAATGGCCGCCCAAGGCACGGACATGGGCGGATGGCCCAGCCACTGGAAGGGGCGGATCAGGGCCAGGTGCAGGTACTCATCGTCCGCGTGCCAGCGGACACAGCCGTTGTAGTTGCCCATCGTGTAGAAGAAAGCCGACCCGAGCCCCGTGCGGGCGTCCTGGGCAGGAGGACGGGCGGGATAGGCCGCCGCCAGCCGTTTCCAGCCGGTCAGCCTTGCCATGGCCAGGAAAACGGCCGTCACGACCCCGATGTTGGCAGCGAGGAGGAGTGCGACCAGAACAGCCGGGTCGATCCCCTGCGAGGACGGCATGATGGAATGGTACTGAGGGAAAGGCGGGGTGTGGCGGCGTACGATGGGGCCGATCTAGAGGAGCCCGAGCCTTGGCGAAGAAGTCCTTTCGGTGCAAGCTGGTGACGCCCGCGGCGGCGTTGGTTGATGACCAGGTGAAGTACGCCTCGATCCCCGCATGGGACGGGCTGATGGGCGTGCTGCCGGGCCGGGCCCCGATTCTGGCTCGGCTGGGAATGGGCGAGCTTCGGCTGGACTTCGCGGACACCGAGAAGGGCGAAGGCGGCACCCGCTCCTACCTGGTCGAAGACGGCTTCATCAAGATGGCGAACAACCAGCTCACGATCCTCGCGGAGCGGGCGACGCCGGCCGAGAACCTGACCATGGCCGAGGCGGAAGCCGAGCTGGCCGCTGCTCAGAACGCCACTGCCAAGAACGCGGCTGAGCTTGAGAAGCGGAACAAGGACGGCCAGCGGGCGCGCGTGAAGATGCAGATGGTGCGTTCGCGCAACGGCATCTGAGCGAGCCCCGGCTTTTTCACATGCAGCGTTTCAACGGCGGCGGGACATCGCACGGTCGATGTCCCGCTTTGATTCGCGTTGAGCGATGGCCTGGCGCTTGTCGTGCGACGCCTTGCCCTTGGCGACGCCGATCAGGAGCTTGGCGTAGCCGTTCTTGAAGTAGAGCTTGAGGGGAACGATGGTCATGCCCTTGCGGCTGACCTCGCGGGCGAGTTTGATGATCTCGCGCTTATGGGCGAGGAGGGCACGCGCTCTGGTGGGCTTGTGCCCCAACGCAGCGGCTGGCCCGTACTCCCCGATGTTGACGTTGACGAGGGTGAGCTCGAGCGGGTTTTCCCGCGCGATGACATAACCCTCGCCGAGAGAGACGAGACTGTTGCGCACGGCCTTGATTTCGGAGCCGCGGAGAACGATGCCGACTTCGAGCGTGTCTTCGATGTGGTAGTCGAAGCGGGCCTTGCGGTTCTCGATGACAGGAGTGCGGGGGATGTCGGTCTTCTTGGCCATGCGGGCGATGAGAGGGTAGGCTGGGGCGGCATGGAACTGCTCGGGGCGATGCTGCTGGCGGTGGCGATCGTGGCAGCGATTGGGCTGCTGGCGATCGCGGCGGCGAGGGCCGCGAAGCAGCGGCGGCACGAGCTGGAGGCGTGGGCCCGTTCACGCGGCTGGCGGTTCGACGACGACGGGGAGGCAACGAGGGAGTTCCGGCGGCATCCGATCTTCACCCGCGGGCACGCTCGACGGGCGTACAACACCGTTGCAGGGGCCGTGACGATCCGCGAACGCGAGTTCCCGCTGGTGTGCGGGGACTACCAGTTCCGGGAGTCCCGCGGCTCTGGGAAGAACCGCCGCACGGTGACGGTCCGGTTCAGCTACGTCTGCATGCGTGCGCCGGGCTCTCCGCCCAACCTGACGATCCGCCCGGAGGGGTTCTTTGACAAGATCGTGCAGGCCCTCGGAATGGACGACATCGACTTTGAATCGGAAGAGTTCAGCCGGACCTTCTGCGTAACGTGCTCGGACAAGAAGTTTGCTTACGACGTGATCTCGCCGCGGATGATGGAGCATCTGCTGGCGACTCGCCCGCCGCCGATTGCGCTCATGGGCGGTTACGTCTGCTTCAACGCCGCAAACCGCACCTGGACCATCGGAGAGTTTGAGCAGCAGATCGAGCGGCTGACGGCCTTCTTCGAGCTGTGGCCGGAGTTCGTGATCGAAGACCTTGCCTTGCGGGGGACGGGATGAGCGAAGGGCTGGTGTTGGCGTTTGTCGTGGCGGGCGCGGCGGCCCTCATCCCTGTGGCGTGGGTGGTGATCACGTACAACCGGTTCGTCTCTCTGCGGCAGCACATCCGGGAAAGCTGGGCGGGGATCGACGTGGAGCTCAAGCGCCGGTACGACCTGATCCCGGCGCTGGTGGAGACGGTGAAGGGGTATGCCCAGCACGAGCGCGGGGTGCTGGAACGGGTCGCGGAACTCCGCGGCAAGGCAGCCGGAACGCACATCTCCGCCGCGGAACACGCCGCGGACGAATCCGCGCTGATGCGGGAGGTCGGCAAGCTGCTGACGCTGGTGGAGGCGTACCCGGCGCTGAAGGCCGACAAACACTTTCTGGAGCTGCAGAAAGAGCTGGCGATGACGGAGGACCGCATCGCCGCGGCACGGCGTTTCTACAACGGAAACGTGCGGGACTTCGCACGCCTGCGGGCGACGTTCCCTTCCAACCTCGTGGCCTCGATGCTGGGCGTGGAAGAGCCCCCGTCCTACTTCGAACTGGCGCAGGACGCGGAGCGTGTGGTGCCGCGGGTCGGGTTCCAGGGCTGAGCGGTTACTCAAAGACGACGCGGTTGGAGAGCACGCCGATCTTCTCGATCTCGACCTCCACGGTGTCGCCGTCCTTGAGGAAGACCTGGGGCGTGCGGGCCATGCCGACGCCGCTGGGGGTGCCCGTGACGATCAGCGTGCCGGGCAGGATCGTGTGGCCGCGGCTGATTTCGCTGACGAGCGTCGCCACGTCGAAGATCATGTCCGCGGTGTTGCTGTCCTGCATGGTCTGGCCGTTGACGCGGCACTGAATGCGCAGGGCGTTGGGGTCGCCGACCTGCTCCGGCGCCGCCACGGCAGGGCCGATGGGACAGAAGGTATCGAAGGACTTGCCGCGGTAGAACTGGCCGCCGGAGCCCTCCTTCTGCCACCAGCGCGCGGAAACGTCGTTGGCGGCGACGTAGCCGAGGACGCATTGCAAGGCCCGCTCCTTGGGAACATCGCGGACGAACTGACCACCGGGCTGCGCCCCGATGATGACGCCCAACTCGGCCTCAAAGTCCACCTGGGCGCGGTCCTGGCAGACCTTCGGCACGCGGATGGGATCGCCGTGGAGCGAAGCCGCGAAGGGGTTCTTGGTAAAAAGGACGGGGCGCTCGGGCACGCCCTTCCCCTGTTCACGGGCGTGGGCGGCGTAGTTCATGCCGATGCCGATGATGTGGCGGATGGGGAGCTGCTCGCCGGATGGCAAAGCCACGGCGACGCCGTAGGGCGTGCGGGTGAGGTTCATCGCGACAGCGTAGCGGTCCGCGCGGCCTGCTCGCCAGCCGGTCTGCGGGCGGGGGCGGCCGGCGGAACCACGCCGGAGCGGCTGTACGATGGGGCAGGAGGACCTTGCATGGGGCTTCTGATCAGGAACGGGCGGATCGTGACCTCGGAGCAGGACTACGAGGCGGACATCTACTGCCACGACGGGGTCGTCACGCGGATCGAGCGGAAGATCGACCCGGCGTCATACTCCGGAGCGGAGGTGATCGACGCGACGGGGAAGTTCGTCTTCCCTGGGTTCATCGACCCGCACGTTCACGTCTACCTGCCCTTTATGGGGACATACGCGAAGGACACCTGGGAGACGGCCTCTCGCGCGGCCCTGGTGGGCGGTACCACGACGCTGATCGAGATGATCTGCCCGGCGAAAACCGATGAGCCGACGGCCGCGTTTGAGACGTGGCTGGGCAAGGCGAAGGGCGCGGCGTGCGACTACTCCTTCCACATGGGGGTGACGCGGTTTGACGCGCTCGCCGAGCGCCAGCTGCGCGAGATCGTGGGCCGCGGCATCAAGAGCTTCAAGGTCTTCCTCGCGTACAAGGGCGCCCTGGGCGTGGACGACCGGGAGCTGTACCACACGCTGAGGCTCGCTCGCGAACTGGGCGTGGTGGTCACGGCCCACTGCGAGAACGAAACACTCGTGGCGGAACGGCAGGCGGAGCTTCTCGCCGCGGGACGAGCAGAGCCCCGCTGGCACGAGCCCTCACGCCCCCCGGCGGTGGAGGCGGAGGGCGTGCACCACCTGATGACCTTCGCGGAGCTGACGGGGGCTCGCGTGTACGTCGTCCACACCTCCTGCACGGAGGCGGTGGAAGAAGCGCGGCGGGCGATCGCCCGTGGCGTGCAGGCGGATATCGAAGTCGTGCTGCCCCACCTGCTGCTGGATCGCTCCTACACGGAGCAGGATGGGTTCGAGGGGGCGAAGTACGTCATGTCACCCCCACTGCGTGAGAAGTCACAGGTCGCGGCGATGTGGGAACACCTCCGCAGCGGCGCGATCGCCACGGTGGGCACCGACCACGCCCCCTTCGACTTCGAAACGCAGAAGACGATGGGGAAGAACGACTTTACGAAGATCCCCAACGGCATCCCCTCCGTGGAGGATCGGGTGAATCTGCTCTACACGCACGGCGTGTGCACAGGCCGCATCGATCTGCACACCTTCGTAGACGTCGCGAGCACGCGCGCTGCCCGCATCTTCGGCCTGAAGGGCAAGGGAACAGTGGCCGTGGGTTCGGACGCGGACCTGGTCGTCTACGACCCCGATTATCGCGGCGTCATCAGCGCCCGCACGCATCAGATGGCAACCGACTACAGCGCATTCGAGGGATGGGAGATCAAGGGACGGCCCAGCGTGGTGACGGTGCGCGGGCGGGTGATGGTGCGGGACGGAACATTCGTGGGCGAACCGGGGTGGGGCCGACTGGTCCGCCGCTGATCGAGCCACGGCGCATCAACGCTCTTCGTCGTCCTCGCTCTCTTCCGCGGACTTGGCGATCGTGCCCGCGATGGCGCGGGTGCGGTCGGCATCCATGCCGCTGGGGGCAAACAGGAACATCCGCGGCTGACCCTGGGGATCCCCCAACGCAGGCGCGAGCCAGAGCACGGCGTCGATGGTCTTGTTCTCGCTGAAGTAATCCGCGAAGCGAGCCGGGGCCTCGCGAGAGTCCACCGGGACCTGAACACTGTCCAAGACAAGGCGAGCCCGAGCCGCGGCGTCCACCTCGCCGCGGCCGGCGTTGGGATCGTCGGACATTTCGCCCACCACCTTCACGCTCGCGCCTTCAAGCGAGCGCGTGAGCTGCCCCATCGCGGTCTGCACCTGCGGGCTCCAGGGGTGCCGCATGTCGTTGATCACGAGGATGCGCAGGTTGTCGGGAGTCTTGCGCAAAGGCTTGATGTCCGCGGCAAAGACCGGCTCGCCGTTGACAAAGAGGCTGGGGGAAAGCGACGCGGCGTTGACCTGCTGCGGCCTGGCTTCTAAGCGGAAGGCATTCACGACAACCAGGCCCACCACAGCGATGAAAATACCGACGCCAGCGACAACACCGGCCATGCCGCGGGATGGGTAGCCGCTGTCGCCGAGGCGGGTTTCGACACGGTTGCGCGCGCGTGCGCGGGCAGCCTCCACACGGGCTCGCGCCGAGGCGATCTGCTCCTTGGCGGGCTTGCGCGGACCGGTGGGAGGAACCCACGGCTTCGCCGGTGCGGCAGGCTCACGCGGCGAACGGCCAAAACCCGTCTGGAGCCCGGCCCACGCGCCTTCGAGTGCCTGACGCGCGGTGCGAACGGACATTTCCGCCAGCTCTTCAGCTCGGGCGACGAGATCGTCGCGCTGAACTCCCTGCGCCGCGCGCGGATCGCTGGGATCGAACTCGGCACGACCCGACCACCAGTTAACAACGCGGAGACGCGGCGCGCGTCGTGGCTCACTGGCGCGGGGGGCATCACCGACCGCCGCCGCGGGGTGGGCGGGGTTGGGAGTGCCTGCGGCCGCTGCTGCCGCGGGCGGGGGCGGCGCCATGACATCCGGCGTCACGGTCGGCGCGGGCTCGCCGGACATGCTGGGCAGATCCACCGGCCGCACGGCGTAGGGATCGGGCGCGCGCACGACGGTCTGCAGGTCGGCGAGCATCAGGTCCGCGGAGGTGTAGCGTTTGTCGTAATCCGTCATCGCGCGGCGGATGATCCACTTCACCGCGTCGGGGCAGCGCTTGGTGACCTGCGAAAGCACGCCGTGGGCCGGGAAGGAGTCCTCAATCACGGAGAAGAGAACAGCGCCCGCGGCGTAGATGTCGAAGCGTGTGCCGTCCACCTGGTGGACCTTCACGCCCTTGAGCGCCTGCCGGACAAGCTCGGGGTCGCGGAAGTACTCCGTGCCGTGGGTGGTGAGGGTCATCGCGGAACGCAGCGACGAAACGAGGCCGAAGTCCACGAGGTGGGCACGGGGGTTGGGACCGCCATCGACGATGATGTTGTCGGGCTTGACGTCCTTATGCCACAGGCCGCCCTTGTGGTACTCGGAGAGCGTGGAGAGCAGGTCGCACACATAACCGATGGCCAGGCGGAGCTGGGGCTCGGCCAGGCCCTCGCTCGGGCTCGCGGCGTGGAGGCGGCGCGTGACGATGCTCAGCGGCTCGCCGGGGACATACCGCATCACGTAGAAGAAGCGGTGCTGCGTCAACTCGTGGTCGAGGATGAGCCCCAGCCGCTTCGCGGCATCGAGAGAACGGCTTTCGCGGACGATCTGGGGCAGGCTGCTGCCGTCGGCAAGGGAGAAGGACTTGATCACGACCTGCGAGACGTCGCGAATGCCCGCGCGCGCAAACGCGGCGAGCTTCACCTCGTCCGGCACAGCGATGTAGAGCTTGGCACCCGACCCCCCGCCCGCGAGCGAGCCGACGATCTTGTAACCCTCGAACTGGCCCGTGCGGGGGCTTGGCGTGTCGCCGCCGGGCGCGGCACGCACCACGTCGGGGATGCGCTTCTCCAGCCCCTCGATCATCCGCTCAAGCCCGAAGAGGCGGGCGGGATTGCCGATGACCAGCCGGTAGAGGCAGGCGGCGATGGTCGCAAGCTCGCTCTGAAAAGCGCGGCCGAAGTGCGAAGCCGCGGACCAGCGGGCGATCAGCACGCTGCCCACGATCATGGGGACGTAGACCAACGCCGTGAGGATCGCCCCGATGAGGCGGAAGGCATCCCCGATCTCGCTGGTGATGAAGCCGAACAGACGGGAGAGAACCCAGCCGATCAGCTTGAAGAAGGGGATGATGAGCAGGACGAAGACAATGGCGCCAACGGCGAGTGCGAAGAGAATGCCGAGGATCGTGAGCAGGCTGGTTCCCATGGGCGACCTCCGGGTGGGCCCGATGCGGGGCCCGGCCCGCCCCCACCGCTACGCCAGACGCTGAGCCTGATCCTGGCGACGCAGCTCAAGCTGCCGGTGGTAAATCTCCGCGATCGCGTCGTCAAAGAGCGCGTCGTCGGCGGGGGCTGCATCCTTTTTGGGAGACAGCTCCAGGCCGTTTCGCGCGGCTTCCTCCAGCTCTTCGCGGGTGAAGCTGTAAATGGC
Source organism: uncultured Phycisphaerales bacterium (assembly GCA_937974035.1). Lineage (GTDB taxonomy): Bacteria > Planctomycetota > Phycisphaerae > Phycisphaerales > UBA1924 > JAEYTB01. The sequence continues at coordinate 74,396 of CALJIV010000031.1, forward strand.
GATGACCTCGCTCAGCCGCTGGCGGAGCAGTTCACGGACTCTGGCGAGCCGGCGGCTCACGGTGGGCTCGCTGATCCCCAACGCCGCGGCGACCTCCTTCCCCGGCTTGTTCTCCAGCACCCGCATGGTGTAGATGGAGAAGTCGGTGAAGTCCGCCTCTTTTTCGACGAGGCGGATCGCGGCCTCCACCTTGGAGCGGAAGACCGCGGCTTCGTACTGCTCGTCCACGGACTGTCCGGCGCAGGCCGCCATCCAGCTCTCGTCCAGTTCGGCGTTCTTGCGGTTGCCGCCGCGTTTCTGGGCCAGGCGACGGTCGAGCTCATCTCCAAGAACGTGCTTGGCGATGGCGAGCAGCCACGTGGAGAACCTCGCGCCGCGGGCGGGGTCGTAGCGGTCGATGGACTCGGAAAGTGCCGCGAGTGTTTCTTGGGACAAGTCGCGGACGGTTTCAGAACCGATGCGTCCCTTGCCCCACTTGGCGAGTTGGGCGCGGACCACAGGCCCGAAAGTCTCCCAAAGCTCATACCACGCAGCCTGGTCGTTGCTGCGGAGGCGGCTGATGAAGCCAGTGGTCATTGGGGTAAGCATCGCCGGGCAAGGGTACCACGGGCCGGACGCCTGGGCGTGGGCTTACCTGGCCTCGATTGTGCACAGGCCGGTGTGGGGCTGGCCAGCCTCCTCGAAGTGGACCAGGGCACGGTAAAGCCCCGCGCGGGGGAGGGTGACCGGGAACTTGGGAACCCCGGTCTGGTCAGTCTCGGGACGGAGCACCGCCCCCTGGGCGAGGTCGTCGGAAAAGACGATCACCCGCATGGCGTTGGCCTTGGCGAGGCTGAGGGGGAAGGGCTTGCCGTCGCGCACCAGGCGGAACTCAAGACGGCCCTCCTTCCCCACGGGCAGACGCGCGGTGACGGGCACTACTTCAAAGCCGTCCCCCACTTCGATCGGGCTGCCGGGAGCCGGGAAAGCCGCGGGGGCAGGGGCATCGCCGGGGAGTTCAAAGGTCGTGATGCCGGTGGGCGACAGCGTCTTCCCCACGGCAACCAGAGCGGCCTTGTACACACCGGGGGCGGGCAGGGCCGCCCGGACCGGGAGCTTGCCTTCGGAGTCCGGCCCCGCTGGGACATGCTGGAGCCAGCGGAGGTCGGCGGAGGTGATGGCCAGCTCATACCCCTCGAGGGGTGCGTCCTTGCGAGCCGCGACGAAGGTAAGGGTGAGCGTCTCGCCCGGCTTGATGCTCTGCGGGTTGGGGCTCGACAAGGTCAGCGCGGGCGCAGGGGCCGGAGCCGTCACGGGCACGGGCTTGAGCCGCATGCGGCACACGGGGCAGCGGACGCTGGGATCGTCGTAGGTCTTATCGCCCTCGCACTTCATCGGACAGAAGTAACGCGTGGGCGAGGCGGGAACCTTGGGCTTCTCGCCCTCGGGCACGTGCGGCTGAAGCGAGGCAAAGCTGACGAAAAACGCGGCAAGCAGTGCGGTGAGCATGCCGCAAGGGTACGCGTCAGTCTTTGTCCTGCTCGTGGGACTTGAGGGTGAAGACGGCGCGGACGCCTTCGCGGTTACGGATGGCGACCTCGCCCTTTTCCTTGTCGATGCGGACGACCTTGAAGCCGTTGCCGACGCTGTCACCGACGCGCCGCAGCTTGCCGTTGATGACGGCCATCATCTGGCCGTTGCCCGCGGCCATGATCGAAGTCACCTGGATGGCCGGAGGCTCCGCGGAACGCGGAGCGGGCGCCGGGGTGACGGGCTTAGGTGCCTGCTGCTTCACAACCGGCTTGGGCGGAGTCGGAGGCGCGCGGTTGATCATCGGAGAGGGGCCGAACCCCCGGCTGGCCTCCGCGTTGAACTGGCTGAGAAGCGCCAGCGAGGTTGCGGGAATGGGCTTCGGAGGAACGGGGCGGAATGAGGCCGCCTCCTGCGGCGCGGCCTGCGCCGAGGCGGGCGTGCTGGAGATCGACCGCAGGCCCGCGACTGCCAAGAAGGGCATTGCCGCCAACGCCGCGGCAACAATGGGCCAGGGGACGCGTGTGGAGCCGAAGGTGAGCTTTTCAAAGTTCATCGCGCGGGCTCCTGGCTGCCATCGGCGGTGCGCTCAGGTGCATCGTCGGCAATGCCGGAAATGGCGATCTTGAGGTGCGTGGTCTCAACGATGGCGGTAAGCGTGGGTTCGACGCCCGGCGTCGTCGGCGCGGTCTGGGGTGAGATGTGGAACGAGACGACCTTGGAGATGCCCAGGTCTCGCTCGCAGGCGTCGATGAAGCTGCAGATGTTCTCGTACCCGCCCGAAACCTCGATGTTGTAGCCGAAGGATTCGGCCCCCTTGAAGACGTTCTTATCGAAAGCCGCAGCACGGGAGCGCGTGCCCGCGGGCTCGACGCGAGCCAGCTTGACGTTGCTCGCCTTCGCAAGCTCATGGACGGCGTCGTAGAGGCGCGTCGGGTTCGCCGTGACCGCGGCGGCACGGTTGGCGCGGCGGGCGCGGACGACCAGATCGTCAATCACCGAATCGATGGGGGGCTCGTCAGCGACGAGCTGATCAAAGGCCGCGAGCTGAGCCGTGAGCGCCTCGAGCTGAGCGTGGCTGTCGTGAAGCTTCTGCTCCAGGGGACGCAGGCCCAGGTACCAGCCCGCCGAGGCGGCGACGCTGAGGCCGAGCGCGAAAAGAAGCTGGCGTTTTCCGGGCGGCGCGGCGTCGATGGCCTGGCCGCTGTCGGGCTTGAGGGGGTTCATGGCTGCGGCTCCTCCGCGCCGGCGAAGGCGTTGTTGTGTGCGTCCAGCATGGCGTGAAGGCCAGCGTCTGCATCAATGGAGCGAAGGTGGACGTTGATGATGAAACTCTTGGCCTCGACGCCGGAAACCTCGGTGGTGTGGGACGAGACGATCCGGACATTTGCAATCACCGGGTTTCGGGAGATGCGGGTGACGAAGTCGGTGAGCGAGTCGATGTTGTTGCGGCCGTGGTAGGCGGTGCCGCTGAGCGTGAGCGCCGGAGACTTATCGGGGCCGTACGCCCCGGTGATGTGATTGATCTCGATGAACTCGCCGCAATCACGCGAAATGAGAGCAAGAGCGGCGAACCAGCGCGGGCGCTCGCCCAGCGTGTCGCGGATCGCCTGAGTCGCCCCCTCGATGTCGGTGGAGAGCTTCTGAGCACGCCTGACGTGGTACTCGTGCTCTTCCATCGCGTCGATACGCGGCTGAAGGCTGCTGATTTCGCGCTGCAGAGCGACGTTGCGCGCATAGGCCCAGCCGCCCGCCGCGAGCATGACCATCGCGAGCACCGTTCCGCTCAGCCGCAGCACGCCGTTGAGGCGACGGTTCATCCGTCGGTCGGCCTCGGAGGGCGGGAGCAGGCCGGAGAAGGGCAAACCCGTCACACAGCCGAGTTCGCCCGCATCCACCGGCGAGACCGGGCAGGAAGACTCGGGCTTGTAAACCTCGATCCCCGTGTCGAAGTTGCTCTCCATCGCCGCGGCGAGATTGGGAATCTCGGCCACGGGCCCGGCGAGCAGCACACGGACCTTCGGTTGTTCAGCCTCGGGGATCGTGAATCGCAGTGTCTGACGCGTCTCAACGAGGTAGCGCTGGAGCACCGGCTGCATGAGGGGCAGCACGCCGTCAAGGCTGACGCCGGTCGGACCGGGCTCGGAGCCCTGGTTCCGCTGCGGGATGCCCGCGGCGAAGAGCGTCTGATAGGCGAGCGAGTTGTCCACACCGCGACAGTCACCGACGCGCCCGCCGCGGGCGATGGCCTCGGCGAGCTTCCAGTATCCAAAGTCGAGTGAGCGGGCGAAGATGAGGCTGCCGGCGCTCCAGCCCACGAAGACCGTGACGTGATCCTCGATCCACAACAGCGAGTGCGTGCCCGAAGCGGGCAGCTCTTGCGCAGCGGCCACGGCCCGCGAGAGCACCGCGGCCTTCGCAGGAATAAGTGATTCCAGCGTGAGGCCCGCCCGCATCACCCACGCCGCGAGCGTCTCGGTCGCGTGAGGGCTGTCGGCCACGCCCAGGACGTGGGTCTTGGGCGATGGAACGGTGCGGGCATCGGCGTACAGGGGCGTGAGAGAAATGGGCCAACCGCTGCCGCGGTCGGGAAGAGCCTCGACCAGGGAGAAGTTGGCGGCCTGGAGCGCGGCGCTGCCGCGAACGGGAACGCTGAAGACCTCCGCGGTCGCGGTCTGGCTGAAGTAGACGACGCGGGCACGGGCCTTCCGGCCGACACGCGCGGTCTTGAGGGCCTCGGCGAGCTTCTCATCGAGGGGCGTGAGGCCGTGCGTCCAGGACTGTTCCCACTCTCCCGCCTCCAGCGGGGTGCACGTGACGCCGACAAGCCGCCCGCCCTTGAATGAGGCAACGCGGAGGCACGTAGGCGAAAGGCCAATAACGATCTGGTCGCGTCCGATCACACGAGCCCTTCTGAGAAAGTGCGCGCGGGTCACAGTGGGGGTATCGGCGGGGCGGAAGTACGACTTTGGCCTGAGGAGCTAGAAGGGGGTAACGGAGACCCGCAGGCGGCGGGTTGTATTGCCGTCGCTCGCGTGGATGACGGCGTCGCCGGTCTCTCCGGGAATGGGTATGGAGACGTAGGTCGCCGTGGCCGGGCCGAGAGAAAGCGTGGAGTTCGCCGCGGGAAGTGCGATGCCCTCGTTCGTGCACTTGATGACGACGCGGGCGGCGCTCTCGGCGGCGTAGAACGCCCGCGCGGTCTCGATCCGCAGCGCGCTGACGTGCACCTCAGAGCCGGACGCGGACACGCTGCCCATGACGGCCAGATTGATGGCCGCGAGCATCAGAACGACCGCGGCAATGCCGCAGCCGCGCCGGACTTGAGGCGTGCGATGGTTCATGGATCGACGACCCTCACTCGTGCAAAGGCGGCGGAGCGCAGCTCAAAGCCGTTGCACACGATGGTGATGTTGAACCGCTGGGTGTCCTGCGGCGATGCTTCCGTGCTGGTGACGCCGTCGCTGGCGAGATACTCGATGGTGAAGTCGCTGACCTGATCGCAGAGCGGAGAAAGCGTGCCGTCCGTGGCACGCTCGTAAAGCGTCGAGCCGGAGAGTTCCATCCCCGTGCCGTCGGCGTAGCGGAAGCGTGAAGGCTCCGCGATGGCAAGGTCGATGGTGCCGCGGACGCCCCCCACCGGCGCGTCGCGGAGCATGCGGCAGGCACGCTCCATGGCGTAGGCGGTCTTTTCGGCGGTGCGCCGGATGTTGGCCGCGCTTGCGAAGTTGTCGCTGGCCGTAAAGACCAGCGGCACAACCGACGCGGCGATGATGGCGAGTATGACAACGGCCATCGTCACTTCGATGAGCGTGAAGGCGCGGGATGTGCGGCGCAGGCGGCTCATAACGAGGTGACCATCGACTGCATAACGGCGGTGCGAGGCGTGCCATCCGCCCCCGTGAAGGAAACCGTGACGGTGACGACGCGGAAGAGGTCCTGGGTGGCGTCGCCGGTAGCAACGCCGCTCTTGCTGACCAGGCCGCCGATGCCGACGGCGTAGATCATGCCCATCGAGGAGTAGGTGGACGTCATGGGCGCCAGGCGTGCGGTGAGGCCGGACGTCGGATGATTGAGATACGTAGCCGAGTCGGCGAGAGCATCGAACCCCAGCCCAGGCTCGCGGCTGGCGACGTCCGCCAGCACGTGCTCCATCACGAGCGACGCCAGGGCGGAAGCACGGGTCTGGTTAACCCCTTCCGCGCGGCGCTGGTTCGCCTCCTCAAGCCAGATGAGCGTTGTTGGCAGAGAGATGCCAAGGGCCAGAACGACGATCACGGCCTCAATGAGCGTGAACCCGCGGCGGCGTCTGGTCATCGCTCCACCATCCCCGTCATGCGACGAATCGTGACGGTGTTGTCACCCGCCAGCGTAATCACAGCGTCAGAGGTCCAGGGCCCAGTAAGCGTGCCCGTGCTCGTGCGCAGCTCCGGGCTGCCGTCGTAGCCAAACCAGATCGTGACGGCGCCGACAGCACCGTCCCCCCCCACGGCCGACGTGATGTCCGATCCGGGATACGTCGCGACAAGGCTCAGCCCAGGATCAGGCTGACCGTCGGGCATGGTGAGGATGGTCGGAGCCGCCCCCGCGGCAGGAATGGTGTACAGCTGCACGATGTCCGTACTCGGATCGATGTGCAGGCCGATCGGCCGGCCTTCGGAGACGGCCAGAGAGCGAGCCATGACGAGACGGCGCTCGACTTCTTCCGCCGCGGCGGCCTGACGCATCGCCGCGAGAGAGTTGAAAGCCGGAACCACGGTGACGGCGACAATGCCGATCACGATGATGACCACGCTGACTTCCAGCAGCGTGAACGCGCGGCGGAGATGGGAATTGCTTTTCTGCAAGGGTCAGAGCTGGTTCGCGGTCTTGAACCCACCGGAGCCGTTGGGAATCGTGGTCACGTCGGAGCTGTTGGCGTAGAAGATCGCCGTCGGCGGGTCCGCGTCGTTATCCACGTAGTAGTTCCATCCCGCGGTGCCGACCACCGCACGCGCGGCGGCTTGAGCCTGCGTGACGGCCTGGACAGTCGCGAGGTTGTTGTACGGGTTCTTGGGGATCGGGGTCTGCAGCACCCTGCCCACGGTGGTCAGTTCGCTGATCGTGGGGAAGGGAGGGACTCCAGAAAGAATGGCCTTACTGCGGAAGCCCGCGATGCCGGAACGGACGCCCGCGAGCGCCCCTTCCACGGCCCCTGCTTTGGCGTCCTGGGTCACACCCCCGAACTGCGGGATGAGGATGGCGGCCATGATGCCGACCATCACAACGACGATCAGAACCTCCACGATGCTGAACGCCCGAAGCCCGCGGCTCTTTGCGAGGTGCATACGGAGGAGATCGGGCCGACCTGATGACGGATGCACGGGGCCCACCAGGCATAGCCCCGCGCAAGGTGGGCCTGCGCGGGCGGTATCACTTATTCAGCCGCACCATGCCCCACATCGGCAGGAACACCGACAGAGCCACGAGCAGCACGATCGCGGCCATCGCAACGGTCATGATGGGCTCGATGACGGTGCTGACGTTCTTCGTGAGGTGCGACGCCTCGCGGTCGTAGTAGCGGGAGACGACGTCGCAGGAGCGGGCCAGGTCCGAAGCGTCCTTGCCCGCGCCGATCATGCGCCGCGCAAAGCTGGGCAGATAGCGCGTGAGCTTGAGCACCTCGGCTACGGCGTCGCCGCGGCGAAGCTGATCGATCATCGACTGACACTCAAGCACGAACAGCGGCCTGCCGGTGGCGCGAGCGCCCATCTGCAAAGCCTCGATGACGTCCAGCCCCGACTGCAGGCCTATGCCCAGCACGCGCGCGAAGCGGCCGGCGGTGACGGCGAGGATGATCTTGCGGACGTAGGGAATGTGCAGCAGCAGAGCTTCGAGCTGCAGGCGACCGCCGGGGTTCTTCCACATCGCGGTCAATGCCGCGAAGCCGCCGAAAAGCACTCCGAGGTAGAGATACCAGTAGGTCCGCACCGATTCCCCCACCGCCTGCACGGCGCGCGTGGTGATGGGGAGCGCCGCCCCCTGGGATTCGAAGATCGCGCTGAACTTGGGAACCACGAAGACGACGATGACGGTGAGGGCGATAAAGACCACCGAGAGCACGATGATCGGGTAGGCCATCGCCCGCTTGAGCTGCTGGCGGGTCTCGAGTTGCTTCTCGAGCAAGTCGGCGAGGTGGTTCATGACCTCGACGAGATTGCCCGACTTCTCCGCAGCGCGGACGGTCTCGATAAAGACGTCGCCGAAGACGCGCCGGTACTTTTCCAGCGCCTGGGTCATGGGAAGACCCGACTCGATCATCGCGGCCATGTCGAGCAGCATGGCCTTCAGCTCTTCCTTGCAGTCGCCGTCGGCGATGGAGACAAGGCCGCGGTCGATGGGAACGCGGGCTTCGACGAGCGCGGCAAGCTCGCGCGTGAGCCCCACGATGTCCGCGGGCTTGATGCGCTGCCAGCTGAACATCGCGCCGCTCTTCTCCACGGCACGGGCGAGCTTGAGCGGCGTCAGCCCCATGGCCACGATGCGGCGCGAAGCGTCCTGCTCGTCGATGGCCTTGACGTAGCCGCGAGTCTTCTTGCCGGCGGGATCGACGGCCTTGTACTGGTAGGAGATCATGCGGCGACCTTCACTTCCTCGGCGTCGTAACCGATGGCGTGGAGCTTGGCGACCTCGGAGAGGGTGGTCATGCCGCGGGCGGCCTTCTCCATCCCGTCGTCCCAGAGCAGGGTCATGCCCTCATCGATGGCCGCGGCCTGGATTTCCATGATCGGGGCGTCGCGCTCGATGAGCTTCATGATGCGAGGCGTCATGCGGAACATCTCGAACGCGCCCATGCGGCCCTTGTAGCCACTGTTGCGGCAGCGTCCGCAGCCGACGGCGCGGAGGAAGCGCCCGCCCCGGTGGCGTGCCGGCACCATCGACAGGAGATGCTGGTCATTCTCCGGCGCACAGCACTGGTCACACAGGCGCCGGACCAGCCGCTGCGCGATGGCGCAGAGCAGCGCGGCGTTGACGGCGAACATCGGCACGCCGAAGTCCTTGAGGCGGGCCAGCGAGCCCACGGCGTCGTTGGTGTGAAGCGTGGAGAAGACCAGATGGCCGGTCAGCGCCGCCTGCACCGCGATCTTGGCCGTTTCCTGGTCGCGGATCTCGCCGACGAGAATCACGTCCGGGTCCTGGCGCAGCACGCTGCGGAGCGCCGCGGCGAAGGTCAGCCCCACCTCGGCGTTGGCCTGCACCTGCCGGATCATCGGCAGACGGACCTCGACCGGGTCCTCGATGGTGATGATGTTGCGCGACGGGCTGTTGAGGTGGTTGAGGGCGGTGTAGAGGGTGGTCGTCTTGCCCGAACCCGTCGGCCCGGTGACGAGGATCATGCCGTGGGGACGCGCGATGGCCTCCTCGTACCACTGGGTCATGTGCGGCGGCATTCCCAGGCTGGAGACAGGGCCGATCTTGGAGGCGGAGCGCAGCAGGCGCATGACCACGTTCTCGCCGTGGATCGTGGGAATGAGGCTGAGGCGGATGTCGATGTGCTCGCCGCTGCGGTGAACGAAGCGGAACTTGCCGTCCTGCGGGCGGCGGGTCTGCGTCAGGTCGAGCTTGGCGAGCACCTTGAGCCGTTGCACGATGTTGTTGTGCGACGACTTGGGCGGGCCCTGCTGCGACTGAAGCACGCCGTCCACGCGATAGCGCAGATACAGCTCGTTCTCGTCGGGGTTGATGTGGATATCGCTCGCTCCGGCGTCCACCGCGCCCGCGATGATCTGGTTCACCGCGGCGACGATGGGCTCCTCGCCGGTGGTCAGGGCCTCTTCACTCGTGCTCTGGGTGGAGACAAAGACACCCTCGGCCTGGGCGAGGCTGTAGGCGCGGGCGATGAGCGCCCGGAGCTGCTCGGCGTCTGCGATGACCGGGTCAACGTCGCACTTGATGATCTGACGGATCTGGTCGATCGCCTGCAGGTTGAGCGGGTCGAGCATCGCGACCGTCGCTGTGCCCTCGATGATGAAGAGAGGGAAGGCCGTGAACCGCTCCGCGACCGCCCGCGGCAGGTAGCGCATGTTCTGGATGCTGATCTCGAACTGCGCCAGGTCAACGAATGGATACTCGCAGATGCGGGCCTTGCTGATGGCCAGCCTGCGCGAGGAAATGACGCCCAGCGAGACGAGCGCGTCGAGCAGCGATTCACCCGTCTTCGCCGCGTGCTCGGTGGCGCGGCGGACGTCGGCCTCGGCGATGAGGCCGTCGGCGACGAGCGTGCGGACGATGAAGTGCTTGGAGTCCATGGTGGATCAGGCCGCGTAGGTCGCGGAAAGGGTGTCGTCGGCGAGCATCGCGAGCAGCGCGTTGATCTGCTTGACGGCTTCAGCGCCGGGGTCGGCGAAGGAGGTGCCGATGAGGTACCCCGGACGGCGGTCGGTCATGAAGACCCGCTGCACCCGCACGGGCACCTCCAGCAGCAGGGTGGGGTTCTCTCCGTGGGAGTACGCGCGGACGGTGAGCAGGGTCTTCCTGGGGATGAAGACGGGGGAGATCATGCCCAGGCCGTTGGAGCTGACGTCCACGATGTCGAGGTCAACCCACCCGTCCCGGTGGCCCGCCCCCGCGCCGAAGCGGATGGCCTGGGCGTGCTCATCGGCGACGGCCACGCACCCGCGGATGGACACGTCGTAACGAACCGACTGCCGCACCATGTTCTGCTGGTCGTTCATCAGGGCCTCGTCTGGGGTCGCTTCGGTGTGAGACGTCCCAGACTTCGACCGTGTGGGCGGAGCGGTTAAAGGCAGTCCGGAATGAAGGGGGTGTGGGGGGTGGAAGTGTGCCGGTGAAGGGGTCTTATAACGGCCTCAGGTCGGTTCGAAGGGGAGGGGGTCGCCAGCCCGGTGCGGGAGTTGTGCGGCCCTTTCTTGTCCCGGCCAATGGGGTTTCTATACTTCCATGTTCCCCGCCAGGATCGGGCGGGTGAACGGCGGAGTCGCCCGGTGTGTCAGGGGCGGCCGTCTCGTCCAAGAAACCCCGGGGCGAAGAGCCCCACCAAGCGCCCTTGTGCGGGTCACGGGAGCGGCGGGTTGCGTTGCCCGTCGCGATCGCGGTCCTGAGCCGCCGGTGCCGCTGCAAAGGACCTCCCATGGCAAACACCCTCGTCCAGGACCTCATCGAATCGGGCATCCACTTCGGCCAGCGGGCCAGCGGGTGGAACCCGAAGATGGCTCCGTACATCTACGGCAAGCGGAACGGCATCCACATCATCGACATCAAGGAGACCATCAAGGGGCTCCTGCTGGCGAAGAAGTTCATCACCAAGGTGGTGGCCGAGGGCAAGGACATCTGCTTCGTCGGCACCAAGCGCCAGGCCAAGAACGTGCTGGAGTCGCGCATCCCTGACGTCAAGATGCACTACGTCACGGAGCGCTGGCTGGGCGGCACGCTCACCAACTTCCGCACCATCCGCCAGCGTCTCAAGCGGCTCGAAGAGCTGGAGACCATCGAGCAGACCGACAACTTCGCGAGCTACTCCAAGAAGATGGAGAGCCAGCTCAAGCGAGAGAAGAAGAAGATCGCCCGCAACCTCGAGGGCATCCGGCACATGGACAAGCTGCCGGGCGCGCTGGTGGTCGTGGACGTCAAGAGCGAGATGACGGCCCTCAAGGAGGCCCGCAAGCTGGGCATCCCCACCATCTGCCTCATCGACACCGACGGTGACCCGGAGCTGGTGGACATCCCGATCCCCGGCAACGACGACAGCATGCGGTCCATCGACGTGGTGATCCGCGAGCTGTGCCTGGCGGTGGCCGAAGGCCGTCAGCAGCGCGAGCTGAACCAGCAGGCGGCCCCCGCCGGTCAGGCGGGCGAGGCCCAGGCCGACCAGCCCCGCCGCAGCCGTCGCGCCCAGTTCCGCTCCGATGACACCGGCGACCGCCCGGAGAACGGCCCCCGTGCCGAGTCGGTGGCGGCGGCGCAGTAAGCGTCAACCTCTAGGATTCCCTGAACGAGCAGCAGGCCCCCCACCGGGATGGGCAGCGGAGACCGTGCCATGGCAGAGATCAACGCCAAAGACGTGATGAACCTTCGGAACAAGACGGGCCTGCCGATGATGGCCTGCAAGGCTGCCCTGGCCGAGGCCAACGGGGACGTGGAGAAGGCCGAAGAGATTCTCCGCAAGCAACTCAAGGGGAAGATGGAAGGCAAGCTGGACCGCGCCGCCGGCGAGGGCCGCATCGCCATCGCCCGCACCAACGAGGCCGCGGCCATCATCGAGATCCGCACCGAGACCGACTTCACGGCCAAGAACGAGAAGTTCATCGACGCCGCCCAGAAGATCGCCGAGCTCTGCATCAACGAGTCCTCCGGCGCGATCACCACCCCGCCTCAGGCGGTCGCGGCGATCATCGACGAGCTGCGCATCTCCACGGGCGAGAACGCCTCCTTCGCCCGCGGCCACAAGCTGACCCAGGACCCCGGCTCCGGCGCCTTCGGCTCCTACATCCACCACGACGGCAAGACCGGCGTGCTCGTGCAGGCCGAGGGCAGCATCTCCGACGAGACCCTTCGTCAGATCTGCATGCACATCGCCGCGGCCTTCCCCCGTCCGCAGGGGATCAGCCCCGACGACATCCCGGCGCACATCGTCGAGAAGGAGCGCCGCTTCCGCATGGAGCAGGCGATGGAGTCCGGCAAGCCGCAGCAGATCGCCGAGAAGATGGTCGAGGGCGGCATGCGGAAGTTCTTCGAGGAGGTTTCACTGCTCGAGCAGCCCTTCGTGATGAACCCCGAGAAGAAGATCAAGGACATCGTCGGCCCCAACGCGCGGATCGTCGCGTTCCTGCGTTGGCAGGTCGGCGAGTAAGCCACTCCAATATCACGGCTTACAACCAGAGGCAAACTCCCAGACGGGCCGGGCTCAATGCCGGCCCGTTTTTGGCTTCATGGGCCACTCAGGGCCGATGCTCCTAGTGCCATGAACCACAGGGAGATCGACATGCAGACGCCTCTGGATCGACGTGATGCGCTGGCGGCCTTCGGCGCCATCGGCGCGGCCACCCTTGCCTCCACGACGTTCGGGCAACCCGCGACGCTCGTCTCTCCGCAGAACGCCCGCCCCTCCGCCGAGCCCCTGCCGGGGTACGACAGCGCCACCGGCGAGTACGTGCTGCCCAAGCTGCCCTACGAGAAGAACGCGCTCGAGCCCCATATCGACGCGCAGACGATGGACCTGCACCATTCCAAGCATCACGCGGCGTACGTCGCGGGGCTGAACAAGGCGCTCAAGGAGCTCCGCGCCGCCCGCGAGAGCGGCGACCTGGCCCTCGTGAAGCACTGGTCACGCGAGGTGAGCTTCCATGGCAGCGGGCACATGAACCACACCCTCTTCTGGCGGATGATGGCCCCGCCGAACAAGGGCGGTGGTGGTCAGGCCCAGGGCACGTTGCTGGAGGCGATCAACCGTGACTTCGGCTCATGGGACAAGTTCCTCAGTCACTTCAAGGCTGCGGCGAACCAAGTGGAGGGCGGGGGCTGGGCGTGGCTGGTCTTCGACCCGATGTCCCGTCGCCTGGCGGTCATCCAGGAAGAAAAGCAGCAGGACATGATGCTGACCGGGGCCCGCCCCATCATCGGGGTGGACGTCTGGGAGCACGCCTATTACCTGAAGTACCAGAACCGCCGGAGCGAGTACGTCGAGGCCTTCCTCCGCGTGGCCAACTGGGCCTACGCCCAAGAACTGTTTGATCAGGCCACTCGGACCTGACAACCTAACCGATTGCACCGCAGCCGTTTAGGACCGCACAGGCAGCCCAGGCAAAAAATCTTCTCCAAACTGCTGGCAGATCCGAAAACCCGTGGCAAGTTTCCGGGGTCTTGTCTCTCTCTCCTCCTAATACTCGGCTGCGGGCGGAAACACGTAGCCGGGTTTTCTGAAGGACAGTCGGCCCCAGGGCGCAAGCCCCTGCCACGGCTGTGCTTCTGACGAAGTCTTGTCTCTCTCCTCCTAATACTCGGCTGCGGGCGGAAACACGTAGCCGGGTTTGAACTGAAGGAACGGATAGGCTCGGACGCGGCACGCCGCGGACCGAGCCTCGTTCGTTTTGGGGTTCCATCACAAGCAAGCAGGGATGAAGAACCTCCGCCGCGGGACGTGGCCGGGTATCTTCAGGCTCCCCTGCGTTCCGGGGGGCATGGAGGCCCGATGTCCGATCCCGCGGCTCTGGAGCCGCTGCTGATCCCCTACCCAAAGTCGCTGGTGCTCACAGGCGGCAGCGCTGGGCTGGGCGCGTTCTTTGAATCCACGCCGCGACGGGAGTGGTCACCGCCGACGGACCAGTGGGCGCTTCCGGACGAATCTCGGGAACTGGCCCGGCCCCTTCCGGTGGGACTGTTCGAAGCCGCGGAGCGGTCCGGGGTGCTGTGGTTTGAGACCCGCCCCGGCGGGGCGGAGTCGTACCGGCTCGAGATCACGGCGGACGAGCGGGGACGGGCGAGGGTGCGGATCGCTGCGGCAGACGCCGTGGGACGCGGCCACGCCCTCAACACGTTCATGCAGCTCCGGCACCAGTACGCGGCGACGCAGCGCGTGCCGACAATGGTGATCGAAGACGCTCCCGCCTTCCCCAAGCGCGGGGTGATGCTGGACGTCTCGCGTGACCGCGTGCCCACGATGCGGGAGCTGGAGCGTCTGCGGTCCGAGCTGCGGTGGCTGAAGATCAACCACGTGCAGCTCTACATGGAGCACACCTTCGCATACGCCGGCCACGAGGAAGTCTGGCAGGGCTGGTCGCCGCTCACGCCCGATGAAGTGCGCCAGCTCGATGCCCTGTACCGGCCGGGCATCGAGCTGGCGGCGAATCAGAACTGCTTCGGGCACCTTGCATCGTGGCTGCGGCACCCGCAGTACGCCCCGCTGGCGGAAACCCACGGCGAATGGATGTTCGACGTGTGGCCGAGGAGCGGGCCATTCTCACTCTGCCCCACCGATCCACGCTCGATCGAGCTGGTGGAAGACCTGCTGGGGCAGCTTCTCCCCTGCTTCTCCTCGCCGCTGGTGAACATTGGGTGCGATGAGACATACGACATCGCCTACGGACGATCGAAGGAAGAGGTGCAGCGGCGCGGCCGCGCGGCTGTCTACCTCGAGTTCGTGCGCACAATCGCGGACATCGTTCGCCGGCACGGTAAAAGGCCGATGTTCTGGGCGGACATCGCGCTCTCTCACCCGGAATGTGTGCGGGATATTCCCGAGGACATGATTGCCCTGGCCTGGGGGTACGAGCCCGATTCCCCCTTTGCGCGGTGGTGTGAACTGCTCACAGGTGCGGGCAGGGAAGTATGGGTCTGCCCCGGCACCAGCTCATGGCGGAGCATCACGGGCAGAACGGAGGAACGCCGCGGCAACATCGACGCCGCGACCGCCGCGGGAGTCGCCGGAGGGGCGACGGGCGTGCTGGTGTGCGACTGGGGCGATTCAGGCCACCACCAGCAGTGGCCCATCGCGCTGCACGGAATCGCCTACGGCGCGGCAAAGGCGTGGAATCCCGACGCTCCCGCGGACCCACGGTCTGTCTCGCTGCACGTCTTCGGAGACCGCACGCTCCGCGTCGGCGACTGGCTCGATGAGTTGGGCAATGCCGACGCCATGCTGCGGCGAACGTGCGGGGAACTGTCGGCCAAGGGGCGCATTCGCCTGCCGAACCAGTCCGCGCTGTTCATCGACATGCACAAGAAGCTGCACGAACAGACGGAGATCGGCGCTGAAGCGGACTGGCGCGAGGTGATGGAGCGTATCGAGGACGCCGCGGCGAAGATGCCGTCGGGCCTGAGCCGTCAGATCGAAGACGAGCTGAAGCACACACTGGCGGTGGCGAAGTTCGCGGCGGCCCGAGCCGCGTGGCGCCGGCAGCCCGGGGGACTGACCGAACCCCAGCGCCGTGACCTGCAGGAGCGGCTTCGGTCGATCATCGAAGAGCATCGGCGGCTGTGGTTGCTGCGCTCGCGCGAGGGCGGACTGGAGCACAGTTGCGGGTATTACAGGGGGATCGAGTTGTGAGCGTGCGGCGTGTCGTCGGGTGCATGACCGGGACCAGCATCGACGGGCTGGACGTATCCCTCGTGGAGATCGAGGGGGAAGGGCTCGCGATGCGTGCGAGGGTGGTTCGCTCGCTCAGCCGCGGGCTGGGAGAGGTCGGGCCTCGCCTGCGGGCGATCGCGGAACAGAAGCCCGTGACGGCGGGCGAAGTCGCGGCTGTGTCCCGTGACTTTGCATTGCTGCACGCCGCGGCGATTCTCGACCTGCTCGCGGGGGAGAAGGCGGACCTGGTGTGCGTCCACGGTCAGACGGTGTTTCACAAGCCGCCGCTGAGCTGGCAGCTCATGCAGCCGGCGCCGATCGCCGCGGCGGTCGGCTGCCCGGTGGTGTACGACCTGCGGCAGGCGGACCTCGCCGCGGGCGGACAAGGGGCCCCCATCACTCCGATCGCGGACTGGGTGCTGTTCCGCAACCTGCCGGGCCCGGTGGCGGTGGTGAACCTGGGTGGGTTCTGCAACCTCACGCTGCTGCCTCAATCGCCCGACGAGGCTTCTTCAGACCCCGCTTCGGAGGTCGCGGGCATTCTGGCCTTGGATGTCTGCGCGTGCAACCAGTTGCTCGACGAGATTGCGCGCAAACTGCTGTACATCCCCTTCGACGAGGGCGGCAACGCGGCATTGTCCGGACACGTCCACGCGGAAGCCCTCACCGACCTGCACGGCATTTTGCGCGCACAGTCGATGTCGAAACGCTCCCTCGGCACGGGCGATGAGCTGGGCGAGTGGATCAGCCGCTACCGTGCGCACGTCTCCGGCCCTGACCTCGCGGCGACGGCGTGCGAGGCTATCGGCCAGACGATCGCCGACGTTCTGGATGGGCGCGTGTCGCTGGTGCTCGCCGCTGGGGGCGGCTTGCGCAATCAGGCGCTGATGAGGGCCATCCACTCCTGCGGGAGCGCCCGCGTGAAGCCGACGGACGAGCAGGGCGTTCCCGCGGCGTACCGCGAAGCGGTCTGCTTCGCCGTGCTCGGGGCGCTGTGCCAGGACAGAGTTCCCATCACAATCCCCGCGGTGACGGGCGTTGCCAAAGCCCCGGTGTCCGGCGCGTGGGTGTATCCGTAAGGGACGAGAGATGAAACAGGAAGCAGGCATGGAGGCATCCAGGCAAGTCCCCAACCGTTCGCACGTGGCAACCGAGAAGCGCAATCCGCGCACAATGCACCTGCACACGCTTTCGGCGCGCGAACTGGTGGAAGTGATCCACCAGGAGGACCGCGAAGTCCTGCACGCCATGAAGCGTGCGCGGAAGGTGATTTCGAGGTTCATCGAAGCCGCGGAGCCGGGGTTCATCGCGGGCGGGCGGCTGGTGTACGTGGGGGCGGGCACGTCGGGGCGGCTGGGAGTGCTGGACGCGTCGGAGGCCCCGCCGACCTTCCAGGTGGAGCCGGGGCGTGTCGTGGGGATCATCGCGGGCGGGGACTCAGCGCTGCGCAAGTCCAGCGAGGGCATGGAAGATGACCCGCGCGGAGCATGGCAGGAACTGGAAAAGCTCGGGCTGACGGAGCGGGATTCGGTGCTCGCCATCGCCGCGGGGGGCACGACGCCGTACGCGCTGGGGGCGCTGGAATACTGCAAGAGCCTGCCGGAGGAGAAGCGTCCGCTGACGGGCCTGCTGGTGTGCACACCGATGGATCACCCCCCCACCGTCGATCACCTGATCGTTCTCAAGACGGGGCCGGAGGTGCTGACGGGCTCGACCCGCATGAAAGCGGGCACGGCGACGAAGATGACGCTGAACATGATCTCGACGTCGCTGATGGTCCGCAGCGGGCGGGTGTATCAGAACCTGATGGTGGATGTGCGCGCCACGAACGACAAGCTGCGCGACCGTGCCGCGCGGATCGTGGCGACGCTGACGGAGCTCCCCCGCGAGGAAAGCTTCGAGCTTCTGGATCGCGCGGGCGGGTCGGTCAAGACGGCGGTGGTGATGCACAAACGCGGCCTCTCCCAGGAGGACGCGGAGCGGCTGCTCGCGGAGCACGGCGGATTTCTGGGCCGTGCGCTGGGAGAGTAGCGGCGGACGCAAATACGCGGACTACTCTCTGCAAGCGATGAACCCGACGCGGCCTTGCCCGTCGCGAGGCGATGTCGGCGTGCCCCCCGAAGCCGGGCAGACAGCCGCGGGCGAAGGTGTTACAGCAAACGGAGGTTGGCCGATACAAGCCGGTACTCGCCCGCCAAGAATGAGCACGGAGGCCCCCATGGCTCGACTGAACGTGGATTCCTGCACCGCGACGCACATGACCGTGGACGGGCGCGAGCTGCTCGCCTTCGGCGGCTGCAACTACCTGGGGCTCGCTCATCACCCGGCCGTGCTGGGGGCATTGCGCGAGGGGCTGATGCGGTACGGGATCAGCACCACCGCATCGCGCGAGACGACAGGCAACACCACCGTTCACGAAGCGCTGGAGCGCGAGCTCGCGGCGTTCATGGGCCAGGAGGCCGCGATCCTCACGGCGGAGGGATACACGGCGAATATCGCCGTGGCGCAGGCCCTCTGCCACCGGCACGGGGTGGCGCTGATCGACGCCCGGGCGCACAAGAGCCTGCGTTCCGCGGCGACCTCGGCGGGGATGCAGGTCTTCGAGTACGAGCACCTGAACCCTGATTCCGCAGCGTGGCTTGTGCGGCAATACGGCGACCAGGGGGTGGTGCTGTTCACGGACGGGGTCTTCGCCGCGGATGGAGCCGTGGCCCCGGTGGCGGACCTGCTCGGCGTGCTGCCCCGTCAGCGGGGCGTGCTCGTGGTGGACGACTGCCACGGCGTCTGCGTGCTGGGTGAACTCGGCCGCGGCACGGTCTCGGAGGCGGGGGTGAACGATCCGCGGCTGTGCATCACCACGACGCTGGCCAAGGGAATGGGCTGCTACGGCGGCGCGGTGATCGGCCGCCGGGCTCTGATCGACCAGGTGCGCGAGCAGGCGGACGTCTACCGGCGCTCGACGCCCGTTCCTACGCCGCTGGCGTGCGCGGTGCGGGCGGCGCTGAGCGTCATTCAGCGAGAGCCTGAACTGGTGACGTTCCTGCGCCGCAACACGGCGATGATGCGGCAGATCCTGACGGATCTGAACGTGCAGCTCAGCGATGTCAACGTGCAGGGCGGCTCACGCCACATGGCGATGAGCGAGGGCGGCGTCGCGACCGTCCCCGCGGCCATGACTGCCGCCGAGAAAGTCCCGATCTTCACCTTCACGCTGGAATCCGCGGCGAAGATGGAGCAGGTCCACAAACGCCTGCTCGAAGCGGGGATTTACGCCCCCTATATCGAGTACCCCGGCGGACCGACGGAGCGCTTCTTCCGCGTCACCGTCACGGCGAAGCACACGCCCGAGCACATCGAGCGATTCGCCACGGAGCTTGCCAGCGCCTTGGAAGCCTGAGCACGGCGACCGAACCCGCTTTTCAGGATTTTGGCAGGGATAGGTGGTTTTCTCGCGCCGAATTCTTGTTGAGACTGAGTTTCAACTGCACTTCCGGCGGGGTATGCTCATGCCCCTACGGAGGACTTTTCATGCGTGCATCGGTACTCGCTCTTGCGGCGGCTGTGTGTTCTTCCACGGCGATGGCTCAGGTGACGGTGCTCCTGGCCGATCGCGGCTCCAACACTCTCTGGCGGCTCACGGACGTGAACCAGAACGGCGTGATCGATCCGGACGAAGTCTTCGTCTGGTATGACGCGACCAACGCCGCGGGGACGGGCGTGCCCGACAACCTCAACGCCCTGTTCGTGGGGCCGGATGGAACGGTGATCGGCGGGGATCAGGTGCTCCGCCTGTTCTACTGGTTCAAGGATCTCAACGGCGACGGCGACGCCCTCGACGAGGGCGAGTCTCGCGTGATCGCGTTCACCCCCAACCCCTCGGGCGCGAGCACGACCTTCCCGACCGGCGGGGCGTTTGGTCCCAACGGCGACATCTTCGTCGTGAACGCCGGGAACGCGAACGGCGTGGACGCGATTTACCGCTGCCGCGACCTGGACGGCGATGGCACGTGGATGCAGGCGGGCGAAATGAGCCAGTGGGTGGGCGACAACCCCATCGCCTTCGGCCCAGGCAACGGCCCCTTCAGCCCCCAGGAGATCGTCGTCCTGCCCAACGGCGTCGGGTTCCTGCGCAACAGCAGCGCCAATCTCCACGGCGTGTACCGCTTCGAGGACATCAACGGCAACGGGCGTGCGGACGACGACGGGGCGGAGTTCTACCGCTGGTACACAGGCACCGCCGCCGGCTTTGCCCTGGAGCCGGACGTGCTGCGGCCCGGCTCGTTCTACTACCACCAGATCGCGTCGGGCAGCGAGGACCAGATTCTCCGGCTCACCGACGAGGACGGGGACGGCAACGCCGACGGACCCGATGAGGCGGTCGTGGTCTTCTCCACGGCCGAAGGCGGCTTTACGTCGGTGGACATCCTCTGCCTGCCCGACGGGGACGTCCTCGTCACGGACAACAGCGGACGGCGGATCATCCGGCTGTCGGACCAGGACAACGATGGCCTGTTTATGAGCCCCGGCGAGCGGACCGACTTCCTGATCGCGGCGGGAACGGGCATCGACGAGGTTCGGCAGGTCGTGCTGCTGCCGTGGACTCCCTCGCCCACCTGCGGCACGGCGGACTTCGACGGCGACGGCGACGTCGGCACGGACGCGGATATCGAGGCCTTCTTCGCGTGCCTGGCGGGGAACTGCTGCCCGACGTGCTTCCCCGGCGGGACTGACTTCGACGGCGACGGGGACACGGGCACGGACGCGGATATCGAGGCCTTCTTCCGCGTGCTCGCCGGCGGAGAGTGCTGAGCCCGCCCCCTTCACAGGGGCGGAGAGACACAAGCTGGGGCAAAAAACAAAAGAGCCTCCGGGAAAAACCCGGAGGCTCTTTTGCCAAGTCGGGGTAGGCGGATTCGAACCGCCGACCTTCTGACCCCCAGTCAGACGCGCTAACCAAGCTGCGCTATACCCCGCGCTGGGTTGAGGCAGGGAGGATAGGCCGCGGCTGGTGGGGTTTCCAAGCCGGGGCTGTCGCTTGCGGGCTCGGGGCGGAGGAGGGCCGTATCCTGCGGGGATATGGAGTCACTGCTGATCGTCGGCGGGCGGGTGATTGATCCGGCATCGGGCTTCGACGGCCCGGCGGATGTAGCTGTGCGGGACGGGCGCGTGGTAGCCATCGGCCCTTCCCTCTCGCGTTCCGGCGTGGACCGGGTGATCGACGCGACCGACCGGCTGGTGACGCCCGGCCTGATCGACCCTCACGTCCACCTCCGCGAGCCGGGAGGCGAGCACAAGGAGACGCTGGCGACGGGGTCGCTGGCGGCGGTGGCGGGCGGGTTTACGACCGTCTGCTGCATGCCGAACACGACCCCGGCGCTGGATTCGCCGGAGCTGCTGGAGTTCGTGCGTGCCCGCGCCGCGGCGACGGCGGCCTGCCGCGTCTTCCCCGTTGCGGCGGCGACCCGCGGGCGCAAGGGCGAAGAACCGGCGGAAATCGGGCTGCTGGCACGGGCAGGGGCGGTCGGGTTCTCGGATGACGGCGACTGCATCCCCACCGCCGGGATGATGCTGCGCGTGCTGCACGCGGTCTCAGTGACCGGCCTGGCATTCATGCAGCACTGTCAGGATCCGACGCTGACCAAGGGCGCGGCGATGCACGCGGGTGATGTGGCGACGCGCCTGGGATTGGGGGGCTGGCCGCGGGTGGCGGAGGAAGTCATCATCGAGCGCGACGTGCGGCTGCTCCGTGGCGTGCCCGGGGCGAGGTACCACGTCCAGCACATCTCCAGCGGCGAGAGCGTGGATCTGGTCCGCAAGGCGCGGGCGGCGGGGCTGGCGGTGACGGCGGAAGCCTCCCCCCACCACCTCCTGCTGACGCACCGGGAATGCGAGGGATACAACACCGCGGCGAAGGTGAATCCGCCCCTGCGCGAGGATCGGGACGTAGAGGCGGTGCGACAGGGCGTGGCCGACGGCACCATCACCGTGCTCGCCACGGATCACGCGCCGCACAGCGCCGACGAAAAGCGGCTGCCCTTTGAAGAAGCCCCCTTCGGGATGGTGGGCCTGGAAACGGCCCTGCCGCTCTACGCGGAAGCTCTGGTTCACACGGGGCTGATTTCCTGGCCGCGGCTGATTGCGCTCATGACCATCGAACCCGCGAAGCTGTGCAACCTTGACCGCGAGGGGCTGGGCATGCTGCGCGTGGGCGGGCCGGCGGACATCACCGTGATCGATCCCGAGGCGGAGTGGACGATCACGCACGAATCGCTGCGGGGCCGCTCGAGCAACTCGCCTTTCCTGGGCCGCAGCGTCCGCGGGCGGGCGGTGGCGACGATCGTGAACGGGCGGGTGGTGATGGAGCTGAACTCCGCGCGTGCCGCGGCGATCGCCTAGCGGCAGGCGCCAAGGCGTCCGAGAACGGAGTTCAGCCCCGACGATCTGCAAAAAATCGCCTTACACAGGCAAGGCCCGGCCTCGCCACGGCGTGGGCGGGTACGGGATGAGTCCGGAATATTGGACCACTTCGGTTTGCGGTTACTACGATCGCGCTCCACCCACAGGAGCAATCAATGGCAATCCGCGTCGGCATCAACGGGTTCGGTCGCATCGGTCGGATGGTGTACCGCATCGGCTTTGAGCAGGGCATCGAGTTCGTTGCCGTGAACGACCTGGTTCCGGCGGACAACCTGGCGTACCTGCTGAAGTACGACACGATGCACCGGCGCTTCCTGGTGGACGGGCGTCCGGCGGAGATCTCCGCGACTGAGAACTCCTTCACCGTGAACGGGCGGACGACCCGCACGATGGCTGAGAAGGACCCCGCGAAGCTGGGCTGGAAGGACCTCGGCGTGGACTACGTCCTCGAGTCCACCGGGCTCTTCACCGACGGGGAGAAGGCCGCCCTGCACCTGACGGCCGGCGCGAAGCGTGTGATCATCTCCGCCCCCACCAAGAGCGATCCTTCGCAGGTGCCCACCTTCTGCCTGGGCGTGAACGCGGATCAGTACGACCCCGCGAAGCACAAGGTCATCTCCAACGCCTCGTGCACGACCAACTGCCTGGCGCCGGTGGCGAAGGTGATCCACGACAACTTCGGGCTGGAAGAGGGCCTGATGTCCACCGTCCACGCCGTGACGGCCACGCAGCCCACGCAGGACGGCCCCTCCAAGAAGGACTGGCGCGGCGGACGCAACGCCTACCAGAACATCATCCCGGCGAGCACCGGCGCGGCGAAGGCCGTCACCCTCTGCATCCCGGAGCTGAAGGGCAAGCTGACGGGCATGTCGTTCCGGGTGCCCACGGCGGACGTCTCCGCGGTGGACCTCACGTTCCGCACTTCGAAGGAGACCTCGCTGGCGGAGATCAACGCCGCGATGAAGGCCGCCGCGGCGGGCCCGATGAAGGGCATCCTCGCCTACACCGAGGAGGAGGTCGTCTCCAGCGACTTCATCGGGGACCGGCACAGCTCGATTTTCGACGCCAAGGCGGGGATCGAGCTGAACAAGCGGTTCTTCAAGGTCGTGTCCTGGTACGACAACGAGGCCGGCTACGCGGCCCGGTGCGTGGACATGATTAAGCTGCTGGCGTCGAAGGACGGGATTCGGTAAGCCCGCCGGGGGAAGCCCCCCCAATACAAACTGCCCACCCCCTACCGTCGTAACAAGTGGTAGGGAAGGGGGTACATCGTCCTTGCTATAGGTCGGAACACGGTTTAGGGTGTATCCGCCGCGAGTACGCGCTGAAACGGGAGATTGGCCATGCACCAGCGTTACCAGACGGTCCTGCTCTTCGGCGCCCCAGGGGCGGGCAAGGGCACGCAGGGCAAGATTCTGGGCTCCATCCCCGGCTTCTATCACCTGTCGTGCGGGGAGGTCTTCCGGACGCTGGACATGTCCAGCGAGCTGGGCAAGACGTTCATGCAGTACTCGTCGAAGGGGCTGCTCGTCCCCGACGACGTGACGATCAAGATGTGGCAGCACAACATGCACGCGCGGACGGTGCTGAGCGCCTTCAAGCCGCGTGCGGATCTGCTGGTGCTCGACGGCATCCCGCGGAACGTGAACCAGGCGAAGCTGCTGGAGAAGCACATCAACGTGCTGTGCATCCTGCACCTGGTCTGCCGCGACAAGGAAGAGATGATCAAGCGGCTGCGTCGGCGGGCGCTCAAGGAGAACCGCGTCGACGACGCCAAGGAAGAGGTGATCCGCAAGCGCTGGGAGGTGTACGAGCGGGAGACGTACCCCGTGCTCGACTACTACCCGCGCTCGATCATCAAGGAAGTGGACGCCACGGGCTCGCCGGGGCGCGTGCTGCAGCACATCCTCGAGTTCGTGGTGCCCGTGCAGGAAAAGCACTTCAACAACCCGATCACGGGCGAGCCGGAGCGGCCGCAGGAACCTCGCCAGTCACCCGACGCCACGACGAGCGAAGCCGTGAAGGTGTAAGGGGCGTCAGCCGACCGACTCGATCCACCCGCCGCCCAGCACGCGGTCGTGGTCCGGGGCCCCGTACAGCACGAGGGCCTGGCCCGCGGCGATCGCCTCCTGAGGCTCATCAAACACGACCTCAAAGCGCCCCTTCCGACCGGAGGGGGTTTCTCGCGCGCCGGGTTCGAGCAGCCGCACCGTGGCGGCAGCCGCGGGGGTGTTGTAGCGGTACTTGGCAAGACAGGCGAAACGCTCCGGCACGTCGGTGAGCCAGTTCGCCTCCCCCACCACGCAGGACTTGCAGAGCAGGTCGGTGCGAGGCCCGATGGTGACGGTGTTGGTGGCCGGGTCCTTGCGCGTGACGTACACGCGCTGACCGAGCGAAATATCCAGGCCACGGCGCTGTCCCACCGTGAAGCGGTGGTGCCCGCCGTGGCGGCCGACCTCTCGCCCCGAGGCGTCCACGATCGGCCCCGGCTGCGCCGTTTCCGGTCGCCTCCGCTCGACCAGCCCGGCGTAGTCGTTGTCGGGGACGAAGCAGATTTCCTGGCTGTCCGGCTTGTCGAACACGGGCAGGCCGAACTCGCGGGCCAGCTCGCGCACGCGGGGCTTCTCAAGCTCGCCGATGGGCAGCATCATCCGCGGGAGTTGCTCCCGCGGCACGCCGAACAGCACGTATGACTGGTCCTTGGCGCGATCCACGCCGCGGAGAAGCGAGGGCTCTCCGCCGGGTCCGGGCTGCACGCGGGCGTAGTGGCCGCTGGCGACGAACTCTGCCCCGATCTGGCGTGCGTAGTCGTGGAGCTTGCCGAACTTCAGCCAGTCGTTGCACCGGACGCAGGGGTTCGGCGTCCGTCCCGCGGCGTACTCGTCCACGAAGTAGTCGATGATGCGCCCGAAGTCCTTCTTGAAGTTGCAGACGTAGAAGGGAATGCCCAGCTCCGCCGCGACCAGCCGGGCGTCTGCTGCGTCGTTGATAGAGCAGCAGCCCTGGTGGCCGATCTTCACGCCGGGACGGCAGGCCTGGTCGCCGGGCAGCAGCTCGTCCAGCGTCTCACCCGGAGACCCCAGGCGCATGAAGCACCCGACCGGGTCGTAACCGGCTCGCTGGAGCAACGCCGCGGCGACGGAGGAATCGACGCCGCCGGACATGGCGACAAGCACCTTGGGGCGGCCTGTGGACACCGACGATTGTAGGAAGAGCGGCCCACCCGCCCCCCGCTGCGGGCTCGGGAAGCCACCGGCCGGCTACTTCTTCTTCCGCTCGTACTTCCAGTTCTGGGACTTGCCCTCGGAAATCCATTCCACCGCGGTGGCGATGCGTCTTTGACGCGTCTCCTCGCGCTTGGCCTCGATGATCCACTCGATGTATTCGCGCTTGTGCGAGGGAGCGAGGTCCTCGAAGTTCGCCGCGGCTTTCTTCGACTTCTTGAGCGCGGCCTTGAAGTCGTCGGGCATCGGCAGCGGCTTCCGTCTGGTCTTGGTCGAGGGCACCTTGACGCCATCGTCGTTGAGCCGCACTGCTTCCTTCAGAAGCTTCAGGAACACCGCATCGGAGGGCAGGTCATCGACGCTCTCGATGCACGCCTTCTTGGGGTCCCGCCCCGGCGCCCCCCACGTCAGCTTCGAGATCCCCTCGTCTTTGGCACGCTCCTTGTCCGCGAAGAGCAGCGCCGCCTTCCAGAAGCCGAAGGCGCAATGCTTCTTGAACGCGGCCATGCCGCACAAGGGCCCCTTGTAATCAAACGCGGGCATGCCCCACTTGATCGTTTCCACCACGTCGGGACAGCCCTTGTGGACAAGAGACCGCAGCTTCTTCAGGATGGGCTGGGCAAACTCGGCGGCTTTCCCGATGTACTCGTCAACGCGGGGGTCTTTGGTGCCCATGGCGGCATGGTACATAGAGCAAGCAGAAATCACATCTGCGCCTTTGATGACTTTTCCGCTCCGATATGCTGATCCCGCGGCAACAGCCTTACCAAATCGGCTGTTGCAAATCGGAGCCGCCCCAGAGCACGCAATGAACGCGCCCGAACATGATCCGGCGGGCTCGGCTTGGCCTTTGGATAACACCGCTCTTCGCGTTGCTTGTGCTCACGGTCGCCTGCCTGCTCGAATGGCTCTTCGACGTTCCCGCCTGGGTCTACTGGATCATCATCCCCTTCACTGTCTTTGCGTGGTTCGGTGATCTGATCACGATTGCTTTCGGCAGGAGTCGGCCCACACAGCACGCAACAAGGCCCGGCCAGTAAAGGCCGGACTGATTCACAGCAAACCAAAAAGAACACCGCCCGGCGTCGAGGCCGGGCGGTGTGAGATCGTTCAAACAGAACGTTTGACTGCTCGATCAGCGACGACGACGGGTCGCCACGAGACCGCCGAGACCCAGGAGGGCCAGGGCGCTGGGAGCAGGAACCACCTGGTACTGACCGATGACCTGAGCGGTCGGCAGGTCCGCCGGGTCATCCGCGGGGAAGTACACATTGCCTGACGTGGCGCCGCTCAGAAGCAGGGCGTAGAGGGCGGGATCAACGGCCCACGTGGCCGAACCGGCGAAGGCCTGGCTGCCGGCCGTGAAGGTGACGGTCGAGCTCGTCGAGAACGACCAGAAGTTCAGCCCGGTGTCAGTCCCGCTCGAGCGGTACAGAGAAGGCGTGCCGTCGGGCGGATTGTTGAACGTGGACAGGTCAGCAGTCCCAACCAGCGTACCGATGATAGTTCCGGTGGGGCCGCCGGTGCTGCCGAGGATGCCGGCGAGATAGACGCCCGTCGTGTTGCTGCCCGACGCCGACACAGCGGAGAGCCCGCCGGGAGCCGCGCTGATCGTGATCTGATCCGGCGTGGACAGGTCCACCAGCAGAACAACGTCTGCCTGGGCGGCGGTCGCGGCAATACCCGCCACTGCAATCATCGCGAGAACTGTCTTCATCTTTACTCTCCAAAGTTCTCTGCCTCGTATTCCGGCTTCGATCACGGGTTGAACGTCAACCGCGGACCTGCGGGTGCCACCTTTCGGGGCAGAGCGAAAGGAGCCACCACAGCACACACTTTGTCGAGGAAGTCCGCCCACGAGCGGATGGCCCCCTCTCTCCAACAGGGATGAGCCTACCTCAACTTGGGGGGGAATTGCAAGCAAAATCCTTGGAACTGCATGGCCTTCGCTGCGATCGGCTGCGGCTTCTCGGGCCGCCGTGTAGATCCTTGTGGCTACATGCCTTACAGGGGCAGTACGGATGCCCCAAGGGACGTTACGATACTGGCGTAGCGGTGTTTACGCACACTCCAAGCATTGCTGCCCCAAGGCAGTAGGGAATCGCACGCCGAAGCGATCGAGTGCGGCCATGAACAGACGGATAGTTCTCGGACGGTCATCCGCGGCCAACTCTATGGTGACGGCGGGTTCGGTGCCGCGTTCGAATGAGTGTCTGGCCAAAACGCGAAAACGCCGCCGAGGTCTCTCGACGGCGTTCCCTGAAAACACAAAGGCCTGTCGCTTTCGCAACCGGCCAGCAATAGCGGGGGCAGGATTTGAACCTGCGACCTCCGGGTTATGAGCCCGACGAGCTACCAGGCTGCTCTACCCCGCAGTCGTGTGGCGACTGTAGGAGCGGTGCGTCTCAGGGTCAATAACGCGACGAGCATCCGGGCACGATCGAGGCTGCACATCCAGCGATGAGAGGCGGTCAAGACACAATCTGTGGTGCGAATCCGGGCCGGACCGGCCACGACCTCACGGGAGTATGCTTGGCCCATGACGAACGGTCCGGGGAAGGTGAATGTGTTGCTCGTAGGCGGGGGCGGGCGGGAGCATGCGCTGGCGGTGAAACTGGCGGGCTCGGCCCGGCTGGGCGACCTGTGGACGACACACCCGGACAACCCCGGCCTGGCGAGCCTCGCCAAGCCGGTCGACGTGCCGGTGAACATCCGCGAGATCTACCGGCTTCAGCAGTTCATCGAGAAGAAGAACATCGGGCTGGTGGTGATCGGCCCGGAGGACCCTCTCGCGGAAGGGTTTGCGGACAAGCTCCGAGCCCCCGGCGTGCATGTCTTCGGGCCGGTGCAGGAAGCCGCGAGGCTGGAGTGGGACAAGGCCTGGGCCAAGCAGGTCATGCGCTCGGCCTCCATTCCCACGGCTGAGTCGCAGACGTTCACCAACCCCGGTCACGCGCGGGCGTGGCTGGAGGCGAGGGTTCGGGACGAACCGCTGCTGGCCCAGCTCTTGGGCCCGCCCAAGGACTTCGGCAACTCCGAAGAAAAGCGGGCTTACATCGTGAAGCGGGTCGCGGAGGTCGTCACGCGCATCCCGAACACGGGCGGCGCGAAGGGCCTGGGCGAAGGGATTGAGGCGGTGCGGGCCCGCGCGGTGGTGTCGGCGGTCCTTGCCGCGGCGGACACGTTCCGCGATCCCTCCGACCGCGTGCGGTACATCGAGCAGCTCCGCACCTCGGACCCGATCGTGAAGAAGGCATACGAGACGGAGCTGGATGGGCTGCCGGTCATCAAGGCCGCGGGGCTTGCGAAGGGCAAGGGTGTGGTCCTGCCCCGGACGCTCGGCGAGGCGCTGGAAACGATCGAGCGGATCATGGTGAAGCGAGAGTTCGGCGACGCCGGGCAGCGGGTGGTCGTCGAAGAACGGCTGGAAGGGCGCGAAGCGTCGGTGCTGGCCATCGTGGACGGGTGCAGCATCCTCGTGCTTCCGGCATGCCAGGATCACAAGCGTCTGGGTGACGGCGACACGGGCCCCAACACGGGCGGCATGGGCGCGTACTGCCCCACCGACTCGATCGACGCGGCGATGATGGCGAAGATCGAGCGCGAGATTCTGGTGCCCACGGTTGATGCGCTCCGCCGCGAGGGCATCGAGTACACGGGCGTGTTGTACGCGGGGCTCATGCTGACGCCGGCGGGACCGAAGGTGCTGGAGTTCAACTGCCGATTCGGCGATCCCGAGTGCCAGCCGCTGATGACGCGCCTCAAAAGCGATCTGCTGGAGCTGATGCTCGCCACGTGCGAGGGACGGCTGGAAAGTGTGGATGTCGAGTGGGACCCGGGCGCGGCGTGCTGCGTAGTGCTGGCGAGCGCGGGGTATCCCGACAAGCCGCGAACGGGCATCCCGATCGAGGGGGTCGAGAAGGCGGACGCGATGCCGGGGGTGCACGTATATCACGCGGGCACGCGGCGAGGCCCAGACGGCACGCTTCAGACCGCGGGCGGCCGCGTGCTGGGCGTCACGGGCGTTGGCAAGGATCTGGCTGAGGCGCGGGAGCGCGCATACGCCGGGTGCGCGGCGATCCGTTTCGCAGGGATGCAGATGCGGTCGGACATCGGCGCGCCGCAAACTTGAGCGTTCGGGCCGACTTGCCTCATACAACCGCGGGTCGTTGCCTCGTTACCCGCCTGTAGAAACCGCGTATTGACAGCGGCCCGCACACCTACTGCACCAGCCCCTTGGTCAGGCGCATGAACGCCGTTTCGAGATTCACCGGCTCTTCGGTGAACTTCGTGAGGCGGAAGCCGCTGTTGATGAGGATGTTGGGCAGGTCAGAGACGGACTGGCCCGCGGTGTCGTCGTAGTTGACGTGCAGGATCTTTCCCATCCGTCCGTTGCCCGAATCGTCGTTGACGATGGAGACCTTCTTGACGCCGGGGATGCGTGCGAGCAGGTTGCCCGCCTCCTCAAAGCGGTCCGTGACGCCCACGTGCAGAACGTGTCCCACCTTCGCCCGGCGCAGGATCTCGTCCACCGTTCCGTTGAAGAGGAGCTGGCCGCGTTCGATGATGCCCACGACATTGCAGAGCTCGGCGAGCTCGGGCAGGATGTGGCTGGAGATCAGGATTGTCTTGCCCATGCGGCGGAGCTCCTTGAGAAGCTCGCGCATCTCGATGCGGGCGCGGGGGTCCAGGCCGCTGGCGGGCTCGTCCATGAGCAGGACCTTGGGGTCGTGCAGGAGCACACGGGCCACGGCAAGGCGCTGCTGCATGCCGCGTGAAAGCGAGTTGACCTCGGCGGTCGCCTTGTAGCCAAGATCGGTCAGCTCGAGAACATCACGGACGACCTTCTTGCGCTGCTGGCCGTGGATGTTGTACGCCGCGGCGAAGAACTCGAGGTACTCCGTAACGACCATGTCCTCGTACGCGCCCATGAAGTCGGGCACGTAGCCGATCAGGGGGCGTATCTGCCGGTTCTGATAGCCGATGGTCAGCCCCGCGATGTTGGCCTGACCGCTGGAGGGCTTGAGGAGCGTGGCAAGGATCTTGATCGTGGTGGTCTTGCCTGCGCCGTTGGGGCCGATGAAGCCGAAGCAGTCGCCCTCGTTGATGGTGAGGTTGAGGTTGTTGAGCGCGACCAGCTCGCCGTAGCGCTTGGTGAGGTTGATGGTCTCGATCATGGGCATGGCGCTGCGGTCCTGTCTCAGAGCGGAAGCTCGATGTCCACCGTTCCGTCGAGGGCGTCGGCGGGAATGCTGTCCGTTGTGCTGTCCGGGAACTCGGGGGGATTGTCCGGAAGCGGATAGATCCAGCGAACAAACGTGCGGCCGTTGTTGGTCACCGGCTCGCCGTCAACGTGGATGGGCACAGGGGTGTTGGTAACGTTGGCGTCGGCCGTCGTGAGATGCCCCATCACGATGATGCAGGGCTGGGTGAACCAGTAGGAAAGATCCCAGCCGTGGGTGGCGTTGCGCTGCGCGTAGGGACGCGATGAGTCTTCATCGGGCGGGGGAAGCTGCGAGAAGAAGGCCAGCGCGTTGAGCCGGCGCGTCATGTCGGTGCGGTCGCCCAAATCAAGGTTGGGGCGGAAGTGGGTGTTGAGATAGCCCGTAAGAGCCGTCTCGATGGCACGGTCTCGCGGACGGGTGGTAATCGCCAGATCGAGCGGCTCGTTCGGCCCCCAGGGCTTGTTGATGTTGAAGACTTCGCCCACGCAGATCGGCAGATAGCTGGGGCTGCGCAGGATGGGCCGCTGACTTCGGATGACGACCACAATGCCATCGTTCAGAGTGCCGGGCATGTTGTGGACGAGCGTGCCCCGGACCAGGCCGGAGCGCTGCTCAGGCGGAACATTGGCCTGGTTGACGACCTCCAGCTTGCCTGTGCCGCCCTCCTCCGGTCGCGCCGGCCGGGGCATCTCCCACGCGGGCCCGCCCGCCCAGTTCACCTCCACCTGCTTGACGGTCGAGCGGACGGGAACGCGCATGCCGGATGGGTCGCGCGTGTCCACGATGTAGCCGCGTTGATCGGGGAAGCCGCCCCAGGAGACATCGGTTTCCGGAGGATCCCAGGAAGCGATCGTGGCCCCCACTCCCGCGGCTCCATCGTCCTGCGGCGCAACGCTGATGCGCGCCGTGCCGTACCACGGAATCCAGATGCTCGACCACATCCGCGCCCGCTGCAGAGGCTGGCCGTAGACGTGATCGAGGATGGTGAAGTGGCGGGCCTGGATCTCCGACTGCCGGAGCAGGTTCGCCCCGGACCAAGCGATGCCGGTGAACACCGCGATGGCCGCGACGAACGCGAGCCAGGAGTGATGCGTGAGGTTGTATCGCTTGAGGATGAGGAACCCCACCGGCCCCGCGTAGAGCCAGTAGAGCACGAAGATCACGAACCCCAGCAGCACCCCCGCCGCTGCGTCGTTGTTCTTGGCAATTTCGTCGTCGATATCCTGATCCAGCCGCCAGGTCTTGCGGCCGAAGATGCCCATGTTCTGCTGACGCGGGGTGAAGTCGCCGCGCTTGCCCAGCACGCGGTGCCAGAACATGTCCGCGTCGATGAGATCGAACTGCGACAGCGCCGTCTGGTTGAGGTCGAGGCCGATCAGCGTCACCGCGCCCGCGCCGACGAGCCTGCGGACCACAACGCAGTCACCGTCGGGCCCGTTCAGGATGCGGATCGCCTCGTTCGGAGCCGCTTCCGGGCTGGGCCTGAAGGTGTGCACGATGGAGGTCTTGGGAAACTGCGGCTGGGTCGGCAGCTTGGGGTCGGGCTGGCGCGTCAGGAGCGGGCGGTAGCGGTCGAAGTCATGGACTTCCTTCCGCGAGACCGTCACCGCGGGCATGATGTCGAACAGGTCGTTGGAGCGCTGGTCCGTCCAGGTCTGGCCGATGCTCGGCAGGATGATGATGAGGTGGCCGCCGTGCAGCACATACTCGCGCAGAGCGCGGCTGCGCGTGTCGCGCAGCTCGGCGGGGCTGCCCTGCGCCCAGACAATCGCGTCAAAAGGGAGCAGGCCCATCCAGCGATCGGGCATCGCCGCGGGAGTGATGCCCATGACCACGTCGATGATCTCGTGCGAGTGCATGCTGGAACGGCCGTTGGGGGTCGCCGCGGAATAAGCCCGCAGGCCCATCGGGCGCGTGCCGATCACGCCGATGATGCCGGAGGATGGATCGCGCACCGAGCCCGATGGTCCGGACGCGACGCTGAGCGAGGCATAGCCCAGCAGCCGTCCGGCGCGAAAGCCCGTCGGGGCGTCTTCCGGCCGCTCGCCGGTCACTTCCACCGCCTCGTAGACATACGCGGTGAGCCCCGAGGCGGGGTTGTAGTTGAAAGGCAGGCGCGCATACATCCACACGCTCTGCCACTGGCCGGGGTTGGAGGCCGTCTCGCGCTGATAGAGCGGCGTATCGCCGTCAAAGTCCAGACCGTTGACGCGGACGATCAGCTCGCGGCTGCGCGAGCCCGTGTCCTGAATCCGAAGGCGGATGCCGCACCAGTCCCCGCAACGGGCGACGTTGCCCACCCCGAAGCTCTCCAGCTCGATCTTGACTTCACCCGTTGAGAGCGGAGCGCCGGGCCCCTGCGCCGCGGCGGGCGCGCCGAGCATCCCGAGCACGGCGCAGAGCACGAGCCGAAAAAAGCGGACATAACGGCTGGCGCGGGTCTGCCCCCCATTATCAGACGGAGTGGTCACGCGGGGATTCTACAGCCGCTCAAGCGGTTGGTTTCAGGGGTCGATGCCGAGGTATGAGTCAGGTCTGGCTGGTGCTGGCGGTTATTGCTGGCGTGGCGGTTCTGGCGCTTCTCCACTTCATGGCTGCCGGGCTGAAGGACGTCACCTATATCCACGACATGCGGGTGAAGGTGGCGACGCTGCGCAAGGAGCGGCTCGACAGGCTCAACGCCCTGGCCTCCAAGGAAATCGTGGAAGTCGGGGAGGTTGAAGAGGAAGAGCACAAAGCCGCGGCCTAGCCCCGCCTTTCAGGCCCCCACCAGCTCCCCGATGAACGCCGCGTGGGCCCTCGCCCCCATCCGGAAGCACTCCAGCTCGAACTTCTCGTTGGGGGAGTGGACCCGGTCGTCCTCCAGGCCGAAGCCCATGAAGATGGTGTCCAGGCCGAGCATGTCCTTGAGCATGCCGGCTACGGGGATGGAGCCCCCGCTCTTGATCAGCTCCGGCGCCTTGCCCGCGGTCTTCTCGATGGCCCGTGCCGCGGCCCGAAGAACGGGCGAGTCCGTCGGAACGGTGACGCCGAAGCCGCCGTGGTGATCGTGCAGCTCCCAGCGGCAGCCGGGTGGCGTGCGCTCCTTCAGCCAATTGAAGAACATCTGCGTGATCTTCCGCGGGTCCTGGTCCGCGACCAGGCGGAAGGAGACCTTCGCGCTGGCGTGCGCGGGGATGACGGTCTTGGCCCCCTTGCCGGTGTATCCGCCCCAGATGCCGTTGATCTCCGCCGTGGGACGGGCCCACTCGCGCTCGATGAAGTTGTACCCCTCTTCACCAATATCCGCCTCGGGCGGCAGACCGATCTTCTCCAGCGCTTCCGCGGCGGAGACGCCGAGCTTCTTCCACGCCTCCCGCTCTTCGGGGCGCAGGGGCCGCACGTCGTCGTAGAAGCCGGGGATCGTGACGCGGCGCTTCTCGTCCCAAAGCTGGGCGAGCACCTTGCACAGCTCGTTGTTGGGGTTGGGGCAGCGACCTCCCCAGAGTCCCGAGTGCAGGTCCTGATTCGCAGCATGGAGCGTGATCTCGGTGTACGCCAGGCCGCGGACGCCGTAGGTGATGCAGGGGCGGTCCTTGCCGATCATGCCGGTGTCGGAGATCAGCACGACATCGCACTTGCTCAGTTCATCCTTGTGCGCGGCAACGAAGGGCTCGAGATTGGCCGAGCCCGACTCCTCTTCGCCTTCGAGCAGGACCGTGTATGCCGCGCCGCCGGTGGCGTGGCCCGACACCTTCTTCCACGCGCGGCAGGCCTCGATGAACATCATGACCTGCCCCTTGTCGTCCACCGCGCCGCGGGCGACGATCCGCTCGCCTGGGCCGCCGGGGACCGCGGGCTTGATGACAGGCTCAAAGGGCTTGGACTCCCACAGCTCCAGCGGGTCCACGGGCTGCACGTCGTAATGGCCGTAGAACAGAACGTGCGGGCCCTTGTAGGTCGGCGCGGGCTCGATCGTCGCCAGCACGACCGGATGGCCCGAACCCGCCGGGTTTCCGGTGTCGAGCACGCGGACAGTGAAACCCAGCTCCCGGAGCTGATCCGCCGCCCAGTCCGCGGCACGCCGGACCTCGGCCTTGTACGCCGGATCGGTGCTGATGCTCGGAATCTTGAGCCAGTCAATAAGCCGCTGAATCGCGGCGGGCTGGTCCTGCGTGAGGGCTTCGAGGGCGCGCGTGGTAGCCATCATTCTCTCCCGTTGGATTGTGGGAGAGGGTAGGACGCACGCACCCCTCAGACGTCTTCAGGGCAGGGGCTTGTTGACTTCGAGCCCAGTGGGGTTGCTTGAACTGCGGCGGGATTCGGGCGGCGCATCAATCCCGTTGAAGATGCTGCCCGAGGGGTACCAGTAATCGACGCGGCGCCATGCGGTGTCCTTCGACATGCTGCGGACGCTGCCGTCGAAGAAAGCGACGTTGATGTTGCCCGCGTGGCGGAAGGTGAAGCGGAGATTCTCCTGGTTCGACGAGTACGGCGCCTCACGGCCATATGCCGTGGAGCGGATGAACGAGGGAGTGTCGGTGAAGGAGCCGTACGCATCAGGGGCCGGATTGACGTCGAAGTCGAGGTGGTCACTCTCCCAATAACGGGTACCGTCCGCGATCAGGGCCTTGTTGGAAAGCTGGATGCCCACCTTGTTCAGCACCGGGGTCCATGTATCCGGAATAGTGACCGGATTGTTAAACTGACCGTTCGAACCATTGACCGGTCGATAAAAATCACTGCCGTCCCGCCGACGGTAGTAACGCACAGAGTTGGGGGCCTGCCGGCTCCACAGCGCAAACCCGGCAGGCTGCAGGTAGCTGACCTGACGAGCCCCGGTCTCCGCAAAGGCCTGGTTAAACTCCGCCATATCGGGAGCGGTCCCGTACAGCGTCTGATTAAACTGCGTCGCCGAGGCGCACCGCCAGTTATTGAAGATCGCAAGGGTCCGGCGCGCGCGGTTGACGGGCAGGTTGGCCGCCTCGCCCATCGTGGGGCTGATCCAGTCGAAGTTCGAGGTGGGCGTCGTGGAGGTGGTGTCTCCCAGGATCGCAGCCCCGCCCGTCGCGTCCGCCTCCGCCCCGGAGGTGTACCGGCAGGCGTACCACTCCTTCCAATCGTTCATGTAGGTGAACTGGGCCGTCGCAAGCTGCCGCACCGTGGAGGCGCAGGCGATGTTGCGGCCCGCTTCACGTGCCTTGCCCAGCGCGGGCAGCAGGATGCTGATGAGCAGGGCGATGATGGCGATCACCACCAGCAGCTCAATCAGCGTAAAGGCTCGGCGGTGGATATGGCTGCGCATGGAACGGCTCCGTCAATCGCCGAACGGCTTGATCCGCGTCGGTCGAGTGGATTCAAGCTTCAGCTCGCCCGACTTCTGATCCACGAACAGGTCGGGCTTCAGGTGCTTGTCCTTGCGGACAATGGGGATATACCGGGAACTGAGCACCCACTTGTCGTCCTGGAATCTTGCGGGGTACAGCGTGGGCTTCTGGCTCGCGGGGTTGACGGCGGGGAAGCTCACTGGCCGACGCTCCGGGTAGTCCGCCACGAAGAGCTCGCCCGTGCTGATGTCCACAAGATTGACCTCTTTGGCCTGGGACGGAGGCCCCCCCTCGCCCGTGAGCGAGAAGTAGGTGGCGATCCCGACGGCGATCACCGCCAGCACCATCACCGCGATCTGCCAGGGCCTGACGCTTCCCATGAACACTCCCAGGGACGTACGCGGCAAGCCGATCGGCAGGCCGCCCCAGGGCAGGACCGTCCCGGGGCTTCCAGCTTATAAGGGCTGACCCCGCCCCTCAACTGACCGACAGGTCTTTACCAGATCCCAACATGCAACAGTTCGGGGGCATCCCGAACACAGGGGAGGTTGGTCAGGGGGTACACGAGGCTGGGCGTATGATGCTGTCAGGAAAAGACCCCGCCTCTCCCCCAAAAAGACCCTGATGAAGCTGATCCTTCCGAACCCCCGCGGATTCTGCGCCGGCGTGCGCATGGCCATCGACGTCGTGGACCAGGTGCTGGAGCTGTTCCCCGACGAGCAGGTGTACGTCTACCACGAGATCGTGCACAACAAGCACGTCGTGGGGCGGTTCGTGGAGCGGGGCGTGCGCTTCGTGGACGACATCGCGGAGGTGCCGCGGGGGCAGATCGTCGTTTTCTCCGCCCACGGCGTCTCTCCCGCGGTGCGGGCGCTGGCGAGGGAGCGAGGCCTGTTCACGATCGACGCGACCTGCCCACTCGTGACCAAAGTCCACGCCGAGGCAGTGCGGTACGCGCGGCAGGGGTATCAGATCCTGCTCATCGGCCACAAGGATCATCAGGAGGTCATCGGCACCTTCGGCGAAGCTCCCGACGCCACCCAGGTCGTGGAATCCCCGGCGGACATCCCCCACCTCCGCGTCAAGGACCCTTCCAAGCTCGTCTACCTCACTCAGACCACCCTCTCAACGGACGACGCGGCGGTCGTGATCGAGGCGCTCAAGCGTGCCTTCCCGAACATCAAGGAGCCGCCCAGCAGCGATATCTGCTACGCCACCACCAACCGGCAGCACGCCGTGCGGCAGATCGCCCCCGAGTGCGACCTCGTGCTCGTGATCGGCTCGCGCAACTCGTCCAACTCCGTGCGGCTGACGGAGATCGCCGCGAACGTCGGCACGCCCGCGCGACGTGTGGACGACGTGAGCGAAGTGGACTTCGCATGGTTCCCCACCGGCAATGAAACGGTGCTGGTGACGGCGGGCGCTTCCGCGCCGGAGGACCTGGTGGCGGGCGTCTGCCGCGCGCTGCTGGAGCGCTTCGGCGGCACGATCGAGCAGCGGGATGTATTCCACGAGGACGTGGACTTCGCTCCTCCGGGCGCTCTGCGCAAAGTCATGGAAGAGCGAGGGATAGACCCGCTGACGCGGACGGTCCGCGTGACGGCGCCGGTGATTACCCGTGAACGCTACGGGGCCGTGCCGCTGACGGTGTCCGCTCCCCCCCGCATCCCTTAGACTGGATGCAAGTTCCTCATTCAACCGGAGCACAACGCATGCAGTGTCGCGCTGGAATTGCCGCTCTTTTGATCGCCGCCACGCCGGTCCTGGCCGGCCCGCCCGAAACGCGCCGCGACGGCGTGAAGGACGTGGTCCACGGCGTCGAGATCATCGACAACTACCGCTGGCTGGAGGGGGACAACAGCGACCCCAACGCCATGGGCAAGATGACCGACGAGGTCGCGAAGTGGACCGACGAGCAGAACGCCTACACCCGCAGCATCCTGGACAACCTGCCGGGACGCAAGGAGGTTGAGGCCAAGCTGCGTCCGCTGATGGAGGTGGGCAGCGTGTCGGCCCCCATCATGCGGGGCAACCGCTACTTCTACTCCAAGCGCGAAGGCGACCAGAACCAGGCCTCGGTGTTCATGCGCGAAGGGATCGACGGCACGCCCCGCCTGCTGCTTGATCCCATGGCGATCGACCCCACCGGGCTGACCACGATCTCCTGGTACAGCCCCAGCGACGACGGCAAGCTGCTGGCGTTCGGCACGTACCGCTCCGGCACGGAGAACTCCGTGCTCCGCATCCTCGAGGTGGACACCGGCATCGAGCGCCCGCTGGAGATCAGCGGCAAGGTGAGCGGCTGCGACTGGCTGCCCGATTCGTCGGGCTTCCTGTACCGCAACCTGGCGGACGTGCGCAATCCATACTCCGGCCAGGTGCGGCTGGCGCGCCTTGATCCCTCCGCTCCCTACCTCGTGAGCGACCAGCTCGTCATGCGTCAGCTCACCGTGCAGGAGAACGCGAAGCTCGCCACCACCTACGGCCCCTACGGCGGCCTCAGCAAGGACGGCAAGTGGATCGTCCTCTCCTACGCCACCGGCACGCGGAACAACGACCTGTGGGTCGCTCCCACGGCGGAGTTCCTCCGCACCGGCAAGCTGAACAAGCGGACCATCACCGAGGGGCGCGAAGCCCAGAGCGGCGGCACCATCGTGGGTGACACGATGTACATGCTCACGACTCTCAACGCCCCCAACGGGCGCGTGGTGGCCGTGAACCTCAACCGCCCGGAGGAAAAGAACTGGAAGGTGCTGGTGCCCGAGCGCCCCGACGCGGTGATCCAGAGCGTGGACGTCGCCAAGGGAATCCTCGCGGTCGAGTTCCTGCGCAACGCGAGCAGCGAGATCGAGCTCTTCGACTTCAACGGCAAGAGCAAGGGCCTGCTGAAGCTGCCGGGCATCGGCTCCGCCGGGCTCGTCACCGACCCGGACCGCACCGACGCCTTCCTCACCTTCACCAGTTACAACTACCCCACCACCATCTTCCACGTGGACCTGTCCCGCCCCAACGCCGAGCCGCGCCTGTGGGAGCAGCCCTCCGTGCCCGTGGACCCCGCCAGCGTCGAGGTGAAGCAGGAGTGGTACCACAGCAAGGACGGCACCAAGGTCAGCATGTTCATCATCCACAAGAAGGGGCTGGAGCTGAACGGCAACAACCCGACCATCCTCTACGGATACGGCGGGTTCACCCAGAGCATGACGCCGGTCTTCTCCGCCCCGCTCTTCCAGTGGTTTGACGCCGGCGGCGTGTACGCGGTGGCCAACCTCCGCGGCGGGAACGAGTACGGCGAGGCCTGGCACCAGGGCGGCATGCTCGCGAACAAGCAGAACACCTTCGACGACTTCATCGCCGCCGCGGAGCACCTCATCAGCCGCAAGTACACCAGCCCGAAGCGGCTCGCGGTCCGCGGCGGGAGCAACGGCGGCCTGCTGACCGGCGCGTTCCTCACCCAGCGGCCGGACCTCTGCTCCGTCGTGCTGTGCTACGTCCCGCTGCTGGACATGGTGCGCTACGACGACTTCCTGATGGCGAAGTACTGGGTGCCCGAGTACGGCACGGCCAAGAACCCCGAGCAGTTCAAGTACATCTACGCCTACTCCCCCTACCACAACATCAAGCCGGGCACCCCCTACCCGGCGGTGCTGCTCACCGCGGGTGAGAACGACAGCCGCGTGCACCCGCTGCACGCCCGCAAGATGGCCGCGGCTCTGCAGGCGGCCACCGCCAGCGACCCCGACAAGCAGCCCATCCTGCTGTGGGTGGACCGCGACGCGGGCCACGGCCAGGGCAAGCCGCTGAACCTCCGCCTCCGCGACCTCGCCGACGAACGCATCTTCGTCATGTGGCAGATGGGCATGCTGGACTAAGCCGGCACGCGTCACGCGATTCCGAAGGGGCCTCAGACCGAGGCCCCTTCTTTGTGCGCACATTCAGCCCCACGCTGCAATGCGGCGCGGCCTCCGTCAGAAGGCCGCCCGCGGTCGGAAATCTGCGATCAGAGTCCGGGCAGAGCGAGCTTCACGTCCGGCCAGAGGAACGCGAACGCCGCGCCGGTGATCAGGCCGTACACCACGCCGTCGATGATGTTCATCAGGATGGCGCGGGGATACGCCGCGAACCAGATGTTGCCGGGAATGAACGCGAAGGCGTACGAGAGCACGCCGACGGTCCCGAGCACGCGGAACGTCTCCAGCTTGTCGCCGCCGATGGAGCCCCGCACCGACCACGCGACGTAACCGATCAGCACGCTCACCACCAGGTACGTCAGGAAGGTCAGAATCATGTTGCGGCCCATGCTGATGTTCTTCGGGAAGATCTGCAGCATGCCCGCGGGCCCCTGCTCCCACTTCTTCCGGAACTCCGGATCGCTGCACTGCTTGCGGTCCGCGGCGTAGGGGAAGCCGTAGTTGCCCGGCGGGATGTCGGCGATCTTGCTCAGCGTGCCCGCCTCGTCCGGAAGACCGATCCAGTCCTTCTGGTGGTGGCCGATCAACATCCACGCAAGGGCGCTGGCGATCCACACGGCCACCGCCGAGACGAGGATGGGAAGCCACAAGTGGGTCAGAAAGTCCATGTCTGCTCCTTAG
>CALJIV010000032.1 GCA_937974035.1 uncultured Phycisphaerales bacterium
CGCCCTGGGCTACCAACGCCCGCGGCTCCGCCGCTTGGATGAGAAGAAGGCAATGGAGGAAATGCCCGCCGCGTACCCGCCTCCGCACCCTGTCTTGCTCCGCCCCGTCTCCTCGCCTCATTCGGTTTCAAGCCGCACTCATCGGGGCGTGGGGCGGCGCGGGCAGGGTGGGGCATCGCACGGGCGTCCTCGCCAGGTCGGACCGGCGGGCCCGGGCTTCATGAACCGCTCACGAGGTGCACGCATGGCCGAGCAGAACAACCAGAACCGCAACAACCAGAACATGGGCCAGGGGATGGGCCAGCAGAACAAGGGCTACAACCAGCAGCAGAACCAGCAGAACCGCCAGTCCCCCGGCAACATCGGCGGCCAGGAGTTTCAGGGCAAGCGGGAGGAAGAAGAGCTGGGCACCGACGTCCAGGAGCGCAACCTCGGCGGCCAGACCCCCGGTCGTCGCGACGACACCGGCGGCGGCAGCCGCGGCGGTCAGGGCAGAACGGAGTAGCCGCGAAGACAACCCGGTTCGTCCGAGTGGCACCGGCCCGGCGGCCGGTGTCATTTTTTTCACCCCCGGCCGCGCCCGCTCCTGCGTCGGTCTACCGCGCCGGCCCGGGCGACGAGCTCATCAGCGCCCTTGCTCCCCTCACCACGCGCTCCCAGTCGAAGGCGGGGCCGGGGTCGATCTTGTTCTCCTGGATGTGGTAGTGGCCGAGGATGCCGCGGTAGGTCACGAGCGCGGCGGGGTCGAGCGCGGTGGTGAGCACCTTCCCGGAAGCATCCCTCGGGTAGTCGCAGGGGATGTTGGGGAAGATCGTGCACAGCGCCGCGGTGAGCTTGATGAGCGAGTCGTACTGCGCCTCGGTGAGGTCGTACATCATCAGCTCGCGGCCGTGGATGCGCCCTTTCACCGGCTGCGGACGCGCGGGCGTGTGGAAGGCGCCGGATGACCGGATGCTGCCCGGAGGAATCCTGAGGCGCGTGATCCCGTCGGCGGTTTCGTACCAGCGGGCGAGGACGGCGCGCCCCTCGGCGGTGTCGGGGTACGCGCCGATGTTGGCGATCTCGATGCCGATGCTGCGGTCGTTGCTGATGGTGGCGTGCCACGCTCGCTCCTTGAGGTCGAGCGTCTGGTAGATGGTGCCGTCCACGTCGAGCATGAAGTGGACCGAGAGGCCGCGGGCGTCGTGGAGCACGCGGAAGCAGTTGCGGCTTACCCCCGCGGCGTCGTAGTGAATGACGAACTGATCGACGGTCTGCCGAAGCAGCGCCAAGTCCCACCCCCCGCCGCGGACCTGCTCGAGCTGGGCGGGCGTCAGGCCCGCGGCGCGGATGCCGTAGCGGTTGGGCGTCTCAGGGCCGCGGCCGGACGTGACGGTGGCCTCCCAGGAGGACTCGGCGATGGGGCCGAAGCGCTTTTCGACGCGGTAGGCGTCGTAGCCGCCGGGGTCGGTCCAGAGAACGACCGGCGCGCCGGTGTGGAAAAGCTGCCCCGCGACCATGATCTCGTCGCCGGTGCGGGGGAGCGGCGCGCCGGGATAGGCGGGCGCAGGCATGGGCGAAGACGTGGGCGGGGGCGGAGCCTGCCCGCCGGGGCGTGAAGCACAGCCCGGCAGCGCGAGGAGGAGCACGGCGACAAGCATGAGCGTGTATGCTGCCCGCCGCGGCCACGGCGGGCCCATGAGTGCGTGGCGTGCCGCGCGCCGCGGGAACGAGATGCCAGGGAGGGTCATGTCGCCGATCTTACTGACAGCGAGCCTGGGACCGCTCGACGGAGCGGTGATCGGCGGGTATCTGCTGCTCATGCTGGCCTCGGGGGTGTGGCTCGCGCGGCGGGAGCCCTCGGGGGCGGGGGAATACTTCCTGGCGAACCGGAGGATGCCCGCGTGGGCGGTCTCCTTCTCCGTGATCGCCTCGGCGCTCTCGGTGGCGACCTTCATCGGCGTGCCCGAGAACGTCTTCAAGGGCAACATGACGTACCTCTCCACGACGATCGGGTCGGTGATCGCCGTGGCGGTGGTGGCCGGGTTCTTCATCCCCGCCTTCTACAGGGCGGACGTGACGACGGTGTACGGGCTGCTGGAGCGAAGGTTCGGAGAGGGCACGAAGAAGTCCGCCAGCGCGGTGTTCATGATCGGACGGCTCTTCGCGAGCGGCGCGCGGGTGTACATCGGGGCGATTCCTCTCTCGATGGTGATGTTCGGGGCGGAGGGGGCGGAAGAGCCGTGGAAGCTGATCGCGGCGATCGGGGTGCTGAGCTTCGTCGCCGTGGTCTACACGCTCATCGGCGGCATCGCGAGCGTCATCTGGACGGACGTGATCCAGACGCTCGTGCTCGTCACCGCGGCGGTGGCGGCGGTGATCGTGCTGCTGGTCAAGATCCCGCTGCCGCTGGATGAAGTCTGGGCACTGCTGCGCACGCCCGACGCGGGCGGAACCGCCAAGACCACGGTGCTGCTGACGGGCATCGACCCGGCCAGGCCGAAGCTGGGGTTCGATCCCAGCCAGACCTTCACGCTGCTGACGGCGGTGTGCGGGTTCTCGCTGATCAACATGGCGGCCTACGGCACGGACCATGACCTGGCGCAGCGGATGCTGACGTGCAAGTCCGCGGTGCGGGGTAGTCGCTCCGCGTGGGGGGCGATTCTGGCGAGCCTGCCCATCACGATGGTGTTCATGGTGATCGGGGCGCTGCTGTGGGTGTACTACGGCGCGGCGAAGGCCGCGGAGCTGCCGGAGGGCCAGCAGGTCTTCCCCGCGTTCATCCTGAACGAGATGCCGGCGGGGCTGCGCGGGCTGATGCTGGCGGGGCTCTTCGCCGCGGGATTGGGGAGCCTCAACTCGGCGATCAACGCGATGGCGGCGACGTTCGTGAGCGACTTCTACCTGGCGAAGGTGACGGGGCGGAGCGAGAAGCACTACCTGCGGGTGAGCCGGCTGGCGACCATCGG
Organism: uncultured Phycisphaerales bacterium; assembly: GCA_937974035.1. Taxonomy (GTDB): domain Bacteria; phylum Planctomycetota; class Phycisphaerae; order Phycisphaerales; family UBA1924; genus JAEYTB01. The sequence goes on from CALJIV010000032.1 coordinate 2,949, forward strand.
GTGGGGCGCGCTGATCGGCGGGTTCGCGGTGCTGTGCATCTTCTGGAAGCGGGCGAACCCTGAAACGACGCTGATCGACTTCGCGCTCAAGGTGATGATGTACGCCTACGCGGGGCTGCTGGCGGTCTTCCTGACGGCGATCTTCACGCCCCGCGGCAACCGCGTCAGCGCCGCGGCGGCGCTCATCACCGGCTTCCTGGCCGTCTTCGCCCTGGACGCCTGGCCCACCATCGCGGAGAAGCTGAGCACGCGGCTGGAGACCGCCGTGCCGCAGCTGCCCATCAAGATGGCCTACCCGTGGTACATGCTGATCGCCACGGCGACGGCCTTCTGCATCTGCTGTGCGGGGAGAGCCTCGGCCAAGGCCGCGTAAAGCCGCGGCTCAAGAGGAAGAGGCTGAAAAGCCGGCTGCCGGATTCGAACCCGCGACCTGCGCTTTACAAA
>CALJIV010000033.1 GCA_937974035.1 uncultured Phycisphaerales bacterium
CCATGTTCCTACCGTGAAAGGGTAGTGTCCTGGGCCAGGCTAGACGACGGGGCCGGGATTGCCCCCATGGTAGGCCGCCTCTCTCCGGTTTTGGCGTCCAGCCGGGCTTCGGTGACCCTCTCCCACACCCTTCGCCTCGCACCCGCGGCGTGGCTCCGCCGGGTTTGTGCCGGGCGTGCGTAGACTCGGGGACTGGAGCCGCGACGCTTGCGTAGTGCCCCCATCACGCCGTTGACCTTGCCGCGGAAAGTCCGGCACCTGCTGGTCTACGGCGGCTCCTTCGATCCCCCCCACTTCTATCACACGATCGCCCCGCTCTCGGTGGTCGGCCGCATCTACGACGGCGACGCGTGGGTCCTCTACGTTCCCGCGGCACGCAGCCCGCACAAAAGCCGCGGCCCCTTCGCCAGCGACGAGCACCGGCTCGAAATGCTGAAGCTCGCCCTCGACACGCCCGGCCCGCGGTCGATCTGGACGGACGAGATCGACCGCGCACGGTGGGAACGTGAGCACGGGCGCGCGGGCGGCCCCAGCTACATGATCGACACCCTGCGGCGGCTGAAGCGCGTCCTGCCGCGGGAGAACATCACCCTGCGTCTGCTGATCGGTTCGGACCAGGTGGCCGAGTTCCATCGGTGGAAGGAGCCGCGCAAGGTGATCGCGCTGGCGGAGCCGCTGGTGCTGGTGCGCGAGCCGGTGGTGACGCCCAGCGCGGTGGTCTCGGCGCTGGACGCGGAGTTCTGGACAAAGGAAGAGCGGCGGGCGTGGTGCACGCGCCTGGCGCCCAACTTCCCGATGGACCCGTCCTCCACCAGCGTGCGTGAAAGCATCCCCGGCGCCCCTGCCGATCCGGAAAAGTGGCAGGATCGCAAAGGGCTGAGCAACATCACTACGCGGGTGGCTCGCTACATCATCGAGCACAACCTGTATGGCTTCCGCAAGGGGCCGGTCCTCCCGCCCGGAGCGCACGCCCCCAGGCCGCACGACACCCCCAAGCCTGCAAGGCCCAAAGCACGCGGCACGCGCCGCCCCACCCGCCGCCATTGACGCAGGATTCCCCCGACCCCATACTGGTGCCTGGGCGGTCCACTTACAAAGGAGCCTTGCATGCGCACGCGTTGCCTCGCCGGTCTTGCGGTTGGCTGTGTCCTTCATCTCTGCGCCGGGTTGGCGGTCGCCCAGACCACCCAGCCCCGGCCCGTCGATCAGGTCCTCGCGGACCTGGAAAAGGCGAAGGTGTCGCCGCTGAGCCCCGAACATCGCAACGACAAGGCGATGCGGGACAAGTACAGGGCCGAAGTGGAAAAGGCCCAGGCCCGGCAGGCGGAGCTGGCGTGGGAGCTCTACCTCTCCGACCCGACCCACGCCGAGGTTGAGAAGCACCTTCAGACGCGCTGGCGCTATCTCTCTCAGGACGACCTCGACGCCGTGCTGAAGGAGACCGCGCAGGTGATGGCCGAGCAGAAGGGCCGCCCGCTCGCGGGCACCGCGGCGTACATCCACGCCGACGCCGTCGGCGAGAAGCACGGCAAGACCTCGCGCGAGTACGTCAAGGCCATTGAGGCGTACCGCGCCGTCGAGCCCGACAAGCCCCGCGGCGCAACGCTCTACATGACCCTCGCCGCCTCCGAGAAGGATCCCGAAAAGGCCAAGCAGCACTACCGCGCCGTCACCGAGTACTACCCCAGCAGCCGCTCCGCCCGCATGGCCGAGGGCAAGATCCGCCAGCTCGAGGGCGTCGGCCAGCCCTTCGAGCTGCGCTTCCGCGACGCGACCACCGACCGCGAGATCAACATGCGCGACCTCCGCGGCAAGGTCGTCGTCGTGGACTTCTGGGCCACCTGGTGCGGCCCCTGCATCGCCGAGATGCCCCACATGAAGGAGCTCTACGCCAAGTACAAGGACAAGGGCGTCGAGTTCATCGGCGTCAGCCTCGACAACCCCGAGGAGATGGGCGGCCTCGACAAGCTCCGCCAGTACGTCAAGGACAACAACATCGGCTGGCCCCAGTACTACCAGGGCAAGGGCTGGGACAGCGAGTTCAGCACCTCCTGGGGCATCAACGCCATCCCCTGCCTCTTCATCGTGGACAAGCAGGGCAACCTCCACTCCACCCGCGCCCGCGGCAAGCTCGACGAGCTGATCCCCGAGCTGCTCGCGAAGTAACCACAAAGGCACAAGGACGCAGAGAACGATCGGAAATGAAAAGGCCCCTCCGCTCGGAGGGGCCTTTTTTCTGTCTCTCCGCGTCTTTGTGGTCAGCCCACCAGGCTCTTGAGGGCGTCGGCCTTGTCGGTGCGCTCCCAGGTGAAGTGCGTGAGCTTCTCGCCGCGGTGCTCGCGCTTCACGCGGTCGTAGTAGGCCATCTCGTAGGGCTTGCGGCCGAAGTGCCCGTGCCGGGCGGTGGCCGAGTAGATGGGCCGGCGCAGCTCCAGGCTCTCGATGATCTTCTTGGGCGTCAGGCCGAAGACCTCGCGGACGGCCTTGCTGATCTTCTCCTCGTCGGCCTTGTTGGTGCCGAAGCAGTCCACGAGCACGCTGGTGGGCTCGGCGACGCCGATCGCGTAGGAGAGCTGGATCTCGCAGCGGTCGGCGAGCCCCGCGGCCACCACGTTCTTCGCGATGTACCGCGCCATGTACGCCGCGGAGCGGTCCACCTTCGTCGGGTCCTTGCCGGAGAAGGCCCCGCCGCCGTGCCGCCCCATGCCGCCGTAGGTATCGACGATGATCTTGCGCCCGGTGAGGCCCGTGTCCCCGTGGGGGCCGCCGATCTCGAAGCGGCCGGTGGGGTTGACGTGGACGGTGATCCCCGGGTTCCACCACTCCTTGAGCACGGGCTTGAGGATGTGCTCGATGACCTCACGCTTGAGCTGCTCCTGCCGCTCGTTCCACGAGGGGTCGTGCTGCGTGGAGAGCACCACCGTGTCGATGCGGACAGGCTTGTTGCCGTCGTACTCGACCGTCACCTGGCTCTTGGCGTCGGGGCGCAGGCCGGGGATGATCGCCTCGCGCCGCACGTGGGCCTGCTGCTCGACGAGCCGATGGGCGAGCTGGATGGGCAGGGGCATGAGCTCCGGCGTCTCGCGGCAGGCGTATCCGAACATCATCCCCTGGTCCCCCGCCCCTTCCCGGTCCACGCCAATCGCGATGTCGTTGGACTGCTTGTTGAGGGCGACCATGACGCCCACCGAGTCGGCGTCGAAGCGCATGTCCCCGGTGATGTACCCGATGTCCCGGATCGTCTCCCGGACCAGGTCGGGGATGCTCACGTACGTGTTCGTCGTCACCTCCCCCGCCACCACGACCAGGCCCGTGCAGCAGAGCGTCTCGCACGCCACGCGGCTGTACGGGTCGTCGGCGAGCATCGCGTCCAGGATCGCGTCGGAAATCTGGTCCGCGATCTTGTCGGGGTGGCCCATGGAGACGGACTCGGAGGTGAACAGGCTTGCGCGGGGCATGGGGCTCTCTCTATCACCGGGGCACCATCGCGACCGGGGGGGAAGGGTAGGACCGTGAGGGGGCGGGGGGTGAGGGGGGACACCGATGCAGCGGGGCACCGGGACACCAAACAATGTCCACTTTCCAATGCTCACGCTCACCGTATCGCCGTTTCACCGTTTCCCCCGGTATCCTCCCCCGCATGTCCAAGGCCCCCTCCCGCTCGCAACGCCCCCTGACCTACGCCGCCTCCGGCGTGGACATTGACCAGAAGGACGCCTTCACCGAGTCGCTCGATTCGATGCTCCGCCGAACGTACACGGAGCGCGTCATCCCGAACCCCGGCGGGTTCGCGGGGCTCTTCCGCCTCGACTACAAGCAGCGCCTCTTCGCCCGCAACTACAAGGACCCGGTCCTCGTCGCCTGCTGCGACGGCGTGGGCACCAAGGTGCTGCTCGCCGCGGAGCTGGGCGTCTTCGACACCGTCGGCATCGACCTGGTCGCGATGAACGTCAATGACCTCATCGTCCAGGGGGCGGAACCGCTCTTCTTCCTCGACTACATCGCCACGCCCGTCATCGACAAGAAGTTCCTGAACGAGCTGGTCAAGGGCATCGCCGAGGGATGCCGCCGCAGCGGCTGCGCCCTGCTGGGCGGCGAGACCGCCCACATGCCCGATATCTACCGGAAGGGAGACTTCGACCTCGCGGGCTTCTGCGTGGGCGTGGCGGAGCTGAAGCGCGTCCAGCGCCCCACCCGCGTCCGCCACGGCGACGTGATCCTCGGACTGGCGAGCGACGGCATCCACTCCAACGGCTACACGCTCGTGCGCAACGTCGTGAAGCAGGCGGGCCTCGACCTCAACAAGGTCTACCCCGAGCTTGTCTCGACCGCGGAGACGCAGAAACGCGGCGGCGGCAAGAAGAAAAAGTCTCCGTCTCACCGTCTCACCGAATCACCGTCTCATCTCCCCACGCTCGGCCGCGTCCTGCTCACCCCCACTCGCCTCTACGCCGAGCCGATCGTGCGGCTGCAGCGCGGCTATCACGTGAAGAATGTGATCTCGGGGATGGCGCACATCACGGGCAGCGGCATCCCGGGCAACCTCTGCCGCGCTCTGCCGCCGGACATGGACGCGGTGGTGGACCGCACGGCGTGGCCGCGCCCGGCAGTCTTCTCCTTCCTGCAGGAGAAGGGCAACATCCCCGAGGAGGAGATGTGGCGCGTCTTCAACATGGGGATCGGCTACTGCCTCATCGTGCGCAAGAGCTTCGCCGACTCCGTCGCCGAGCGCCTCACCAAGCTCGGAGAGACGGTCTACACCATCGGCACCATCCAGAAGGGCGGCAAGGGCGAGGTGCGATGGAAGTGAGACGGCGACGCAGCGGCCAAACAACGCCGAAGGTCGCCGCCGAGGGTCGTCGCGAGCGCCCTCCTGTAGAAGTCGGATCGCGTCGTTTGAAGATCCCGAAGGCGTCGCGAGGCAAACCTCCGAGATCCGATACCCAACGTTCGACATCCGACATCGCCCCGCTCGCTCGTGTGAGAGCGACTTTGTTACGTGTCACAGCGACAATGACACACGTCTCGGGGGTTCGGGCACGCGGTTTTTGAGCGCGGACACACGGTTCGGGGAATCTGACACGGGCTTTGCAAGCTCGGTCAGGGGAAGAACTTGCGCGGGCAGGGATCTCAAAATCCCCGGCACGGGTTGACGGCGGCAAGGCGCGAGGGGGCGCGTTTCGCGCTCTCGGACTAAACCCGCCCCCCGCCCGCGTCGATCCCAATTTTGCCATGCGAGTCCTGCCCCGCACCATCGAGCAGCAGATCGCGTTCTTCGAGACGCGCCTTCCCGAATGGGCCGACAACCCCGAGGCCATCGGGCTCAGCGAGGAACTCGTCGTCCAGCTCAAGACGCTCACCAACGAAGCACGCGCCGCCTATCACGCCGCGCTCGCCGCACGCAGCGCGGCGCAGGCGGCCACGCTCACGCTCCGCAACGCCCTCGAGAAACTCCGCAAGCCCGGCGCGGCCGCCGTGGCGACCATCAAGGCAAAGGCGAAGATCATGGACGATCCTTCCATCTACTCCCGCGCTCGCATCGATCCTCCCGCCAACGGCGGCCCCTCGGCCGACCCCGGCACGCCCCGCAACGTCTCCGTCCTCATCAACTCCACAGGCGCGGCGGTCGTCTCCTGGGAGGGAACCGGCCCCACCGGCGCCGGTCGCGGCGTCGGCTCCCGCGGCGGGGCGGGCCTCTACTACACGATCCTCCGCCAGGGCCCGGGCGAGGCCACGCCCCGTGTCGTCGGCGCGACCGGCGAGCGCCGCTTCATCGACGAGCAGCCGCCGCTGGTCCCCGGCGCAATGGTGCTCTACTGGGTCCGCGCCTGCCGCGGCTCGAAGCAGAGCCCCCTCAGCACCGCCGCCGCGGTTGAAATTCCCGCGATGACTCCCGCGCACGCATTCCCCCTCTCTCTCTCCTTGGAACACGCGCCCAAGAAGCGCGCCGCCTGACGGGGAGCGTGCGCACATGGCGCCGACGACGCCGGGTCTCTTCCCCGGCGTCGTTGTTTCATCGCTTTGGAGCTTGGCTAGACTCCGCGCGTGAGCGATCCCGGTCCGGCCAACTCTCCGCACGTTTCCCACCCCGCACGCCCGCCGCGTCCCCCCCGTCCCCCGCGCTTTCGACCCGACGAGCGCCCCCTCTCGCCGTGGCGTGTGCGGATGCACGAGGTGATCTTCGAGACCGAGACCCCCGAGGGGCGCGCCTTCGACATTCTGCTGCTGGTCGCGATCGTGCTCAGCGTGCTCGCGGTGACGCTGGAGAGCGTCCAGTCCATCGGCGCCCGGCACGCCACGCTGCTGCACGCGATCGAATGGTTCTTCACCGTGATCTTCACGGTCGAGTATGTGCTGCGGCTGATGTGCGTGCGGCGGCCGATCCGCTACGCCCTCTCCTTCTACGGCGTGGTGGACCTCTTGGCGATTCTGCCCACCTTCCTGAGCCTCTTCATCCCCGGCGCGCACTCGCTGATGGCGGTGCGGATCCTGCGGCTGGTGCGCGTCTTCCGCATCTTCAAGCTCGCGCCCTACGTGGGCGAGAGCCGCCTGCTCGTCACCGCGCTCAAGGCCGCGCGGCCCAAGATCAGCGTCTTTCTGCTCTTCGTTGCCAGCAGCGTCTGCACGCTGGGGTCTTTGATGTACGTGGTCGAGGGGCCGCAGAACGGCTTCACGAACATTCCGGCGGGAATCTACTGGGCCGTCGTCACGCTCACGACCGTGGGGTACGGAGACCTCGCCCCCCAGACCGTGCTGGGCAAGGCGATCGCCTCGTGCATCATGATCCTGGGCTACGGCGTGCTCGCGGTGCCGACGGGAATCGTCACCACCGAGATCGCCTTCGCCAGCCGCGACTTCCGCCGGCCCGTGAGCACCCAGGCGTGCCCCACCTGCTCGCGTGAGGGGCACGACATCGACGCGAGCTTCTGCAAGTTCTGCGGGGCGAAGCTCTGAGCCGGGCGCGGCGCTGGTTCACGCCCGGGCCGCGGCGCGGCGGCGGCCGAGCCTCCTGAACACCCCCACCACCCACTGCACGGCGTTGTAGGCGAGAAAGAGGAGGATCCCCGCGTCGTCCATCTGGCCGAAGACAGGGATGAAGTCTGGGATCGCGTCGATCGGCGAGAGCAGGTACAGCAGGCAGAGGAGCACCCACAAGCCGTGAGGCAACCCCCACAGCCCGCGCCCGGGGCGGGCGTTCTTCCACCGATCAGCACCGGCAAGACGCATGGAAGAGTCTTTGGGAAATCCCTTCCCCCTCTTCCATCGGACCCATCGCCCTATCAGGCCTGTACCCCCCGCACCTTTCCGCCCCCGCGCGCCCCGATCGCCGCGCGGTAGCTCTCCACGCAGCGCTCGGCGGCCCCTTCCCAGGTGAGGCGGTGGAGCTCCATCGCGCCGTGCTCGCGGAGCGTCTGCGAGAGCGGCGGGTGACGGAGCACGGCGAGGATCTTGTTCGCCATCTCGTCAATATCCCAGAAGTCCACCTTGAGCACGTGGGTGAGGACTTCGCTCGCGCCGCTGGTCTTGCTGAGGATGACGGGCACGTCGTGGCTGATCGCCTCCAGCGCCGCGATGCCGAAGGGCTCGCTGACGCTGGGCATCACGTAGCAGTCCGCCATGCGGAAGACGCGGTCTACGTCGCGCCCGCGCAGGAAGCCGGTGAAGAGCACCTTGTGCCCGATGCCCATGCTCGCGGCCAGCTCGATCATCCGCAGGGCCATGTCCCCGCTGCCCGCGAGGACGAACTTCACGTCCTGGTACTTCTCCAGCACGCGCCTGGCCGCGGCAATGAAGTACTCCGGCCCCTTCTGCATCGTGATGCGGCCGAGGAAGAGGACGATCTTGTCCTTCGCCTCGATCTTCGCCCCCTCGCGCGGCTGGACGTGCTCGCGCTCCACGCCGTTGTACACCACGTCCACCTTGTCCGGCGAAACGCCGTAGCGCCGCACGCAGAGGCTCTTGGTGAACTGGCTCACGGCGATGACGCGGTCCGCGGCGTGCATCCCCGCGCGCTCGATCTCATAGACGCGCTGGTTGACGTTGTTGCCCGCGCGGTCGAACTCCGTGCTGTGGACGTGGACCACCAGCGGGCGGCCCGTCGCCTTCGCCAGCGCGATCCCCGCGGGGAAGGTCAGCCAGTCGTGGGCGTGGATGAGGTCGAAGGTCTCCCGCCGCGTGAGGGCGACCACCAGCCGCGCGTAGCGCTCCGCGTCTCCCACCAGATCCGTGCCGTAGCCGACGCCCGCCCCGCCGCCCATGCCGATGTGTCCCGGAGTCGGCGCGTGCGGCGCGGGAGAGGGAGCAGGCGCATCAGAGATCGCCACACCGCCGGGCTCGCCGCCCGCGGCAATGGCTTCCTCGCGCCGGGCAGCCAGCTCCTGCGTCGCCCCCGCGAGCGTGCGCGCAAAGGCGTTCTCGTCGAAGGCCGGGTACGGGCTGCTGAAGGAGGCATCGACGCCGTGGAAGCTCGCGTGCTTGAACCCCGTGAGCGGGTTGCCCTCGTCATCGAGGAGGAGCGAGTCGGGGGGCATGCCGCCGGAGGAAGTGCCGAAGGCCGCGGCGGGGCTGAGCATCCGCACGTGCGAGGCGTGGGAGCGGTCCACCGGCTTGGGCAGGATGAAGATGACCTCGTGCCCCAGTTTGTCCAGCGCCTTGGTGAGCCCGTAGCACGCCACGCCGAGGCCGCCGGCGATGAACGGAGGGAACTCCCACCCCAGCATGAGGATGCGCATTTACTCCTCCTCGTCGGCTTCCATGTCGCCCAGGGGGCGGAAGCACGCCTCGTACCCCAGCAGGAAGATCGCCGCGGTCTCGGCGTCGTTCGGGCCCGGGTTCTCCAGGCTGATGGGGACCGGGGAGCGGAAGGTGAAGAGCTTGTCCTCGGAGCGGAAGTGTTCAAAGGGAACCGGCTGACCGGAGTAGCCCAGGTCCACCAGCTCCTCGTGCAGCAGGTCTTCGAGACTGTCCCCCGTGTGCACCAGGTCCTGCTCGATGGACTGGCTCAGCCAGCGGTTGGGCGTGACCAGCGAGACCCAGAGCTTGCCCCCATCCACCGAGAGCCGGTAGGAGGCGGGCTCCGCCGAGGCCTTCGCCGTCGCGTCGAGCAGGCCGTCCTTGAGCGTGACTTCCCCGAAGACCCCCGCGGCACGGGCCTTGGCGGCGGCGTGCTCCAGGAGAGGGAGAACCTGGGGAGGGACGGGTTGAGGCGTGGCGGTGGTCATGGCGGTGCTGCCGCGGGAAGCGTGCAGAGGGGTGGTTGCGGTTGGAACGGAAAGGGGCGGGTCGTCGGCATTTCGCCCCGAGCGGGGGTGAGCATAGCGCTGGGGGTTGGCTTTCGTCCCCAAGTGCGTATATTTCCATCCCCCGGCCGGTGCGAACCGGCCGGGCCAGGCCCAGGTGGCGAAATTGGCAGACGCACTACCTTGAGGTGGTAGCGCCCGCAAGGGCATGGAGGTTCAAATCCTCTCCTGGGCATTCCGCCGGTCTTTGACCGGCCTGCGCACCGCGCCCCGCTGGTGCTTGGGGCCGATGGCCTCGTCGAACACAAACCCGTGCTTTTCATACCAGCGCTGGAGCCGCTCGCCGTCCAGCGGCTTATCGCCTTCAGGCTCCGCGTTCAGGCAGATCGTCGCGCCGTGGAAGTCCGCCAGGGCGCAGAGATTTTTCAGGCACCTGCTGCCGTGCCCCTGCCCCGGCTCAGGCGTGTAGAAGTGGTCGAGGTACACCCCCTCGCTGCCGTCCTTCATCCGCATCGGGCTGAGCGCAAAGAAGACCTTGCCGCAGGCGTCGTTGGGGGTGAACCAGAAAATCCTCGCACCCGCGGCGTCCACCCCCGGCATCTCGAACACCCGCGACGTGGCAACCACCGCACGGAAAAAAGGGGCCTTGATCCGCCGCGCCAGCCCCCGCCCGTCTACGAAGTGGGCGAGCGCCTTGGGCATGTCGCGGATGTTGCGGATGTCTACCGGAGGCGGCGGCACGGCTGCACTGTACCGTGTCCCCCCCGCCGCCGGGCCGCCCCGGTTCTGGCGTAAACCAGAACCCGCACCGGGCGGAGGTTCGTACACCCTCCCGCCGCTTCGCTTTACATACAAGCCCCCGCGCCCCACAATGACCCCCATGACCCACACCCGCCCACGCCGCCCATTCGTGCACTGGCTTCTGGCCGCCGCGGGTGCGGTCCTGCTCGGGGCCGCTCAGCCCTCGGTCGAGCCGCAGCAGCCCGCGCAGCCCGTCGCGGACCAGAGCGAGGAGCCCTCGGAGGCGGAGATCATCCTCCGCGACGGCAAGCGCATCTCCGGCCTGCTGGTGAATCAGAACAAGGACCAGGTGGTCATCTCGATCGCCGGGATCGAGACCACCTTCAGCATGGAGGTTGTGGACCGAATCCGCATCCTCCCCCCCGTGCAGGAGCGCTACGAAGCGCTGCGCGAAACCTTCGACCCCGAGGACATCGAAGGCCGCCTGCGGCTGGCCGAGTGGGTCCGTTCCAAGGGCCGCCTCGACCTCGCCTTGCGCGAGATCGAAGAGGTGCTCGCGCTGGAGCCCAACAACCCCCACGCCAAGGACCTTCAGAACCTCGTCCTGGCGCAGCAGGCGGTCGCCAATCAGAAGGTCTACCCCCGCGAGGACCGCCCGCCTCCCCCCGGCAAACCCTCGAACTTCCCGCTGCTGACCAAGGAGCAGATCAACCTGATCCGGGTGTTCGAGGTCGATCTCAAGAACCCGCCGCGGATGCTCATCGAGCGTGCCACGGTGGAGCGCTTCCTGGACAAGTACGGCGGAACGGTGGTGGAAGGCCGCGGCCCGATCCCCGTAACGCCCAACGGGCGGCAGCTCTTCCTGCGCATGAAGCCCGAGGAAGTGCTCTCGTGGATGTTCGACCTCAAGGCCCGCGAGTTCTACCCCGAGGTCACCGTGCTGGAGAACCCCCGCAGCCTCCAGATGTTCCGCGACACCATCAACCGGAACTGGCTGGTGAACTCCTGCGCCACCAACCGCTGCCACGGCGGCGAGGAGGCCGGCCGCCTCTGGCTCTACAACCGCCAGCAGGCCTCCGACCCCGCGGCGTACACCAACTTCCTGATCCTGGAGCGTTTCCGGCTTTCCACCGGCCAACCGCTGATCAACTACAACGAGCCCGCCCGCTCCCCGCTGCTGCACATGGGCCTGCCGCGGGATCAGGCGATCTTCAAGCACCCGGAGGTCACCGGGCGCGGCCGCGGGCCTTGGACCCCCACCTTCCGCTCGCAGGAGGATTACCGCTTCGTGCAGGCGGTGGAGTGGATCAAGAGCATGTACCCGAAGCGGCCCGACTACCCCATCGACTACCAGCCGCCGGTCCCGAAGCCCAAGATCCCCCAGGGCCTGGGGCCCGACGGGCAGCCGGTGGATCGCTGAAACGGGAACCTGAGCCGGTCAGGGGCCGAACGGTCGGGAGCGGCCCCGTCTTCCCGGCGTTTTGCTACAGTGGCGGACCATCCGCAGGCCGGCCCCCGACAGGGGGTGACGCCGCGAACCTTATGTTGAGGCATCCCATGAGCCACCGCGTCAACTTGCGCACGACCCTCGCCATCACCGCCGCCAGCCTGTCGGCCCTCGCCGGCGGGTGCGACGACCGCTCCAGCGACGCCGACAAGGCCATCCACGCCCAGGCGCGTGAGGTGTACGGGATGAGCGTGGACAGCCCCGCGGGGGCGGTTCAGGCCATCGAGACGCAGGTGATGCAGCGGGTCGCCACCGAGCTCGCCCCTCACCTCGCCAGCGACGTGACGAGTGAGAAGGCCGCCGCCGCCGCCCTGGTGGCCCAGTCCAACCTCAATCTCGCCGAGATCGCGATGCTCGACGTGAGCAACGCGGAGAGCGTCGCCGCGGCGAAGATCGCCGAGATCGATGCCCAGCTCGGCCACTGGCGGCGTCACCAGGCAATGAAGGCCGCCGCGGAGTCCTTCGACCCCAGCGAGCAGCTTGCCGAAATCGCCAGGGCCAAGGCGGAGAAGGACAAGGCCATCGCCGCGGCCCGCCGGAACAAGGCGGATCTTGAAGCCCAGCTCAACGAGCTGCGCGCCAAGGCCAAGGAGAAGATGGACGCGGTCGCCGAGCGCGAGGCGCAGTACGGCGAGCTGATGGGCCAGGCCGCGCGTCTCAGCGCCACCGAGGGCGTGCCGATCGTCGAGCAGGCCAACGGCATCAAGCGCGAGGCGGACCTGCTCCGCATGGCGGGCACCAAGCTGGAGGCCCAGGCGGGCGTGATCGAGCCGCAGGTGCGCGAGGCCGACGCCCTCGTCAACCAGCTCATCAACCAGAAGCAGGACATGGAGGCCACGGAGGCCGCGCTCGCCAAGGCGATTTCGGATGCCCGTGCCGAGGCCGCCGCCGCGGGCGCCAGCGCCAACGAGGCCGCGGTCCGAATCGCCGCGCTCGCGACGGAGGTCGCCTCGGCCCGCGAGGCGGTGCTCGCCGCGTATGACAAGGCAGACGGCCTGTACCGCAAGGCGATCCAGAACGCGCGCGAGGCCTCGAAGGACTCCGCCGCCGCGGGCAAGGCGATGGTGGGCAACGCGACGCTCGCCTCCGCCTACATGAAGTGGCAGAAGTCGCAGGGCCTGCGGCTGTACGCCTCGATGCTCGAATCGCTCGCGAAGGTCGAGCCGCCGCTGAGCCAGCGGGCTTCCTACGCCTCCAAGGCGGAAGAGGTGCGCCAGGCCGCGAAGGACGCGGCGAACGCCGCGGTGGAGGACATGGAAGCCGCGAAGACCGCCTTCGAGGGTGTGCGCGTGCAGGGCGCGGTCAAGGAGCGTCTCGAAACGCTCAGCGAGTTGATCGGGACCGCGATGAACGTCTCCAAGGACGATTCGACCAACACCTCTCCCGAACTGCTCGGCCTGGCGGGGATGAACGCCCCCGCCGCGGTGATGTCCGAATCCTCGTCTTCTTCCGGCTCCCGCGCGGCCGCGCCTGCCTCGGGCAACCCGCGTGCCACGGTTGAAGCGCTGATCGCCACCGTCCGTTCCGATGACGCCGCGGCTCAGCTCAACCTGCTCGCCCTCCCCAACGACGTCCGCCGCACGCTGGCGCCGCTCGCGGCCGCCCAGTCCCGTCTCGACAAGGCCTGCCGCTCCAAGCTCGGCAAGTCCTTCTCCGAGCTTGCCCGGTCCATGCCCGGCATGGAGGGCATGGCGGGCTCTTCGTCGGACCTCGAAGCCCTCCGCAGCGCCGGCGGCGACATCGAGATTGAGGAAAATGGCGATACCGCCACGGCGACCATCGCCGGCGTCTCCCGGCCCCTCACGCTGAAGCGCATCGACGGCCGCTGGCTCGTCCACATCCCCGAGATCGATCAGATGGCCGAGCAGATGCAGATGATGGGCCCGATGCTCACCGCCATCGCCAAGGCGATGGACCAGGTCGCCGCGGAGGTCGAGGCCGGGCAGCACACCACCGCCCAGGCGATCCTCTCTGCTCTGCAGCAGAAGATGATGGGCGGCGGCTAAAAACCCCGTTTGCCTTTCACTCCGCCGCTTCAACAATCGCGTATGGACGTGACGGCCGACAAGCCCTCGGGTATCCCCGTGCTGCCCGAGCCGAAGATGCACCTTGTGCCCCCCACCGCGCCGGGCATCGGGGTGGTGGTCAGCAACGAGCGGTGCACAGCGTCGGCCAAGGCCGCGGGCTTCATCCGCCATATCGCCATTGATGTCTCCCGCACGGCGCTCGCGGGCAACTTCGTCTCCGGCCAGTCCTTCGGCGTCATCCCGCCGGGCGTGGACGCCAACGGCAAGCCCCACAAGCTCCGGCTGTACTCCATCTCCTCCCCCACGCGAGGCGAGGACGGCGAGGGCAAGATCCTCTCCACCACTGTCAAGCGCACCATCGACGAGCACAACGAGACCGGCAAGCTCTTCCTTGGGGTTGCCTCCAACTACCTCTGCGACCTCAAGCCCGGCGATGAGGTGAAGGTCACCGGCCCCAACGGCAAGCGCTTCGTCCTGCCGGCCGACCCCGCCGCTCACGATTACGTCTTCTTCGCCACCGGAACGGGGATCGCCCCCTTCCGCGGCATGCTCATGGACCTCTTCCACGCCCGCGTGCCCTCGCGCGTGGTGCTGGTCATGGGCTCCCCCTACGCCACGGATCTGCTCTATCACAAGGATCTTCTGGCCTGGCAGGAGCAGCACGACAACTTCACGTATCTCACGGCGATCAGCCGCGAAAAGCAGGTGGACGGGGGCCCCTGCTACTGTCACGAGCGTCTGCGCCGCAGCCGCGACGTGCTGATCCCCCTGCTGGAGCGGGAGCGGACGCTGGTCTACATCTGCGGCATCGCCGGCATGGAGCTGGGGGTGATGCAGCGGCTGACGACCGAGCTCTCCCCCGCGGCCAGGGACCAGTACCTGCACGTAGACTCCGAAACCGCCGCGGACGTGGAAAACTGGACCCGCCGCATGATTCACAAGCAGATCCGCCCCACCCGCCGGATGTTCCTGGAGGTGTACTAAGCTTGTCCCAAGGCCGACCCCCTGCCATCGCCCGCACGGATGAGCGGGTTCCAGCGAGGGTTAAGGAAATGTTGGCGCAAGGTCCGCGGCTGGATGGATCATTTGACCGTCCCGAGGGGTACTGATAGGTTGCCCCCTCCGGCGCGACTTTGGGGCCGGAATCATCCCGGGTCGTTCACCCGGCTACGGAAGGAATGAGGCGTTGGACCGCAGACTGAACCGACTGCACGCAGGCTTCCTCGCGTCGGCCCTCGCCGGCTTGGCCTTCTTCAGCGGCCATGCGCTGGCGCAGGGCATCATCGACATCCCTCAGGCCGTGGTCTCCAAAGCCACGCCCCTCAGCTCGGATGAAGAGTCCATCATCCGCCAGTACGTCGAGGAAAACTCCAAGAATCTTCTGAGCACCGACCCCGTCCTGCTGCGGCGCGACCGCAACGCGATTCTCGCCAAGCTCGACGCTGCCCAGGTGGGCGTGCCCTTCCGGCTGGCGTACGACAGCGTCCTCCAGCCCCACCTGCAGGCGATGCTCAACTCGCCAGAGCAGAAGACCGTCATCAACGGGCTGGTCATCGCCGGCTCCCTCGCCACCGACCGTTCGCTCAATCTGGTCACCTCGAAGCTGCAGCAGGGCCCCGTAGCCGTCCGCTACGAGGCCGCCAGCTCTCTCGGCCGCGTCTTCAAGGCCGCAGCCAACCACCCGCTGAGCACTAACCAGCTTCCCCAGACCGTCCGCAACCTTGAGCGGTACATCGCCGACGAGAAGGACCCCCACGTCCGCGACGCGCTCGTCCGCGCCGCCCTCGCCGCGGCGGAGATGGACGACCACCGCGCCGCGGCCCTCTCCTCCCTCTCGCGCGGCCTGACCGCCGCCTTCCGCTCCGCGGACGTCAAGAACCCCTCCGAGGCCGACCTCAACACCTTCCTCCGCGGCTGCGTGGGCGTGCGTGACATCGCCGCTCGTGCTCACCAGCAGCAGATGCGCCTGCCCGCCCAGCCCGCCAAGGACGCCGCGGAAATGGCCGGCGCCGCGCTGATCTTCGTCAACAAGGTGCTGGTGAACGCGCCGCAGCCCAACGCCGTTCCCGACCGCCAGCGCCTGGCCGACATCACCGCCAGCGCTCAGCGGGCCATCGAGCTCGCCGGTCCGCTGCTGGACAACAACAGCGTCAACCTCGGCGTGCGTCTGGCGGAGGCCGTCCGCCTGGGCAGCCGCAACGGCGACGCCCAGTTCGGCGTGGATGTGAATCAGAAGATCGTCCCCACGCTCGCGAAGCCTCCCTTCGAGCTCTCGCCCGACCGCTTCCGCTGATCGCACGCATCAACCGATACAAGGGAGGGCATGGCACGGCTCCTCGTCCCCTTCCTGCTGCTGCTCCTCCTCGTGGGCCTCTCGGTGCTCAGCGACCGGCCCCTGCCGCGCGCGGACTTCCGCTTCATCAACCGCGGCGACGTGACCACCATGGACGTGGCGATCATGTCCTGGCAGCAGGACTTCCGCGTCGCCCGCCTGCTCTATGAAGGGCTCACACGCCACGACCCGCTGACCCGCAGCTTCCGCACCGTCCCCGGTGTCGCGGAGCGCTGGGACGTCTCCGAAGATCAGAAGACCTACACCTTCCACCTCCGCGAGAACGCGCGGTGGTCCAACGGCGAGCCCGTCCGTGCCGGCGACTTCGTCTACGCCTGGCGCCGCGTCATCCTTCCAGACACCGCGGGCGATTACTCGCAGATCTTCGCGTGCATCCGCGGCGTCACCGAGTTCCAGACCTGGCGCACCGAGCAGCTCGCCGCCTTTGCGCGCAATCGCGACATACCGGACCGCCGCGCCGCCGCGGAAGCTCTCTGGGCCGAAACTCTGAAGAAGTGGGACGAGCTGGTGGGCGTCGAGGCCCTCGACGACCGCACGCTGCGCGTCGAGCTCGCCCGCCCCACTCCCTACTTCCTCGAGCTGACCGGCTTCGGCAGCTTTTATCCCGTCTACCCCCCGCTCACAATGGCGCATGAGTCACTGGACCCGGAAACGGGCCAGATGCGCACACGCCCCGACTGGACCAAGCCGCCCAAGCTCATCACCAACGGCCCCTTCCGCCTGACCGTCTGGCGCTTCATGCGCGACATGCGGATGGAGAAGAACCCCTACTGGTGGAACGCCGACTCCGTACACATCGACACCATCTCCATCCCCTCGGTGCAGGACCCCAACGCGCAGGTCATGGCCTTCCGCACCGGCGCGGCGGACTGGGTGAGCGACGTGACCCCCGCCTACCGCGCCGACATGCTCGCGCAGAAGCAGGACTTCTACCGCGAGCACTGGGAGGAGTACCAGGCCCTCAAGGCGCAGGGGCTGGACCCTATCGAGATCGACCGCCGCCTGCCGCCCGACCCGCGCAAGAACATCCATTCATTCCCCTCCTTCGGGACGTACTTCTACAACTTCAACTGTCAGCCCCGTCTTGCCGACGGCCGCCCCAACCCTTTCCACGATCCGCGCGTCCGCCGCGCCTTCGCGATGGCCGTGAACAAGCAGGCGATCGTCGATCACGTCCGCCGCACCGGCGAGCCCGTGGCTTCCACCCTCATCCCGCCCGGATCCATCGCGGGCTACCGCTCGCCCAAGGGGCTGGGGTACGACCCCGTCGCAGCGCGGGCTCTGCTCGCCGAGGCCGGCTACCCCGGCGGCAAGGGCTTTATCACCGTCGAGATCCTCTTCAACAAGGACGGCGGGCACGACACCATCGCCCAGGCCATCGCCAAGGACTGGCAGGAGAACCTCGGCGTTCAGGTCTCGCTCGCCATGAAGGAGATCAAGGTTCTCCGCGACCAGCTCAAGAACGCCGACTACATCGTTTCCCGCGGCAGCTGGTTCGGTGATTACGGCTACCCCACCACTTTCCTCGAGCTCTCCCGTACCGGCGACGGCAACAACGACCGCAAGTACAGCAATCCCGCCTTCGACAAGCTGCTCGACGACGCCCTCGCCGCCCCGCCCGACGAGGCCATGCGCCTGTTCGAAGAGGCCGAGCGCCTGCTGGTGGAGGAGGACCTGCCCATCCTCCCCATCTTCCACTACGTGGACATCACGCTCTTCGACGCGAACCGGATCACCGGCATCAGCAGCCATCCCCGCAACGCACAGCACCTCTACCTGGTGGACGTATTCGGCGACGGCAAAGGCCCGGACCTGCCGCGGGTCATGCGGCCGGAGTAAGCGCGGGCTTTCTCGCTGCGAACGTCACTTCGCCAGCGCGCGGCGCACAGCCGTGATCACACGCTCGTTCGTCGCGGCGTCCTTCACCGCCACGCGCACCCAACGCTCCGCCAGGCACGGGCTGATCGTGCCGCAATCCCGGATATACACCCCCTGCTGGCGGCAGCGCATCACGACCTCATGCGCGGTCGGCCCTTCCGGCAACCGGCAGAGCACGCTGTTGATCACGCCGTCGAAGACCTCGAGCCCCAGGGCCCGCAGCTCCGCCGCCAGCCATGCTCGAAGCTCGTGCGTCTTCGCCCAGCACGCGGCGTAATACGCCTGGTCCTTCATCGCCGCGACCGCCGCGACCTGCCCCGGCAGGCTCACGGCCCAGGGCGGCGTGAGCTTCCGCAGCCCCGCCATCAGCTCTTCCGGACCGCACAGGTACGCCGCGCGCACACCGCTCAGGCCGTACACCTTCGACAGCGACTTGCACACCACCACGTTGCCGCTCGTCACCGCGAGCTGCTCCACCGACTCGTCCGGCCCGGCGTACTCGCTGTACGTCTCGTCGATCCACACCCGCGTCTCACGCGGCAGGGCCCGCAGCATCGGCTCAAGCTCCCGCCGCGGAAGGTGCCGCCCCGTGGGGTTGTTGGGGTTGACCATCAGCACCATGTCGTAGCCCTTGGCCACGGCGCGCGCGAGCCTCTCCGTGTCAACGCGGAAGCCCTCCTCCGGCGAGAGCGCGAAGCGGTCCACCTGCGCCCCGACGACGTGCCCAAGAACGTGGGCGTACTCGCCGTACATCGGGTCGAGAATCAGCACGCGCGAGGAAGGGTTGAGCCACGTCCGCAGCGCCAGAAAGATCAGCGCCGACGACCCCGCCCCCGGAACGATGCACGCCTCCGGTATCGCACGCGCCCGTGCGATGGTCCGCACCAGACCTTCGCACCCCGTCGGCGGGCTCGTACGCACCAGCCAGCCAGGGTCCTGCCCCAGTGCGGCGAGCACCCGCGGCGAGGGCTCAAACCACGCGTCCAGCACGTCCGCGTTGACGATGCGGTCCTTGGTCTCCAGCCGGTCGAACTCGTCGCCGATGGCCTGGAAAAACGCCCCGCCGTGGTCGCAGGCCGGGGGCGCGGCACGCCCCTTCCCACGACGTGCGATGCGGGCGAGCGTGCGTTCCTCGGCATCGGCGTAGGGCCGGCAGGCCTCGTCTATCTCTTCCATCGTCGCCGTCATCAGCTCGTAGGTCACCGCGCCGGACTGCACGCTCTTGCCGAGGGAGCGCAGCCCGATCTTGCGGTACATATCCGCCACCTCGCGCCGACCGATGATGACGATCCGCTTTCCGCCGTGCCCGCGGACCCACTCAAAGGCGCTGCGCATGAGCAGCACCGCCACGGGCCCATAGCGCAACCCCGGCACCACCGTGAGAATGCGGATCTCAAACAGCCCGTTGTCGAACGCGAAGGGCATTTCCTCGCGCTTGAAGTACTTGTCGATGGAGTACCGCCCGCCCCAAGGCGGCGTGATGCTGACGAACCCCGCCACGGCGCCGTCCACCACCGCCACCATGTACTCGTTGAACTCGTCCAGCGCGTCGCAGAGCCGCCCTTCGGGATTAACCGCGTACTGGCCCAGCTCCTCGGCATAGACACGGTGCCGGAGGCGGTACACCGCCTCGCGGTCTTCAGGCGTGGCGGTCCGCACGAACATGGCCGGCGTTGTCGCGGTCTCCATGGACCAATCCCCCAAAAAGAGCCTGGGCATGCACAAAGCATGCCCACTGGCTATGAAGTAAGCGTACGCTAACGTACAGCCGGCCGCAACCGGTTCTGGGGGGATCAGCCGATTTTGTTGCCGCAGTTACCGCAGAACTTGGCGCCCGGCGCCGCCTCAGTCCCGCAGCCGGAGCAGACGACCTTGGCGTTCAGTGGCTTGCCGCACTCGTTGCAGAACTTCCCGCCGCTGGACACAGCACCGCAGGAGGGACAGGTGGCGTTCGCAGCAACGCCGCCGGGTGCGGCGATGTCAAACCCGCCGATCACGCCGCGCATCACGCGCCCATCTTCCATCCGGGCCTCGCGCCAGATGTGCTCGGCCTGGCCGGTGGCCTGGGCGGCGTTGACCTCCTTGGTGAAGTCGGGGGCGCACTTGACGCACATGCCGCGGTTGGCGTTCCAGCTCACCTCCGGGCACACCCACTTGCCGCAGCGCGGGCACTGCTTGAAGACCTTCTTGGCCTCCTCCACGGCGATGCGCAGGGCCTCGTCGCGGGCCTTGCCCCGCATGGACTCGCGCATGTAGTCCGCGCCGTCCGCGGCGTTGTGGCCCAGGGCGCTGCCGAAGATGCTGCCCGCGGCCCGAAGAATGCCGCTGGCCATCCCCAGCTTGTTCTCCTGGAAGCGAGAGAGATACCCGCTGCCGCAGTGGTCGCAGTAAAACTCGAACTGGTACCCGTTCTCGGTGGACTTGTCCTGATAGTTGGACGTAAAGGCAATCAGGCTCATCGGCAACTCTCCCTTGTGCACAGACGGGACCTAACCCATTCTCGCAGCATGGGACTGCCGGGGCAAGACCCGATAGCCGACTATCGCGTTCCCTGGCCGGGCGTGCGCCCGGGCGGGAGCGGCGGCGGGATGGTGCTCGCCGCGGGCGGAGGCGTCCCCTGCGGACTCGCGGGCTTTCCGCTCTTATCGGCCTGGCTGCACCCCGCGACGCAAAGCAGCGTCACAATCGCCGTGAACACCAACGCCAGAAGGGCCTTGATCATGGTGAAAGTTTACATGATGGCGCGGCGGGCGATGCAAAAACAACTCCGCCCGGCGGTTGGCCGGGCGAAGCGTGGCAGCAGGGTGGATGGAAGGGAGGGTGGTGGTGGCCCCGCCGCCGGTGGTGGTGCTTGAGTTGGAATGCGCTCGCCCGGTGCGACGCGGGCGAGCACGTGAACCGCTGGGTTTTTTCGCGCCCGCGTCCCTGCGGGCGCCGGGGGTGTGACGCCCCGCGCTCAAAAGAATCCCTTCAGCTTCCCAACGGCTCGGTTTTCAATCGCCCGGCCCGGGTTTCCCCGATACAGGCCTTCACTCGGGCTTACGCCCTTCCTCGATCTTCCTCACCAGTCCGGGCAGGTTCCTGAACCGCTCGGCCAAACCGGCCGTCCACGCCTGCCTGTCCCAGACCTCCAGCCTCCTCCCGGAGCCGATCATGACCACCTCGTTGCCGATCCCGGTCAGCTCCAGGTGCAGGCGCGGAATGCTGATCCGCCCCGCAGAATCCATCTCCAACCGCTCCGTCAACCCGAAGAAGTTGGCTTCCAGCCCGGCTTCTTCCTCGCCCGGTGTGAGCGTCGCGCGCCCACGCTCCGCCAGCTCGTGGAAACGCGCCTCCGTGTACAGCATCAGCTTCCCGCCGGTCCACGGCACGCAGTACCACGCGGTTCCATCTCGCTCCGGACGCAGAAGCGCCCTGTGCTTCGCGGGGATCGCCAGACGCTGCTTCGCGTCGATGGTCAGCTCGGCATGTCCGGTGAAGATCATGCGTTGTTCCCATCGAGGTCATCGCGTCGGCTCCTCGCGCCGGGCGTCCTTGCCCAGCCCAGGACGAATCCTTGCCACGCGTGGGAATCTATGACACTTTGCCCCACTTTGCAACACCCATCGTCCTAAACAGCCGGTTTGTTGATGTCGTGTGGACAAACTGTTCGCCAAATTGCCTAACAAAGTAATAATCGAGCTAGATTCTGCACCGGCTGGTCTCTTGACGGGTGTAAAGATGGCGTGACCAGGAGGAGCAGGGCATGCCCACCATCGATCCCCGCGCAGCCGCGCGTGTGCTGGCGGAGCTCGGACGAGGGCGGTTCGCCCTCATGGCGGAACACGCCGGCCGACGCGCGGGCGTCTTGGTCCGCTCCGTGCAGTGGTGCGCGGATGAGCCCCCGCTGATCGCGGTCGCCGTTCGCAGCGGGCACTGGATCGATCCGCTGGTGCGCGACAGTCACGTCTTCGCGATCTGCCGCGTGAAGCCCGCCGAGCGCTTGCTGATGCGCAAGCTCGCGGAATGCACGCGCCCTTCTGACGGCGACCCCTTCGCGTGCCTTCCGTCCGAGCGGCTGGCGACCGGCGCGCCGGTGCTCTCACGCTCGGAGCTCTCGCTCGATTGCGAGGTCGTTCGGCACTTCGACCTTGAAGCAGATCACGAGCTGTTCATCGGACTCGTGCGCGCAATCAAGCTCCGGGGCAAGCCCGTGATTGTGCTCTCTTCGCCGCAGCCGCGAGCCTGATCTGCTCGCGCATCGCCTCATCAAATCGCTCTTCGCTGAATCTCGCGGCGTTGTCGCGGCAGGCTTCCGCATTGCGAGGACAACGCGCCACCGCATCCAACAGGCTTTCGACGGAGTCTTCCTCAAAGAACGCGCCGGTAGCGCGCCCCTCCCCCACCGCCGACGCGTCCAGAACGCTGTCCAGCGCCCCGCCCGCGCGCCGCGCCACCACAGGCAAGCCGCACGCCTGCGCCTCCACCGCGACGATCCCGAAGTCCTCCACCTGCGGAAAGAGCAGCAGCGAGGCACGCCTGTAGTGCGCCCGCAGCTCCTCATCGGGAACGCGGCCCGTGAACGTCACCGTCGGCCCGGCGAGCGCTTCAAGCGCCGCCCGCTGCGACCCATCGCCGACGACGGTCAGCGCGTGCCCGGCTTTGTTTGCCGCCTTGATCGCCAGCTCCACGCACTTGTAGGGCTCAAGCGCGGAAACCACGAGCCACGGCGCATTGGGATCGCGCGCCTCCAGCGGCCCTTCAAAGAACATCTCCCGCACAGGCGGATGCACGACCGCCGCGTCGCGCCCGTAGCAGCGGTGGATCTCCGAGGCGGTGTGTGTGGAGTTGGCGATGAACCGCGTGACGTTGGCCGCGGTGGCGCGATCCCACTCGCGGAAGCTGTCGCCCATCAGCCGCAGCCCCAGCCCGCGCAAGCCGGAGCGATACCGCTCCGCCTGCGTCCAGACGTACCGCGCCGGGCTGTGGCAATAGCACAGGTGCGGCACGCCGGGCGGAGGACGCAGCCCCTTGATCGCCGCGGAACTCGTGGAAATCACCAGGTCGATGGGCTTGCGCGCGTGCTCCTGCGCGAGCATCCAGGAAAGGTCCCGCACCGCGCCTGGATACAGAGGCAGCAGCCACCTGCGCAGGCGGTTGGACCAGGGCCTTCTGCCCAGGGGAGCCACGTGGGTCGGCAGCCTGCTCACACTCGGGCCGATGGCTCGCCCGTCGTTGAACATCGTGAAAAGGCCCGCGCCGTCATGCTCGCGCAGCACCAGCGACGCGATCCGCTCCAGCACGTGCTCGCCGCCCCGCACACCGCAGAGCCAGTCGTGCGCGAGCGCGATGCGAAGCCGGCGTGCGTGTGGAGGAGTGCTGTCTACCATGCGTCATGGCCGCTGAACCGAGCCGCGAGCCCACCATTGAAGCGCCTGCGTCCGAGCCGCCTCGTGCGGCGCGCACCGCGGCGAACCGCTTCGGGCTGGATTATCGCAGAGAAGCCGAGGCCCTGCGCGCGCCGCCCGTTCCGATCGTGGACATCCACGCGCACATCAGCGGGCGCGGGGCCGCGCCTATCTACGCCGAGGTTGCGCGCGCCTTCGGCGTCGAGCGCGTGTTCACGATGGTCCGCCTGCCCGACGCTCCAATCGTCCGCGAAAAGCTGGGGAATATGGCGGAGTTCATCGCCTTCCCCGACTTCCGCCAGGAGGACCGCCGGCGCTCCTTCACCGAAGACTTCCTCCGCGATATCGAGGTCTTCCGTCACGAGTACGGCGCGAGGATCGTCAAGATCTGGAACGCGCCGCGCATCCGCGACTTCTTCCCCGGAGAGGCCGGGCGCGACCTGGTAGAGCTCGATTCCCCCTGGCGCGTCCGCATCGCCGAGCTGGCCCAGAAGCTCGGCATGATGATGATGGTCCACATCGCCGACCCGGACACCTGGTTCAACACGCGGTACTCCGACGCCGCGACCTACGGCACCAAGGTCTCCCACTACCGCGGGCTGGAAGTGATGCTGAAGCGCTTCCCGATGCCCTGGATCGCGGCGCACATGGGCGGCTGGCCGGAGAACCTCGACTTCCTCGACGGCCTGCTCACGCTCTACCCCAACCTGTACATCGACACCTCCGCGACCAAGTGGGTGGTGCGCGAGCTGTCGGCCCAGCCGCGGGAGCGCGTGGTGCGGTTCTTCACGCGCTGGAAAGGCCGCCTGCTCTTCGGCTCGGACATCGTGACCACCGATGAGCACCTGGCCCCGAAGGCCGGGCCGCCCGCGCACCCGATGGCGGATCTCGCCAACAGCCCCGAATCCGCGTTCGAGCTTTATGCCAGCCGCTACTACGCGCTGCGCACGCTCTTCGAAACCTCCTACGAGGGCGAGAGCCCGATCGCGGACCCCGATCTGCGGATGGTGAACCCGGAGAAGTACGACGAGATGGCCGCGCCGCCGCTGCGCGGGCTCGCTTTGCCGCGGGACGTGCTGGAATCGCTCTATCGCGGAGCCGCGGAAGCGCTGCTCGCGCGGAAGTAGCCGATTACTCGAGGCTGGTTGTTTCAGCGATCAATGCCCGCATGGCGCGGTCGATGGCGTTCGCGGTCTCCGTGTCCAGCGTGCCGGAGACCTCGCCCGTGAAGGCGCACGCCCCGAGCCGATCGACGAAGCCTCCCGTCGCGGAAACGAGGCGCAGCGATGCGTCGCGGACCCCGCCGCGGAAGCGCTCCTTGCCGGGATTGCCGCTGTTCACGAAGAACCCGCCCCCGCCGTAGACGCCGATCTCTCCCTGCGCCAATACCAGCACGCGGATCGTCGCCGTGGACGCGGTGTCCGCGATGGGCGTGCGTCCCGCCCGCGGCCGGATGAACATATGGACATGGACGAGCACGCCGCTCATGTCCGACACGTCCGCCCCCGCGTTCCACACGCTGCTGGGCAGGTCCGTCATGTAGATGTCCACGGAGTCGGCGTCGCGGGCGGTGTAGACGCGCGTGGGCAGAGGCGATTGCAGAGCACCGTTGTTCTGCAGCGATTGCAGGCGTGCCGGGCCTCCCGATCGGGAAAACCCGCACCCGCCCAGCACGCACGCCAGCACGAGCATCACGCCGAGCACGCACCGTGCAATACGAAGTCCGGAACCGTCGTTAAGCATTCGCGTGAAGATACGCGGTCCCGGCTCTTTCCGCCGGGCTGCAGCCGACACACGGGAACCGATAAGCCGGTCACGGGTCTATACAATGAAGAGCGCTGAAGGCAGCGCCGAGGCGGACGGCTCGCGGCACGACCGCTTGAGCCCGACACGCCGGAAAGGACCGTCATGGTTCGTCCCAGCACAAGGCGTCTGGTCGCGGCCGCGGCCATCCTGGGCATCATCGCCCCTGCCGTCAACGCGCAGATGCAGAGGTCCGGCGGCGCAGGCCATCAAGACAGACGCTCGCAGTACGTCGGCGCGGGCAAGATCGGCCCCGCACCTGGATCACTGGCTCGCCCCAACGTCACCGGCATCGGCGTCTCAAGCCGGGCCAACATCGACCTGCTTTCCACGCCGCGCAGGTTCGAGGTCCCGCCCCCGGTCTTCAGCCCCGCGCCGCCTATCCGCTGGAAGTGGCCGCGTCATCACGGCCACCATCACCACCACGACCGCTGGTGCGACGAACGAACATACATCCCCGCCTACCCGATCTCGCCGGTCGGGTACTACGAGCCGGTTATCACGGTCGGCACAGGGCTGTCGGTGGGCGGCTACGGCTATTCGAGCGGCTACACCTACCCGTCGCAGGCTGTGGGCGGAATGCCGCTGCCCGCGCCGGCGCTGGTCTACGACCCCGCGACAGGAACGTACGTCTACGCCTACGGCAACCCCAACGGCGCGCCGTTGATGACCCCGACGCCCGCCCCCGCTCCTGCTCCCGTCGCCGCGGCGCCGGCTCCGGAACCAACACCGCTGGAACTGGCGCGGCTGAACATTCGCCTGGGGATGCCGGAGCGCGCGGTCAGCGGCCTGCGCGAACTGCTGCTGAAGGAGCCCGACAACGGCCACGCACTGCGGCTGCTGGGCGTCGCCCTGATCCTGCAGAAGCGGTTCGACGACGGCGTCGCCGCGATTCGCCAGGCCTACCGCGTCGAGCCCATGCTCGCGTATGAGCCCATCAACGGCCCGGAGCTGGGCCTGGACGCCGATGAACTGCGCCGCGTCGTGCTGCGGGCGGTCACCTTCGCCAATCGCGTGAACACCGGCTCGGCATGGCTTACGGTCACGGCGTTGATCCAGGCGGAGGGACGCGAGCCCACCGCGCGGGCGATGCTCGAACGGGTGCGCACCAAGGGCGTCGAGCCCGACGTGCTCGCCGCGATGGAAGATGCGCTGACGCCCTGATCGCAACCTGTCCGCCCTGGCACGGTACACGGTGATGAAGGAGTTCCCCTTGCGCACGCTCGCCGGCCTGTGCTGGATCGTCGTCCTGCTGCTGTGCCCCTGCGCCAAGGGCCAGGAACCCGATCTCACCCCCACCAAACGCACGTTCAATGACAGGGACAAGAGCCTCCGGATGGAGTTGCCCACCAAGCGCATCTACGGCGATCGCTTTCACCGCAACATCCAGATTCCTGGGCCGATTCCCGTAAGGCGCTCGCGCCTTCTTCCCATGCCCAGGAGACTGACCGCCGGAGAAGGAAGGCCCCCCATAGCTCCCCCTCCGACCTTCGAGCACACCCGTGCCGATACCAACCTGCTGCACCGCAGCAAGTTGAGTCCAGACGACCTGATGAAGCTCCCCGATCAAGCTCCTCTCGCCTTGCTTGAGAACCCCCGCCGGTTTGACCCGTGCCAGGTCACCCGACCTCCGGCCTGCATCCCCAACCGGCCCACGCGCTACCGCAATCCGGACCGAACGGTCGCGATTCCCACCGCTGACCGTCCATTCTCCAACACCGACCACCTGATCCGCCCCGCGGTTTCGATGGCTCCTTTCTCCCCCACTACTCCTTTCCCGGAAGGCTCCACCCCCACACTCCTCCGAACCCTGACCGAAGGACCGACGATCGACCCCTCGCTGGTGGGCCGGGACGTTGAGCGGGCGGTCGCCCAGTACCGGGCCTATCTCGCCGAGTACCCCGACGACTTCCACGCGGCACGGACCTACGCCCTGGCGCTGCTGGCCCGCAAGGATGCCGCCGCCGCGGCAGGCATCATCGCCGAGGCCTATGCCTTTGACCCACTGCTGGTCCGGGAGCCGATCGACCCCGCCGCCCTGGGACTGGACGATCGGCAGGTCGCGGCGATGGTGACCACCGCCCAGAGCTCCGCCGCGAGGATCGGCGGAAAGGCCTGGCTGCTGGTGGTCGTGCTCCACCAGGGGCGGG
>CALJIV010000034.1 GCA_937974035.1 uncultured Phycisphaerales bacterium
CGTGGACTACCAGGGTATCTAATCCTGTTTGCTCCCCACGCTTTCGTGCCTCAGCGTCAGGACAGGCCCAGCCGGACGGCTTCCCCATCGGCATTCCAGTAGATATCTACGCATTTCACCGCTCCACCTACTGTTCTTCCGGCCCCTACCTGCCTCAAGCCCGCCGGTTTGCCCTGCTGTTCCACAGTTGAGCTGTGGGATTTCACAAAGCACCTGGCGAACCGCCTACGCACCCTTTAAGCCCAGTGATTCCGACTAACGCTCGAGCCCCCTGTATTACCGCGGCTGCTGGCACAGGGTTAGCCGGCTCTTCCTCTGGGGGCGGTCAGTGTTCCTACCCCCTGACAGTGGTTTACACGGCGTAGCCGCTTCATCCCACACGCGGCATTGCTCCGTCAGGCTTTCGCCCATTGCGGAAGATTCGTTACTGCAGCCTCCCGTAGGAGTCCGGGCAGTGTCTCAGTCCCGATGCGGCGGGCCACGCTCTCACGCCCGCTACCCGTCTTCGGCTTGGTGAGCCATTACCTCACCAACTACCTGATAGGACGATCGCCGCTCCCAAGGCGGTAAACCTTTGCTCCGGAGAGATCATGGGGTATTACGGCAAGTTTCCCTGCCCTATCCCCCACCTCAGGGTACGTTCGATCGCGTTACTGACCCTTTCGCCACTTCCCCTTGCGGGTACGTTCGACTTGCATGTTTTAGCCATGCCGCCAGCGTTCAATCTGAGCCATGATCAAACTCTTCAATTGATTTTCCGTTCCCCTCCGCCTTTCAGCAGAGGGCTTTGGTTACTCAATGGAGTGCTTTGACCATGATGAACCACCCTCACCGCTCGCGTTGCCGCTCGCAGCTCCGGGTGGCCGGTCTTACGACGACGCTTCCATCCGGCCCCGGGGAGGGCCAGACTTCCACGCCACCGCCATCGGTGGCTAAACCGATGGATTAGGCATTACTCTCTTTCCCGCCGCCTGAAGCGCTCAGGGCGACGGGAACGTCTGCACGAGAGTAATCCGTTCTCGGCTGTGAACCCGAGAACCCACCCCGGTCATCCGCCTTGTACGGGGCGGACACCGGATTGATCTTCAGCCCCCTGGCGCCCTCGGTGGAGAGGGATCGGCGTGCATCGCCGTGCCAGAGAACTCACACTCTCGTGCGGAACCCAACTGTTCACTTTTCAAAGATCAGGCCATTCGGCGGTGATCCCGTCCAGCTCTCGCCGGTGGAAACCATCCGTCAAACGGCGGGGGCCAGTCTAGGTCTTACGCCCGAAGACAGTCAAGCATCGGAAACGAAAGGTTTTTGCGACCAGCAGCGCAAGCCCTAGAAAAATCTGGTCTTAGATTCTACGCCAACACGCCCACAGAGCCCACCTCCCCGCCGCGACGCTGCCAAGACCCCCTCCGCCCAACGGGTCCCGTTGCCCCATTGCCCAGGTATCCCACTGCCCTGCTGCCCCGTTGTCGGGCTGTCACCCTTACACCCTCTCCCCTGCCCGCTCCCCCTCCTCCACCACCGCCAGCGTGCACGCCCACACCTGAGCGGGGGTCTGGCCCCGCCGCTTCAGGCCCCGCAGCAAAGCCTTGCACGCCTCGCCCATCGTGGCCCCGGTGGTGCGGACGTCGTCGATGACCAGCAGCGTGAGGCCGTCGAAGCGGGGATAGCCGCGCAGGGCCATCGTCCCCGCCACGTTCCGCCGTCGGTCGGTGTTGGACAGCCCCACCTGCGGCGGGCGGTGCCGACGCCGGAGGGCGGGGGCGTACGTACCCCCGATCACGCGGCAGGCTGCCTTCGCGATCGCCGCGGTGTGATCAATCCCCCGGATCAGCCGCCGGCGAAAGGTGCTTGGCACGGGGATAACCACCACCTCGCGCGGCGGGCAGGGCAGCATCGGCCGGAGCTGACGGCCCAGCAGGGTGCCCAAATCCGTCCCCAGCCGTCGCCAGGCGGAGAACTTCACCTCGTGGATCGCCTCGCGGAGCAGGCCCGTGTAGGGGCCGAGCCTTGTCGCGCGGGCCCAAGGCAGCTTGACCCCGCGGCAGCGGGAACACCCCGCCCCGTCCGCCTCATGCGGCCCCACCGTGTGCGCACAGCGCGAGCAGTACATCCCCGGATCGTCGGGCCTCCAGCCCGCGTCCGCGGCACGCTCGGCGAAGGTCGGGCGCGTGAGCCCCAGGAACACCGTCTCGATGTACCGAAAGGGTGACGGAGCGACATCAAGAGTCTGAGGTGCAGGCGCTGCAGGCGCGGGCGTCGGCGGGCTCGCGCTGTGATCGGGCTCGATCCGCGGCGGCGTCTTCCAATACCCCGGTGTCGAGGGCGGGCCGAGTTCCTCCTCCGGCAGCGGGTTGGGCGGCCATTGGAACCGGGCGAGGGACATGCGCGGAGCGTACCAGAGGCGCGTTTGAGCGATCGCTCAAGGCGCTTGAACAATCGCTCAAGGCACGACGGAGTATCGCCGTTCGGCGCCGCTCCACACGACGCCGCCGTCGGAGCAGATGACCTGCCTGCCCATGAGAGCCGCGGGCGCGACGGGCGCGTGGGCGTCTATGTGCAGGTCTCCCCACACGGCGACGCGCCCGCCGTAGCGGTCCTGGCCGTCGAGGCGACGGCTGACGTCAAGCTGTCCCTGGCGCATGCCCGCATTGGTCAGCATGTTGAGCATCTCGGCGGAGGCGACGAAGTCGTACCCAAACCCCAGGCGCGGGCTGTAGACGTTGTCCGCGGGGCAGGCGAAGGGCGCGCGGCGTTCAATGGCCGCGATAGAAACTTCTGTCTTCCGCGGCGGCCAGCGCATCGCGGTGTTGTCCTCTGAGAACGGCGGCAGCGGAACGTCCAGGTATGGGGCGATCGCTTCAAATGGCGCACGAACCCGAGCGGGCGTGCAGGAGCCCATGATGACGGTCGGGCTGTCGCAGAGCGGCAGCAGGCCGGCGTTGGCGGATCGGTATTGCTCGGTCGCCGCGAAGAGCGCGCGGAGGTTGGCGGCGCAGGAAGTCAGCCGCCCGCGGTGGCGTGCGCTCGAGAGCGAAGGCGCAAGCAGAGCGAGCAGCACGGAAACGATGCAGAGGCCGACGAGCAGTTCGACGATCGTCAGGGCGCGTCGACGCGATCGAGGATCAGGCGAACGCGGGCCGCGACCTCCGGCTGCGGATCGTTGGCGAGTTTCGCGAACCACGCTTGCACCTCATTCCGTGCGGCGAAGGGCGAGCCGTCGATGGAGGCCACGGCGCACCGGCGGATGCGCCAATTGGGGGAGCCGAACGCGTTGATGATGAACTGCTCCAGGTCGCGCCGCGAAGACTCCGGCATCTTCTTCGCATAATGAAGCCGGTTGCCCGCGACGACCAGCGCCGCGCGCTGCACGGCCAGCTCGTCGCTTTGAATGTAAATCTCAATGATGCGGCCCGCATCGTCCTCGGTCAGCTCCGGCTTCTCGCCGATGATCTGATGCAGCTCGTGCATGTGCGCCGAATCCTGCGGCGATAGCGAATGATCCGGGGAGGAAGGAAGCGAAGCCTCCTTCGCACGGGCCGTAGCCTGCGCAGGCATAGCCGCGGCTTGCGATGGTTCGGGCTGCGCGCTCCAGCGCAGCGCGGCGATCGCGGATGTCACGACGATGCACGCGGCGCCGATTCCCAGGAGCAGCTTGTGATGCCGCGTGCTCATCAGTTTTCTCTCACGGGCGGGGTGTCGTGGCAGGTCAGACCGCGGGTGTCGCACCAGTCCTGACAGCATTGCATCTGCGTGCAGCCGCCGTTGCAGCAGTTGTAACAGGCCAGCAGACACGCCGTGCCCACGCACGGAGCGCCGGCGGGTGAGCCGCACTGGCAGTTCGCAGGTTGTGATTGGGCGGACGAAGCGCACAGCGCAGCCGCGGACGCGATCA
This sequence comes from uncultured Phycisphaerales bacterium, assembly GCA_937974035.1. Taxonomy (GTDB): domain Bacteria; phylum Planctomycetota; class Phycisphaerae; order Phycisphaerales; family UBA1924; genus JAEYTB01. Next base: position 3,890 of record CALJIV010000034.1, read on the forward strand.
ACGCGACGGACCAGCGATGGCTCATAGGCACCCCCTGAGACCCCGACCATCCGGAGATTACAAGGTTGTTTCGGGGCCTTGCAAGGCCATCAATCACAATTCATAAGAAGTCGATTTAATGTTGCGAACGGACACCTAAAGAGACTTGGGGTCCAGCCTGCCCCGGACGAGTGAGGCGCGGGCGAAGCGGCGGTGGTCCTGGTCCAGCTCACGTCCCAGAACCCGCTGCAGGTGCGCGGGTTGCACGAGCAGCATGAGCTGGTTGATGAGCTTCTGATCCGCCTGCTTGAGGATCTCGAGCAGGCAGCCCAGGCGCACCAGGCTGAGGGCCTGCATCGCCTCCTCGGTCGTCAGCAGTCGCGCGGTGGTCAGCAGGCCCCACGCTCGCCACACCGCGTCCTCGATCACGTTGCGGCGCTTGGTGAGCAGGTCCCGACGCGACTCGCGCTCATACTCCACCACGCGCGGGATGATCTGGTTCTCCAGGTCGTGGAGGATCTTCGCCTCCGTCTTGCCCAGCGTGGTCTGGTTGGAGAGTTGGAAAAGATCGCCCACGGCGTCGGAGCCCTCGCCGTAGAAGCCGCGGACGGCAAGGTTCATGCCCTCCGCCGCGCGCTTCACCTTGTCGATCTCGCCGGTGAGGCGCAGGCCGGGCAGATGGAGCATGACGCTCATGCGCAATCCCGTGCCCACGTTCGTCGGGCACGCGGTGAGATACCCGAAGCGCGGCGAGAAGGCGTAGTCCAGCCCCGCCTCCAGCTTGTCATCCACCTGATCCACGTCGCGCCACGCGGCGGAGAGCGCCAGGCCCGAGCGGATCCCCTGGATGCGCAGGTGATCCTCCTCGTTGACCATGATCGCGAGCCGCTCGTCGGGGATGGAGATGGCGACGGCGCGGGGATCGTCGTTGGGCGAGCCGCTGCCCGGCTTGCCCTTGCTGTGCTGTTTCGAAATCAGGTGACGCTCGACCAGCAGCGAGCGGTCCAGCGGCGGCGTCTCGTGCAGGTCCACCCACACGATGCGCTCGGCGATTGAAGAGCGGAGAATCTGAGCGCGGCACGCCTCGAGCGTGGCGAGGCGGTTCTGCTTGCTCGCCTTCGCCGCGAAGGGCGCGCCCGCGAGATTGCGCGCCAGGCGCACGCGCGAGGAGAGCACCACGTCGGAGCTTTCGCCTTCGCCGCGCAGCCACTCGGTGGAGGCTTCAAAGGCGGGGATTGGCCGCTTGGGATCGTAATAAGGCCCGGTCATGGTCAGGCGCTCCCGGGGCCGGAGTCGCTGATCTTCTTCAGCTCGTCACGGAGCCTCGCCGCTTCCTCGTACTTCTCCGCAGCAATGGCGCTCTGCAGCTGGCGACGAATACGCCGCAGCCGCTCCTCGCGGTCGTCGAGCGTCACCGCGGGCGGACGCGGGGCAGGCGGCGCCCCCGTCCCGCCGCAGAGCCGGCGCGGCACCTTGCCCACGTGCTTCAGGCCGCCGTCGTGCGCACGCTCCAGCAGCGGCCCGAGCTGAGCCTCGAACGCGCGGTAGCAGTCCGGACAGCCGAGCAGCCCGTGCTGACGGAACTCGTTGAAGGTCGTGCGGCAGGTGGGGCACGCCGTGATGCGCCCGGCGATGGGCGCGGTGGGCGTCAGGCCGTGAGAGAGGACGTAGTGCTTGATGAGCTCGTTGAGCGGGCTGACGGGCTGGGTGGCGATCCCCTGGGAAGCGGCGCAGGCCTCGCAGAGATGCCGCTCGATCTTGACCCCGTTGCGGACGGTGACCTCGTGGACGGTCGCCTCGTTGTCGCACTGGTCGCACTTCTTCATGTCGTTGTGAGTTTAGAGGGCCGGTGAGCGGGCGTCTCAGCCCGGCAAACTCCCTTTCGGCGAGGGGTTATGCGGGCTTGAGCCCATCCTGGATGGGGGGGCAAAAAGAAAAAGGCGGCCGCGGAGGCCGCCTTGTGTTGCTGTCGTTCGCTTTGGCTCACCCTGGGCTCACTGGCCCGCGGCGGCGGCCTTCTGCTGACGGGTGTACCCGTACTTGCGCTTGAGGGGCTTGACCACCAGGCCGGTGCGGATGGCCTTGGTGGAAACCTTGACCCGCTTCGGCACGCCGTCGATGAGGGCGGTCAGGGTCTGAAGGTTCGGCTTGAAGGTGCGACGGGTGATGCCCGTGGGCTTGAGGCCGAAGCCGCCCTTGGAGATGGCCTGACCACGCCAGGCGCGCTTCATGCCGCGGGAGGTCTTCTTACCGGTCAGTGCACAGACGTAAGGCATCGCCACACCTCAAAAGCTGACCCGGCCCGGGATGGGCAGGGCCGGAAGTATTGGCGGGCGGGGGGCCTGGGGCAAGGGGCCTGGCGCGTCTGGGTGGGCTGCGCAGCACAGAACGGGCTCTGGACGGGGGTTGGACGGGGTGTTTTCATGGCCCGGCGGGGGGTCGGAATCGCAGACTTGGGGGTGCGGAGGAACTCCCAGTGAAACAGACCATGCGAGCGGCTCACGCGTTGTTGATGGTCAGCGGGCGCGCGTTCTGGCGCGGGTGGTCGGCCACCCCCTTTGAACACCTGGAAAGCCGCACGCTGCTGTCAGGGGTGGACGTGGCCCAGATTCCCGCCGTCCCTCAGGGGCTCACGGCGGTGATCGCCTCCCCCGGCGTCGTCACCCTGAACTGGCAGGCCGCCGCGCGGGCGAGCGGCTATCAGATCCTTCGATCGGTGGACGGCGGCGCGATGACCCCCATCGCCAGCATCGCCTCCCCCAACCAGCTCAGCCTTCAGACCGCGGTGCAGGGCAACACCCTGTACCAATATGAAGTGCGGGCGTTCAACAACGCCGGCACCTCCGCATCCTCCCAGCGCGTCCAGGTGCTGACGCCGATGGCGACGCCCACGGGCGTCACCGCCATTGCACAGCCCGACGGCGTGCGCGTCACGTGGGTGGACACCGAGCCCGCCAACACCGGCTTCCTGGTGCTGCGCTCTGTCAACGGCGGCTCATACGAGATCCACGCGCAGGTGAGCGGCGGATCGACGACCTCCTACCTCGACACCTCCGCCGATCCCGGCGCGGTGTACTACTACCGCGTCATGGCGATGGGGCCGCTCAACGCCTCCCTCGTCTCGACCGCCGCGGGAGTGACGGTGCCGCTGCGCACGCCGGAGGTCACGCTGCTGGCGGGCACGACCTCGATGCAGGTCTCCTGGACGGGCCTGGACCCGGCGACGACGACCTACACCGTCATGCGCGGCACAAACCCCCAGGGCCCCTTCCAGACCCTGGCGCAGCTTGACCGCTTCGCGCGCGAGTACACGGACGAAGGGCTCACGCCCAACACCGACTACTACTACCGCGTCATTGCGAGCAACGCCGTCACGACCAGCGCCCCCGGCGTCGCCTGGCAGACGACGGCGATGGCCGCGCCGGTCTCCGACCCGGACCTTACCCCCGGCATGACGGTGCAGATGCGCCACGGCACGGAGCTGGTGGTCACCATCACCGGCCAGGGCGAGTCGCTGACCGTCTCCGAGAACAACGGCCTTCTGACGCTCATGGCCGGGGACACGCCCCTGGGCTCGATCTCCTCGCCCGCCTCGCTCTTCGTCTACGACCGCGCGGGCAACTCGACCATCACCATCGGCGGCACGGTCACGGTCTCCACCACCATCGTGGGCATCAACGACGCTTTTACGAAGGTGAGCAGCGAAGGGAAGAACGTCCGTGTGTGGCTGGACGGCGCCGACAGCTTCAGCGGTCTGGGCGTCGTTCACTACGTCTGGTCCTACGCGGGCGGGGTGAGCAAGGCGCTGGGCGACAGCCTGCCCAACCCCTCCGACTCCGGCGCGCTGCGGACCCTGACGGGGCCGCTCTTCGTCGGTGAGCCGCGGATGAAGGACGTGAACCAGGGCGGCGTTGGGGACTGCTACTTCGTGGCCTCGCTCGCTGCGTTCGCGGAGTTCAGCCCGGACGTGCTGCTCAACGCCGTTGTGGACCTGGGCGACGGCACCTACGCGGTGCGCTATTACAAGGACGGCATACCGGTGTACGTGCGCGTGTCGAACCAGGTGCCCGCGGGGCCTTACGGCGGGTACGGCTACGCGCAGCCGGGCGAGACGGGCGCGGTGTGGGCGCCGGTCATGGAGAAGGCCTTCGCCTGGTTCCGCGACGGATCGAATACCTACGCGTCCATTGCCGCGGGCTGGATGAGCGAGGCGTACCAGGCGCTGGGCGTGACGTGGGTGGACTTCTGGATCGGCGCCAACGAGAGCTCCTTCTACAGCATCGTGTCATTGAGCCTGAGCAGCGGCCTGGCGGTGACGCTGGCGACGACGGTGAACCCGCCGAGCCTGGTGGGCAACCACGCCTACACGCTGGTCTCCGCCACGATGGTGAACGGCGCGGGCCAGTACGTGGTGCGCAACCCCTGGGGCATCTCGGGCACCAGCATCGAGGACTCCGAGGGCTTCGCCGTGCTCACCTACAGCGACATCACCAAGAACTTCGTCCTCGGCACGCGCGCGGCGTAGAGCCTGTCCCGGTTCACGCCCGGGACAGGTTCTCCTTCTTGATGAGCAGCTCCAGCGTGGAGGCCACGGCGTCCACCTCCCTCGCGGTCATGTCGTTGAAGAAGGGCAGCGCGATCGTGCGCTGCGACACCGATTCCGCGATGGGGAACATGCCGGGGCGGAAGCCGAACCGCTCCCGGTAGAAGGGCTGGAGGTGGATGCAGGGGAAGTAGTCGCTGGCCCCGATGTCGTTGGCGCGCAGGCCGCGGATGATCCGGTCGCGCTCCTCGCCCGTGTAGCTCGGATCGAGCCGCACGACGTACACGAACCAGCTCATCTCCGACGCCGGGTCCACCGTGGGCAGGATCAGGTGCGAGTGCCCGCCGAGGCGGTCCAGGTACATCTGCGCGACGTTCTGACGCTTCTTGATGATCTCGTCGAGGCGGCGCATCTGCGCCACGCCGATCGCGGCGTTGACCTCGCTCATCCGGTAGTTGTACCCGAGGCGCTCGTGCTGCAGCCACGAGCCCTTGGTGCCGGGGCCGTCCTGACGGAAGCCCAGCGCGCGCCCCTGATTGCGCAGCGAGCGGCACATCTCCGCGAGGCGCTGGTCGTCGGTGACGATCATGCCGCCCTCGCCGGTGGTGATCTGCTTGTTGGGGTAGAAGCCGAAGACGCCGACGCGCCCGAAGTGGCCCGCCGGGCGGCCCTTGTGGGTCGCGCCCAGCGCTTCGCAGCAGTCCTCGATCAACGGAATCTCGTGGCGCGCCGCGATCGCCGCGTAGGCGTCCATGTGCATCGGGTTGCCGAAGGTCTCCACCGCGAGGATGGCGCGGGTGCGGGGCGTGATCGCCGCCTCCACCGCGCGCGGGTCCATGTTCAGGCTCTTGGGGCAGATGTCCACGAAGACCGGCTTGGCCCCGCACATCAGGATGACGTTCGACGACGCGATGAAGGAGAAGGGCGTCGTGATGATCTCGTCACCGGGCCGGATGTTCAGCGCGAGCAACGCAAGATGCAGGCCGCACGTCCCCGAGGAGACCGCCACGCCGTACTGGCAGTCGGCACGCGTCGCCACCAACGTCTCAAACTGCTCGGTGACCGGGCCCAGGGCCAATCGCCCGGAGCGCAGCACGCTCAGGACAAGCTGCTCTTCCAGCTCGGAGATGTCGGGCCGTGACAGCGGGATTTCAATGGCGGACATGCCGCAAGCGTAGGACCAGCCGGCGCACCTCCCCCGCGGCAACCCGCGGGGGAGGTGCTGGCCGTGCTCCCGCCACCGGCCCTTACAGGCCCGAGGCGTTGCGCACGATCTGCCGGCTGAGGGAGTCGATCAGCTCCATCAGGGTGCAGCCGGCGTGGTTGGGCGCCAGGTCCGCCGAAAGAGTGTCCTTTTTCGGCAGGTCGCGCTCCACGCGCCGGTGCGCGGTGATGACCGTCGAATGGTTGCCGCGGCCCATCGCTCGCGCGATCTCCGGGAAGCTCAGCGTCGTGAGCTTGCGGCAGATGAAGCTCGTCACCGACCGCGCCAGCACCACCCGCGGGTGCCGCCCCTTGCCCATGAAGTCGGAGATGTCCACGGCCAGCGCGCGGCAGACCTCCGCCACGATCGTGGACGCCGCGATCGGACGACGCGGCCGCAGCGCCGGCGCGGGGCCGCTGTCGCGCGTCTCCTCCGACGTCAGGCCCAGCGCCCGGCGGACCAGCCCCACGCCGATCACGTCCCCACCGTTGCTCTCGGGGAAGAGCCGGTGCACCGCCTCGACCTGCACGAGCATCCCTTCCAGCTCGCGCACCGAGCCGCCGAAGCCGCCCAGCGAGCCGATGGAGCGGATGCTCCGCTCGCACAGCAGCTTGAGAGCCGCCTCGTCCAGGCGCAGGCCCCGCGCCTCGGCCAGGTGGCGCAGCAGGCGCGGCCGCAGCTCCTCGTCCGGCGTCTCGATCTTCACCACCGCCCCGGCCATGAAGCGGGAGATGAGCTTGTCGCTCACCTTGCGGATCTCGCGCGGGTGCTCGTCGCTGGCCAGCACCAGCCGCGCCCCGTCCATGCCGATGCAGTCGAGCGTGTAAAGCAGCTCGAGCTGCGTCTGCTCCTTACTGGAGAGGAAGTGCACGTCGTCGATGCACAGCAGGTCCACCTTGCGGTAGGTCTTGCGGAACGCATCGACCTTGGAGGTGCGCACCGCGGCGATGAACTCGTTGGTGAAGGCCTCCGCGGTGGTGTACTTCACATTCGCGCCGGGCCGCCGCTCCGCGAAGCGCGCCGCGATCGCGTTGAGCAGGTGCGTCTTGCCCAGACCGCAGGTGCCGTGGATGAACAGCGGCGCGGCGGGACCTTCCTCCTCCGCCGTGCGCACGGCCGCGGCGTAGGCGAGCTTGTTCGACGCCCCGACGATGAAGTTCTCGAAGCGGTACCGCGCCAGCGGCTTGGGCGGGATGCGGTGGCGCGTCTGAGGCTTCACGACCGGCGCGGGCGCCGGCTTGGTGTCGAAAGCCGAGCGGTCCACCTGGAAGGCGACCTGCACGTCGCCGTCACCCTCCGCCTCCGCCGCGGCGCGCCGCAGGCTCTCGCCGAACTGCGTGCTGAGCATCCGCGCGGACAGGCCGGAGGCGACCGTGACCTCCAGCCGGTTGTTCTTCAACGAAAGGAGCGTCTGGCCGGAGAAGTAGCGTTCGATCTTCTCGTGGCCAAGGTCCATCTCCAGCCGCTTCCACACCTGCTCAAGCCGATCGTTCTCAAGCCGATCGCTGCCTTGGGCGTGGCGGGCCCTGCCGATCTCCTGCTTGGTGCTGACTGCTTCTGCCCGAGTCTTGGTGGTCATGCCCGTCTCCACGAGCTTTCCTCTCAACGGACCGCAAACCCCCGGCGCTCCGCCGGTGGGCCGCCCCTCGCGTATGCGCGAAGGAAGACCCTCCCGCCCTGCTGTCCATCCTGACAGGGCGGGCTGAACGCCCGACGGGGCCATGAACGATGGAGAATCCTTCACGAAACGTCGCGGCGCAGTGACACCGGCCCGCGGATCGCGGGAGGGTCTTTCCCCTTCATGCGGGGCTCGACCAAAGTCGGTCTTGCGTCGGAACGTGGGCCAATCCGTGGCCCGGAGAACCTCCCGCCCGCGCCGTGCCGGTCGCGGTGCGGAAGTGGGGCGGAAGGTACGCGATCAGTCGGCGTCGAGCAACGGCTGAATCGCTCATCAACACGCGCCGCGCGGCGGCCTGTCGCCATCTGGCATGTGCGCCGCAACGACTTAGGGAAGTGAACAAAAACTTACACACGCGCGTGGAGAAATCGCTGTGGGTAAGACGTGAGCAAACTGCGCGTGAACGGGCGCTCAACGCGCAAGTTCTCTCACCGGCTTCACGAACGCGATCCGCTCCCCGAAGCTGGCGAACCCGAACGACTCGTACAGGCGCAGCGCGACGGTGTTGCGCCGATCCACGGCGAGGGTCATCGGCCATGATGCGTGCCGCGCGCGCATCTCCTCCAGCCCCATCGCCAGCAGCCGCTTGCCCAAGCCCATGCCCCGCACCTGGGGGGAAAGTCCCAGGTACACCAGCTCCGAAGACTTGGCGTCCGGCACGGCGCTGAAGAACGCGCAGCCATGGGGCTCGGCGTCCCTGTACACCACCCACCACAGCATGGGGTCGTAGTTCCCCGTTTCGCGGTGCGAGGCCAGGATGTCCTTGGTGGCGCGCAGCCCGCACAGCTCGGGGCAGTCGAGGGTGTCCACGTAGGAGCGCTCCATCGCCTGCACGAGCGTCGCATCGACGCGGGTCTTGGGCAGCTCCGACACCCGCCGCAGCGTGATCCCCTCCGGAAGCGGTCCGGAGGGAACCTGGGGCGTCGGGCCCGCGGGCCGGCGCAGGTACGCCAGGTGCCCGACGTTGATGAACCCCGCGCTCACAAGCGCCTCGACGAACCACTCTTCGCCCGGCTCGGGAAGAGCCTGGGCGATCTGGACCCGCCCGCTTCGCTCCTTGCCGAGGTGCTCGCACGCGGCCTCAAGGACCGCCGCGCGCTCTGCCAATGCCTGTCGAGGCCCGCCGGGGTCGCCGCCGGGTGCCGGTTCGCTGATGAAGAGCATCGCCGTACGCCCCGCTCCGGGGACGGCCAGGCACGCCTGCCGGACCCGCTTCTTGGCCCCCTGGGTCTCCAGGGTGGCCCAGATGAGGGACAGGTCGATGCCGTGGGAGGGGGCCGTCGCCACCAGCCGGCGCGCGGCGGCTTCGATGTCGCTGTTTGCCTGGGAAACCAGGCGAGAGGCGGCGGCCAGGGCCAGGTCAGGTGATATCCTGACCACGCTTGGCCGGTTGGTCGGGGCGGGAGTTGGAACCGAAACGCTCACCGTGCGCAACGGTACGTCGGGTTTGACGGGCAAGAATCCGCCATTAGACTGGTCGGCCCGCCCCCGGCGGCAGACTTTGAAGGGACAGACCATGCACACCCCCATCGCGCGGCGTTCGCTTCTCCAAGTTCTCACGGCGATGGTTGTTGCGCTCGTCGGACTCGTGGGCTTGGGCGTTTCCGTCGGCATGGGCCCGGAGCCTGACCCCATCCCGCGCAAGTGGGAGCTGACCATCGAGCCCGGCCCCCTGCGCTACGCCAGCGTGGACGACGGCACCGGCCCCAAGGGCTACTTCTACCTCACCTACACCGTCACCAACACCACCGGCAAGGACATGCTCTTCACCCCGTCCTTCGAGCTGTGCAACGACAAGGGCGAGGTCGTCCGGTCCGGGCGTGACGTTCCCGCGGCGGTCACCAAGGCCATCCTCGACCGCCTCGACAACAAGCTCATCCAGGACCAGATCAGCATCGTCGGCATGCTCCTCCAGGGCGAGGGCAACGCCAAGGAAGGTCTGGTGGTCTTCCCCGCCACCACCCTCCGCTTCAGCCAGCTTGAGGTCTACGCCATGGGCTTCAGCGGCGAGACCAAGACCGTCGAGCAGCGGGACGCCAAGACCGGCAAGATGGTCAAGGTCACCCTCCGCAAGACCCTGATGCTCCGCTACCAGCCCACCGGCGAGGTCCGCACCCCCGGGGCCACCCCCTTCGAGCTGATCGAGAAGCGCTGGGTGATGCGCTAACCGGCCGACCGGCAGCGCCTTAGACCCTTCGGACGGGGCGGGAGCCCCTCCCGACCCGCTGGACCACCGCCCGGCGGCGGTCTACGCTTCCCCTCCCCATTCCACGATCACCCCGGGGTCACGCCCCGGATTGCACGAGGTTTTTCGTCATGGCACACAAAAAGGGCCAGGGTTCGACCAAGAACGGGCGCGACAGCAATCCGCAGTATCGCGGGATCAAGCTCTACGGCGGGCAGGTCGCCAAGGCCGGCTCCATCATCGTGCGCCAGGTCGGCACCCCCTTCCTGCCGGGCTTCAACGTCCGCCGCGGGTCCGACGACACCCTCTACTCCGTCGCCGAGGGCAAGGTGATCTTCCGCGGCCGCAAGGTCCACGTGAAGCCCCTCGACGAGCAGGCCCCCCAGCCCGCGTGGATGCGGACCGAGACCGCCAAGGCCTGAATCCCCGCACAACGCAAGCGAACTCCAAAGACCCGCGGCTCGCCCGCGGGTTTTTTCGTGGACCCACGAAAGTACCTTGGTGACGATGGCAAGCTGCACCAGTGCGTCGTTCACACGGCATCGTACTGGGCAATGCGACGGTACAGGTTATCGCCTGCCCCGGGTGGATTGGGATTGGATTCAGCGCCCGCAGGGGGCGATAGTTGGGGGTACACCGGCCCGGACGGGGCCGGACCTCCACGGAGCCACGCATGCCACGCCCTGACCCGTTCAACAGCCGCGCGACCCTTTCCACCAAAGCCGGGACCTTCACGTACTACGACCTCAACGCCCTGAAGCGGCAGAACGTCGGGCACGTGGACAAGCTGCCCTTCTCGATCAAGGTGCTGCTGGAGGCGATGCTGCGGAACCTGGACGGGTTCGTGGTGACCGCCGACGACGTGGCGGGGCTGGCGAACTGGAACGCGAAGAGCCCGGTGAAGGAGGAGCTGCCCTTCATGCCCGGGCGCGTCGTGCTGCAGGACTTCACCGGCGTTCCCTGCGTCGTGGACCTCGCCGCGATGCGCGACGCGATGAAAAAGCTCGGCGGCGATCCCGCGGCGATCAACCCGCTGGTGCCCTGCGACCTGGTCATCGACCACAGCGTGCAGGTGGACGCCTACGGCAGCCGCCTGGCCCTGACCATCAATGCGCAGAAGGAGTTTGAGCGCAACGGCGAGCGCTACGAGTTCCTCAAGTGGGGCCAGCAGAGCCTCAGCAACTTCCGCGTCGTGCCCCCGGCCACGGGCATCGTGCACCAGGTGAACCTGGAGTACCTGGCCCGAGCCGTGTGGTCGCGTGAGATCGACGGCGAGATGGTCGCCTATCCCGACTCCTGCGTCGGCACCGACAGCCACACCACGATGGTCAACGGCCTGGGCGTGGTGGGCTGGGGCGTGGGCGGCATCGAGGCCGAGGCCGTGATGCTCGGCCAGCCCATCTACATGCTCACCCCCGACGTCATCGGCTTCCGCCTCAAGGGCAAGCTGCCCGAGGGCGCCACCGCCACCGACCTCGTGCTGACGGTGACGCAGATGCTCCGCAAGCGCGGCGTGGTGGACAAGTTCGTCGAGTTCTGCGGCGACGGCCTCGCGGCGCTCTCCGTCCCCGACCGCGCCACCATCGCCAACATGGCCCCCGAGTACGGGGCCACCATCGGCTTCTTCCCCGTGGACCAGGTCACCCTCGACTACCTGCGCTTCACCGGGCGCGACGAGGGGCTGGTGGACCTGGTCGAGAAGTACTGCAAGGCCAACGGCCTGTTCTGGCAGCCCGGCACGCCCGAGCCGGAGTTCACCGACCTCATCGAGCTGGACCTCTCCACCGTGCAGCCCTCGCTGGCGGGTCCGCGGCGTCCGCAGGACCGCGTGAACCTGCGCGACGTGAAGGCCGCGTGGTGCAAGGAGCTGGCCGACAGCTTCGGCAAGGCCGTGCCGCCGGAGTCGGTGAACGTCGGCCGCTGGGCCACGGAGGGGGGCAGCACCGCCGGCGCCGCGGTGAACACGAGCGTCCCCGCGGGGACCGACCCCGGCGTGACGGGTGTGCCCGTCACGCGCGAGGGCAAGACCTTCAAGCTGCACCACGGCGACGTGGTGATCGCCGCGATCACGAGCTGCACGAACACCAGCAACCCGGACGTGATGATCGCCGCGGGGCTGGTGGCGCGCAAGGCCCGTGCTCTGGGGCTCACCAGCAAGCCCTGGGTGAAGACGAGCCTGGCGCCGGGCTCCAAGGTGGTCACCGAGTACTACAACAAAGCGGGGCTGACCGAGGACCTGGACGCCCTGGGCTTCAACACCGTGGGCTACGGCTGCACGACGTGCATCGGCAACAGCGGCCCGCTGCCCGATGAGATCGAGGCGGCGATCAAGTCCGGCGACCTCGTGGTGGCGAGCGTGCTCAGCGGCAACCGCAACTTCGAGGGGCGCGTCCACCCGCTGGTGCGTGCCAACTACCTCGCCAGCCCGCCGCTTGTGGTGGCCTACGCCATCGCGGGCAACATGAGCATCGACCTTGCCACCGAGCCGCTGGGCACGGGCAAGGACGGCAAGCCGGTGTATCTGAAGGACATCTGGCCCACGCACGCGGAGGTGCAGGCGGTCAAGGCCCAGGCCGTGACGCCCGAGCAGTTCCGCGCCCAGTACGCCAACGTCTTCACCGGCAACCCGACGTGGAACGCGGTGCCCGTGAGCCAGAGCGATCTGTACGCATGGAACCCCGCCAGCACCTACATCCAGCACCCGCCCTACTTCGAGGGCATGGGCGAGCGGCCCGAGCCGATCAAGCCCATCAAGGGCGCGAAGTGCCTGGTCTACGTCGGCGACTCGGTCACGACCGACCACATCTCCCCCGCGGGCGACATCGCGGAGAAGAGCCCGGCGGGCGAGTACCTCAAGAGCCTGGGCGTGCCCAAGAGCATGTTCAACAGCTACGGCAGCCGGCGCGGCAACGACCGGGTGATGACCCGCGGCACCTTCGCCAACGTGCGCGTCAAGAACAAGCTCGCCGTGGACCCCGCCACGGGCAAGGTCATGGAGGGCGGCTGGACGCGCGACATGTCCAAGGCCGGGGGCGGAAAGATCGACTACATCTACAACGCCGCGGTGAACTACAAGAACGAGGGGACGCCGCTGGTAGTGCTGGCGGGCAAGGACTACGGCATGGGCTCCAGCCGCGACTGGGCGGCGAAGGGCACGCTGCTGCTGGGCTGCCGCGCCGTCATCAGCGAGAGCTTCGAGCGCATCCACCGCAGCAACCTCGTCGGCATGGGTGTGCTGCCGCTGTGCTTCATGGAGGGGCAGAACGCGGCGAGCCTGGGCCTGGACGGCACCGAGACCTTCGACATCGAGCTGCCCGACCCGCTCGAGCCGCGCTGCGAGGTGAAGGTCGTCGCCACCAAGGCCGACGGCAAGAAGGTGGAGTTCACCACCCGCTGCCGCATCGACACCCCCGTTGAGGTTGAGTACTACCGCAACGGCGGCGTGCTGCAGACCGTGCTGCGGCGGCTGCTCAACGAAAGCCGCAAGGGCGTGGGCGTGTAAGCAACCCCAGCCGGTTCAAGCGTTAGCACCATCAAGCGGGCCTTCGGGCCCGCTTTTTCATCGCGCGCACAGCGCAGAGCGGCGTATAACGAGGATGGGCGACCACACCCAAGGAGGGCAGGCGCTTGAATGAACCGACCGGAATACTCCCGGCAAAGCCCCCGGCGAAAGCACCGGGGCGATTGAACCGAATGAATCTGGCCGATGAAGGGGACGTGCGAAACGTTGTAATGGGTATTGGTGCAAGGCGGGCACGATCGCGGCCGCCGCGGCTACGCCGGACCGATCAAGAAGTCCGGTTTGAATCGATACTGACCCAGACGAGTAAGCGAACCAGGAATGTTGAAGCCCGCAGGCAACGAAGAAAGCCAGAGGCGTTGCCGGGAATCGCGGGGACCGGCGGGCGGAATACCCAGGCCGATGTTGACAGGGAACTTCGCGGCGGACTGATCGGAAAGCACAGACCGAGCCGCCCGACGACGTTCTCGCGTCGTCACGATCTGCACTCACACTTCAGAAGCAGCGGCCACGCTCCGCGTCTCTTTAGGCGCGGGGCCGTGATGGCATGCACGGAGTTTTGCCATGAATGAAAGAACACCCGCTGAACTTGCCAAGGCGCTGGAAGGAGTGCTGCGGAGCTGGCTCACTCATCATCCTGAAACAGCATCGAGCATCGCTGTAATCGCGGATTGGATTGGCTCGTTGGCGCGCGAGGTCGGCACGCAGGCGCCTCAGGAAAAGCAGGAGACTTCTTCTCGCACGCAGCCATCCGGATCGCAAACGGACACAGAGGCGGCCGCGGCATCGTCCGCCGCTTCACCACAGGCACGACCCGCCCCCACCGCTTTCGTGCCGCTGAAGCTCGGCGACCAGGTGATGCAGATCAAGGTTCCGGGGACCAGCGCCGACATCGCCGCGGCTCGCAAGGCCGTCTTCGAGCAGTCGCAGGGCCGCTCCGAAGAGCGCTCGTCGCTGCCGGATCTCAAGCTCATCGCCGAACGGTGCGAGCTGAAGGTGCGCACCTGCGAGGCCGCGATCCGCAAAGTCGCGGCACAGGACGAGGCCGACATCGAATCGGCCACACGCCAGATCGCCGAGCTTCTGGAGCAGCGCAAGCACCTGCCCGACTGCTTCCTGTGGATGGTCTTCCCCGGGCGCGAGCAGCCGGCCCCCGCGGTGCTGGACACGATCCGCTCCTGTTATGCCAATCTCGCCAAAGCCGCGCGCATTCTGCTGCGCGTGCCGCCGGAGCACCCGCTCCGCCGCGCCTCGCTGCAGCTCATGGCCGAGGCGCAGTCGGCGCTGCGCATCGTGCTCAGCACCACGTGGCTGACCTCGCCCGACATCGACCAGGACCAGGCGTTCATCTATCTGACGCACGCCACGAAGTACGAGAGCGTCTACCTGCCGCGGTTCATGCGGCTCGACGACGGCGCCGACCCGCACGATTGGGCGAACCTTGCCGAGCGCCTCGCGGCGATGGAGCGAGCGCTGGACAACGCCGAGAAGGAATCGAAGCGCGTCACCAGTCTGCTCAACAAGCTCGCCTTCCATGCACGCAAAATTTCGAGCGGAGCCCAGCCCGAGGAAGAGCCCTACGACTGGGAGCGGATCGAGCTGGCGCTGGAAGAGCTCGCCACGCTCGGCGTGCCGGGCCAGGACGACCGTGTGCGCTCGCGCCTCGCTTCGCTGCGTGAGCACCCGGATCTCGCGGCTCACTCCCTCGCCGCGGCGGCCCTGCGGCCGCGCGTGGAGCCCGAAGCGGATTCGGCCCCGGCGATGCGGGAATACAGCGCCGACGTGGAGCGCGTCCGCGCGATGCTGGAAGGCTCGCGCGTGGTGCTGGTGGGCGGCGAGCCGCGGGAGGAGTCCCGCCGCCGCATCGAGGAAGCCTTCGGCCTGGGCGAGCTTGAATGGGTCTCGGTCCCGGAGCACACCAGCAGCGCGCCGCTGGAGGCGCCGATCCGGCGCGCGGACACGCGGCTGGTGATGATCCTCATCAAGCTCGCCGGCCATCAGCACGTGGACGATGTGACCCGCTGGTGCGATCAGTACGGCAAGCCGCTGGTGCGTCTGCCCGCAGGGTACAACCCCGAGCGCATCGCCGCGGACGTGCTGGAGCAGGTCAGCCACCGCCTCGACGTGCTGAAGGAAGCGATCTGAACCGTCGCCATCCTCCGATAGGTTCGCTCAAGCGGCCCTGGGGTGAAGCCCAGGGCTTGCCGCGCTGTATAACGCTCAGACAACTCGGCTATCCCAATTTTGGAGCGTTCTCCGTGTTCCATTCATTCCCGTTATTTGCGGAGGCAGCATCATGGTTCGGCGCGGCTTTACATTGTGGGAGCTTCTCGTCTGCCTGCTCGTCGCGATCGTGATCGCGGCACTGGTGCTGATGCTTCCGAACTCGCGCAGTCGCGGGGGCACTGGACGGATGCTCAAGGACTCGTACCAGCTCCGCGGCATTCACACAGGCATGACCATCTGGGCCCAGAACAATCAGGACCGCTACCCCCTTCCCTCGCTGCTGGACGCCCAGAACGCGACCATCGATGCCCCGGCGGAGACAAAGGACACCACGGCCAACATCTTCTCCTTCCTGATCTTCCACGGATTCTTCGACCCCGAGATATGCGTCAGTCCCGCGGAATCCAACCCAGCGATCAAGCAGATCGTCGATTACGAGTACGACAGGCCGCACCGTGCCGCCGACCCAAAGAACGCGCTGTGGGATCCCGGCTTCAGCGCCGACTTCACCAATGGCAACACGGGCAACTTGAGCTACGCCCACATGCAGTTCAGGCAGGGCAATCGCGCATCGCTGTGGGCTGCCACCAAGTCGGCGACGGAGCCGGTCCTGGGTAATCGCGGGCCGCGGATCACCGGCCGGACCGGCAAGAACTGGACGTTCGACACGTCCAGCAACACGCTGCTCATCCACGGCAGGCGCAACAGCTGGGAGGGGTGGGTCGTCTACAACGACGGGCACGTGCAGTTTGAACCCAAGCTGAGCCCCGAAGGGCCCGGCGTCCAGCCCGCGAAGGGCAAGCCCATCCCCGACTGCCTCTTCTTCGACGAGCCCGAGGATCAGACGGGGCTCAACGCCCTGCTGGGCATCTGCGCCCGCATCGGCCCCACGCCCGCGGAAGACACGACCATCTGGGATTGACCGCCGAAAGAGCCTGGCGTGCCGGTTTCAGCCGCTTCTCAAGCGGCTCAACGCCGGCGCGCGCATGGTTCGGGCGAACCCCAACCGGAAGGAGCACCCATGATCGGCGTACGCACCGAGCACCGCGAAGGCCGCGTGGCCCGCGCCATCGAAGAGCAGACGGCCAAGCTCCCCAGCGACCTGTTCCTGTGGGCCGCCGTGGGATCGATGGTGGCCTCCGCGGCGTTGCAGGCCACGGGGCGCAAGCACAGCTCGCTGTTCATCGGGCAGTGGGCGCCCTCGCTGCTGATCCTGGGCCTGTACAACAAGCTGGTGAAGACTGAGGGGCACGACCAGCTCACGTGAGCCCGCCGCTCACCGCGTCGGAGAGGCGTAGCGCTCCGACAGATCGTGCTCGATGCGCAGACGCTCGAACTCGTGGATCTTGCGCCAGGCGGGATCGGTTTCGAGCATCAGCGCCCGCCGCACGCGGGCCAGGCCCGCCTCGTCGCTGCGCAGCAGCAGCTTGGCCGAGCCCACCGCGCCGCGCAGGCTCTCCAGCGCGTTCTCGTTGCGTTCGAGCGCCTTGACGAAGTACGACAGCGCATCCTCGCTGAAGCCCCGCTCGTGGTAAAGCACGCCGAGGTTCTGATAGGGCCGGTGGTCGGTGGGCATCTGCTCCGCGGCGCGCTTGAAGGCCTCCACCGCGCGCATGAAGTCCAGCTCCCTGCCGCGCCGCTGCAGCGCCAGGCCGTAGTTGTTCCACACCGCGCCCATGTCCGGGCGGAGGGAAAGAGCCTCCTCGAAGCGTGTAACGGCGCGCTCATAGTCGGCGCGCTCCATCGCCGCCTGCCCCTCCGACGCGAGCTCCATCGCTTTGCGCAGGTCCGCCTCGGTGGGGGCGAGGATCTCCGGCGGGCGGCGGGAAGAACTGCCGCACCCGGCCCAGCCGCCCAGCACCGTCGCGCCGATCACCCCGACCAGCAACAGGCCCTTGGTCATGCTCATAACTACTCCGTCTTCTGCCAGCGCGAGAAGGTGACGCGCAGACGCCAGTGATTGGCCTCGGGCCGCAGCGAAATCCCGTAGACCTCCAGCCCCGGGACCACCTCCACCGCGCGCTCCACCCATGCGAGCAGCGCGGCGAGGTTGGGGTCGGTCAGCTCGTAGTCGTACTTGTACTGGCGCGAGCCCAGCCCGGGGATCAGCGTCTCCGTCCGCTCGTTGGGCAGGGGCACGACCTTGCTCAGCCCGCTCTCCACGCCCGCCTGCTCGAGGCGGCTGCGCAGCTGCGTCGCCGAGGCCGTCGCGCCGGGGTTGGTCTGCGCCATCGCGCGAAGCGCCTTCAGCTCGCCCGCGTAGCGGACGGCCTCCTCGGCGCGGGCCTTGGCCGACTCCATCGCCTCCGCCGCGGAGTTGCGCGACGCGAGCGCGAAGAGCACGTACAGCGCCATCGCCAGCAGCAGGACGCCCGACGCCACCAGCAAGCCGCGGGGCTGGTTGCGCCGCGCCGTGCGAGCCGCCTGCGCGGCCTGCTCCAGGCGTGCGTCCTCGATCGGCGCGAGGTGGGCGGGCACGGCGCGGCTCATCGCCCGCTCCCTTCCGGCCGCCGCCACTGGCCGACGAACCTCGCCCGCACCTTGCCGCTCTCGCCGTCGCGCCGCGACTGCACCGAGCGGTATTCGGGCGTCCACGTCTCGATGTGCGAGCCCGCCACGCGGCGGATCGCCTGCGCCAGCTCCTCGGCCTCCTGCGTCGTGTTGGTGATGACCGTGAAGGCCGGGCTCGTGCGCGAATCCAGGTCGATGGACTCAAGCTCGAAGCCGTTGTTGCCCACCACGAAGGAGATGGTTTCCAGCTCTTCCAGAATCGGCATCGTCACGTCCGTGCCGCGGGCGGGCGCGGCCATGTCCTTCTTCCGCCGCGCGACTTCTTCCTTCAGCGCGTCGAAGGTGCTTCGTCCCGGCGCGGGGCGCGCCTCGGGCATCACCTCGCGGATCACTTCCTCGGTGCGGGCTCGCCACAAGCCCGCGGCTTCCTCCGCGCGGGCCGCGCTCTCGTTGAGCTGCCAGCCGAACACGCCCAGCGCGATCGCCGCCACCGCCACCGCCGCGGACCACCACATGAACAGCCGCCGGTGCGACCGGCCGGGCCGGCTGGACAGCTCCACAAGGGCGAGCTGCGGGTCGTCGTCCGCGGGCAAAGGCGTGTTCTCGAGCTGAGTCACCGCCCGCGCGAGGGTCTCGCCCACGGGGTCGGGGCGCACCACCACGTCCACCGTCGCGCCGGTCCACGCCTGGCCCACCGCGCGCCCGAACTCCCCGGCTTGAACCGTGTCGGGCAGCACGCACACAAAGCGCGAGGGAGCGTGCCCCACCTGCGCCGCCCACGAGAGCCACTCCACCGTCAGACGGGCGACATCCTCGGGGCCATAGCTCACCGTCGGGGCGGGCTCGTCGTCGGTGTTCGCGAGAACGTTGGTGTCGGCCTGGGGCCGGCGCAGACGGCTCGAGCCCGCGACCATCAGCCGCCCGGCGCGCGACCACGTCCACAGCAGGCGGGCGTTCTCCGGGTCCACCACCACCACGCCGGTGATCGGCGCGCCGTCCGCCGCGGCGGGCTCCATCTCCGGAGCGCCCGCGCGGGGCGCGCCGGGGTCCCAGGCGTGGGCCATCACGTGCCACAGCGTGGCGACCGCGTCCACGCCGATGTTGAGTCGGTCCAGCGCGTCGAGCAGCAGACGCGCGGGCACGTCGCTCACGGAGAGCACGGGCATCCGGCGCGATTCGCCGTTCTTCGCGGCTCCCGCCTCCAAGGGCTGGATCGTCGAGGCGTACATGTCGCCCGCGTAGAACTCCACGGGCGAAGCGCCGGGGCGCAGGGGAGAGTCCGCGTCCCCCACCGCTCCGCCGCGGGCCATCGCCGCGACGATAGCCGGGTCGCCGCTGGACGCGGTGAGCCAGGAGCAGACGCTGCCTTCGATGTCGAGGCAGAGCAGGGCGAGGCTGTGCGTGCCGCGGAGGGCGCTGAGGCGCTGGCGGATCCACGCCGCGCCCTGGTCGACCTCCGGGGGCTGGGGACCGTCGGGCCAGCGCTCATCGGAGGCGTGGCCGACGAGTCGGAGCGACCGCAGCGAGGCCCCGAGCGTGCCGCGGGTGAGATAGCAGAGGCGCACCGTCACTTCTGCTCACCCGGCTTTCTGCCCTCGGCCTCTTCGAGCTTGCGGGCGGCTTCGCGTTCCTTGAGGTAGCGCGTCAGCTCCGGCGAGCTGCCGCGCTTCTCCTCCCAGCGCTTGGAGGCCATCTCGTTCAGCTCATCCTCGCTGCTGAACTTCTCGCTGTTGCGCATTTCCTCGCGCATGGCGACGAAGTCGTGCTCGTCGCCGGGGGCGACGTAATCGGGGACGTTCAGCCGCTGGCGGTAGTTGAGCTGGTCCTCGGTCATGGGCTTGCCCATGGTGTCGACCGGCTGTTGCTGCTGCGGCGGCGTGTAGGCGCGCAGGCCGCCGAGGTTGTTGGACTGCGTGGCCGACGGGGGGAGCAGGATCGCGCCCGGTGCGTTGCGCCCGGCGCGGGTCAGCACGTCGGCGGTGCGGGTGGCCAGCGTCAGCGTCTTGCTCACCCCCCCGCCGATGCGCACCTCCGAGTCGGTGATCTGCTCCACCGTCCCGCCCGCGAGGGCGTCCCCCACGCCCACGAACTTCTGCTTGCCCCCTTCCGCGACCAGCGCCATCTTCGTGCTGCCCATCGCCACCGCACCGAGGAAGCGGGTGTCCTGCGAGCCGGAAGCAACGGGCGTGGTCGTGGTCGGGGCGGTCCCCGGCGTGGGGATCGTCTGCGCGGGCTTGGGGTGATTGGCCACCGCGCCGAGGCGGTCGGCGACGCTCTCCGCGTCCACGTCGCGGGCTTCCGTGCTCGTCCGGCGGATGCCCAGGTCCGCCACGGGAATCTCGAGCGGGCCGGGGAGGTCCACGCCCTTGTCGCGCGAGCGCCACGACACCGCCAACGCGCTGCCCGCGCCGACCAGCAGCAGCGCGACCGCGAGCTGCGCGGCTCGGGTCAAGGTGGTCGCCTGTTGTTTCGAGATCGTGCTCATCCTGTTGTGCATCCTACTGGCGGTCGGTCAGGTTTTCCCAGGAGATCATCGACGAGGAGCGCTGCAGGGACGCGGAGCGGTTCCGTCCGCCCGAGGTGTTGGGCGTGACCAGGGCCAGCCCGCCGTAACGGATGACCGGGCGAGATGTCCCCGGCGTCCGCGCCTCGGCTACAACCTGCCACAAGACCGGCTCGGGTGCGAGCAGGGATTGGATTCTTGAAAGCTGCTCGGCGGGAACCTCCGCCCTCCTGAAGACTTCATCCAGCGCGGCGCGGTCCAGCGGGCCCTGCTCGCGCGCCTCCTTAATCTCATAAATCAGTGCGTTGGTCGCCAGCCGGTCCAGCACGGCCCCGATCACCGCCTCCAGCACCTCGTCGGGAGCGCTGTTCACGCTGACGGCCACCGGGCCTTCACGCCGGATGAACCTTGCCGCGTTGCGCCCGTGCCGGTCGCGGAGGTTCTGAACGATGTCCACCGCGGTGTCCAGCACGTCCCCCGTCAGGCCGGCAAAGTCGGCCAGGACGGCCCCCTGCGCGTCTCTGAAGTAGACATCCACCACCTGGCCGTTGTCCACCAGCAGCGAGAAGGCAAGGCCGTCCTCGGCGAGCGCCCCGGCGATGGGGTTGTTGCCGTTACTGCGGATCCATGCCTCCACCGCCTCCTGGAAGCCCCGCGAGACGTGGTGGAAGACGTAGGAATCCATCTCGCGCTTCACCGCGAGGGACTGCGCCCCCTGTCGCTCGAACATGAACGACAGGACCACGCCGCTGACCATCAGCAGCATGAGCACCATCGCCATGGCGAAGCCGCGACGCTTCACTTGCCGCCCCCCTTCCGATCCGGCCCCCTGCCGGTGCCGGGCCGCGCGGGAGCGGCGGGACGCGAGGGGCTGGGGGTGGGTGTCGGGCGAGCCCCGCCACGGCGGGTGACCGGGCTTTCACCGGAGGTCGTCGTCGTCGTCGTGGTCGCGGTGTTGGAGCCGCGTCCGGGGGGCGTCTCCTCTTCACGCCGGGCCACTTCCGGCCCCACCGCCCAATCCACCTCGAACATCCAGTTGGCCTTCAGCCCCGCGGCGGTCTCCACCTGCATCTCGATGTACGCCGGCAGGTCGCCGGTCCACGTCGAAAGCAGCTCCTGGCGCTTGCTGCTCTCGTAGAACGCCGTCCAGCGCACGTACTTGAGATCCCCGGCGATGAAGTAGGGGCGCGCAAGCCCGGAGAACAGATACTCATTGCCGGTCATCGACTCGGGATCGAGCCCCGGCGGGCGGAGCGGAATCCACCACAGCTCCCACAGGCCCGTGGGCTCGAAGGAGCCGTCCAGCACGGCCGGCTGGGTCGGGATGCCCGGAGGGCGATAGCCGCGGGGCGGCTGGGGGTACAGCTCGAACGCGCCGCGGACGGCCCGCACGGGCAACGCGGCTTCGTCGGGCTCTTCCTCCGTCACGGGGCGGGCGATCCGGGGCCCTGATTCCTCCTGCTCTGACCGGCGCTGCTCCCGCTCACGCTGCCTCTGCCGGCGCGGGGGCAGGGGCATGTCCATCGGATCGATCACCGCCTCGGGGATCGGCGAGCGATGCAGAACGACCTCCAGCCGCTGCGGGTTCGTCTCCACCAGCTCGCCGCCGGGCATGGGATAGAGGATGGTGCGGTTCTTGGCGGTGTCGGGCCCCAGGATGATCCGCGGCGGGGGCGGCGGCTTGGGCTGCCGACGCGCGGCTTCACGCGCGTCCGTCCCATCGGTTGCCTGGTCCGACCCGGCATCGCTCTTTCCGGCGGCGGACGAAGCCCGCGCGGCGGGAGTCGTGCGCGGCGCGTTGATCCGCTGGTTGAGCTGGCCGCCGGCGAGGTTGTCCACGTCCGAAGTCGGCCCCGGGCGCGGCTCGTCGGACATCAGCAGCGAGCTGAAGGCCCGCTCCATCACCGTGCGGATGCGCCCCAGGGCGAAGCGCTGCTCGGCCCGCACCTCCATCGAATAGTCGGTGCGGTTCATGGTGTACATGATCATGACGCACGCGAGCACAACCACGCTGGCGATGCCCGTGGCCATCATGGTTTCCAGCAGCGTGAAGGCGCGCCGCTTCACCGCGTCCCCCTTTGATTGCCCGCGGGCTGCGGCTGGGCGGGGCGGCGCGTGCGGCCCGCGCCGGTGTTGCGGCCCACGTTGCGGAAGCGGTCCAGCAGCTCGGCCTGCTTGGCCGGGTTGTTGGCGAGGCGCTTGGTCGTGTCGGGGTTGCGCAGAGCGATGGGGTCCATCAGCCGCGTGAGCGACACCGCCGGAACGGTTGTGTCGTAGCTGAAGCTGCCGCCCGACTCCTCACCCAGCCACACGCGGACCACGAT
The DNA here is from genome assembly GCA_937974035.1 of uncultured Phycisphaerales bacterium. Lineage (GTDB taxonomy): Bacteria > Planctomycetota > Phycisphaerae > Phycisphaerales > UBA1924 > JAEYTB01. The sequence continues at coordinate 26,563 of CALJIV010000034.1, forward strand.
CGCCTGCATGCGGTCCACGCTGATGGGCGAGGCCATCGACCGTTCCTCCGCCACGTCGGGACGCGCGGGCTCCAGCCGCACGGGAATCTCGCGCAGGTCCCACCGGTATCGGGTGTCGTTGTACACGATCGGCAGCCCCGCGGCGGGCATCGTCTCCTTGTCGTCCAGGTACTCGAGGATCAGGCGGTTGGCCAGCTCCATCGCGTCCAGACGCTGCTGCTGACGGCGCTGCGTCCCCATGATGGAGTTGAACGCCGCGAAGGTCGTCGCCGTGACCAGCCCCAGCAGGGCGACCGCGCAGACCGTCTCTATGAATGTCAGGCCCCGCCTGAAGCGCCCTCTTCTTCGGATGCCTGTTGCGGGTTCCACCCTTCGCCTCACGTGCGTCCGTCCGGCGCCGTCACTTGTTCATGGTCCAGACGTTGATGTCGTCCTCGTTGCCCGCGACCTTGTCCTTGCCCGAGGAGCCCAGCGCGTAGGGCTGGTTCTCGTTGATCGGACGCGGGTCGTACAGCAGCGGGGAGCCCCAGCCGTCCACCAGCTTCACGTCGTCCAGGAACTTGGTGGTGACCAGCGTCTGAAGGTCCGGCGGCCACGCGTGGTTCTCGAGGTGGTAGGCGTTGAGCTGCGACTGCACGGTCTTCAGCGTCGCCTCCGTCGCGCGCTTGCGGGCCCGGTCGCCGGAGCCCAGCATGTTGACCCCCACCACCGCCATCAGGATCCCCATGATGGCGATCACGAGCATCAGCTCCATGAGCGAGAACGCGCGGCGGGAACGGCGGTGAATCTGGCGGGGCATGGCGAGTTTCTCTCCTAACAGGCGTGTTCCACCGGGGTTGTTGCCCGCCCGGCCGGGTTTGTTCGGGTCAGGCGCCGCCCGCGTTGGCGGCCGCCTTGATCAGCGGAATCATGATCGCCAGCACCATGCTGCCGATCACCAGGAACATAAACACGGTCAGCACCGGCTCCAGCGCCGCCAGGGCCCGTGAACTGCGGCGGTCCAGCTCCACCGCCATGTCTTCCGCGAGGGTCTCAAAGGCGCTCTCCAGATCCCCCGAGCGCTCCGCGGCGATCAGCAGCCGGCGGGTCGCCAGCGGGAAGGCGTCCACGGTGTCGATCAGCACCCGCAGCACGCCCCCCTCGATCAGACGTGTGCGCAACATCGTGAGCTGCTGCCGCAGACGCGGGTGACCGATGGCGTTGGTCGCCACCCCCAAAGCGTCGGCCAGGTTCACGCCCGCTCGCGTCATCGCCGCCATGACGGTGAAGAACCGCGCCGCCTCCTGCGTCAGCACCACGTCCTTGAGGATCGGCGTCACACGGGCCAGCCGCATCGCCGCCGCGACGATCTTCGCACGCAGCGCGAACGTCACCACCAGCACCAGCGCGAAGACCAGCCCCACCCACGCGAAGTTGTCCGCCAGCGCCGTTCCCGCCGCCACCATCTTCTTCGTGAGCCAGGGGAGCTCCGCGTTGCTGGCCTCCAGCGCCTTGCCGATCCGCGGCACGATCACCGTCAGCATGAAGGTCGCCACGATGAAGCTCAGCGTCATCACGATCGCCGGGTAGACCAGCAGCGTGCCGACCTTGCCCGTGATGGCGAGCTGCCGGCGGGTCGTGTGCGCCAGTTGCCGTGCCGCGCCCGCCAGATCGCCGCTGCGCTCCGCGGAGCGGTACACGGCGACCGTCACCTTGTCGAAGATCCCCACCGCCTCCGCCGCGTCCGAGAAGCTGCTTCCCGCGGCGACCATCTCCCGCATCCGCTCCACCCTGGGACGGGTGCGGGAAGCCACCGCGGAGGCCGTGACCTCCAGGGCCTCCACCAGGGGAACCGCGCGGCTCAGGAGCTGGGCAAGCTGCAAGTGCAGCTCCGCCTGATCCTTCAGCGAAACCTTGTCGTCCTTGCTGCCCGCCCAGGAGGGCAGCGTCCACGTGCGCAGGGCCACCAGCCGCTGGCGGCGCAGGTCTTCGGTGAGGTGCTTGGCGTTGCGGGCCTTGCGCACTCCGAGCGTACGCCCCCCGTCCGGCTTGGCCGCCAGGTACAAGTACTGGGTTGCTGGTGCGCCCCGGCTCACGCCTGTCATTGGATGCAAGTCTAGTGGCTGTTCGGTCCCGCGCGGTCAGATAGGGGATATAGGGTCGAGAAACCCCCGCAATTGACGTGAAACTATCCCGCGGATTCCGGCGCCCCATCAACGGGCCTCCATTGATCCCCCCCGCGGCCCTCCAACAATGGAGAGACGCCCCCGCCTCCGGACGGCCTCACAGGACTTCTCCATGACCACCCTCTCCAAGGGCTCCGTTGCAGTCGCCCCCACCTCCACCGGCCGCACCATGCGGGCGCTGGTCAAGCACCACGCAGGTCCCGAGCTGCAGTTTGATGCCGCGAGGGCTCGCCCCGCCGTCGGCCCGCGCGACGTGCTGATCCGCGTGAAGAAGGCGGGCATCTGCGGCACCGACCGCCACATCTGGGAGTGGGACCAGTGGGCCGCGAGCCGCATCCCCGTGGGGATCGTCACGGGGCATGAGTTCGTGGGCATCATCGAGGAAGTGGGCTCGGCGGTCACCCGCTACAAGCCGGGGCTGCGCGTCTCGGCGGAGGGGCACATCACCGCGGGGGTGGACTACAACAGCCGCACCGGCAACGCCCACATCGCCAGCGACACCCGCATCATCGGCATCGACCGCGACGGCTGCTTCGCCGAGTACGTCGTCGTTCCCGAGGAGAACGTCTGGCCCGTCCACCCGAGCATCCCGGACAAGGTCGCGGCGGTGCTGGACCCTCTGGGCAACGCCGTGCACACGGTGATGGCGGCGAACGTCTCGGCCAAGTCGGTGCTCATCAGCGGGACGGGAATCATCGGGCTGATGGCGGTGACCGTCGCCAAAGCCGCGGGCGCCAGCCGCATCTTCGCCACCGACATCAACCCCCCGCGCCTGGAGCTGGCGAAGAAGCTCGGCGCCGTCGAGGCGTACGACGTCCGCCAGGGGGACGGCTTCATCAAGGACATCAAGGCCGCGACCCGCGGCGAGGGCGTGGACGTGCTGCTGGAGATGTCCGGGGCCCCCTCCGCCTTCGATCAGGGCTTCCGGTCCCTGCGCAACGGCGGCACCGCCGCGATCCTGGGCATCCCCAGCAAGCCCATCACCTGGAACATCACCGAGCATGTGGTGTTCAAGGGGGCCACGGTTCTGGGCATCAACGGCCGCAAGATGTTCGAGACGTGGTATCAGATGGAAGAGCTGCTCCTCTCCGGCCGCCTGGAGCTGGACGACATCATCACCCACGAGTTCCCGCTGGAGCAGTTCCAGGAGGCGTTCCGGACCATGATCTCCGGCGAAGGGATCAAGGTGGTGCTGGATATCGGAACCTGAGCCTGCCGGAACTGTTGGTCAAAGTAGATTTTTCGAGATTCTACTTTGTCATCCAGGAAAAACCCCTGTATTGTCGATCAAAGTAGAATCTACGAAGTTCTACTTTGACCGACGATGAACCTCGATCGCCAAAAATCACCGGCGCAGTTTGGCGACTTGTTCGGGAATACCGAACGTTTTACCCGGGCGATAAGTCAGATGGGCTCCAGCTTGGTCCAGGAGCTCAATGCGGATTATCGGCCCTGGCGGAAGGTGCGCCATATCGCCAAGGCCCGTGGCGAAGACCCAGAAATCACCTGGGTTGCGGTGAAACTGAGCCGCTTGCCCCAGTGGCAAGAGATTCCCTTGCTCCAAGCGAACGGGAAACCGTTTGGGTTTTGTCTAACGCCTTCCATGAACGAACGGCTCCACCGCATCGACCAGATGACCGGTGGAGGCGGAGCTGCGTTAGTCGAAGGCGAAGATGGTGTGCTGAACGACCCGAGCACTCGCACCCGCTTCGTGATCCGTTCCTTGATGGACGAAGCTATCGAATCCTCTCGCCTTGAGGGGGCGGTGGTGACTCGCGAGCAGGCTACGGACTTGCTCCGTTCGGGACGAACCCCGCGCACCTCGCATGAGTGGATGGTGTTCAACAACTACGCCGCGATGCAGCGCATCAAGGAGTGGACGGACCGCCCCCTGACCATCGACTTTCTGCTTGAGCTTCACCGCATCCTGACTCACGGCACGCTGCGGCATGAGGCACAGGGCGGCCGCTTCCGCAAGCCCGAAGAACGTGTCGCGGTTGTTGACGACAGAACTTCCGAAACCGTGTACGTGCCCCCGCCCGCGGATGGGTTGAGCGACAGAGTCCAGCGCATCTGCGACTTTGCGAACACCTCTCACACCGGCGCCAACTTCATTCACCCGATCGTGAAAGCGTGCATCCTGCACTTTGCGATCGGGTATGAACACCCGTTCGTGGACGGAAACGGCCGGACGGCGCGGGCGGTTTTTTACTGGATGGCGCTTCGAAGCGGCTACCGCATCTTCGAGTTTCTCGTCATCTCTGAACTGATTCGGAAGGCTTTCGCCGCATATCCCCAGGCCTACCTGGACACAGAGCTGGATGACGGCGACCTTACCTACTTCATTCGGTTCAAGCTGCGGATCATCAACCAAGCCCTCAACAGGCTTTCCGAATACCTGCACGAAGAGCAGGAAAAGATCACGCGAAGCCTTCGGCTTGCACGGCTCGATCCGGACCTCAACCTGCGCCAGCGGATTCTCCTCGAGCACGCCTTGCGGCACCCAAAGACGGTTTACACGGTGAGGTCGCACGCGAACTCGAACCGGATCGCGTCGATCACTGCGCGCCAGGACCTCGAGTACTTAGTGCGACGCGGGCTGATGAATACGTTCCGAGTTCGCCGCGAAGTGCATTACGTGCCGGCGCCCGATCTCATGGCGAGGCTCGGCAGCACCGAGCCGGCTCACCCGAAGCCTGCTGTCGAACCACCCGGACCTCGCACCGGCGACGCCTGAATACCCTCTCTGTATGTACGAGCTCTCCGTTCGGGCTGAGTTTTGTGCCGCGCACGCCATCGTGATCGCCGGGCAGCGCGAGCCCGTCCACGGCCACAACTGGCGTGTCACGGCCACCGTGGCGGGAAACCGCCTCGACGCCGACGGCCTGCTCTGCGACTTCCATCTCGTCGAGGCGGCGCTCCGCGAGGTTATCGGGCCGTACCATAACGCCGACCTCAACCGGGTGGCCCCGTTTACCGATGTCAATCCCACGGCCGAGAACGTGGCGAAGCACATCGCCGACGGGCTTGCCGCCCGCCTTGAGGGCCGTCTTCCTCCCGGAGCCGCGGTTGTTTCCGTCAGCGTGACGGAGGCCCCGGGCTGCACGGCGACCTACCGCATCTCCCGGACCTGACCGGGCGATCCCGGCGCTCCCCGGGGGCGTAACACGAACCCATGACCACCACCGCCACAAGCCTGCCCTTGTCCAGCCGCGGCACGCCGGAGGGGCAGCGGTTCTTCAACCGCGACCTGTCGTGGCTGGAGTTCAACCGGCGCGTGCTGGCCCAGGCCGCGGACGAGAGCACGCCGCTGCTGGAGCGACTGCGCTTCCTGGCGATCTTCACCAGCAACCTCGACGAGTTCTTCATGAAGCGCGTGGGGCTGATCAAGCGTCAGATCCACGCGGGCATCAACGTTGTTTCGCCCGACGGCCTGACGCCCCGCCAGCAGCTCACCGAGATCCGTGAGTCGGTCGCGGAGCTGACCCGCCAGCAGGCGGAGATCTATCACAGCAGCGTGCTGCCTGCCCTCACACGGGCCGACATCCACATCATTTCTTACAACGACCTGTCGCCCAGGGAGCGCACCTGGCTCGATGACTGGTACAGGGTCAACGTCTTCCCGGCGCTCACGCCGCTGGCCGTGGCCCCCACCCACAAGTTCCCCTTCATCTCCAACCTTTCCGAGAACCTGGCGATCATCGCGCACACGCGGCGTCCGGGCGAGCAGCCCACGCCGGCCGCGCGGCGCACCCGCCCGCTGGACAAGAGCTCGGATCACCTCTTCGCGCGGCTCAAGTTCCCGCCCAGCATCCAGCACTTCATCCCCGTGCCTTCAAGCCGCGGCGGGTCGATGCGCTTCCTGGTGCTGCAGGACCTGATCCGCAACAACCTCGACGACCTGTTCCCGGGGATGCACATCGACCAGCAGGTCACCTTCCGCGTCACGCGCTCGGCGGGCATCCAGAAGGACGACCTGGACACCGCCAACCTGCTCCAGTCCATCGAGGCGGACCTCAAGCAGCGGCGCTTTGCGCGCGTCGTGCGGATGGAGATCGAGCCCGACGCGCCCCCGCAGCTTCTCCGCTGGCTGCAGGACAAGCTCAGCCTCGACAATCAGGACGTCTACGAGCGGCCCAGCAACGTGGACTTCCTCGCTCTGACCGAGCTGGCGGACCTCGACCGCCCCGACCTCAAGCACAAGCCCTGGAAGGGCGTGGTGCCTCACCGCCTGCGCACGCTGGGCAACAACGCCGAGAAGGCCTCCGCCGCGTTCTTCGCCGCGATCCGCAGACAGGACATCATCTTCCACCACCCATACGAGAGCTTCAACGCGAGCGTGGAGCGTTTCATCGCCGCCGCGGCGAGCGACCCCGACGTGCTCACCATCAAGCAGACGCTCTACCGCACCACGCCCGACTCGCCCTTCATCGAGAACCTGGTGCGCGCGGCGGAGAACGGCAAGCAGGTCGCCTGCCTCGTCGAGCTTCGCGCCCGCTTCGACGAGGGCCGCAACGTCCGCTTCGCGCGCCAGCTTGAGAAGGCCGGCGTCCACGTCGCCTACGGCGTCGCGGGGCTCAAGACCCACTGCAAGACCAGCCTCGTCGTCCGCAAGGAGCGCCACGGCCTGCGCTGCTACGCCCACTTCGGCACGGGGAACTATCACCCCAAGACCGCGCAGCTCTACACCGACGTGGGCATGCTCACCAGCAACCCCGAGATCACCCACGATCTGGTCAACCTCTTCAACTTCCTCACCGGCCTGGCCGCCACGCAGAGCTACAGCGCCCTGCTTGTCGCGCCCTTCAACATGCGCGCCAAGTTCAACGCGCTGATCGACCGCGAGGTGGAGTTTGCCCGCCGCGGCAAGCCCGCGCGCATCATCGCCAAGGTCAACGCGCTCGAAGACCGCGACGTCACCGAGCGCCTCTACGCCGCGAGCCAGGCGGGCGTGCAGATCACGCTCATCGTCCGCGGCTTCTGCTGCCTGCGGCCCGGCGTCCCCGGCCTTTCGGAGAACATCCGCGTTCTGTCCGTCGTCGGGCGCTTCCTTGAGCACTCCCGCATTTTCCACTTCGCCGCGGGACAGGAAGACCCGCTGGACGGCGACTGGTTCATCGCCTCCGCGGACTGGATGTACCGCAACCTCAGCAACCGGGTGGAGGTCGGCGTTCCCGTTCACGACGCCGCGGCGCGCGAGCGTCTGAACCGCATCATCAACGTCCACCTCGCCGACCAGCGCAACGCCTGGGACCTCATCCCCGACGGCACTTACGTCCGCCGCACGCCCCCGGCGCTCGCCTCGCCGGACTCCCCCGAGTTCCTCGGCACGTTCGAGACGCTCATGCGCGACGCTGCGACGGGTATGCCTTGACTGCTTAGACTCCACCCCGCATGCGGGGAACGCTCCACGTCCGCCTCTGGACCGCCGCGGTCGTGATCGCCGCGGCTATCGGCGCGCTCGCGTGGCCGTGGATCGCGCCCCACATCGTCAGCCGCCTCTTCAACGCACGCATCACTCTTACTGGCCCTGGCCCCGCCGCCCTGCGCTGGGCCAACGACCGCTTCGACAGCGGCATCTGGATCGACTTCGACGATCCGATCGTGAGCGCCATCGCCAACCCCGACGGCTCGCGCACCGTCCACGTTCGTCAATGGCTGCCTTCCTACGGGGCCGACCGCTTCGAGGCCGTCGCGCCCGAAGGCTCGACCGTCGCCGTTTCTGACGCTCGCATCGAGAGCTGGCTTGTCGGCGTCCGCCTGCCCACGCGCCATGTCAACGCACGCACCGAGGGCAAGGTCGCTTCGCTTCCCTCATTCCCGCCTGTGTGGCGCTCCGCGATGCTCCGCGGCTCGGCGGCGTGCGCCGGCGTGGGCGCGGCTCTTGCGCTGCTCGCGTGGGGGCTGTGGAGTCTGGTGCAACGGCTGGAACGCGTGCGCTCTCCGCGCGAGCTCGACCAGTCCGCGGGGCGAGGATGGACCATCGCGGCTGTGCTCGCCGCGGTCGGACTGCCCGGCATCATGTCGATGTGGGCGCCGATGCTCATTCTCGCCGACTCCACGGCGTACATCTGGTTCGCACACGTGCTGCTCCAGACCGGATCCATCGATCACTTCGACGGCTGGCGCATGCCCGGCTATGGCCTGCTGCTCGCGCCGTTCATTAGTTGGTTCCGTGATTACGCCGTGCCTGTCGGCTGGCTGCACGCCGCGGTTGGCGCAGCCACCGCGCTGCTCGTGCTGGACATGCTCCGAAGGCGCGTACCGCGGCCGTGGGCGCACGTGGCGGCGATTCTCGTCGCCGCGGACCCCATTCTGCTCGGCTGGCAGCGCGTGCTCATGGGCGAGACGTTCTCAGCCTTCTTCATCACGCTGGGAGCGTGGCTCTTTCTGCGATTGATCGACCAGGCACGTTCCGGCCTGCACGCGGTGCTGCTGGGCCTGGCGCTCGGGGCTATCAGCGGCGCGGCGTGTCTTGTCCGCGGCAACAACCAGGTGCTTCCCGTCGTTCTCATCGCGGGACTTCTGTGGTGCGGCGTTGTGTGGAGCAGGCGCGGGGCCTTGCTCGCGGCTGCCCCTGCGACGCTTGCCGCGATGCTCATGCTCTTGCCCCTGTGCGTGCTCAACCATCGCCACTACGACCGCTTCACCCCCGCCGTGGGACGCAACTTCACGCGCTCCCTGTTCAGTTGGGAAAACGGCACGACGGACTGGAACCAGACCGGCACACTCTCCTTCACGGAGTTCATCGAGATTCGAAACCGGCTCCGTGCCCGGTCAATGACCGACTGGGACGTGATGGAATGGCTCGCCGCTTCCACCACCACCGTGCCGGTCCCAGAGAGAACGCCCGCATGGCTCGCGATGGAGGTGCGCAGCGGCGTGCTGGTGGATGAGGCCGTCGCGCGACGGGGGCCGAGCGTCACGCTCTGCCAGCTCCAGTCCTTCGCCGGGCTGCTGGGCTTTCCCGTCTCGAGCCCCGCCTACGCCCTCGATGGAACATGGGCCATCTTCGCGCAGCTCCGCGGCGAGGCAAACCCACGCACCACGACCAACTTCGACTTCACCCTCGACAAGTTCCCGCCGGACGTGCAGCACACCATCGCGCGTACCGTGCATGACGTTTCCTGGACACAGGGACATCCGGTGGCCCGCGTCTATGGCGCGTGGTTCGATGCGTGGCGCTGGCTCCGTGCCGCGATGGCCGTCTGCTACATAGCTGCGCTGCTGCGGCTGGTGTGCACCGGGCGATGGGCGTATGCCTTTGTCGGGCTGGTCGTGCTGGCGAACTGCGTGGGCGTGCCGGTGCTGACGTATGCAGCGGAATACCGCTACGCGGCCCCTTTTTACCCTCTGGCGTGGACGACGATGGCGCTGGGGCTGTTCGCGCCGCCCGCTCGGAAAACATCCGAAACGCGCCGGGCGTGATCTATACTCCATGCCCGGGGCGACCCGGCCTGTACCGGCTCCAATGCGCGAGGAGACAGCATCATGCCCGACACCCCCAAGACCGACATCCGCTCCATCCTCGGCCCCGAGGCCGACGCCCTGCTCAACTATGAGTGCAAGGTGCCGCGGAGCATGCTCCAGCTCCCCGGCCCCGACTTCATCGACCGCGTGATGGCGCCCACGGACCGCCCGCCCCAGGTCCTGCGCAGCTACAACCAGCTGCTGAACACCGGCCGCCTCGCGGGCACGGGCTATCTCTCGATCCTGCCCGTGGACCAGGGCGTTGAGCACTCCGCCGGCGCGAGCTTCTCGCCCAACCCGGAGTACTTCGACCCCGAGAACATCGTCAAGCTCGCCATCGAGGGCGGCTGCAACGCCGTCGCCAGCACCTTCGGCGTGCTCGGTGCGGTCGCCCGCAAGTACGCCCACAAGATCCCCTTCCTCGTCAAGTTCAACCACAACGAGATCCTCTCCTACCCCAACACCTACGACCAGACGCTCTACGGCAGCATCCGCCAGGCGTATGAGATGGGCGCCGCGGCGGTGGGAGCGACGATCTACTTCGGCTCGCCCGAGTCGCGCCGCCAGATTCAGGAAGTCGCCGCGATGTTCGAGGAGGCCCACAGCCTCGGCATGGTGACCGTGCTCTGGTGCTACCTCCGCAACAACGCCTTCAAGGTCAAGGGCGCGGACGGCAAGTCCACCGACTATCACTCCGCGGCGGACCTCACCGGCCAGGCCAACCACCTCGGCGTCACCATCCAGGCCGACATCATCAAGCAGAAGCTGCCCGTCAATAACGGCGGGTACGCGGCTCTCAACATGGGCGGCAGCTCCTACGGCAAGTTCGACAAGCGCGTCTACACCCAGCTCTCGGGCTCGGACGAGAACGGCCAGGGCGGTAACCTCATCGACTTCTGCCGCTACCAGGTGCTGAACTGCTACAGCGGCCGCATCGGGCTCATCAACTCCGGCGGCGAGAGCAAGGGGGCGAGCGACCTCCAGGAGGCGGTCAAGACCGCCGTGATCAACAAGCGCGCCGGCGGCATGGGCCTCATCAGCGGCCGCAAGGCCTTCCAGCGACCCATGAAGGAAGGCGTCGCCCTGCTCAACGCCATCCAGGACGTGTACCTGGACAAGAGCGTGACGGTGGCGTGACCGCTGTTAAACTGCGTTTTGATACCACGAAGCTGCAAGTCGCATCCATCCATGAGGATGGATGCGACTTTTTGCATTGCTCCATCTGAAAAAAGAAAAACGCCCACTGGGGGCGTTTGTTCGGGGCGCGGTCCGACATTTTGTCGGGGCGTAGCCCGTCGCGAGTTCCTTTACCGTGATAAGCGGAAAGGACCGCTCAAGTACACTTCTTACTATGATAGCATTCGAGAGATACACGTCAAGAGTCTCTTGATTGGGTATCTGAGGAGGGACCAGTCATGTGCGCACATACACCACACCCCTACATTCTGGGGCTCGATATTGGCGTTGCATCTCTTGGATGGTCAATCGTAGAGTGCGACCCGGCTGACAACTTTCGTCCCTGCAGCCTATTGAACGCGGGGGCGCACCTCTTCGAAGCGGGCACCGAAGGAGATATCGAGCGAGGCAAAGACGAAGCCCGAAACGTCCAGCGGCGAACGGCTCGGCTCGTGCGTCGTCAGACGTGGCGGAGGGCACGGCGTAAGCGAAAACTCCTTAAAGCACTCATCCGTTATGGCCTGTTGCCCGACCCCGCCTCGCTTGGAATGGGCATCGACCCGGAGCTCAGGCGACCGCTGGATATCGATGCTTACCTTAAGCACCTGGATTACGGCCCCTCGGGCCTCGCCAGGAAATGGGCTCGTTGCAACGGTTCTCCGCACACCGATCAGCTGCGATGGTGCTATCTGCTTCGAGGCGCAGCTGCTGCTCGACCCGTGGATGTGTTTGAGTTCGGGCGAGCGCTTTACCACTTGGCCCAACGCCGCGGGTTTCAATCAAACCGCCGGGCCGATGCGAAAAAGAGCGAAGATGCCGGAACGGTAAAGCAAGCCATCGGTGAACTCTCGCAGCGGATTGAGCAGTTCGCCGCCTCGGGAGGTACGCCGACACTTGGGGCTTACCTGGCGTCGCTCAATCCCGACGAACAGCGACTCCGCGGCCGCTGGACTGCACGCAGCATGTATTCTGCGGAGTTCGAGCATATTTGGAACACACAGGCGGCGGTTCACGGTGTGCCCGACCAAGCAAAGGAAGAAATCCGAAAGGCCATCTTCTGGCAACGACCGCTGAAAAACCAAGCCCACCTGATTGGACATTGCAGTCTGATCCCAACCGAGAAGCGATGCCCGATCGCCAACCGTCGGTACCAACGCTTCCGCATGCTTCAAGCTGTAAACCACCTTCAGATCGCTGAGCCGGACACCAGTCCCCGTTTCCTCTCCCCCGAAGAGCGAGCTGTCCTTGTGAGGGTATTGGAAACCGAAGGTGACCTGACCTTTGCGCGGGTCAAAACGCTGCTCGGGCTCAAAAAGACAACAGCATTCAATCTGGAACGCGGCGGCGAAAAGCGGATTGTCGGCCATCGTACGGACGCAAAGCTGCGTGCCGTGTTCGGCGAGAGATTCGACGCAATGACCGATGCCGAACGAGACGCCGTGGTGCACGACCTTCGCTCTTTCGGTCTTCCCGAAGCATTGGAGCGCCGAGGCGCTCGCAAGTGGGGGCTCACGGGAGATGTGCTCAAGAATTTTGCCAGGATCGATCTGGAAGACGAATACGCCCCCATCTCGCTGCTCGCGATTGAGCGCCTTCTTCCTGCAATGGAATCCGGATTGCCTTATGCAACGGCCCGGAAACAGGTCTTTCCCGAATCACTTGCTCCTGCGGAACCGCTCGACGAGCTCCCCCCCGTCACCGACACTCTGGACGAGCTTCGCAACCCCGCAGTGATTCGTGCGTTGACGGAAGTTCGCAAGCTTGTGAACGCCATCATCCGCAAGTATGGGAAGCCCGCCATCATCCGGATCGAGCTCGCTCGTGAGATCAAGAACCCCCGCAAAGTGCGCGAACGCATCACAAGGAATATTCGAGAACGCGAGAAGGAGCGTGCCGCCATCGTTGCCCGTATCCAACGTGAGGCCGGCCTTTCTCGCGTAACGCGCGATGACATCGAGCGTGTTCTGCTCGCGGAAGAGTGCGGATGGATCTGTCCGTATACCGGCCGGCAGATCTGCTGGGACACGCTCCTGGGCAAGAGCTCGCAGTTCGATATTGAACACATCTGGCCTCGCTCTCGCTCCCTCGACGACAGCCTGATGAACAAAACTCTCTGCTACCACGAGGAGAACCGCTCCCGTAAACGCGGATTCACGCCCTGCGAGGCGTACGGTGGCGATCCTGCCCGCTTCGAAGAGATCCTCGGACGGATCCGTCTTTGGAAGTGCGACCCGTTCGTGCGTGCCCACAAGCTCGCCCGGTTCCAGGAAAAGGCAATCCCCGAAGGATTCACCAATCGTCATCTTTCAGACACCCGCTTCATTGCTCGTGCCACCGCGGACTACCTGGGCTTGCTCTACGGCGGGCGCGTGGATGGCGGCCCCGAAGAAGGAAGTCCTGGCATCCGCCGGATTCAAGTGTGCACGGGCGGTCTCACGGCCTGGCTTCGCAGCGGGTGGGGGATCGCCGGACTGCTTGGAGCCACTGGTGAGAAAAACCGAACCGACCACAGACACCACGCCGTGGATGCGATCGTCATTGCTCTATCGGATGCACGAGCCGTACAAACGCTCGCACGCGCGGCGACCGAAGCCGAACAACGCGGAAAAGCCCGAGCTTTCGAGACCATCGACGAACCGTGGTCCGGATTCCGTGATGATGTCAAGTCCGTGATCGACCGGATCATCGTCTCACATCGTCAGTCGCGCAAAGTGTCCGGCCCTTTGCACGATCAGAGCATTTACTCACGTGCCATGAACGGTCCGCTCGGACCACACCGCATCCGGAAAGAGCTGCACAAGCTCACGCCGAGCGAGATTCGAGACGGCAAGATCGTGGATCAGCGCGCTCTTGCGGCAATTCGCGCCAAGCTCGAAGAGCTCAACAAGCCCAACCCTTCCCCACAGGATCTCATCAAGATTTTTGCGGACCCAAACAACGCTCCGCTCGTGAAGGGCCACAACGGCTCAATGGTGCGACTCCGTAAAGTTCGGGTCGTCGCTGACGCCGCACGACAGGTGGGCCGGGCCGATAAGGGAGCTGCACGCTGGGTTAATCCGAAGAACAATCACCATACCGTGATCGTGGAATGCAAGGACGCCAAGGGCCGAGTCCGTTGGGAAGACCGTCCTCTTGCTTTGATCGATGCTTACGCGCGCCGTGCCGCAAAGCTCCCGATCGTCAACCGCGATCTTTCTCAGACAGAGCGGTTTGTTTTTTCGCTCGCGCCGGGTGAGTTCGTTGAAATGGATGTGCCCGGGAATGCCACTCAACGTGCCATTTATCGGATCGCATCGATTTCGCAAGGCGACATCGAACTCCGGCTTCACCGAGACGGACGCACCTCCGATCAGATTAAGAAAGACAAGGACCGCGTACGTGTCTCGGGCGAGAAGCTCCGGAAGCTCCGTGCCCGAAAAGTCCGGGTGACGTATCTCGGAGAGGTGGTGAGTGCGGGGGGATAGCGTTGATCGCCGCGAGAGGCTTTGGGGCGCGGGTCACCGCGTCCTGGACTTTTCTCGCGGCCAAGCGCATCTCGCCCTTCGTTATGACCAGCTCGTTATACGGCGGGACGGACTTGCCGATGTGACGACTCCCATAGAAGAGGCCGCGGTTGTTCTTCTGGCCTCCCGCATGGTCACCTGCACGCTCCCCGTGCTGGACGCCCTCATGCGTCACGGCGCAGCCGTCATTGTCTGTGATGAATCCATGCTTCCCAGCGGGATGATGCTGCCCCTGGCGGGCCACTTCCAGCAGACCCGCCGCATGATCGCGCAGGCAACCGCCAAGCTCCCGCTCAAAAAGCAGATATGGCGCCAAATTGTGATTGCGAAGGTCCGTGCCCAGGGGGTGGTTCTCGACTCTGTTCACGGCTCAGACTTCGGCCTGTTCGCCCTCGCCGCCACGGTCCGTTCCGGAGACCCCATGAATGTTGAGGCGCAGGCCGCGCAGCGTTACTGGCCCCTCCTGTTCAATGACCCCGAGTTCCTCCGTCGGCGAGCGGCGCCCGATCAGAATCGTTTGCTGAACTACGGATACGCCGTATTGAGAGCCGCCGTCGGTCGGGCCCTGGTCGCTTCCGGCCTCCATCCGTCTCTCGGAGTTCATCATCACGGGCGTGAAAATCCCTTCTGCCTGGCGGATGACCTTATGGAGCCTTACCGCCCGCTCATTGACGCAGAAGTCGTCGAACTCACCGGCGAACAGGGCGTTGATGCCCCCCTCAGCCCCGACAACAAGGAACGGCTCGTCGGTGTGCTTCACCAACGGCTCGAGCATGATGGGGAGCATCGGACGGTTTTCGATTGGATTGGACGCTCCGCGTCCTCCTTGGCACGGATCATCTGCCGCGAAAACACCGATGAGCGATTGTTCTTTCCCAAAGAACTGGTGACCTCATGAGACGCAGACGCGTACGCCGAGCGCGGTCACAACTCCCGGCCAGGCCCGACCCTCGGGAACCACGCCCGGAGTCTTCGGGGTACCGCAGTATGTGGATGTTCGCAATGTTCGATCTTCCAGTCACCAGCAAAGAAGCACGGAAGCGGTACGCCCAGTTCCGAAAAGCCCTTCTCTCACGGGGCTTTACCATGCTTCAGTTCTCCGTCTATGCTCGCCACTGCTCGAGCGAAGAGTTCGCAGACGGGGTGCGCCAGGATATTCGGGCAGTGCTTCCGCCCGACGGCCAGGTGCGTTTGCTGGGAGTCACCGACCGTCAGTTCGGGAAGATGGAGGTGTACTTTGGAAAAAAACGCACCCGAACCGAAGAACCGCCGAAGCAGTTCATGCTTTTTTGACCGCATTCCCCTCCCGCAAGCCCTTATATCGATATGACTTGCGGGAGGGGTAGTGTACTTGAGCGGCCCTTCCCGTCAGACCACGGCGAAACTGCCGCTAGCGTGGTGCTGGCGGCAAGTGTACTTGAGCGGCCCTTCCCGTCAGACCACGGCTTGGACCCGCCGCTCCTGTCCCGGTTGCGTAGTGTACTTGAGCGGCCCTTCCCGTCAGACCACGGCGTTGTTCAACACTGTGAGCGGGGGGAGCCCAGTGTACTTGAGCGGCCCTTCCCGTCAGACCACGGCGACGAGCCGGACTTCCTAGGCGGAGACGACAGTGTACTTGAGCGGCCCTTCCCGTCAGACCACGGCAGCGGGGCATGCGGGCCGAGGTGGCCGCCCAGTGTACTTGAGCGGCCCTTCCCGTCAGACCACGGCCTGAAGGGGAGCCGGTTCAGCATCGTGACGAGTGTACTTGAGCGGCCCTTCCCGTCAGACCACGGCCGGAATGTTGGCGTAGCGGTCTAAGACCCCAGTGTACTTGAGCGGCCCTTCCCGTCAGACCACGGCGGGCCGGTGAAGTCACTGAGGCCGTGGCTCAGTGTACTTGAGCGGCCCTTCCCGTCAGACCACGGCTCGTGCGCGGCGGCACCCATCTTGAACTTCAGTGTACTTGAGCGGCCCTTCCCGTCAGACCACGGCCAGATCACCCGCTGCCCGCTGTGGGCCTTAGTGTACTTGAGCGGCCCTTCCCGTCAGACCACGGCGAGACGGACAGCGTGTTCTCGTGCCGCACGAGTGTACTTGAGCGGCCCTTCCCGTCAGACCACGGCTGAACGGTAAGGAACGCAAGGAACGCAAGGAGTGTACTTGAGCGGCCCTTCCCGTCAGACCACGGCAGCCCCACATTCATTCCAGGACCGACCGGCAGTGTACTTGAGCGGCCCTTCCCGTCAGACCACGGCGCCTCACCCAGCTTGCCGATGACGGGCGCGAGTGTACTTGAGCGGCCCTTCCCGTCAGACCACGGCTACCTCTCGCACCTTCAAGGCTCAGGAACTAGTGTACTTGAGCGGCCCTTCCCGTCAGACCACGGCTCGGTGGGGCAGGACCGCTGGAGCCGCTTCAGTGTACTTGAGCGGCCCTTCCCGTCAGACCACGGCAATACTCCCGGCGAGGGGTTCGAGCAACGTAGTGTACTTGAGCGGCCCTTCCCGTCAGACCACGGCGCGTCGGCGGCGTAGGCGGCGGCGAGGGCGAGTGTACTTGAGCGGCCCTTCCCGTCAGACCACGGCGTTTGGGCTGTGGCGGATCGGATGAGCCGAAGTGTACTTGAGCGGCCCTTCCCGTCAGACCACGGCACTCTGGCAACTGCTCCGCAGTGAGGCGAGAGTGTACTTGAGCGGCCCTTCCCGTCAGACCACGGCCACGTACACGCAGGATTGTGTTGCGTTTTAAGTGTACTTGAGCGGCCCTTCCCGTCAGACCACGGCAGACCCGCCGGAGTCGGCCTTGGTTGGCTCAGTGTACTTGAGCGGCCCTTCGGTCAGACCACGGCTGGACAAGGCAGGGCTCGAT
>CALJIV010000035.1 GCA_937974035.1 uncultured Phycisphaerales bacterium
CCGCCCAGCTTGCCTTCCGTGCCCACCTCACGCGCCACACGCGATACTTCGCTCGCGAAGCCGTTGAGCTGATCCACCATCGTGTTGATGGTGTTCTTCAGCTCCAGAATCTCGCCTTTCACATCCACCGTGATCTTGCGGGATAGGTCGCCGCGGGCCACGGCGGTGGTCACCCCGGCGATGTTGCGGACCTGAGCGGTCAGATTGCTCGCCATCGCGTTGACCGAGTCCGTCAGGTCCTTCCATGTGCCCGCGACGCCCGGCACCACCGCCTGCCCGCCGAGCTTGCCTTCGGTGCCCACTTCGCGGGCCACGCGCGTTACCTCTGCCGCGAAGGAGCGGAGCTGATCCACCATCGTGTTGATGGCTTCCTTGAGCTGCAGGATCTCGCCGCGGACGTCCACGGTGATCTTCTTGGAGAGGTCGCCGTTGGCCACGGCGATGGTCACGTCCGCGATGCTGCGCACCTGCGCCGTGAGATTGCCCGCCATCTGGTTCACGGACTCGGTGAGGTCCTTCCACACGCCCGACACGCCCTTCACCTGCGCCTGTCCGCCGAGCTTGCCCTCGGTGCCCACCTCGCGTGCGACGCGCGTCACTTCCGACGTGAACACGGAGAGCTGGTCGATCATCCGGTTCACCAGCTTCGCCGAGCGAAGGAACTCTCCCTCCAGTTGCCGCCCGTCGACCTCCAGAGGCATCGACTGGTCCAGGTCCCCCTTCGCCACCGCGCCCACCGCGCGGGTGACTTCCACCGTCGGCCACACGAGGTCGTCGATCAGCGTGTTGATCGCCGCGACTTCCTCCCCCCAGCCGCCGGACACTCCCGGCACGCTCATCCGCTGCTTCAGCTTTCCCTCTTTCCCCACCACGCGGCTGACGCGCTGCGTCTCCTCCGCGCGCCGCTCGCTCATCGTCAGGATGTCGTTGAATGCGTCCGCGATCTTGCCCTGGATCCCCACCTTGTCCGCCGGCAGACGGACGGTGAAGTCACCGCGCTTGAACGACAGCATCGCCGTCAGAAGTTCGCGCAGGAACTCCTCCCCCGGCGCGCCAGGCTCCGCAACTTCCACGATGTCCGTCGCCGCTTCCCGCGGCGTGCCCGGCCGGCGTGGAGCCGCCTTGACGTCTGGTTCCATACGGCGTGTCCTTGTTCGCACTCCCCGAGCCCTAACAAACGATGAGACAGGTTGATAAAAAGAGCGGGTAAAAGGGAGATGAAAGAGGGGCCAATCGGCAATCACTCCCCGCCGTCGGACCTCACTGCTCGATCCTGTCCCGGAGTGCCTAAGCCCATCCACACTGCCTGTTTGCGCCGCTCCCGTCGCACCACGCGCACACCGGGCGCGCAGCATCGACGGCACACTAGCTCTCCGGCTCTCGGAGAGCCTGCAATTGGCGCGAACCCTTCATGAAGACTTATTCAGGCATTGCTTAGACAGCCCGACTGGGCAAGGCCGGCTCATAGAAAGCATCGGCGTCAGCACGACCCGCCCGCGAGCACGCGGAAGAAGGCTTCGATGTCTGCATCGGTTCCGGCATCGCCGTCGCCGTCGAAGTCCGCGCCGAGGTGCCAGCAGCTTGCGCAGCAGTCGCCCGCCAGGCACGCGAAGAACGCCTCGATGTCGGCGTCCGTGCCCGCATCTCCGTCGCCGTCAAAGTCCGACGTGCCGCAGAGCGGCACGCGCCTGCCGCGGAGCACGAAGGGCAGCTCGAACGCGCGCCCCGGGATCTCGTCGTTGACGTACCCCTCGCGCCCTTCGAACCAGGCGCGCGGGCTGGTCATCTGCCCGTCGATGGCGTTGTACTGCCGCGCGTTGTGGCCCTCCACCGCGTCCCGCGGCGTGACCAGCGGCACCAACACGTTCTGCCCCACCGTCAGGTCGTTGACGAACGCGAACTCCAGCCAGTACGTCCCCGGTCCCAGCCGCCCGCCGGGCACAAGACCATCCAGCGACACCGTGTACTCATGCACCGGCCGGACGGTGGACGTGCTCGTCACACTCTGACGGTGGCACACCAGCGGCCCCTGCTCCGTCGCCACCTCCAGCGGCTGGGGGAGCATCGGCTGCGGCAGCGGGAAGGGAACGGGTGAAGGAGAGTGAGCGTTGTAGGGGGTGCTGGTCCAGAGGTTCAGCCGCACCGCGCGGATCGGGTCCGCGTTCGTCGGTGTGAGGAAAGCGAAGAATGTCGCTTCGGTCAGTTCCCACTCCTCTCCCTCGGGCACGGTGAAGTCCTCCGCCAGGGCGTTGTCGTACCACGTCGCCGCGCCGACGCCCGTGGTGGAGAAGATGAAGCTCTGGCCGGGGAAGGTGAAGCCGTCGGCGTTGCTGATGGGCTGACCGGCGATGGCCCCTGTCCCGCCGGTGGGGTTGGTCACGATCGGGCCGTTGTCCCAGAGCACCGTCTGCCCCAGCGCCGCCGATGCCATGCACGCCGCCACGATCGCAACCGCTCGCTTCATCCTTCTGCACTCCTTCAGCAACCCACGACTGTACCCGGCCTCCCAGAGGCCGTGCTCGGGAAAGAAAACCGGCCCGCGTGGGCGGGCCGGTGGTTCAGTCCTGTTCGGTTGTCCTGCGTCCTTACGCGATGCCGCCCTTGAACTTCATGTGGCGGTTCTGCTCGCGCAGGCGGCGCAGGGCGGGGGTTTCCTTCAGGATCTCCTCGGCGGAGCGGCCCACAGGCTCCTTCTTGCCCTTCCCGCCCTTGCCGCCGCCGATGTTCAGCTCCGGCAGCGGCTTGAGGGCCTTGATCGAGAGCGAGATGCGGCGGTTCTGCGGGTCGATCTTCAGAACCTTCACCCGCACCACCTCGTCGGGCTTCACCACCTCCTCGACCTTGTTCACGCGGCGGTGATCAAGCTCGCTGATGTGGACCAGCCCCTCGACGCCCGGCCCGATCTCGACGAACGCGCCGAACTCCATCACCTTCGTCACCTTGCCGGTGAGCTCCGCGCCCTCGGTGATGGTGTTCACCGCCGCGGCGAAGGGGTCGCTCTGCGTCTGCTTCAGACCCAGGCTGATGCGCTTGTTCTCCCAGTCCAGCTTGAGGATGCGCACCGTGACGCGCTGGCCCTCCTGCACGAACTTGCTCACGGCCTTCTCGCCGAAGCCCACGCGGTCATAGGTCAGGTCGCTGATGTGCACCAGCCCGTCCACGCCGCCGATGTCCACGAACGCGCCGAAGGGCATGATCTTGCGGACCGTGCCCTCGACGGTCTGGCCCTCGACCAGCGTCTCGCGGAGCTTCGCCGCGTTCTGCTCGCGCTCCTGCTCGAGGATCTCGCGCCGGCTGAGCACGATGTTGCCCTTGCCCATGCGCTCGACGCGCGTCACCGTCGCCTTCATCTTCTCGCCGACGAAGACGGAGAGGTCCTCGATCCGCTCGCTGGCGACCTGGCTCGCGGGCATGAAGGCGCGGTGGCCCGCCACCTCCAGCTCCAACCCGGCCTGCTTGCCGTCCTTGCCCGTGACGACGCCCGTCACCCGCGCCTCCACCACCTGGCCGGGCTCCAGCAGCTCCCAGTCCGCCTTCTGCACCGCGCCGGGGCGCGAGCACAGGTAGATCTGCTCCGCCGCCTCGAACTTGTCGATCACCACCTCCAGCTCCTGGTCCTTCACCGGAAGCTGGTCCTCCGGGAACTGCGCCCGCGGCACAATCCCCAGCTCCTTGGGCCCGAACTCGACGAAGATGTCGGAGGGGCCGACGCTCACCACCTTCCCCGTCCGGTGCTCGCGACCGGCCTGCACCACGCGCGGGCCGCGGATCGCCGCGGGACGCCCGCCCGACACCGGCGCGCTCTTCGCCGCCTCCGCACGCTCGCGTTCCGCTGCGGCGTCCATCGCGTCCAGTTGCTTCATCGCCGCGTCGATCTCAGCGTGCATTTCCGCGGAGATGCCGGGCGTGGTCTCGGAGCTCGCCGGCTGCCCGGCCTGGGGATCGTTCTCGAAGTTCATTGAAAGGTTCGCGTCAGAGAGAGGTCGGCCAACGTGTCACAACCCCCGGCGGGCCAAGACCTCACTTCGCGCCGGGGAGATGAGTGTACCCCAGCCGTCTCCCCCGACCCACACGACCCGCCCCCTCATTCAGCGGATCCCGCCCCGCCGGAACCCCCTGTCCCGCAGTTGCCGTCCACTAACTCCCCCCGCACCCCCAGCCGCCGCTCCATCACCGCGACCGCCTCCGGCGCGGAATCGATCAGCACATACCCCCGCCCGTGTCGCGACGCCGCCTCCCCCGCGGTCCCGCTTCCGGCGAAGGGGTCCAGCACCACGTCCCCCGGCTCCGTGTGAACGCGGACGATCCGCTCCAGGATCGCCAGCGGCTTCTGCGTGGGATACCCCGTCTTCTCGCGGCTGTTCGTCGGCACGATCGTCTGCCACCACACGTCCGTCGGCGTCTTCCCCCGCGCCCGCTTTTCCGGAGTCACCAGGCGCGGCGCCATGTAGGGCAGCCGGTCCATCGCCTCGAAGTTGAACACATACCGATCCGGGTCCATCACGTACCACAGGATCGTGTCGTGCTTGCAGGGCCACCGCTTCCGCGGCCGGCCGCCGTAGTCATACGCCCAGATGATCTCGTTCATGAACCGGTCCCGCCCCAGCATTCGGTCCAGCTCCACCTTCACGTAATGCACCTCGTGATGATCGAGATGCACGAACAGCGAGCCGTCCGCCGTCAGGCACCGCAGCGACGCCTCGATCCGTGGCATCAGAAACCCGAGGTAATCGTCAAACTCGTCCTTGTACCGCGGGCTGGGGAGCGTCCGCGTGCTGTACCGCCTGCCGTGGAATCCGGGCGGCCGGTTGCCGTCTTCGCTCGCAACGCCCGTGACCCGCCGGCGCGCCTGCACGACGCCCGTGTTGAAGGGCGGGTCCATGTAAATCAGGCGCGCAAACGCCGCGGGCAGCTTCGGCAGCACCTCGAGGTTGTCGCCGTGGATGACCCGTTCCACGCCCACAGCGTATTCGCATATTCTGTTGCCTATGCAAAATTACACGGTGGTCATTCGCACGCCCAACGGTCAGCCCAGCGAAGCCGTGGTCCGTGCCGTCACCGTTCAGGACGCCATCCGCGTCGCCCGCGAGATGGGCCGCGACGTGGACGAGGAACAGACCCTCGCCCTGGAAAAGCAGGACGAAGGCCGTCCCGGCCGCGTGGCGTCGATCGTCGCCATCCTGCTCACCCTCATTGCGTGGGCTTATATCGAGGCGGGAGTGGGGGCGATTGTCCTCGCCGCCATCGCCGTGGAGCGCAGCCGAGGCAGGCGGGGGCTGGCCGCCCTCGTTCTGGCTTTCATCGTGACGATCGCGGGCCAGGCCTTCTGGATTTACCGCGAGATGAACCCCTGATCGACGCTGTGCGCCGCCGCCGCGGGCCGGGGCGGCCGGGCGTTCTCCCGCCGCCACAGACCTTCGCCTCCCATCAGTGTGGGGGCGACGAACCGCCCCTTCGCGGCCTTTTCCGTCTCCACCGGCGCGCCGTGCGCCTGCACCCAGGCGTCATTGCGAACGCCCGTCACGCTCCACGAGACCTTTTTGCCCGCTACGCCGCCCGCGATACGGAACAGGTTCCCCCGCACTTCCTCCGCGATGTGCAGCGAGGGCATCGCCGCGCCCACCGGCGTGAGCTGGTACGTCACGTTCTTATTGATCGCCTCGAAGTACGCGGGCAACTCCACCCACGCCGCGCCTTCTTCATCAAGCTCCACCGTGCCGCGGTACACCAGCAGCGGCTCCGGGCCTTCTGTGCAGTAGTGGTGCAGCAGCTTGCCCGACGGGTCCAGCGGATGGTCGATCACGAAGGACTTGGTCCCCGTCGCCGCCAGCTTTCCTTCGCTGAACACGCCGTAGCCCGCGGCGCTCACGGCGGCGCCGTACACGCCGAAGGTCGTCCCGTTGTTGCCCAGGGCTGTGCCATACACGCCCGTGGAGCCCGCCGATGAGCTGGCCGTCGCGCCCCACACGCCGATCGTCGCGCCCGACGTGCCTGAAGCGCCCCCGTACACGCCCGCGGCGTCGTCCGTCGTGCTGCTCACCACGCCCAGCACGCCCGTCACCATGCCTGTCGAGGCCGTCGCCTCGCCGGTAACGCCCGTGCCGAGCGTGCTCGCGCTGACGCCGTACACGCCGTGATTCTCGCCCGAGGCGGAGGTCGCCAGGCCGTACACGCCGCGGCCAGTGGGGCCGGCGCTCTCGCCCTGCACGCCGATGCCCCCGCCGCTTGTGCCGTTCGCGTAGCCGACCGTGCCGATGCCGCTGCCGCTGCTGGTCTGCCCCCACGCGCCAAACGCCGAGCCGGTGGTGCCTGTGCTCACGAAGTACGCCGCGCGGAGGTTGTGCGAGACGTGCAGCGGAAACTGCGGCGTCGTCGTTCCGATGCCCACCAGGTTCAGCAGCGAGGACTGCGACTGCCCGGCCACGGCCCAGGTCGAGTTGCCCGCGGGCCCTTGCGGACCCATCGGCCCCTGCGGGCCCTGTGGTCCTATCGGCCCTTGCGGTCCTTCCGGTCCCGGCGGACCTGCAGGCCCAGGCTCACCCGCCGGTCCTTGAGGCCCCGCCGGACCGGCCGGCCCTTGCGGACCCATCGGTCCCTGCGGCCCCGGGGTCCCCGAGCCCGCGTTCAGCGCGAAGAGCGCGTAGGGCGTCGGCGTGATCGCCTGCCGCGGCGAGAGCACGCTGAACGTCCCGCTCCCCGAGGGTGTCCGCGCCTCGATCTGCAGATATCGCATCTCGCCGTTGAACGCCTCCGCGCCGAAGTCCAGCAGGCACGTGAAGCGCCCTTCCACCACGCTCAGCTCGTTCACGGCGAGCGTTGCGCCGATCTGCGTGCCGCCCACGGCCGCGTCCCACAGGGAGAAGCGCACATCCGCCGTGAAGGTCGGGGGCATTCCCGCGGCACGCAGCTCGCCCTGGTACGTAAAGGCGGACCCCGCGGGGGTTTGCCCGCCCGCCACCGGCGCGAACGCGGCCGCGCATGCCAGCCCCAGCACTTGAGCCCACCGACGCACGCTCGCACGCACCATGAGGTCACCTCCGTCCGAAGGTTCTCGGACAGGGGTTCATCGGCCGGGCCGACGTGCGTATTCAGCCCGCGTGGGGGTTTTCGTTCAGCATGCTCCTCCGCCCAGCACGCGGAAGAAGGCCTCGATGTCGGCGTCTGTCGCGCTTTCTCCGTCACCGTTGAAGTCCGAAGACCCGCAGGTAGGGCAGCACGACCCCGCGATGCACGCGAAGAAGGCTTCGATGTCCGCGTCTGTTCCGCTTTCTCCGTCGCCGTTGAAGTCCGAGGTTCCGCACCCCGCTGGGCCGTGCACTTCCAGCACCACCTGGTGTGGCTCGATCACCACCCGCAGCTCGCGTCCATTCAGCGTGGGGACCTCAACATCATCAAACGCGCCGATGATCGGCTGCACCGCCGAGTTCATCAGCGCGATGCGCTGCCCCGGCATCAGCCCCGAGGCGTTGACCACCTCCACGCTCAGCGTTCCGGCCATCTCCGTGTCGAACGACGACGGCCCCAGTGTGGAGAGCTGCACGGCGTCAAAGGCCGACGCGCGTGCGCCGTCCACCAGCACTTCATACCGCGGCTGCGTGTAGTACCCGCCGAAGGCCTCCAGCCGCTCGATCACCGCGCCGGGCTCGATGCGCACGGTGCCGCCGTCCATGCAATAGACGCGCGTCACTACGCCCCCTTCGCCCACCGTCAGCCGCCCGCCCGCCTCCACGCCCGTCGTCTCGTAGCGCACCATGCCCCCGTGACGCACCAGCACGTCGCCGTGCACGCGCGCCGCCTCGATCACCGTCCCCTCGCCCTCGATCACTGCTTCGCCGTGGAGCACCACCGAATAGAAGGTGTCGATCACCGCGCCGCCGGAGATGAAGCTCCGTCCGTTGTGCAGCGAGTGCTCGCCGCTGAGCCGGCCCCCGATCATGTTGAACTCTCCGGCAAGCTCGCTGATCTCGCCGTTGATCCACCCGCCGGTCATGTCAAGCCGCCCCAGCACCACGAGCCGGCGCGTGCTGATGACGCCCCCTTCCACGGTGGCCAGCGCGTTCGTGGACACCGAGAAGTACCCCTGGCCGTCGCCGGTTTTGCCCACCACGCCGCGGATGATGATCGTGCCGCCGTTGCCCGCGCCCCCGCCGCGGTCGAACGAGGCCGTGCCTTCGACGATCAGCGTTCCGCCGCTCGCCCTCGCCGCGCCCGCGACCGAGCCGCCCGCGACGCGCAGCTCGCCCGCGTCCGCGTAGACGTTGGGCACGAACAGCTCATGCCCCGCGAGGTCCAGCGTCACGGAGCCCGCCGTGGAGGTGATCTGGCCCACGCTCCGCGGCATGTCCAGCGTCACGGTAAAGGGCCCGGGCAGGTCGAAGAGAGCGATGTCCCCCGCAAGCGGAACGTGCCCACCCTCCCAGTTCCCCGGATCGCCGAACGACCCGCCCGCGCTGTTGATCCACCGCACCTCGTCCGCCGCCGTGGCGGCGCTCAGCAGGCCCGCCGCGATGGTCCCGATTGCCCGGCCGAGAACCTGGGAAGTCTGGGAGAGTTGCATGGGACCAGCGTACACCCGACTTTCGCACGCTTTTCCTCCAACCACATGACGTAAACGCAACTTCACCGAGGTCTCAGCATCGCAATCGTTGGGAACGCGATATTCCGAGTGAGCGAGGTGAAAGAAAACGCTCAAAGCTCCCACGCAAAGCTCAAGCTGGGTCGGAATGGATTCCCTTCGGGGGCCATGACTCGCGGCACAGTCGCGCAGCAATGGCGCGGCGCACGAAAAACCCCGCCCTGGCGGACGGGGTTGGTTCACGATCTCACCGGATCAATGGCCCCGGCTCAGCACGGCCCACCGGCCAGCACGCGGAAGAACGCTTCGATGTCCGCGTCCGTTCCTGTGTCGCCGTCGCCGTCAAAGTCCGCACCGCCGCTGTAGCACGTCGGGCAGCAGTTGCCGGCCAGGCACGCAAAGAACGCCTCGATGTCGGCATCGGTGCCCACGTCACCGTCGCCGTCGAAGTCCGCCGTGCCGCACGTCGGGCCGGACTCCAGCCGCATGACCTCGGTGTTGGCGCGGTACGCGCCGTTGTACCCGGTGGAGCGCACCAGCCACGTCTCATTGCCGTCAAAGGCCATGGAGCGCAGCGGTGTGATCACCGACGGCCCGAAGTTCCAGTTGAAGCCGTCGAACACCTCGCCGGTGGGGGTGTAGGCCGTCCACCCGCCCGACGCCGCGTAGGGCTGTCCGTTCATCACGTACAGCGCCGTCCCGCCGCGCTGCACGTTCATGCTCGGGCCCTGCGTCCAGAAGTCGCCGGCGATGTCGTAGATGTCCACGCGATCCTGGTCCGTGGCCTCGCCCGAGACGGCGTAGATCCGCCCGTTCGCCACCGTCGCCGCGATGAAGGCCCGGCCCACCGGGATCGGCGCCAGCGCCGTCCAGCGCGAGCCCGCGGGCGCGGCGGGGTCATACACATAGCAGGCCGTCGTCGGCGCGCCCACGGCGGTTGCGCCGCTGATCACGTACAGCTTGCCGTTGTGCGCCACCAGCCCCGAGCCGTACACCGGCATCGGGTACGGGTCGGACGTGATCTCCTCCCACTCGTCCAGCACGGTGTCGTACCGCAGCACGCGGTTGAGGGGAAGCGCCCCCGTCCCGCCGGGATAGCCGCCCACCAGGTAGATATCGCTCCCGATCGCAGCCGCGTCGATGTTGGAGATGCCGCCGAGCTGCGGCGCGACCGACCCGCTGTGCGGCATCGGCGCGATCGGAGACCAGAGGTTGTTCACCAGGTCCAGCTTCCAGCAGTCCGTGCCGCGGATGCCGGAGGAGGTGCTCCCGCCCAGCAGGTAGAAGGTGTTGCCGATGATCGCGCCCGCGGAGCCGACGCGCGCGTAGGGCGCCGGCGTCCGCTCCGCCCACATGCCCGCGGCGAGCGGCGCGCACGCCGTGCAATCCGTCGAGCTTCCCTGGAACACCCCGCCCTCAACGTTTACGCACCTGTCCGCGTCCATGATCACGCAGGAGCCGTTGGGCAGGCAGCACGCGCCGTGCGACGGGCCGCCGACCTCGAAGCGGTGCCAGCGCACCTCGAAGGCTTCGCTCTTGGTCGAGTTGAACTGCGTCTGGCTCACGGCGTCCGCGATGGTGAAGTGGACGTGCACCGGGGCCGTCGCCGAGCCGTTCAGCACCGCGTCCGGATAGTCCAGCAGCGTCCCCGTGCGGCGGTTGTCGTCGCTGGGTGAGCCCTGGTTGTTGATCAGGTCAAAGTTGCTGATCGCGAGGTAGTAGACGCCCGGCCCGAAGTGCCGACGCAGGTGCGCGGGCAGATTCGTGTTCAGCGTGTGCCCGCCGTTGGTGCTCGCGCCGTCGCTGCCGTACCCCGGCAGCGCGTTGAAGTTTTCGTCATAGACCCACATGTCCACGTCGTTGCCGTGCCCCGGCGGGACGGACGAGATCGTGAGCACCCCCTGCATCCATGAGCCGCAGTCCAGCGGCGTCACCGCCTCGGTTTCCAGCGTGAGCGTGTAGGGGGCCTGCGTCGTCGCGAGCCCGGTCACACGCACAAAGATCTGTTCCTCTTTGCCGAAGCCGTACCACTGCGCGACGCGCGTGGTGCCCACCGTCGCGGCGGTCTGCGCCACTGCGTCCGTCGCGCCCGGCGTCCCGATCGCCCCCGGCCACACCGACGCTCCCGCCGCGACCTGGTTCAGCCCGCGGATCGTCAGCGTGTGGCCCACCGACCCCGTCGTCAGCACGAGCCGGTGGCGGTAAATCCCCGGAGGCATCGGCGCGGTCTGCACAAGGAAGCAGTCGATCTCGCTCCCCGTTGCGCCCATCGAGAGCCCCGTGATGCTGTCCCCCGGGGCGAGCACGAAAGCGCCCTGGGTCAGGGCGTCCGCCTTCGTGTCATTGGGTTCGACCTCGAAGTGCTCCGTCGCGTGCGCCGCCAGGGGCAGCGCCGCCGCCGCGAGCGCCCACACAAACCGTTCCACGCCACGCCCGTTGAACAGCTTCATCACAAGGCTCCTCTCTCAAAGGGGGTCTCCAGCCCGCGCGAGTCTACAGGGAACCAGTTTTTCTTCAAGTTTCCATTTGGAAAATTGTCAGGAATCTCTTTCGGAAAACTCGATCCCCGGGTAAACTCGGCCTCCATGCCGCACAGGAAGACCCATCCCAGCCCTGGATCAGCGTGCTGGACTGGAGCGCAAGGCCCGACAAATCACGCCTTTACGCTCATCGAGCTGCTGGTGGTCATCGCCATCATCGCCCTGCTTATCGGCCTTCTCCTCCCCTCCCTGAGCGGGGCGCGTGAGACCGCCCGGACTACCGTCTGTGCCTCGAACGTCCGGCAGATCTGCACCGGCTTCCTGATGTACGCGGGCGACTACAAGACCCTGCCGGGAACCTACTGGCAGGGGCCGATCAACCTCGATTGGTCGGGGTGCCGCAACGCCTCGTTCCTCGCCAACCCTTCCGCCTACCGGCACCCCATCGAGACCTCCGTCATGAAGGAGTTCATCGGGAACGTGGACAAGGTGCTCGAGTGCCCCTCAGCCAAGCGCGAGTCGAACACATGGTTCGACTACACCTGCATCATCCGCATGGCCGGGGCGCGTGTGGACCTGCCCTGGCATGTCACCTACCCCGAACGCCCCGAAGACATCGCCAGCCCGCGCGTCCGCTTCCACGCCATGCCTCTGCTCGTTGAAGAGCACGATATCTTCTACAACCAGTCGCACAACGACGGCTCCTTCGCCTCCCTCGACCAGTTCTCCACCCGCCACGGGCGTGCCAAGAGCGGCTCAGGAGTCGGCGGGCCGGGCGGGGGATCCAACGTGGGCTTCCTCGACGGCAGCGTCAAGCTCTTCAAGCCGCCCGTGGGCGGCGACGACCGCGTTACCGAACTCTCCGACCTTGCCTGTCATCACCTGCGTCTGATCGACCACCGCAACCGATCCTTCTTTCTGTCCGTCTCCGACACCACGGAGTTCGGCTGGGTGAACGCCCCGCGATGAGAGTCTCTCCCGCATGATCCAACAGCAGCCGGTCCAGTTTGAGCGCGAGTACGAGCAGGTGGTCTCCGACCTGCGTGCCGCGCTCCTCCGCATGTTCGACGAGCTTGGCCTCGATCCCTACGCGCCGCAAGACGTCGCCCGTCGCCTCGGCCTCAACAAGACCCTCACCTGGAACCTCTCCCGCGTCATCCGCTCCACGGACGGGTTCTCCGCGCTGCCCCACATCCCCGGCCAGCAGGCGATGACCAAGGTGCTCGACGCCGCGGCGGAGCACGGCGCTTCCGCCGCCACGCTCGACGGCGTGCGCAGCGCCCTGGCCGCCTTCCGTGACATGACCCGCGTTCACGTCGGCGACCGCACCTCCCTCGAGCTGGTCATCGACAGCATGCCCACCCCCGGCGGCGACGCCACCGAGAACAGCCGCAAGCTCGCCTTCCGCGGGAACAGCGGGCTCTACGGCCTTCAGGCGCGCACACGCCTGGTCAGCAGCATGGTCGTCCCCAACGCCGACGACCCCACCCGCCTCGACGTCGCTTTCCTCAGCGGCTTCGTCGGCCTCCGACGTCTGCGATCGGAGGTCCGCTGGCCCATCTTCAAGATGCGCATGCAGACGCAGCCGCACGTGCAGTCGGACCTGTGGGACAGCGAGTCTCCCGGCCAGCCGCGGTTCTTCTCGAAGGGCACGCCGCCCAACATCGAAGTCGTCCACTCCAACGGCGACCGCGACTTTGTCCTCATGCCCGGCGCGGTGGGGGACACCGCGGCCTTCGACTGCTTCCGCGGCGAGGTCTTCCGCGCCGTCGTGCCCAGGTACCGCACCCAGGCCGATCAGACGGGCGACTTCGGAGCGTCCATCACGCTTCCCTGCGAGCACCTCATCCTCGACCTGATCGTCCACCGCGATCTGGAGTTCGCGCTGCGGGCGCAGATGATGGTCTTTTCCACCATCTACTCCCCCGGCGAGCCCGACCGCAGCTCCAACGACGCTTCTCTGCTTCCCATCGCGCAGCCCACGCGCGAGATCGTCGGCTCGCCGCCCGTCGTCGCCTCGCCCCGCGTGCCGCAATACACCCAGTTCTTCGCGGACATGCACCGCAAGCTGGGCGTCGATCCGGCCCAGCTCCGCGGCATCCGCGTCGAGCTCATGTACCCGCCCCTGGGCTCGATGGTCGTCCTGCGGTACAACCTGCCCGAAGCGCCTACGGCGCCGTCTCGATCGTCCCCAGGTTCAACGGAGTATCCGCCGGCAGCTTCGTGATCCGCGTGATGAGGAACCGCGGCTGGCCCTTGTACCGCATCTCCATCACCGCCTCCACGGGGTCGCCCACCGCAACTCCTTCCAGCGACACGCCCGCCGCCAGGAAGGGGAACTGCATCTCCATCTCCTCCATCCCGATGATGTTGCCCTCGGCGTCGGCGAAGTCGGGAATCTCCTCGTGATGGATGACCAGCGCCGTCTTCGGCGGGTTGGGAAGGGCGCTGACGCGGCCGCGGATGGTGTACGTCGCCTCCGCCGGGCCCGTTGCGGTGGTGGGGGTGAACTGTGGCCCGGAGGCCTGCGGCGATTCCTGCTTCTGCCTGCACGCGCCGCACACCAGCAGCACACAACACACCACCGCCGCGCTCTTCATCAACGTCTTCAACGCTCACTCCTGTTCACCTGAGATCGGTCAGCGCTTCGGCCCTCGCCGATTCACCCCTCCTCTTCCGGCATCGCGGCCTGCGGTTTCATGACTTCGCGCAGCACCACTGTGGCGAAGCTCCCCTTGGGAAGCTCGAAGGCGCAGCGCACGTAGGGGCCGTGCTCGTCCACGCCGCCCTCCACTTCCGGGTCGATCACCGGCACGCGCAGCGCTCGCCGCTTGCCGTCCAGCTTGTACCGCGCCGCGGCGTCGAACGCCGCGAGGTCCGCCTCGCTCACGCCGAAGGCCGCGAGCGCCGCACGCTCGCGCTCGCCCGTGACGCCCCCGGCCCGCAGCATCGCCGAGGCCCACATCGGCCCGCTGGGGCTGATCTCGAACGCCTTGAGCCGCCGCGCCGTTTCGGGATCCGCCGCGGTGGCCTCGTCCACCATGAACGCCGCCTGATTCTCATGCTTCACGGCCACATCGCCGGCTTCCAGCGTCGTCAGAGTTCCCGACGCGATGCGCTCATCCAGCACGCGGTTGAACACCGCCGACTGGAACGCGGAGAGGTAATACCGCACGATCGCCTCGTCGAGCGCGAGCATCGCGTCCTTCGCCCCCGCTCCGCGCGAAAGCAGGTACAGCACGCGCTGCTCCGTCCGCGCGGAGCGCGGATAGCACTCCAGCGCTTCCTTGTACTTGCCTTCCTCGAACAGCCGCCGCCCCTCGGCGTTCACGCCAGGGTGTGCCGCGTTCACGCCCAGCAGCTCGCGCACGGCCCCTTCGTAGTCGCCCATCACCAGTCCGCGCCCGACCAGGTGGTTGTTCTCCAGCATCCCGAACCGCTGCTCACCGACGCGGTTGGGGACTCCGGTTTCCGCGAGCCGCCGCAGCACCTTTCTCGCGATCAGCACGTCCGTGGGCTGAACGTGGCGCACGCGCACCGAGAAGCGGTTTCCCCTCAGGTGCCCCGGCCGCAGCTTGTTCGTGTGGTAATCCGCCCCCAGGATCGAGAGCCGATCGTTCCGCAGGGACGGGAAGTCCTCGATCTTCCGCCCCGGAACGTGGATCGACACCATCTGGCGCGTCACCGCCTGCTTGTCCTTCAGCCCCGCGTAGCCCACCGCGCCGCGCTTCACGCCGAAGTGCCGCGCCAGAACCTCCACCATCTCCAGCGTGGACATCCCGCGCTTCATCACCGTCAGGTAGATGTGCTCGCCCGTCCCGCTGGGCAGGTACTGCGGCACCTCGTCCACGAGGAAGTCCTCGGGACGCTCCTTGATCGTGCCGCCGATTCCGGGGATGTCCGCCGTGATGTATGTCCTGGGCACCACGTGCGTGCCCGTGTCCATGGGCGAGCCGCCGCGTCCCTCACCCTTCGTCACGGGTCGCGGCCTCCAGCACGTGCTCCGCCACGTAGATCGGCACCCCGCCCGCGATTCCCAGCGCGATCGCGTCGCTCGGACGCGAGTCGATGTGGATCTTCTTTCCGTCCCCGCGCGTCACGTCCAGCGTCGCGTAAAAGGTGTGGTCCGCCAGATCGTTGATCGTGATCGAGTCCAGCTTCGCGCCCAGGGCCTCGATCACGTTCGCGAGCAGGTCGTGCGTCTGCGGACGCTTGATCGCGATGCCCTTCAGACGCCGCTCGATCGACTGCGCCTCCGGAAGCCCGATCACGATCGGGAACGACCGCGCCGGCGACTCCTCCGCCGGAGCGTCGTACACGCTCGCCGTCGGCTCCTTGGGCGCATCCCCAGTCACCTCGCGCAGCTCGATGATCTGGTAGTCGTTCAGCTCACGGATCAGGATGCGGGACAGTTCCATGCGCACGGCCATAGGCAACTCCCTCTTCGCATGGTAGCACGCCCCCCAGTGCTCCCCTCACGGCTCATCCCGCGCCGCCCAGCGCCGCGCCGGCGCCTGCGGCTCCACGGCGCCGCTCTCCGAGGGCACCGGGTCCACAAGTCTTCGTCCGAGCTGGTCCAGCAGTTCCCGCGGCACGCCGATGTCCGCCACCACGACCTCGCCCAGGAACGGCTGCGCTTCCAGCGCGAAGAACCCTTCCTTCAGCCCCGCGAACGTCACCGTCACGTTGGCGCGCACCGCCGTCCGCAGCGGCATCCCCCTGTCCGCGTCCATCCCGCTGGGCAGGTCCACCGAGAGCACGGGCACGCCGTCCGCCCCGTAGCCGTTGATCTCGCGCACAAGCTGCTCGTACACGCCCTCCAGCGGGCGCGTCAGGCCCGTCCCCATCAGCGCGTCGATGATGAGGTCCGTGGTGCGGAACTCCGACATCGCCGCGGCCAGCGACCGCGCCGGGTTCCCGGGGTCCACCAGGAACATCCGCAGCCCCATGCGGTGCACGATGTCGAGGTTGATCCGCGCGTCGCCGGTGAACTGCGCCGGGTTCGCCGCGAGAAAGACGGTCACTCGTCGCCCTGCGTTGTGCAGGTGACGGGCCGCGGCGAGCCCGTCGCCGCCGTTGTTCCCCGCGCCCGCGACGACGAGCACGCGGGCCTTGTCCGCCCCCGCCGGGCCGTCCATCGCGATCTCCGCCACGTGGCGCGCCGCGTTCTCCATCAGCACGATCGAGGGAATGCCGTACTCGCTCACGGCCAGGCGGTCGAGCCTGCGCACCGCGTCGCGCGTGAAGACGTACAGGTGCGGCCGGGCCCTCACCCACGGCCGCGGCGGGTGCCCCGATCCATGCTGGTGCGGCGGAATCGTCACGACGCACTCTATACACCCATCCTTCAGCGGACATGACGACGGCCCAAACCCGCGCCGTCCGATTCGCCAAAGAAAAACGGCCCCGCTTCGGGCGGGGCCGTCTCGTTCCTCGGTTCGAACCGGAGGGTTACTTCTTGGCGGCCTTGTACCGCGCCAGGTTCTCCTCCATGTCGGCCTTGAACACGCGCTCCTCGGCCTTGGTCAGCGCGGCGAGCGCCTTTTCCTGCAGCTCGATCGCCTTGTCCACGTTGCCCTTCTCGAAGTGGGCCCGGGCCAGGGTGTCGATGATCGCCGCGTTCTTGTGGTTCGTCAGCTTGTCCGCACGCTCGGCGATCGCCAGGGCGTAGTCGAAGTCGCGCGTCTTGATGTCGTCATCGTCCAGGATCGTCCAGGCGATCTGGTTGAGGAACTCGGCGTCGTCCTTGCCCTTGCTGTCGGTCAGCTCCTTGATGTAGCCGTAGGCGGCGTCCGCGCCCTTCACGTCCATCAGCAGCTTGAACTTGGTGGACGCCGCGGGAAGCGCCATCGCGGGGTCGAGCGCGATGAACTCGTCGATGTACTTGAGCGCGTCCTCCTTGCGGTCGTCGCGCAGGGCCAGACCGATCTTGTTCGACAGGTCGCGGCTCTTCGACTCACGCTCCCGCTGCTGCGCCGCACGCTCCGCGGCCTTGGAGGGGTCGTACTTCCCGGACACGATGTCCGCCAGGTCCTCGTCCATCCGCGCCGGGTGGCCGATCCAGGCGATCTTGCCCTCCTTCACGATGAACGCAGCAGGGATGCCCGGCTGGTTCGCGGCCTTCATCCAGGTGTCGGCCATCGTGCCGTGGTCGCCGCCGAAGGCGACGGTGTAGTCCATCCGCTCGCCCATCTCCTTGACGAAGGCCTCGACGCGGGAGAGGTACGTCTGGCCCTCTTCCGGAGGAACGTTGTCCTCCCAGATGCTCACGCCGATGAACTGCACCTGGTCCTTGTACTTCTTCTGCAGCTCGGTCAGGTGCGGGATGTTGCGGATGCAGGGCCCGCACCAGGTCGCCCAGAACTCCACCACGTAGACCTTCGAAGGGTCCAGCGTCTCCACCGGCGTGCCCTTCACCCACTTGACCACTTCGATCTTGGGCGCGGGGTCGCCGACCTTCAGCCGGGACTCGTCCTTCTGCTTCGCGGCGGGCCGCTCCTGGGCCTGCACACCGGGAACCGCCCCGGCCATCCCCAGCACCAGTCCAACCGTCAAGGTGAGTGCGCAAAACTTCATTCCTGGCTCCTGTGGTAAGGCTGGCCCTCGGCCGCTACGCGCGGGGAGACGGTCGCCTGTCAGCCGCCTCTGCAGGCGGTGCTGTATTGTTGCCTGTGACGCCCGACCACGGAGGGAGTTTCATAAACCCCCTCGACCCGCACCCCCGCACGGTGAATCATCAGACGTGAAGCCGCGCGCCATGGCCCTGGCTCTCAGCCTCGCCCTTCACGCGGGCGGGTTGGCTTCCCTTGCCCACCTGGGCGTCCGACACGTCCCTTCGACTGATTCACAACTGAGCCTGCTGCAAGGCTTTGAGCTTCCTTCACCGCCCCCGCAGGAGCCGGAGCCAAGCCCTCCGCTCCCGCCCCCTCCTCCCCCTCCGCCCGAGGAACCCCTGCGCCTGGGCGTTGAGGACGCTACCGAGGAGCGCCCCGTCTGGAAGGGCTCCGCCACGCCCACGGAGCACCTCGCACCGCAGTCCGAGGTGGACCAGGCCGCGCTGGCGATCAACCCCGCTTCCGCCCCACCCAGCGCCGGTGAGCAGCCTATCCCCGACGGCTCCACGCCGGACACCGCGGAGCCTGAGCCCGAGCCTGCTCAAACTCAGCCGGCTCAACCCGAGCCGGCCCAGCCCGAACCGCCGCAGGAACTCGAGCAGCAGTCCGAGCCGGCGCAGCCGGTGCCCGAACAACCGCGGACTCCTGAACAGGAAGCCCCGGAACAGGAACCAGAACCGGAAACTCCGGAACAGGAACCTCCGCAACCCGACGTTCCCGAGCCGGAGCTTCCTTCTCCGCTCGTGCAGCCCGCGCCGCAGCCTCCGGCCCCGCAGCCCTACCAGCCCCTTCCGATTCAGCTACTTCCTCCGCAGCCCCTCCCGCCGCAGCCATTGGCTCCCGAGGCGCGCGAACCGCTCCCGCCGCCCACACCCTCCCCCGCGCCCGCCGCGCCGGATGCGCCGCCCGGCAAGAAAGCCGAGGAGGAGTCCGCCGCGGCGGCCATCGCGGGCTCGCTCGTCTACAAGCCTGGTGAGCCGCTTGCGGGCAAGGGCCTGCGCATCTACACCGTCCAGCCGCGCTTCGGATACGCCACGCTCGCCACCGCCACGCCGCGGAACACCGTTGTGCTCATCACCTTCGGGCGCGACGGGCGCGTCCTCCGCGCGGTCTTTAAAGACCGCGGCACGGGCTTTGATGAAGTGGACAAGCCCCTCATCGACGCCATCTATCGCTGGACCGCCCGCGGCGAAGCTCTCAAAAAACTTCCCGCCGATCAGCCCCGCGCCGGTATCACCTTCGAGGTTAAGTTCCTGATGGAGCGCCTCTAGGAACTCACCATGCCCGCCCCCGCACTCGTGCTCGCCCT
The DNA here is from genome assembly GCA_937974035.1 of uncultured Phycisphaerales bacterium. Taxonomy (GTDB): domain Bacteria; phylum Planctomycetota; class Phycisphaerae; order Phycisphaerales; family UBA1924; genus JAEYTB01. Next base: position 18,979 of record CALJIV010000035.1, read on the forward strand.
GCTTCTGATCGCTCCGACGGCTCAGCCCGAGTCCGTCAACGTCGGCGGGCAGCAGTGGAGGGCAGTGGAGCCGACGGTGGGGGACCTGGGCCCTCTCAACACCGGGGGGCGCGTCATGCCCGTTGACATGCGGGCCGCGTCAAACTTCGACCGCCTCTACAAGCTCGACGTGAAGCCCCGCTTCTTCGGAGACCGCTCACTGGGCGAGTACTACATGCGCCGCAGCGGCGCGGTCGCGGCGATCTTTCCGCGCTCCAGCTATCGCATGGTGCGGGGAGGGCTCGCCGCGGAAGTGCCCGCGGGCACGATCTTCTCTCTCGGCGGCGATCTCGGCAGGCTGATCCAGGCCCCGCCTCCTCCGCCGCGGCGGAACATTTTTTCCGCTCAGGCCCTCTCTCCTCAGCCGCAGGAGCCGGCGGGGAATCCCAATCGTGTCGATTACCGCGTGCCCCAGAGCCCCACGGCTCCGCCCGCGCCACCCGCACGTCCGGGCCAGCCGCGCAACCGATCCCATCTCGTCTACCCCGAGGAGCGCGAGCCCCTGCCGCGCTCCATCTGGTATGACGAGCGCTACAGGCATGAGCGCATCAGCACGCTGCTGGACGAAGCCTCGCAGGCGGGGTGAAACGGTCGCGTAGAGCGGAAGGGAGGCGGATCAGTTGCCGGGGCGCGTCGGGCCGGCGTCGCCGGCGAGGGAGCTGCGCATGGAGGTGTCCGCCTGGATGTTCTGCAGGCGGTAGTAGTCCATGACGCCCAGACGCCCGGTGCGGAAGGCCTCGGCGATGGCCTTGGGCACTTCGGCCTCGGCGAGCACGACCAGCGCCTTGTTCTCCTCGATGCGGGCCTTGTTCTCCTGCTCGAGGGCGAGGGCCAGGGCGCGGCGCTTTTCCGCCTCGGCCTGGAAGCGCTTCTTGTCCGCCTCGGCCTGCGCCGCCTGAAGCTGAGCGCCGATGTTCTCGCCCACGTCCACGTCGGCGATGTCGATGGAGAGGATTTCGAAGGCCGTCCCGGCGTCGAGGCCGCTGGTCATCACCTTCTTGCTGATGTCGTCGGGGTTCTCGAGCACCGCCTTGTGGTCCAGCGCCGAGCCGATGGTGGAGACGATGCCCTGGCCGACGCGGGCGATGATCGTCTCCTCGGTCGCGCCGCCGACGAGCCGGGCGATGTTCGTGCGCACCGTCACGCGGGCCTTGACCTTGAGCTGGATGCCGTCCTTCGCCACCGCGTCGATGGTGGCGCGGGGGCCGTTCTGCGCGGGGCAGTCGATGACCTTCGGGTTCACGGAGGTGTGCACCGCGTCGAGGATGTCGCGTCCGGCCAGGTCGATGGCGGTGGCGGTGTTCCAGGGCAGGTCGATCTTCGCGCCGCGGGCGGCGATCATCGCCGAGATGACGTTGCTCACGCGCCCGCCCGCGAGGTAGTGCGTCTCGATCAGGTTCGTCGGGATGTCCATGCCCGCCTTCACGGCGCGGATGCGGTTGATGACGACGGTGCGGATGTCCACCTTCCGCAGCTTCATCCCCACCATGTCCAGCAGGCCAACGTGGGCGTTGCTCGTCAGCGCCTGGATGTAGAGGCTGATGAACTGCAGCAGGAACACCAGGATGAAGAACACCACCAGGCCGACGATGCCGCAGATCACCCAGATCACGACATCGCTCGATTTGGCCTGGGCCAGCACGGGAACGACGGTTTCCATCCGCATAGTCACCCCCTTGGGTTGGGGCTGAGTATAGCGGGCCCACTCACGCGCCCTGTCGCTTCTCCACTGCAATCAGCCGTCGCTGCTCACTTTCCACCTTCAACTTTCCACTCACAGCCTGCGGTCCAGCAGCCGGTACGACACCGCCTCGGAGACGTGGTGCACGCCCAGCGCCTCCGCTCCCTCGAGATCCGCGATCGTCCGCGCCACCCTCCGCACCTTGTCGTACGCCCGCGCCGAGAGGCCCAGCTCCGTCATCGCCTGGCCGAGCATGTCGTGCGCCTGCGGATCCATCGGGGCCAGTTCGTCGAGCTGCTTTCCGCTCAGGCGAGCGTTGGGGAGATTCGCGCCCTGCCGCGCCGACTGCCTCGCCCGCGCCTGCTCCACCTGCTCGCGCATCTGCGCCGTCGAGGTGCCGGGCCGGGGCGAGCTTCTATTGCTCAGCTCCTTCCACGACACCGCCGGGGCCTCGACGTGGATGTCGATGCGGTCCAGCAGCGGCCCGCTCAGGCGGGCCATGTACCGCTCCATCGCACGCCGGCCCGCCTCGCCCGGCTCCACCGTTCCCTTGGGCGTCGGGTTCATCGCCGCGATGAGCATGAAGTTCGCCGGGAAGCGCACCGCCGAGTGGGAGCGGGCGATGGTCACGACGTGATCCTCCAGCGGCTGGCGCAGCGCCTCGAGCACGTCGCGCGGGAACTCGGCCAGCTCATCCAGGAAGAGCACGCCGCGGTGGCTGAGCGAGATTTCTCCCGGCCGCGGCACCATCCCTCCGCCCACGATCGCCGCGCTGCTCGCCGTGTGGTGCGGGGCGCGCACCGGCCGCGTCGTCACGAGCCCCTGCCCCGGCGGCAGCTGCCCCGCGGCGGAGTAAATCCGCGTGATCTCGATCGCCTCATCGGGCGTCAGCGGCGGCAGCACCCCAGGCAGGGCCTTCGCCATCATCGTCTTGCCGCTTCCCGGCGGCCCGAGCATCAGGAGATTGTGCCCGCCAGCCGCGGCGATCACGATCGCGCGCTTCACCGCCTCCTGCCCGCGCACCTCCGCGAAGTCGATGGGAGCCGTCGCCTGCCGCAGCATGGCTTCGATGTCCGGCGCGGCTGTCGGCTGCGGCTCCAGGTCTCCGTTCAGAAGCCCGACAACTTCCGTCAGCGTGCGGACGCCGTAGACCTCGATCCCCGGCACGACCGCCGCCTCCTCCGCGTTGGCGGCGGGGAGGATGACCCCCTGCGCTCCTTTGCTCCGCGCCAGAGACGCGAGCGCAATAGCCCCCTTCACCGGCCGCACGCGCCCGTCGAGAGCGAGCTCGCCCGCGAAGAGAAACCTGCGGTAGTCCAGCCCATCCCGCTCCAGCGTCGCAGCGTCCGCCCCTGCTCCCGACCCCGACGCCGCGACGCTCACGCCGTGGCGCGACGGAGCGCTCGCGCTTCCCCGCGGGCGGATGACGCCCTGCGCCACCATCATCCCCACGGCGATGGGCAGGTCATAGACGGGCCCTTCCTTGCGGACGTCGGCGGGGGCGAGGTTGATGAGCGTCTTGCCCTCGGGGGGCCTGAAACCGGAGCTGAGCAGCGCCGCCCGCACGCGCTCGTGGGATTCCTTCACCGCCGCGTCCGGGAGCCCAACGGTGATGAAGGCCGCCCGCCCGTCCGCGTTGACCTCGGCCTCGTTGCAGCTGACCTCCACCTCACAGGGCAGCGCCTCGATCCCCTGCATCAAGTAGGACTGAATCCGGGAAAGCATGGGGCAAAAGCATAACAGAAGCCGCACAGCGGGCATGCCCCGCCCGTTACAGCATCAGTTGCCAGAACCCCACGTCGTGCCACTCTTCGAACTTGCGGCCCACGGCCTGAAAGGTTCCCACGTGGACGAACCCGCACGATTCGTGGAGCCGCACTGACCCCTCGTTGGGCAACGCGATCCCCGCCACGAGCGTGCGAAATCCCATGCCGCGGCAGGCCCGGATCAGCTCCGCGTACAGCGCCTTGCCCACGCCGCGGCGCTGGAAGGAGGGATCGACGTAAATCCCCACCTCCGCCGTGCGCCGGTACGCCTCGCGCGACCGCCACTGGTACGCCTTTGCGTACCCCGCAAACTGATTTCCCACCTCCGCCGCCAGCCAGGGGTACTGCTCCCGCCCCTCGAGCCACCCGGCTTCAAACTCCTCGTCGCTGGCGGGCTCGGTCCCGAAGTGGACCGCGGTGTGCCGGATGTAGTGGTTCGTCACCCGGTTCGCCGGAGCCACGTCCACGCGCGTGAAGGGGCGGACGTACAGCTCCGGCGTGGTGCCCGTGCCCATGGACGTATGGTACCGCACCCCGCGGGAGGCCAGCATGTCCGACGCCGTCGCCGAAGTCTGCACCAACGCCCACACGCTCGCCCTGCATTGGCTCAACCAGGACCGCCTTCGCCGGGCAAGTTTGCTCGAAGCGATCGCCGCAGCGCTTGACGCCCGCCGCGAGGAAGTGCTGCGCGTCGCGAGCGAGGAAACAGCGCTCACCATCGAGGAGCTGGCGCCCGAGTTTGCGAGGATGGTGAACACTCTGCGCTTCTACGCGGGCATCGTGCGCGAGGGCTCGTGGGTGCGCGCGGCGATCGACCGCGCGCGTGCGAACCCCGCCGAGGCGATCGGCCCCAACCACGACCTGCGGCGGATGCTCGTGCCCAGGGGCGTGGTCGCGGTCTTCGGCGCGAGCAACTTTCCGCTCGCCTACGGCGTCTGCGGCGGAGACACCGCCAGCGCGCTGGCCGCGGGCTGCCCCGTGGTCGTGAAGGAACACCCGGCGCACCCGCGCACGGGACGGCTGGTCCATGAAACCGCGCTCGGGGCCGTCGCTTCCCTTCCCGGCTCCGCCGAGTGGAGCACGCGCCCCGGCTTCGTGCTCGGGTACGTCCGCAACGAAGATCCGGCGGATTACTCCGTGGCGAAGGCGCTCGTGCAAAACCCCGTGATTCAGGCGGTGGGTTTTACCGGCTCCAAGAAGGCGGGATTGGCCCTCGAAACGCTGGCACGCGAGCGGAGAACGATCCACGGCGGGGAGGATCCCATTCCCGTTTACGCGGAGATGGGAAGCTGCAATCCGGTCTTTGTGACCGCGCGGGCCGCGGAAAAGCGCGGCGAAGCGATCGCACGCGACATCGCATCCTCCATCCTCGCGAGGCACGGCCAGCAGTGCACCAAGCCGGGGCTGATCTTCGTCGAGGAGCTGAGCCGCTTCCCGCGCTTCCGCGAAGTGCTCGTCGAAGCCTTCAAAGCCTCCAGACCGCGCCGGATGCTCGCGCCGTGGGTCGCGGCCTCCTTCCGCGCGCGGCTCGAGGCGTGCATGTCCGCCCGCGGCGTCTCGGTCCTCGCGACCGCGGAGCGGGGAAGCGATGCCGAGACGACCGCTCCCGTGCTGCTGGGGTGTTCCTATGCAGAATGGGTCGCGCAGCCCGCGCTTCAGGAAGAGGTCTTCGGCCCCGCGAGCATTCTGATCGACACGCCGCGCGGGATGCTGGGGGCTTACGCGGAGATGCCAGCGCGGCTGGCGAGCGCCTGGTTCTTCGAGCCCGAGGAAACAGGGAACTGGCCCGGCCCCTGGTTCCGCGTGCAGAGCGGCCGTACCTGCTTCAACACGGTGACAACGGGCGTGCGCGTAGCGCACTCAATGGTGCACGGGGGGCCATTCCCGGCGACCAACCGCCTCGACACCACGGCCGTGGGCCCCTTCGCCCTCGAACGGTGGTGCCACCCCGTCTGCTTCCAGAACGCCCCCCAGGAAGCACTGCCCGACGAGCTGAAGGACGAGAATCCTCTGGGCATCGGGCGGCTGGAGGACGGGGTCTTTGTTCCCCGGCGCGGCTAGGGGTTCCGACAGGTCCAGGGGTCCGAAGGCTCAGGGGTGAGCGGGTTTCTCCGGACGCAACCCAAACGTCCGGTGCCGGACGCGCAACTTCTGACCGCGCATTCAAGGGGCCGCCGATAACCCTACCCGTATGGCTTCTTCTCACAGTCGTTCCGCGCGCTCCAAGCGCTCTCCCGGAGACCTGGCCCGGCGGGCCGCGCTGCTCATCCTGCTGGCCGCCTGGGCCTTTGTCTTCGCCAGCCTCATCGGCTTTGACCCCGCCGACCCGCCCACCCACACCATCTACCCCCCCAACAACCCCGTCTCCAACTGGTGCGGAACCTTCGGCGCCACCATCGCTTACACCCTGATGAAGCTCGTCGGCTTCGGGGCCTGGGTGCTCGTCATCTTGCTCGGCATCGGGCTCATCAGCTCCGTCGCCGGCTCCCTCCGCCATGCCCTGGTCCGCTTCATGGGCGTGGCGATGGTTACGGCTTCCGTCGCCGGTCTTCAGCACCTGCTCTTCCCCAACAGCGGCCCCATGCCCGACTTGGCGGGGGGGCTCATCGGCACCGTGGAAGTGGGGGAGTTGACTCACCGCTTCGGCGGCCTGGGGGCGGGGATCTTTCTGGTCGCCGCGGCTCTGATCGGCGGCGTCGTCGCCTGCGACGAGTGGCTGCTGGCGGTCTTCTCCTGGATGTGGGAGAAGACGAGGGAGCACGGCGTGCCCGCCGCGCAGACCGTGGGGGCGGCGACGGGCGAGGTCGCTCTGGCCGCCGGTTCCGCCGCGGTGAAGGTCACGGCGAGCGCGGGCGAGAGCCTCTTTTCCGCGATCATGTCCCGCCTGCGCGGCCGCAAGCCGAGAAGAGTGCGCCTGAATGACCTCGACGACGACCAGCCGGGCAGTCGCCGCAGGGTGTCGCGTGCGAAGGCCCGCCGCGAGGAGAATGAGGACGAGGAAGTCACCGCCGAAGAACTGGGCATGACCGATCCCGACGAGGAGCTCGCCGGTCCGCCCGCCGAGGGAGAGATCGAGGCCAAGCCCGTGAAGAAGAGGAAGGGCAAGGCGGTCGAGGAGGAGGAGGAAGAAGAGGAGGAGGCTTCCGCCGAGGCCGAGCAGAGCGAGGAGGAGGAGGAGGAAGAACTTCCCGGCGCGCCCCAGGTCTTCGATCAGGAAGCGCTCAAGGCGAAGATTGCCAAGCTCCCCATCGTCTTCGGCCAGCAGAACAAGTCGGTGGCGACGGAGGAGAACCTGCGCGACCTGCAGGTGGTCGAGGAGGGAGAGAACTACCGGTTCCCCGGCCTGGACCTGCTGGAGGAGCCCGAGGCGAACTTCTCGGAGAAGCTGGAGGAGTACGTCCGCTCCCAGGCCGAGGCGCTGGAGGCCGCGCTCAAGCAGTACCGGATCGACGGCGAGGTGGTGGGGATCGAGTCGGGCCCGGTGATCACGCTGTACGAGGTGCGTCTGGCCCCGGGAACGAAGGTGGCGCAGCTCAACGCCGTGAGCAGCGACATCGCGCGCGCCCTCAAGGCGATCAACATCCGCATCGTGAGCAACATGGCCGGGCGCGACACCGTGGGCGTCGAGGTGCCCAACGAGGTCAAGGAGAAGGTGCGGCTGAAGGAGCTGATGTCCAAGAGCGAGCGCTTCAGCAAGATGAAGCTGCCGATGTTCCTGGGCAAGGACGCCAGCGGCGAGCCCCTGATCGAGGACCTCGCCAAGATGCCCCACATGCTCATCGCGGGCACCACCGGCTCGGGCAAGAGCGTGTGCATGAACACGATCATCATGGGCTTCCTCTACACCAAGAAGCCCAGCGAGCTGAAGCTGGTGCTGGTGGACCCCAAGATGGTCGAGATGTCCCAGTTCAAGGACATCCCGCACCTGATGTGCCCGGTGGTGACGGAGATGGGCAAGGCCGCGGCGATCCTCGAGTGGGCGACCACGAAGATGGACGAGCGCTACGAGCTGCTCGCGGACGCGGGCTGCCGCGACATCGCCGCCTACAACGAGCTTTCCTTCGAGGATCTGTGCGACCGCCTCAACGCCAGAACGCCGGAGGAGCAGGCCCGCGTGCCGCGCAAGCTCCCCTACATGGTCTTCATCATCGACGAGCTGGCGGACCTCATGATGACCAACAAGGAGGTCGAGGGCTCGATCATCCGCATCGCGCAGAAGGCCCGCGCGGTGGGCATCCACCTGATCCTCGCCACGCAGCGCCCGCAGGCCAACGTCGTCACGGGCCTCATCAAGTCCAACATGCCCGCCCGCATCGCCTTCAAGGTCGCCAGCGGCATGGACAGCCGCATCGTGCTCGACCAGAAGGGCGGCGAGCTGCTGCTTGGCCAGGGCGACATGCTCTTCCTCTCGCCCAACACCCACAAGCTCATGCGCGCGCAGGGCACGCTCGTGGACGACCGGGAGATCCGGCGCGTCGTCAAGTTCATGCGCGAGGTCGCCGCGCCGAGCTTCGAGCGCCAGCTCCTCCAGCTCCGCTCCGGCACCATCGACCCCTCCGACGAGGAGAAGATCCTGCAGAGCCAGAACAACTCCTCGGCGAGCCTCAAGGCGGCGCAGGAGGACCCGCTCTTCAACCGCGCGGTGGAGATCGTGCTGGAGACCAAGCGCGGCAGCGTCTCTCTGCTCCAGCGCCGTCTGGCGATCGGCTACACCCGCGCCAGCCGCCTCATCGACCTCATGGGCATCGCGGGGATCATCTCCGACCACAAGGGCTCGGTGGCCCGCGACGTGCAGATCACGCTGGAGGAGTGGCAGGCGATGAAGCGCATCGCCGCGGAGCAGGCCAGGGCCCAGGGCATCTCGCTGCCCTCCGAGGAAAGCCAGACGCAGGGCGCGCTCTTCGAGGAGCCTCCGGCGGCGGCCGCCGCCTCGCCCGTCAAGGACCGCGCCGCGGCGAGCCTGGCCGTCAATCACAACGACGACACGCCCCCCTTCGATCCCACGCCCTCCGCCCAGGCCGATGATGATGAAGACCTCGGCGAGACGAGCTGGGACAGCGAGGAGGAAAGCGAGTCCCGCCGCACCGCGTGAAAGGCGCGTAAGTTCCGTGCCCGCACAGGTGTAACGCGCGCTCAAGGCGCCGCGTACAACTCGCGGCTCGGGTGTATTCCCGGCCCGATGCCCCGCGACCTACAGTTGGCCGCGCGGTAAAACCACCGCCACGCAATTCCAAACACACACAGTCGACGGGCTGCGGAAGCCCAAAGCAAGAAAGGACAATCTCACGATGCGCACGCTCAAGGCTCCTGCCATGATCTCCGCCGGTCTGCTCTTTATGCTCGCCGGCCTCAACCCCGCGCAGGCCGACGTGCCCGCCGCCCTCGACCGCGTCCCCGCCGACGCCGGCATGGTCTTCGCCATCAAGAACATGGAGGGGATGAAGAACCGTCTCGAGTCCTGGACCAAGAAGCTCAACATTCCCATGGACGCCGATGACGACAACCCCGTCAACATGGCCCGCAAGCTGCTGGGCACCGACGGCCTCAACCGGAACGGCAGCATGGCCGTGGTCATGATGCCCGACGAGAGCGGGCAGGTGAACTTCGAGGACGACGAGGAGCGCGTCGTGATGATCGTTCCCGTCACCGACTACGCGAGCTTCGCCCGCGCCATGGGCGCGACCGAGACCACGGGCACCGTGTCCATCACGATCGACGACGAGCCCGCGTACATCAAGGACATCGGCGGCGGCTACGCCGCGATGGGCCCCCACAAGGAGTCCGTCGAGGCCTTTGAAGGTCGGGCGGGCAACGCCGACGCGCACGCCGCGGCGATGGGCAAGACCGGCCGTCAGATCGCGGACAACTCCGACATCATCGTGCTCGTCCGCGTCGAGGCGCTGAAGGATCAGATCGACGAGGGGATCGCCAACTTCCGCGAGCAGGGCCAGCAGGCCGCGCAGATGGCCCCGCAGGGCGGCGAGCAGGTGGTCGCGATGTTCTCCGTGATGACCGGTATCGCCGAGGCCTTCAGCCGCGACGGCCAGATCGGCATCATGGGCTTCGGCCTTGGCGAGGCGGGCATCTCCATCGACCTGGGCGCGCAGTTCAAGGAAGGCTCCCCCTCCGCTCAGTTCCTCTCCACGACGGGCAACTCCACGGCGTTCCTCGCGCGGGTGCCCAATCAGCCCTTCTACTTCAGCTTCGCGATCGACGTCTCCAACCCCGGCATCAAGTCCTTCATGAAGGAGATGGCCAAGACCCAGACCGCCAGCCCGATGGGCCCCGGCATCGGCAACAGCCCCGAGAGCATCGAGCTCACCGACGGCATGGCCGTGAGCATCGGCGCGAATCGCGCCGGCATCATGGGCCTCTTCGCCAACACCGTCTCCTATGTCGCCACGAAGGACCCGGCGGGCTACATCAAGCAGGCGGGCGACGCCATGAAGGAGATGAGCGGCCAGGAGGTGGAGGGGATCAAGTTCACCGTTGATTACACCTCCGACGCCCAGGACATCAACGGCGTCAAGGCCAGCACCTGGTCCATGCAGATGGAGCCCGACGAGGACAACCCGCAGGCGGGCATGGTCGTGATGATGCAGCAGATGCTCTTCGGGCCCGACGGCCTTTCCGGCATGATCGCCCCCGTCGGCAACGGCGTGGTCATGACCATGAGCCAGAACACGCCCCTGTTCACCAAGGCCGTGGACGCCGCCAAGAACGGCAACGGTCTGGCCAACGACGCCCAGATCAAGGCCGTGCAGGAGCACCTGCCCAGCGGCCGCACCGCGGAGATGTACCTCGGCACCAAGTCCATCCTCGAGGCCGTCAACGCCCTGATGGCGATGGGGGGCGCGGGCGGTGAGCTCGACATCCCCGCCAAGGTCTCGCCAGTCGGCATGGCCGCGGCCTTCGACGCGGGCGGCGTGGACTTCCGCATCTTCGTCCCCGCCGACGTCATCACCACCGTCGCCGAGGTCGCCAAGGCGATGGAGCCCGACTTCGACGACGACATGGACATGGACGACGACGACGCCCCGAGCTTCAACTAAGCCCGAAGCTCAGTCAAACGCTCACCCAACCGGCCGCATCCGCGGCCGGTTTTCTTTTGGTCTGCTGTGGCCGCCGATTGCCCGCCATTACCCTTCCGCGCGCCGCAGCAGGGCGTCCAGGCCGCGCCCGATCTGATCCCCCTTCACGATGAGCTGCTGCAGCCAGAGCCCCAGGCTCTTGAGGGTTTCTTCGTCGGGCACGTTCATCACCAGTTCGCGCACCGGCCTCGCTTCTTCGATCTTCGCCGCCAGCGCCTCCGTCGCCGCGTTCGCCCGCGCGATGATCGTTTCGGCGCGGCGCTCCGCCTCCGACATGCCCGCCCCCAGCCGGACGCCCGCCTCGGTCACCGTGCTCTCCAGCGCCGATTGAGCGCTCTCGGCGCGGCCTGCCAGGCCATCGAGCTTCTCGTGCGCCGCCTCGGCCCGAGCACATGCTTCGGTCACGCGCGCCGTCAGCTCCTCCAGGCGGGCCAGGCCCTCCTCCACTTTCTTTGTCAGCGCCCAGCTCCGCTCCTCGAAGGCGTTGATCGACTTCTCAAGCTCCGACTGCGCCCCTGCGATCAGCGACATGATCGCGCCGGACTGCTCCGCGGCCTGCTTGCGCGCGGTCTCAAGCTCGCTTTCCAGACGTTCGCGCAGCAGTCGCACCTGCTCGCTGATGACTTCCTCGTGCAGCCGCCCCGCCTCGGCCCGGAGCTGCGCCGCGATGCGCTCGCGCTCGATGGGCACCGCCCGTGCCGCGGCTTCCTGCATCGCCGCGACCTTCCCAGCCAGCTCCTTCCCCGTCACCTCCAGCAGCGCTTCGGCCTTCGCCACGCGCTGGTCCAGCGTGGGGATCACCCGCGCCGCGGTCTCGACCTTGGCCTTGAGCTGCGCGGTCGCTTCGCGGAGCTGGTCTCCCAGCAGCTTCACTTCCGCGGTCGTGCCCGCCAGCGCGCGGCTCTGCCCTGCCGCGTCCTTCATCAGGGCGCGAAGCGATCCCGCCAGCTCTTCGTATGAACGCTCGTCGATCACCCGCGGCGACAGGAACACCTCGTCCAGCGTCCGATCCAGCCACTGGTCCGCGCCGCTGTCCTTGTTGACGACCGTCTGCTCAGCCATCACAGCCTCCATGCCGCTGATGCCATCCGACGCGCAAGAATAACACCTTCCCGCGGCGTCCGTGCACAGCCCATGAACGCCGCCCCGTCCGCTCCGCATACCCTCCGTTATGCCCGCCAAGGTCCGCCTCCAGCGCCTCATGGCAGATGCCGGCGTCGCCGCCCGGCGCGTCTGCGAGCAACTCATCGAGCAGGGCCGCGTCCGTGTCAACGGCGAGGTCGTCAAGACCCTGCCCGTCTTTGTCGATCCTGAGAACGACAAGATCGTCGTAGACGGCCGACCCCTCCCCCGCCCCCAGCGCAGGCTCTACCTCATGCTCCACAAGCCCGCGGGCACCATCGTCAGCACCGCCGATGAGCCCGACCTGGGCCGACCCACCGTCATGGACCTGGTGGACCACCCCTCCGCCCCGCGCCTCTTCCCCGTGGGCCGTCTCGACTACGACACCACCGGCCTGCTCATCCTCACCAACGACGGTGAGCTGGCCAACCGCCTGACTCACCCTCGCTACCGCGTCCCCAAGACCTACCACGCCCTCGTCAAGGGGGGGGTGGATGAGGAGGCGGCGGCCGCGCTTCAGACCAAGATTCGCGCCATGGCCCAGCGCGAGTCCGCCGCGCGGATCAACGTCCCGGCCATCCGCATCCTCCGGCGCGAAGCGACCCGCACCCTCCTGGAACTGACTCTTGAGGAAGGCCCCGCGCGCCACCTGCGCGAGGCGTGCGAGTTCCTCGGCATGCCGATCAAGAAGCTCACCCGTGTGGCGGTGGGGGGGCTGCAGCTCAAGGGGCTGGCGCCAGGCCGCTGGCGCGAGCTCTCCCGCGACGAGGTTCACCTGCTCCGCAACGCCGACGGGGCAGCGCCGAAGAAGCCTTCCCGTACCCGTACCGACACCCGACCTGCACGCCGCAGGACCCGCTGACCCTCCGCCATGTCCGTCCCCGGTCACAAACCCCCGCTTCCATCCTCGCCCTTCTCCAGGGGCCTCAGCGCGCTGGATGACTTCCTGCAGCGCGTCTTTTCCAAAGGCGGGCGCGCGGGCCGCTACATCCACATGGCCCACCTGCTGGTGGTCAACATCCGGCGGACTCAGCTCACGCGGATGGCCGCGGCACTCTCTTACCGCACCATCTTCGGGCTTATTCCCATCCTCGTCGTGGGCCTGCTGCTGCTCACGGTCTTCGCCAGCCGCGAGCAGATCGGCGACACCCTCGACAGCCTCCTGAGCTTCACGGGCTTCAAGGAAGTGATCGAGGGCGCCCCCATCGAGGATTCCGAGTTGACGGGCCCTTCGCCCGACGTGGCCGAGCATGTGGCGGAGCAGTCCCGCCGCCTGAACATGTGGATTCAGGAGCGCTACGAGAACATCCGCAAGATTCCCTCGGGGGCCATCGGCGTCGTGAGCATCATCACGCTTTTTTACGCCGCGATCTCCATGCTCATCGAGATCGAGAAGGCCTTCAACCAGATCTACAACGCGCCCGAGGGCCGCTCGTGGATCCGCAGGGTGACCCAGTACTGGACGCTGCTCACCCTCGGCACGCTCCTGCTCGTGGCGTCCTTCTACGTCCAGCGCATGCTCACGCAGCGCGCCGAGACCGCCCACGTCTGGGGGCTTACCAGCGACCACATGAAGATCTTCGCCAGGAGCCTGGGCTTCCTGCTGACCGTCTTCATCAGCATGACGGCGCTCTTCATCATCTACCTCATCGTGCCCAACACGCGCGTTCAGGTGGTTCCCGCGCTGATCGGCGCGGCCACCGCCGCGATCCTCTGGGAATCGGGCAAGTGGGGCTTCACCGCGTACATCGGGTTCGCCACGCGCAACCTGCAGCGGCTCTACGGGGCCATCGCGATCCTGCCGCTCTTCTTCCTATGGGTCTACATCACGTGGATGATCGTGCTGCTGGGGCTGCAGCTTGCTTCCGCCCTTCAGACCCAGCGAGTCACCGGAGGCAAGGAGTTCAAGTTCTCGCTGCTCGCCACCTTCGGGCTTGTGGATGAAGACGCTCTTTCCGGTCGCGTGAAGATCGTCGATCCGGCCGCGGCGCTCGTCTGCATCACCGCCGTGGCCGAGCGCTTCGCCGCGGGCAAGACCAGCGACCACGCCAGCATCGCCGCGCGCACGGGCATCGACGAGCAGGCCGTCTCCGAAATGCTGGAGCGCCTCGCCGGCGCGGGCCTGCTGGTCCGGGTCGAGAACCCCTCCGGGGAGTCCGCCTACACCCTGGCGAGGCCGCCCGAGCTCACCCCTGCCGCGGACGTGCTCGCCATTTCTCAGGAGCTGGTGTCGGTGCGCAGCACGCACATCCCGCTGCTCGACAGCCTCGCGCAGGCGCGCATCCAGGCCGTCGCCGGAAAGTCCGTCGCCGATCTGATGGAAAAGCCCGACCCCGCCGAGATCGCTCCGATCATCCGCCCGGCGGAGGCGTAAGCCCGCGGCTCTTACCGCGGAGTCCCCGTCGGCTCCCGCCGCGTGATCTTCAGCCGCACCGTCCGGTTCGCCACGTCGAGCCGCAGACTCGTCGGCAGTTCGCTGAAGAACGCTTCCTTGCTCGTGATGCCTCGCTCCAGCTCCTCGAACGAGAGCGCCACCGTCGCCACCAGCGGCAGGGTCTTGTCCTGGATCTGCTTCACCAGGTCGCCCGGCCCGGTGACCGTCACGTCCGTCAGGAAGCGGTCCTGCTCGGGGATTTCGATGTCCCACTTGCCGAGCTCGCCAGGCGCCAGCCGCACGTGAACCGGCACGCTCGCCACCTTCACCGTCGCCGTCTTGCTCCGCAGCGTCAGCGACACGTCCACCGTCGGCGGATCGATCTGCAGCCGGGGCACGCCGGCCAGCAAAGGCGGAGCCATCAGCCGCACGCCCGCCACCGTCTCCTTCCGGCCCGGCGTCAGGCGAGTGAGCGCCGTGGGCTCCACGCGCGCCACCACAGTCGTGTTCTCGTCCACCTTCCCGGCGTGCGCGGAGGGCAGCAACATCGTGGCGGTCGTTTTCTTCAGCTCCGGCGCTCCCTCCAGTTCCGCGCCGGGCACTTCCACTTCGATCTTCACCGAGCGAGACACGAGTTCATCCACCGTCGCCTCGACCGAGTCCGGCGTCACGCTGCGGAACGTCACGCCGCGGCCGCGCAGGTCCGGGTGCTGCGTCAGCAGGTCCTGCAGGTTCACGACGTGCCGCCCCGGCGTCACCGAGAGCCCCGCCATCCCCGGCGAGACCACGATCGGCCGCCGCAGGATGCGCTCCACGGGCTCCAGCGCCGCCGCGGGGCCGGTGATGATCAGGTCCGCACGCACCGAGTTCCCCCGGACGCCGGCCGTCTCCTGCGACAGGTCCACCACGGAGCGCGATCCTTCCACGGGCTGGAAGGTGATCTCCACCCCCCGCACCTCGGCAGAGCGCAGGCTTTCCGCCTCGGCGAAAAACCAGATGATCAGCGTCACCGCCACCACCGTCGCCGCGCTCTTCACGTACTGCCACATCGCGATGCGTGCCCCCTAGTGGTCCTGATGCCCCGTCGCAGCCTGCTCCTCGTGCCCCTGCGGGGGCGTCTGGGGACGCATCCGCAGCGACCGGGTCAGCCTCGTCTCAAGCTGCACACGCAGCTCATCCAGCGACAGCGGCTCGCTCAGCCGCCCGCGCTCGGCGATGCGGATCGACCCCGTCTCCTCGCTCACCACGATCACTACCGCGTCGCATTCCTTCGTCAGCCCCACGGCGGCCCGGTGACGCGACCCCAGCGTGGCGTCGGGCATTTCCGCCGGCTCCGCCAGCGGGAGCTGCACGCCTGCCGCGGCGATCGTCCGGCCCTTCACGATCACCGCCAGGTCGTGCAGCGCCGAGCCGGGGAAAAAGATCGTCTGGAGCAGGCGCGAGGTCAGCTCCGCGTTGAGCACAGTCCCGCCCTCGACCAGACCCGTCAGCCCGATCGTGCGCTCCAGCGCGATGATCGCCCCGAACTTGCTGCGCGACAGGTATCCCACCGCGCTCACGATCTCGTTCGCGACGTAGGCGATGTCCTTGGGCGTGCTCCGGAAGAAGGGGGTCTCGCCCAGCCGCACCAGCGCCCGGCGCAGCTCCGGCTGGAAGATCACCACCAGCGCCACCGCGACCAGCGCCACGAACCGGTCGTAGAGCAGCCCGAGCCGCTGGAAGCTCGCCCCCCCGCCGATCACGCGCGACATCACCGTCACGAGGACGAGCAGGACCAGCAGGCCCTTCAGCGCGCCGGCCGCACGGGTCCCGCGGACGAACCGCAGCACCGCGTACACGAACACGCCGATGATCACCAGCTCCAGCCCGACCTCCCAGACCGTGTACGTCTGCAGGCGTTCGATCAGGCTTTGGATCCGCTGTGGCATCGGCACGTTGGTGGATTCCCCTGGCGCGGCACAAGCCGCCGCCAACTTTAGTCGGCACTATCCGGACCCCGCCCTTATTCCACAAATCAACTTCTTGCGTCGGTACCATCCGACCCCGCAGGAGCCCCCCGTGCCCTACCGCGTCGTCGAGTTTCAGGACACCCCCAACCCCAACGCCCTGAAGTGCGTCCTGGACCACCCGCTCCCCGAGAGCCCGGGGCTGCGCTCCTATCTCTCCCCCGAGGCCGCCGCGGGCGACCCCCTCGCCTCCGCTCTCTTTGCGGTGCCGGGAGTGGTGGGCATCCTCATCAACCCCGGCTGGGTCACCGTCAGCAAGTCCCAGGATGCTCCCTGGAAGCAGATCAAGGCCGGAGTGGCCAGGGTGCTCGGTGCCGCGGAATGACCATTCCCAGCTCGCCCGGCAGATCGCGGCGTGGTTCCGGCGTGCCGCCCGCCCCCTCCCCTGGCGTGTGACCCCGCGCGACCCCTACCTCTCGCTCGTCAGCGAGTACATGCTCCAGCAGACCCAGGTCTCCCGCGTCCTGGAGAAGTTCGAGCCTTTCATCGCCCGCTTTCCCACCCTGCAAGACCTGGCCGCCACGTCCTTGGACGATGTGCTCGCGGAGTGGTCCGGTCTTGGTTATTACCGGCGTGCCCGCCACCTCCACGCCGCTGCGAGGATGATCGTCTCCCAGTTCGACGGCACGCTGCCCTCCCGCCTTTCGGACCTTCTCCGCCTTCCCGGCGTCGGTCGCTACACCGCGGGGGCGCTCGCTTCGATCGTCTACAACCAGCCCGCTCCCATCGTGGACGGCAACGTCGCCCGCGTGCTGCTCCGCATCCACGCCAAGCAGCTTCCCAAGGACGAGGGGCTCGCCTTCTCATGGGAGCAGGCCGAGCACCTCGCCGCCTCCACCCGCGACGTGGCGGCCCTCAACGAGGGGCTGATGGAGCTGGGCGCCACCGTCTGCACGCCCGCCAACCCGCGCTGCGACGCCTGCCCCGTCGCGTCGCTCTGTGCTTCACGCTCCCGCGGCTTACAGAACGAAATCCCCGCGCCGGCTCCCCGGACCCAGCGCCTTGCCCTGCACTGTTCCGTCCTGATCGTCCGCGACGACCGCGCCGGCGTGCTGATGGAGAAGCGCCCCGCCTCGGGCCTGTGGGCGGGCATGTGGCAGCCCCCGACGCTGGAGCGTGTCGGCGCTCGCCCCACCCGTGCCGAGATCGCCGCGTACTTCGGGGCTCCGAGCCTCAAGCGGCTGGGTTCGTTCATCCATCGCACCACGCACCGGGACATCACGTTTGTGGTGTACCAGGCCCCAGCCGCGGACGACACCGGCAGGCGGTGGGTCACTCCCGCGCAACTGGCAAAGCTGGCCCTCGGCAACGCCCAGCGGCGGGCGCTGGCTTATGCCTCATCTTCGAAGTAGCTCGAAGCGTCGTCCACGTCCACGACCTCTGAGAACTCGTCGCTCAGCAGCTCTGCCCCGCTGATCGGGGCGCTGGGGCGGGTGCCGGTGCGCTCGTGGACGCCCTTGCGTCCGCGCGCGACCTTCACTTCGCCCTCTTCGCCCGCTTCGGCAAGGTCGCCCTCGCGCTGACGGCGGGCACGCACCACGATCCGGATGGGCACCTCGCTGAAGGGCAGCTCCTCCCGGAAGCGGTTCATCAGGAAGCGCATGTAGTTGGGCGTGAACAGCTCCGGGTGGTTCACCACCAGCGTGATGGTGGGGGGCTCGATTCCCGTCTGCGCGACGTAGTACACCTTTGCGAAGGTGCCCTTCACGTCGGTGGGGCCGCGCTGCTCGATGATCGCGCGGACCAGCCGGTTGAGCTTCCCCGTCGTCACGCGCTGCGCCGCCTGAGCCCGCATCTCGAAGGCCAGGTCGATCGTCTTGCGCACGTTCCGCCCGGTCTTGCCGCTGATGAAGGAGATCGGCGCGAACCACAGCCCCTTCAGCTCCGCACGCAGGTACTCCTCGTACGTCTCCGGCGTGATCGGACGCCCCTTGCGGTCGGGCTTGCCTTCCACCAGGTCCCACTTGTTCACCACGATGATGACCGGCTTGAAGGCCTTCTGAGCCATCATCGCGAGCTGCTCGTCCACCTGGCTGATCTTCTCCGTCGCGTCCAGCAGCAGCAGGATCACGTCCGCGCGGTCCACCGCGCGCTGCACGCGGTCGAAGGCGAAGTGCTCGATCATGTTCTGGAACGAGCGCTTGCGCCGCAGCCCCGCCGTGTCGATCGCGACCACCGAGCGACCGTCCATCTCGAAGCGCACGTCCACCGCGTCCCGCGTCGTGCCGGCGATTTCCGACACGATCATCCGCGGCTCGCCCGCCAGCGTGTTCACCAGCGTGCTCTTCCCCGCGTTGCGCTTGCCGATGATCGCCATCTGCAGGTCCGCCGTGACCCGCGGCTCTTCATCGCCCGCAGGCTCGGGGAGCAGGTCGTACACCGCGTCCAGGAAGTCGCGCCGGAAGTAGTTGCTCTTGCTCGACACCGGCAGCGGGTCGCCGAACCCCAGCGCCGCCAGCTCCGCGGCGTGGCTTTCCCACTTCGGCCCGTCCACCTTGGTGGCGACGACCCGGATCGGCGGCCGCTTCGCCACCGCGGACCGGCTCTTTTCTCCCTTGCCCCCCTTGCGGGTCTGGCTGCCGCCCAGCCGCCCCTCCCGCAGCAGCCTGGCGATTTCCCGGTCGTGGGGGGTGATCCCCGCCTGCGCGTCCACCGCGAAGAGCACCAGGTCGGCGTTCGCGATGGCGGCCTCGATCTGCCCCTCGATCCCAGGGGTCAGCTGCGTCAGGTCCGCGCCCACCTCGTCGAAGCGCTGACCCTCGGCCACGTACACCCCGAACCCGCCGGTGTCCACGAACTCCACCGGCTTGACCGCCCCGCCCTTGAAGGGCGGCTGCAGCTCGACAATGGCCGTGACCCGATCCCTGGTCACGCCGGGCGTCGGGTCAACGATCGACACCTTCGCCCCCGCGATCATGTTCAGGAGCGAGCTCTTGCCCACGTTGGGCCTGCCGACGATCGCGACGCGTGGAATAGACATAGGGGCCAATCCTACGGCCCTTCCGGGCCAGACCCCTCTTCCGGGCCGCAATCCCCCAAAAAACAGCCGCGCAACCCGTTATTTGAGCTTTGAGTTCTGAGCTTTCTTACACGTTCCGCAGCTTGTTCAGCCCGTTCAGCGCCGCCACCTTGTAGCACTCCGCCAGGGTGGGGTAGTTGAACACCGTGTTCACGAAGTACTCCACGGTCGCCTTGAACGCCATCGCGCACTGGCCGATGTGGATCAGCTCCGTCGCGCCGGTGCCGATGATGTGGACGCCCAAAATCGCGTGCGTCTCCTGGTGGATGAGCAGCTTGAGCATCCCTGTCTTGTCGCCCAGGAGCTGGCCGCGGGCGATTTCCTGGTACTGCGCGATCCCCGCTTCGTAGGGGATCCCCTCCGCCGTGAGCCGCTCTTCGGTCCAGCCCACCTGCGACATCTCCGGGATGGAGTAGATGCCGAAGGGCAGCAGTTCCGCCACCGTCTCGAACCTGGCCCCGAACATGTGGCACGCCGCGAGGCGTCCCTGCTCCATGCTGGTGGAGGCCAGCGCCGGGAAGCCGACGACGTCGCCCGCCGCGTAGATGTGCGGCACCGCCGTCTGGAAGTACTGGTTCACCTTGATCCGCCCGCGCTCGTCGGCCTCGAGCCCCGCGGCCTGGAGGTTCAGCCGGTCCGTCGCGCCCTGGCGGCCGATCGCGTACATCAGGCAGTCCGCGCGCAGCATCTTGCCGCTTTCGAGCACCGCCTCGGCCATCATGCTGTTGCCCGTCCGCGCGCCGGCGGGGGCCTCCACCTTGCGGATCGTGACCACCTTCTCACCCAGGCGCAGCGTCATTCCCGCCTGCCGCAGGTGGTACTGCAGCGCTTCGATGATCTCCGCGTCCATGAAGTCCAGCAGGCGGTTGCGGCCCTCGATGAGCGTGACCTTCACCCCCAGCATGCTCAGCATCGAGGCGTACTCGGTTCCGATCACGCCACCGCCCACGACGATCATCGAGTGCGGCAGCTCCTTCAGCGTCAGCAGCTCGTCGGAGGTGATCACGTCTTCGTGATCGAAGGGCACGTTGGGCGGGCGCGCGGGCGTCGTGCCCACCGCGATCACGATGTGATCCCCCTGGATCATCTCCGTGTGATGCTCGCCGGCGCACTTGATCGTGTGCGGGTCTTCAAACGACGCCCAGCCGTTCACCAGCGTGATGCCGTTGCTGGCGAAGTGGCCGCGCACAAGGTCCACCTCGGCCTTGATGATCGGGCGGCACGCCTCCCACAGGTTCGAGAGCGTGGTGGAGCGTGTCGTCGCCGTGAACTCCGGCGCGCCGGGCCCCCGGCCCACGCGGCACGCTCCCAGATTCAGGATCGCCTCCCGCAGCGCCTTGCTCGGGATCGTCCCCGTGTTCACCGCCACCCCGCCGATGTTCCCGTATCCCTCGACCACGCACACGGACTTGCCCAGCTTGGCGGCTTGAATCGCCGCCTTCTGGCCTGCCGGGCCGCTGCCGATCACAACAAGGTCAAAACGACGCATGGGCCCGGAGTGTACGGTGAATCCGCCTGACCCGGCGTACCCTCCCGCATGACCGACAACGGACGCCTTCTCGCCGTCGCCGTGGGAAACACCCGCACCCGTTTCGGCGTTTTCCACGGCAGCGAGCTCTCCGACCCCGTCTCCCTTCCCAACGCCGATCTTGAGGCCCTGACCGCAGCCATCCTCAAGGCCGCGGAGAGCGAGCACGGCATCTCCATCGCCATCGCCGACGTCAACCCGACCGTGGCGGACGCCCTGCAGCGCGCCCTCGAAGACGCCGGCGAGGAGAACGTCTACCGCATCGGGACGGATATTCAGGTGCCCATGCAGCACACCCTCGACGATGCCTCCACCGTCGGCATGGACCGCCTGCTCTGCGCCTTCGGCGCGTACGCCCGCGCCAAGCAGGCGTGCATCGTCGTGGACGCCGGCACCGCCGTCACCGTGGACTTTGTGGACGGTGAGGGCACCTTTCACGGCGGCGTCATCGCGCCGGGCCTCAACATGATGCTCCAGGCCCTCCACGAAAAGACCGCCAAGCTGCCCAGCGTCGAATACCACCCCCCGGCCGAGAAGGCCGCCCCCTTCGGCAAGGCAACGCGCGAGGCCATGCTGCTGGGCGTCACCAACGCCGTGGTCGGACTCGTCCGTCACACCGCCGAGCGTTACGCCGAGTTCTTCGGCGCGTACCCGCAGGTCGTCGCCACCGGCGGCGACGCGGCGGCCCTCTTCGGGGCCGAAGTTTCCGAGGGCGGTGGTCTGATCGAGTCCATCGTCCCCGACCTCCAGCTCATCGGCATCCTCGAGGTCTGCCGCGCTGTGGAGGAGATGCGCGCCTCCGGGGTGGAGTAGCCCGTGCCCGCGGCCTGGACCCTCGCCTCGCCTCCCGGCGTCGGAGCCATCGCCGTGATCCATCTCCGCGGCGACATCGACGCGGCCTTTGGCGCCTGCGGCATCCGGCCCGTGCCCGTCGGCGGCGTCGCCCTTCGCGACCTGCTGGGCATCGACCGCGGCGTCGTGGCACGCTGGGCTCCTGATATCTGCCAGCTCATGCCCCACGCCGGGCCTGCTGTGATCCGCCTGCTGCTCGAGGCCCTGACCTCCCGCGGCATCCCCGAGGACCGCTCGCCCGATCCGCGTGCCCTGTATCCCGAAGCCCGTTCAGAGTTCGACGCTCGCGCGCTCGCGGCTGTCGCCCGCGCGCGCAGCCCGCTCGCCGTGGACTTGCTCCTGGCTCAACATGACCTGTGGTCACGTCCGGACGCCGTGAGCGACCCGGAGCGAGATCGTGTGCTGCGCCGGCTCATCGACCCGCCCCTGGTGGCGGCGGTGGGGGCGAGCAACATCGGCAAGTCCACGCTTGCCAACGCCCTTGCAGGGCGGAGCGTGTCGATCGTCGCCGACGAGCCGGGGACCACGCGCGATCACGTGGGCGTGATGCTCGACCTGGGCGGGCTGGTGGTGCGGTATGTGGACACGCCCGGCCTGCGCCAAGGTGCCGACGCACTGGAGCGCGAGGCGGTGGACGCCGCGATGGAAGTGGCGAAGAGCGCGGACCTGCTGCTGGCGTGCGGCGATGCGACCGCGCCGCCGCCGGACGTGCTGCCCAACGTGGACCGGCTGACGGTCGCGCTGCGGAGCGATCTCGGCCCGCCGGGGTTCAGGGCGGATGCGTGTGTTTCCGCCGCGCGGGGGGAAGGGCTGGCCGAGCTGAGCGCGGCGATCCGCGAACGGTTGGTTCCCGCGGCGATGCTGCAGCGGGAGCAGGCGTGGAAGTTCTGGGAATGAAAAAACCCCCGCGTGGCGCGGGGGTTTGATGAGCAAACGGAAAGGGTTGTTACTTCTTGCCCTTCTTCTCGGCCTTGGCCTTGGGAGCAGGAGTCTCGACGGTGATGCCCGCCATCGGGTCGTGCTTGAGGCCGCGGCGGCGGTCGCGGAGGCGACGGCTCTTGCCGGTGCGCTCGCGGAGGAAGTAGAGCTTGGCGCGGCGGGCGTCGGCCCGGCGGACAACCTCGTAGCGGGCGATCAGGGGGGAGTGGATCGGGAAGATGCGCTCCACGCCGACCTCGTCCACCACCTTGCGGACCGTGGCCATCTCGTTGATGCCGCGACCCTTGCGAGAGATCACCACGCCCTGGAAGACCTGCGTGCGCTCCTTGTCGCCTTCAACGATCCGGAAGTGGACGTTGATGGTGTCGCCCACCTCGAACCTGGGGACGTTGGTCTTCAGGCTTTCCTTGTTGATCTCTTCGATGATCTGCTGAGACATGGGTACCTCGGAGTAGGGCGGGAAGGATAGACCGCGCGCTGGGTCACTTCTAGGGGGCGCGCGGCGGGTCGGGAGGGAGAAGATCGGGCCGTCTTGCCTTTGTCCGGGCCAGCCGCTGCTCCGCCCGCCAAGCCTCGATCTTGGCGTGGTTGCCGCTGAGCAGCACCTCCGGGACGGCCATCCCCATCCATTCCCTGGGTTTGGTGTAGTGGGGGCAGTCCAGAAGCCGCCCCGCCGGGGTGGGGGAGAAGCTGTCCTGGAGGCTGCTTCCCTCGTCCCCCAGAGCGCCCGGGATCAGGCGGGTGACGGCGTCGATCAGCACCATCGCCCCAAGCTCCCCCCCGGAAAGGACATAATCGCCGATCGAGATTTCCAGAGGGGCGAGTCGCTCGATGACCCGCTCGTCGATGCCCTCGTAGTGCCCCGCGATCAGGAGCAGGCGCGGGTGCTTCGCCAGTTCCTCGACCAGGGGCTGGGTGAGGGGGCGGCCCTGGGGGGTGAGCAGGATGCGGGTGGCGGGGCGGGGGTCGGCGGCTTCCGCGGCTTGCACCGCGTCCCACAGGGGTTGGCACATCATCACCATGCCCGGCCCGCCGCCGAAGGGGCGGTCGTCGGTCTTCTGGTGCTTATCTGCGGAATAGGCCCGGATGTCCGTGGGGACGACCTCGATCAGACCGGCGCGGGCGGCGCGTCCGGGGATGCTGACGCCCAGTGCCGCGGGGGGCTGGGTGGAGAACATCTCCGGGAAGGTGGTGAGGATGTCGAAGCGGATGGGCATGGAGGGGTCAAAAGAATAAGGCCCGGGGGTTGGTCCCGGGCCTTGGAGGTGTCGGTGCGAAGGACGGGTTATTCCTTCTTCTCGCCCTCGGCAGCCGCGGCGGCAGCGGCCTTGGCCTTGCGGGCCTCGACGACCTGACGATCGTGGGCACGGTCGGCCTCCCACTTGGCGAGATCGCCGATGCCGCGCTTGGCGAGGATGTCGCGCACGGTATCGCTGGGCTGAGCGCCCTTGCTGAGCCAGTGCTTCACGCGCTCTTCGTTGATGTAGATGGCCTTGGCCGGGTCCTTCTCGATGGGGTTGTACCAGCCGAGGGACTCGATGACAGGCCCGTCGCGGCGGGTCTGCTTCTCAACGGCGGAAATGCGGTAGAAGGGGCGGTTGCGGCGGCCGAGCCGCTGCATGCGGAGACGAACCATCTGAAAACTCCTCTGGCCTGAGAGGGCAGGCCGACCATGCGGGTTGTACCCCTCCCCGGACGGTCCGGTGGGGGGGCGGAAAGGATAGGCGGGCTCAATCCCGCCGGCTGCCCATGAGCAGGCCCGCGATCAGGCCCGCGGCGAAGGCGGTCCCGATGACGGCCACGGGGCGGGCGTCGATGGCTGAACCAACCTTGTCGCCGACGGCCTCGGGCATGTCCCGGAAGCGGCCTCCCATCCGTGCCGTGGCGGACCGGCCGCTGCCCTTGACGGCTTTGACCAGTCCGGCCAGGTCCTGGGCCAGCCGCCGGAGGTCTTCGCGGAAGCGGTCGATGTCGGCGCGGAGGCGTCCGGCGGCGGAGTTCACGGCGTCTTCGACCATGGCGGGCTCCTTCCGGTGGGCAAGATAGAGGCGCGGCGTCTTGCGGCGATGAAATCGGGCTTTGAGCGGGGCGACGGTGGGGGAAGGCGTCGTGGAAGCATGAGATAGGATGCGGGTATGCGTGCGGCGTTGCTGATGGTGGTGATGGCGGGCCTGCTCGTGGGCGGGTGCTACCGGCGGGTGGTCAGCGCCAAGGGCCTGGGCGCGATGGGGACGCAGGTGGAGCCCTCGTACCGGCCGAACACCAAGGCGGACCAGGCTCTGGACAAGCTCCTGCAGTCGAAGCGGGAGGTCAAGAAGACTCAGAAGTGGTCCAACGAGGCCGATTGGCGTTCCGTGAAACTGCTACCATCCGCGCCATGAAGCAAAGTCGATTCGTTGCGGGGCTGGTGCTTGCGGCGACGGTGGTGGTTTCCACCGTGGCGTCGGCGCAGGAGAACTACATCGAGCGGGTGAACGCACCCTTCGCGGTGATCAGCCCCAGTAAGCGGAGCGACAGCATTCTGCTGCCGGCGCTGGCGAAGATGGATGCCCCGCCGAAGGCGGTCGCGACCCCGGAGCAGGCGGCGCTGCTGCCGGCGACGAGCCCGGACTTCTCCTCCGCGGCGGCGTGGGCGCAGGCCCCCAGCCAGCGGGCGGTGCTCGACGCGCTGGACAGGGTGACGAAGGAGACGGACTGGAAGGCCGCGATGGCCTTCGGCCAGCCCTACGGGGCCGAGGGGGCCACGCCGGAGCTGATCCAGGCGAAGCTCTACACGGAACTGGGCGACCCGCCGATGCTCGCGGGGGCGCAGCACCTTTACATGCCCGCGCTGGACAAGCTGGTGGTGCTCGCGAACGTGGAGGCCACCCGCCTCGCGGCGGAGGGCAAGCCCAGCGAGGCGATCGACCTGCTGATCGACCTGCTTTTCTTCGAGCGGCAGATCGCCGACCGCCAGTTCTTCGAGGAGATCGAGTGGGCCTTCACCCGCATCGCCGCCACTTATGAGCGCGTGCGCGACATCGCCTTCCAGGACCTCAAGGGGTCCAAGCAGATCGAGTTCAACCGCATCCCCGATCAGATCAAGCGTCTGAGCGAGGAGAACCTGGGGTACATGGACCTGGAGCGCGTGCGCTTCCCGCTGGGGAACCGGGCCGCGGCGGAGCAGATCGTGGCCCGCGTCTACAACGAGCGGGGCCAGATGAACGAGACGGTCTTCGCCGCGACGATGTCGCGTTTGGGCAGCACCGATCGGCGTCTGCGGCTGTTCGCCGAGACGGCCCGTTGGCGTCAGGTGGCCGGCAGTCAGGCGGGCGGGTATGAGGCCATCGACAAGGTGAAGGCGGTCTACGACGACTTCGCCCGCCGCTGGGTCGCGCCCTACTTCGACAGCGGGCGGCTGCTGGTCTCCGAGTACGCGAAGCTCAACCGCGCCGCCCACGCCGCGATCGACGTGACGACGCCGGACTTCACGCGGCTGATCGAGCTGCGTCAGATGGCGAAGGTCGAAGCCGCGGGAACGCGGATGATGCTGGGCCTGACGGCCTTCACGCTGGCGAACGGACGGCGGCCTCCCGTCATCACGGCGGTGCGTCCGCAGTGGATGCCGCAGATCGAGGTGGACTGGTATGACCTCTCGGTGCGTCAGCGGGCCAGGCCGCCCTTCGAGTACGTCCTGCCGATGCAGGCTCCCGTGAACGAGCGCGAGGAGGCCAGGCCGCACGAGCTTGAGGTGTACACCGCCAACGGCGAGACGAACTTCAAGGTGAACCTGCTGGACGACGTGTTCCTGCTGTACTCCAAGGGCACGGACAACGCCAACAACGGCGGCGTGCGGGTGCAGAACACGTGGAAGGTCGTGCAGGGAGCGGATTACCTGATCTCCCCGCCGGTCATCTCGCTGTATCGGCAGTATCTGATCGACCGGGGCGACCTCAAGGTGCAGGATTGAGCATGGCCGCGCAGCACAAGCTGGTGATCATCGGAAGCGGGCCGGCGGGGTGGACGGCGGCGATCTACGCCGCGCGTGCGGCCCTGGACCCGGTGGTGTACATCGGCACGCCGCGGCAGGACCCCGGGCCGGTGCTTCCGGGCGGGCAGCTCATGCTCACCACGGAAGTGGAGAACTACCCCGGCTTTCCCAAGGGTGTGATGGGTCCGGAACTGATGGACCTCTTCCGCGCGCAGGCGGAGCGGTTCAAGGTGCGGATCATCGAAGACGACATCGAGCGGTGCGACTTCACCGCGGCGAGCACGGGCGGGCCGCTGGTGCTCTACCCCGCCTCCGGCCCCGCCGTGACGACGCACGCGGTGATCATCGCCACGGGCGCCCAGGCGAACTGGCTCGGCCTGCCCAACGAGATGCGGCTGGCGCAGACGGGCGGGGGCGTCTCCGCGTGCGCGGTGTGCGACGGGGCGCTGCCGATCTTCCGCGGCCAGGAGCTGGCGGTGGTGGGGGGCGGCGACACGGCGATGGAGGAGGCGACGTACCTCACCAAGTTCGCCAGCACGGTCCACGTCATCCACCGTCGCGACACCTTCCGCGCGAGCAAGGTCATGCAGACGCGCCTGCTCTCGCGTCCGAACGTGAAGGTCCACTGGAACAAGGTGGTGGTGGACGTGCTGGGCGAGGAGCGCTGCGAGGGGGTGCGCCTGCGCGACACGGTGACGGGCGAGGAGAGCACGCTCGCCGTGAAGGGCCTGTTCATCGCCATCGGCCACACGCCGGCGACGAAGTTCCTGCGCGACAGCGGGCTGCAGTTCACGGACAAGGGCTACATCGACCTGAAGACCCGCAGCAGCGCGACGAACCTTCCGGGCGTCTTCGCGGCGGGAGACGTGGCCGACTCCGAGTATCGCCAGGCTATCACCGCCGCGGCGATGGGATGCCAGGCCGCGCTGGACGCCGAGCGCTGGCTCGCCGCGCAGGGAATCGACTGAGGCTATTTCGGGGCGTGCGTCGCGTGCCGATGGCCGCGCGACCGGGTAACATGGCCCCCTATGCCACGCCTCAGAACGATCGTTGTGTGTTTGATGATGGTCCTTGCGGCGGTGCTGCCGCGGGGAGTGTTCGCTGTTCAGCAGCAGGACGAAGGCCCGACGGATGTCACGGTCGGGGTGTACGTCGTGCAGCTCGACGACCCGAACCTGAAGGACAGCCAGTTCACGGTGGTGTTCTGGCTGTGGTTCCGGTGGCGTGGCGACATAGACCTCAACCCCATGAAGAAGTTCGAGGTGGTTGGAGGCCAGATCGAGGGCATTGAGAACGAGGACACGGTCTACGGCGAGGAGCCGGACGGCGTTCACTATCAGGTCGCCAAGATCCGGGCGACGGTGACGCAGGACTTCGACATCACCCGGTTCCCGATCGACCGGCACACGCTGCAGCTCTCGATCGAAGAGACGTTCGAGGGGATCGAGCGCATCCGCTACGTGCCGGACACCAAGAACAGCAAGCTGCTGGAGTCGATCTCGCTGGCGGGCCTGGTCATCGGTGAGACGACCGCGACGGTGGGGACCAAGACCTACTCGAGCACCTTCGGCGACCCGCGCGTGGAGAGCGTGTCGGGCGGGGCGGAGTCCACGTACGCGAGGTTCACGCTGAGCATCCCGGTGAAGCGGCCGGGCATCAGCTACCCGATCAAGCTCTTCTGGAGCCTTTACCTGAGCGTGTTTGTGGCGCTGTTGGCGCTGCACATCAAGCCCATCGACCTGGACCCGCGGTTCGGCCTGGGCGTGGGTGCGGTGTTCGCGGCGATGGCCAGCGCGTTCGTCATCAGCGCTGCGCTGCCGGACACCAACCAGGTGACGCTTGCGGACGTGGTGGTGATGATCGCCATCGGCTACATCGTGATCTCGGTGATCGAGTCGATCATCTCGCTGCGGATGTTCCAGGCGGGCAACGAGAAAGGGTCGGCGAAGCTGGACCTGTGGGCCTTTGTTGCCCTCACGCTGTCCTACGCGTTGGTGAACGTGGCTCTGCTGCGACTGGACTGACGTACCATCCCCGGCTGGGGTGCGATGGAGCTCTCAAGATGAAGCATCTGGTTCTAGCGGCGGCGTTGCTGTCCGGTGGGGCGTTTGGGCAGGAGGCCGCGCCTCCGCCCGCTGCCGCGGAGCCGGCCCCGGCGCCCTACATCGTCGAGGACTGGGCGACGGGGCTTGAGGTGGTGTGGGCGATGGCGTTCGACCCCTCGGGGCGGATGCTGCTCACGGAGCGTCCCGGTCGCGTCCGCGTGATCGAGAACGGGAAGCTCAAGCCCGAGCCGTATTACACCGTGCCCAACGTGCTGGTGCGCAGCGAGACGGGGCTGATGGGCCTGTGCCTGCACCCCGAGTACGCGAAGAACAAGTACGTCTATCTGGCCTTCGGTTATCGCGAGGGCGACACGCAGGATGTCCGCGTGGTGCGCTACCGCGACACGGGCACGACGCTGGAGGAGGATCGGGTCATCATCTCCGGCGTGCAGGTGCGGTCGAACCACTCCGGCTGCGCGATCAGCTTCGGGCCCGACGGCAAGCTCTACATCTCCACGGGCGAGATGTTCCAGAAGGAGCTGGCCCAGGACCTCTCCTCGCTGAACGGGAAGATCCTTCGCGTGAACGACGACGGCAGCGTGCCGGAGGACAACCCCTTCGTCGGCAAGGAGGGCGCCCGCGGCGAGGTCTGGGCGCTGGGCGTGCGGAACCCGCAAGGGTTCGATTGGCACCCCGTCACCGGTGAGCTGTACGAGACGGAGCACGGCCCCAGCGGCGAGGTCCAGTACCGGGGCTCGCGCGCGGGCGGCGGCGATGAGTTCAACCACATCGAGAAGGGGAAGAACTACGGCTGGCCCGAGATCTTCTACGACATGAAGAAGCCGGGCATGGAGCCGCCGCTGATCGTCTGGCGATCGCCGACCATGGCCCCCGGGGGCGGGTGCTTCTACAAGGGGGACGCGTTCCCGACGCTCAAGGGCAACTACCTCGCGGCGTGCCTGGCAGGTCAGCAGGTCCGGCGGATCGTGCTGGACGAAGGTCGCGTGGTCTCCGACACGACCTGGCTCAAGGGGTACGGTCGGATGCGGGCGGTGGTGGAGGGGCCCGACGGGTTCGTGTACATCGCCACCAGCAACAAGGACGGACGCGGCCGACCGAAGGACGGCGACGACCGAATCCTGCGCCTCCGTCCCGCTAAGTAGCCAGGGAATCCCAGGGATCCAGCACGGCGGCGTGTGGCACAAATTCCTTTGTGCCAATGGGTTGTGCTGCGCCGGCGAAAAATCCGGAAAGTTGCTGGCAAAGCGGGAAATAAGGGTTTCGGGGGAGGGCAAGGTCTGGTAAAACACCGGCGGAGAGATGTAGTTCTAGGACGGGGTTCCGCGCCGTGTTTCCAAGCTGCCCGGTGCGGGGCTGACCCCGACGACGGTTGACGCCGCCCGAAAGGGAGGCAGAGAGAGAGCAAGACCATGAAGCTGAACGCTGTGATCGTGTCCGGGTTGGCGCTGGCGGGCGTGGCGACAGCCGCGCTGGCCGAAGTGCCGTGGACGAACGCCAACGGCAGCAACTCGTCGATCTGGTGGGAGAACGGCCGGAGCGACAACGGGCTGTTCGGCAGCCCGACGGTGATCGGCGACACGTTCTTCTTCATCTCGAACAACAACTTCGACGCGCAGGCCTATGACGGCAGCACGCAAACCACGACGGACACCCTGCGGGTGCGTGTGCACGCGCAGCCCGGGCGCGTGTTCACGCAGGTGATCTTCGCGAGCCAGGGTGACTACACGGTGTTCGGGAGCGGGGCGTCGGTGAACGTGACCGGGCAGCTGACGGTGAACGACGTCAACTCGCCCCGCAACGCGACGTCAGGCTTCAACACCATCGTGACGCCTTCGTTCGGCTCGGCGACGGCGATGCCCGTGCAGGGCAACGACACGGAGCCGGAGATCGGCATCTGGAACGGCGCGGCGATGATCGACTTCGCCGTGTTCGGCTTCCCGCCCGTGACGGACCTGGACCTGATCTTCACCAACACGCTGATCGCGGTGGCGCTGCCGGGCGAGACGGCGGCGATCGCGACGCTTCCCAACACGCAGGGGGCGTTCACGCTGTCGGTGGTGCCCGCTCCGGGAACGCTGGCGGGGCTGCTGGGCCTGGGGCTGCTGGTCCGCCGCAGGCGTTGAGCGGTGATCGTGGCGCTGAGGGGGCGCCGACGACAGGGACGGCGAGTTCTCGGTCCAACGAAGATCTCTGGAGAGACGAGTGATGAACGCAGCCCTCAGGTCCGGATGCATCGCGGTGCTCGCCCTCGCGGGCTTCTGCGGCACGGCCGCGGCGACGGTGGACTGGAGCAATCCCAACGGCAGCACGCCGCTGTTCAGCTGGTCCAACGGCTACAGCAACAACGGGTTCTTCGGCGACCCGATCATCGTCGGCAACACCTTCATCTTCACGCCCCAGGGCTTCACGGCTGAGCAGGGTGTGCAGAACACCAAGACGGACACCCTTCAGGTCGATATCACCGCCGCACCTGGGTATCAGATCCTGGGGGTCATCATCCGTGAGGCGGGCACCCGCTCCCACAGCACCGGGACGAGCATCGGCGGCACGCTGTTCCTGAAGGACCTGGACCAGCCCGACTTCCCGCTGATCCAGGACCCGCTCACCTATTCGTTCGACACCGGCGTGACGCCGAACCCGTGGACCGGCACCGTGACGCGGGACGGTCTGGCCATCACGCACCTGCAGCTCTCGCTGACGAACAACCTCTCCGCGTTCCTCTCCGAACGCAGCATCACCAAGACGGGCGTGGAAATCGAGATCATCGTGCCCGCTCCGGCCTCCGCGGCGGTGATGGGCCTGGGCCTGCTCGCCCTGCGCCGTCGGCGGTGAGACGCCCGGTCACCAAAAAGGTTGACAGGTCGGGGGGATCGTGGTGCACTTGGAGGTGTGCCGCGGGTGGACGGCGCGAAGAGAGCACAGTTTCCAATGAGGGCTCGTCGGAGCATTTGTGGGGGGCTCCTGGCCGCCATGGCCTGCGGTACGGCTGCGCCGGGGCAGGTCTCCGGTGACGCGCCGGCGTGGTGGGGGCCGCCATTCATTCAGCAACCGGGCAAGCGCGAGTTCACGGGCCGGCTGATCGTGCGCCCGCACCAGGGACTGGATGGGCCCGAAGCCGCGCTGAAAGACGCCGAGGCGCGAGCGCAGGCGACGCGATTCGTGCACGAGCATGTGCCCGAGGTGGACGAGTACTTCATCGTGGTGCCTCCGGGGTACACGGAGGATTCCCTCGCGGCGGAGCTGCTGGAGACGGGGCTGTACGAGTGGGTGCGGCCCGACTGGATGCTGTTCCCGCTGCAGGCCCGCGACGTGATCCCGGATGATCCATTCTTTCCGGGTCAGTGGAATCTGGCGAAGATCAGGGCTCCCAGCGCGTGGGACATCACCCGCGAGCAGCCCAACGTTGTGATCGCCGTCGTGGACACGGGCGTGGACTTCACGCACCCGGACCTGGCGGACAACATGGTGCTGGGGTACTGCTCGTTCATCCTGGAGCGGCGCGCACAGACGCCCGGACCGCCGTGGAACACGGTGGTGATGGACTCCCACGGCCACGGCACGGGGATCGCCGGGGTGGTCGCGGCGGTGGGGAACAACGGGCTGGGAATCTCGGGGGTCGGGTGGGACCTGAGCGTGATGCCCATTCGGGCGTCGTCGTCCACCAACAGCGGGGCGTCGTTCGGGGACATCCAGAACGGGGCGCTGTGGGCCACGAACAACGGCGCGCGGGTGGTGTCGGTGAGCTACACGGGGGTGGAGGATCCGGGGATCGACACGCTGGGGGCCGTCCTGCGGAGCCGCAACGCGCTGCTCGTGTGGGCGATGGATGACAACGGCTGGAACACCGACCTGACGTTCCCGTTCGACCATCCGAACGTGACGGTCGTCAGCGGCACGGGCATGCAGGATCAGCGGTGGGTCTCGTCGGTGAACCCGCACGTGGGGTCGAGCTACGGGACGGGGGTGGATATCGCCGCCCCCGCCGCGGGAATCTGGCTGACGACCATCGGAGGCGGGTACGGGACCAACGAGGGGAACAGCTACTCAGCGCCGACGTGCGCGGCAGCGCTGGGGATGATCTGGAGCGTCGCCCCGGGGCTGCTGGCGCACGAGGTGGAGCAGGTCCTGCTGGCGAGCGCGGACGACATCGGCCCACCGGGTGAGGACGTGGAGTTCGGCGTCGGGCGGCTGAACCTGCGGCGGGCGCTGTGGAACGCGGTGGTCCGCCAGCATGCGATGGCGCTCCCGTCCGGGCCGTACAACGCCGAGGCGTTCGGCGTTGATGATGCGTACGAGTTCGAGCTGCGGCCGATGGACGTGACGGGCGACCGGGCCGTGGACGAGAAGGACGTCAGGGCCGTGCGGGCGTACATCCGTCGCAACGAGGCGAAGGACATGGCCCACTTGCGCCGCTAGATCTTGCAGGGCAGGTCGTTCTCGCCGAGCAGGCGGTATTCCTTGCGGCGGAGAATCTGGCCGGCAAGGGTGAGGTCGTCCACCGCGAGGGCGATGGTGGGGGCGGCGCTGGAGCGGAGCATGAGGGGGTAGGCGAACTGGATGGAAAGCTCCGCGGCGAGCAGGCAGAGGCACATGGACGAGAGCGAGTGCCGCTCGCCGATCTCGACGACGAGGACGTCGCGTTGGCTGTAGGGAAGGTGCTCGGCCTCCAGGACCTTCTTGGCCATCCGTTCCGAGTTGGTGATGATGCGGACGACCGCGTGGTCGCTGGCCTCGTGGACGGAGAGGGCGCAGATCTGGCAGGGGGAGTCGTCGAAGGCTTTGACGAGGTCGTGGAGCTTGCCGACCTTGTTGGTGAGGAAGACGCTGAACT
This sequence comes from uncultured Phycisphaerales bacterium, assembly GCA_937974035.1. Taxonomy (GTDB): domain Bacteria; phylum Planctomycetota; class Phycisphaerae; order Phycisphaerales; family UBA1924; genus JAEYTB01. Next base: position 52,263 of record CALJIV010000035.1, read on the forward strand.
GGGAGACGGAGGGGGGCGAGTAGCCGTGCGTGGTTTCCAGCGGGGTGGATGCCTGGCTCATCGGAGTACCTTCCCGGTGGGTCGCCCGTCCCTCGGCCTCAGGAGGGTAGCGGGCGGGGAGAGGGACTACAAGGGCGCAAAAGAAAGGGAGCCGAGTCCGCGGCTCCCTTTTTCAGACTTTTTTGAGACGGCGGGGTCAGACGCTGAAGCTGGACCCGCAGCCGCAGGAGCTGGTGGCGTTCGGATTGTTGAAGACAAACCCGCGGCCCATGACCTCGTCCTTGAAGTCCACCGTGGCGCCGTTGAGGTAGAGGAGGCTCTTGGGGTCCACGATGATGCGGATGCCGTGCTGCTCGAAGACCTCGTCGGTGTCCTTGCGGGACTCGGTAAGGTCGAGGAGGTAGTTGAAGCCGGAGCACCCGCCGCCCTTCACACCGACCCGGAGGCAGACCTTCTCGGCGTCGAGCTCCTGCTCCTTGATGATGTGATGGATTTCCTTGGCGGCGGTGGGGGTGAGGAAGACGCCGTGGACGGCTTCGCCGGTCTGGGGGAGGCTGGTGGTGCTCGCGGACATCGTGAATGCTCCTTCCAACGAATATTACGTCGGGGAAGGCGTGTCGGATGAGGGGATCAGCGGGCGTGGGCGGGCTGGTCGATCGGGAGCCCGTTCTTGGCCTTGTAATCGTTGATGGCGGCGCGGATGGCGTCCTCGGCAAGAACGGAGCAGTGGATCTTGACGGGGGGCAGGCTCAGCTCCTCGACGATCTGGGTGTTGCGGATGGCGAGCCCCTCGTCGAGGGTCTTGCCCTTGAGCCACTCCGTGGCGACGGAGGAGCTGGCGATGGCCGAGCCGCAGCCGAAGCACTTGAAGCGAGCGTCCTCGATGCGGCCCTCCTCGTTGACCTTGATCTGGAGCTGCATGACGTCGCCGCACTCGGGCGCGCCCACGAGGCCGACGCCGATGTCCTTGCGGGCCTTGACCTCGGCCTGGGTGCCGAAGTTGCCGACGTTGCGGGGCCGCTCGTAGTGGTCGATGATCTTCTGGGAATAAGCCATGGGGGTACCTCGGTTTCAGTCAGGGAAGCCTGGGTCGAGCATGAGTGTTATGGACAGATGGGTTTGCTGTTCTGCGCCTTCTTCCTGGTTGGAGATGGCGCGGACGAGTTCCCGCGCATTCGCCGTTTTCGCCGGGTGTGACGACCGGGAGCGGTCGCAGGAGCATAGTCCGCACGGATGCTGACCGGAGCCAGGCCGCTTGCGACGCCATGGCTCAGTGCGTCCCCCAGGCCACCTTGGACAGGTCGATGCCTTCCTTGTGCATGTCGTAGAGCGGGCTCAGCTCGCGCAGCTTGCGGACGGCCTCGATGATCCGCTCCGCGGCGTAGTCGATCTGCTCCTGCGTGGTCCACCGGCCCAGCGAGAGGCGCAGCGAGGAGTGCGCCAGGTCGTCGCCGACGCCAAGACCCTTGAGGACGTAGCTGGGCTCGAGGCTGGCGGAGGTGCAGGCCGAGCCGCTGGAGCACGCGATCTCCTTGACCGCCATCATCAGGCTCTCGCCCTCGACGAACCCGAAGGAGATGTTGGTGATGTGGGGCAGGCGCTTCTCGGGGTGGCCGTTGATGGCGCAGCTGTCGAGCTGGCTGGTGACGGTCTGCTCCAGGCGCTGACGCAGGGCCAGCAGGCGCTGGGCGTCCTTGTCCATCTCGGCGAGGGCGATTTCCGCGGCCTTGCCCAGGCCCACGATGCCGGGCACGTTGAGCGTGCCGGAGCGGAAGCCGCGCTCCTGCCCGCCGCCGTCCACGAGAGCCTGGAGACGGACGCGCGGCTTGCGCCGGCGGACGTACAGCGCGCCCACGCCCTTCGGCCCGTACATCTTGTGGCCGCTGAGGCTGAGCAGGTCGATGTTGTCGCGGTTGACATCCACCGGCATCTTGCCGACCCACTGGGTCGCGTCGGTGTGGAAGAGCACGCCTTTCTCGTGGCAGAGGGCGCCGATCTGCGGCACCTCGTTGATGGTGCCGATCTCGTTGTTCGCCCACATGATGGTCACGAGGATGGTGTCGTCGCGGAGGGCGGCGCGCACCATGTCGGCGGTGATGATGCCGTCTCGACCGGGCTCGATGAAGGTGACCTCGAAGCCCTCCTTCTGGAGGCGCTTGCAGGGGTCGAGGACGGCCTTGTGCTCGATGCTGCTGGTGATGATGTGGCCTCGGGACTGGCCGGAGCCGGCCGGGGCCTTCTCGTACATGTAGGCCACGCCCTTGATGGCGAGGTTGTTCGACTCCGTCGAGCCGGAGGTGAAGACCACTTCCTTCTCATCAGCGCCGATCAGCTTGGCGACCTGGGCGCGGGCGGTGTCCACCGCGGCCTCGGCGTCCCACCCGAAGCGGTGGTTGCGGCTGCCGGGGTTGCCGAAGGTCTGGGTGAAGTAAGGAAGCATCGCCTCGACAACGCGCGGGTCGCACGGGGTGGTCGCGGCGTGGTCGAGATAGATGGAGTTCATGGGATTGGGGTTGGTCATAGCCCGGGATTCTAGACCGCCGGTGCTGAGTTTTAGAATCTTTCTACAGAACCGTGAGCGGCCCTTCGCCGGGCGTGATCGCGCCTCGTCGCGCGGGGCTGCGGGTGGCGGGTCCGGTGGGCGGCTGGGTGCAAAAACAAGAGCGGCGTCCCGGGAGAGAGAGGGGACGCCGCGGTTGGTGCTGTTGTGGTAAGGACTTACTGGAAGAGGTAGGAGTCGCTGGGCTCGGAGGCGGTGAACGCCGCGATCCAGGAGAGGATGAGGAGCTTCAGGGTCTTCATCTGGCGAAACCTCCACCTGGGCACTGGGCCCGCGTGGAAGATGAACCAGAAATCATCCCGCAACCAATAAAACGGGTGAGGATTTTGCGGATTGGGCCCCGGGTCAGGGCTGGGTCTGTGCCGCGGCGTAGCGGATGGCCTCCACCATGCCGTCCACCATGCGGGGCAGGCTGAAGCGTTCCTCGACCGTCGCGACAGCCCCGGCACTGAGGCGGGCCTGGAGGTCGGGGTCGGAGAGGATGGCCGCGATGGCCTCGGTGAGGGCCTCGGCGCTGCCGTCGGCGTAGGTCAGGCCGTTCTCGTTGTGGCGGAGGGACTCGATTTCGGGGTTCTGTTGCTCGCGCCGATCGCTGGTGATGACGGGCAGGCCGTAGCCGAAGGCGTGGAGGATGCTCAGGCCGATGTTGGCGGGGTAGCAGAAGACCTGGCTGCTGAGGAACCAGGGGGCGAGGGCGTGCTCGTCATAGATCGCCCCCAGGAAGCGGACGCGGTCGGCGACGCCCAGGGATTCCGCCAGGGCGCGTGTTTCCTGTTCGCCCGGTCCTTTGCCGACGAGGACGACGCGGAGGCGCGGGAAGCGAGGGGCGAGTGCCGCGGCGGCGCGGACCAGCAGGTCCACACGGTTGGCCGGGTGGAAGCGGGAGACGTAGAGAACGGTCTGAGCCCCTTCCAGGCCGTGCTCGGCCTGGAAAGCACGGAGGCGGGCGGGGTCAGCGAGCCAGGCGTCGCGGGCGGCGCGGATGGGGGTCTGGTCGAGGCTGTTCAGGGCGACGAAGACGCGCTCGGGGCTTGAGGCCCCGGAGCGGATGTAGCTCTCCGCGACGGTGTGGTTGTAAAAGAGCAGGCAAGTGCCCAGGTCCGCGATGCGGCGGCGGGTGTCGGCGCGCCAGCCTTTTTCATCCTTGGAATAGCCGTGGCCCCAGAGCACGGTGCCGACCCCCGCGCGGCGGGCGCGGAGCAGCGCGGGGACGAGGCTCAGGTAGCGGGAGCTCCAGGAGAGGATCAGGACGTCTGCGAGGTCGCGGGAGGCGTGGGAGTACTGGGCGCGGTGCCACAGGGCGACGTGCGTGGGCAGGCCGAAGCGGGTGAAGGGGACGAGCGTGGCCTTGAAGCCGTCGGGCTCCACGTTGGGGATATCGGGCGTCTGGCCGTAGAGGACGTGGAGGTCGATGCCGGGCCTGTGCGCAAGCTCGCGGTACACGGGAACGCGGTAGCGCGCGAGGCTCGGCTGCTGGATAACGACCCTGATCGTGGAAGGGGGGGCCAAACGGCGTGTCCTTGAGTGAGTTGCGTAGGCGGAGATTAGCGGGTCAGGCCGCGGAGCGGGAGGGCGGGAGAGCGGGTTGATAAATGCTTCCAACCAAAGCGTTCATCGGGTAATCTGGATCGTCCTGGATTCCCTGGGATCGGTGTATCGACATTCTTTCGCACAGGGGTGAACGCGCATGACGCTGAAGAAGTGGAGCACGCGAGCGATTGCGTTGGTGGTCCTGGCGGGCGCGGCGGCGGTGGCACTGGGCGATGAACCGATCCTGCCGGATATCCCCTCGATCGTTGTTCCCGTGGATGTGGACTCCGGCTTTGTGTCCTGGGAAGGCCCGATGGACGAGTACCGGGTGGTGTACTCCACGGGTGTGTACCTGCCGGGAGCGGAGTGGCTGCGTCTGCGCTTCGGCGAGACGGTCCTGGCGGGGGATCCGGGCGCGGACGGGGCGTACCTCCGCATCACCTCGGTGGCGGATGGGTCGCAGCAGATCCTCAACGCCGAGTCGCTGGGGTGGTGGGGGCAGACGTCGGCGTACTTCAACGGCGATGAGGTGATTGTCGAGGTGCTGGCCCGCGGCAGTTCGGGTGAGAGCCGCGTGCGCATCGTGGGCGCGGAGGCGGGGCAGGCTCCCAACGGCGGGACCGGGTACGGGGACCGGAGCATCTGCGGCAGCACGGATGATCGGACGCTGTCGACCATCAAGGGCAACGCGAGGCTGATGTCGGTGGGATGCACCGCGTGGCTCATCAACGACGTGAACCGGCAGTTCCTCACGGCGGGCCACTGCACCGTGACCGCGACGAGCGTGGTGCAGTTCAACGTGCCCCTTTCCATGGCAACCGGCTCGCTGCGGCACCCGCCGGCGACGGACCAGTTCCCGGTGCAGATCGCATCGAATCAAGGGATGGACGGGGGCATCGGGAACGACTGGCGGTACTTCGGGACGCTGCCGAACTCGAACACGGGGATCACGGCGTTCCAGCACCAGGGCGAGGTCTACACCCTTGCCACGGCGGCCCCGCCGCCCTCCGGGCAGACGATCCGGATCACCGGCTACGGCACGGTGAGCGCGCCGGTGAGCCTGACGTGGAACCAGGTGCAGAAGACGCACACGGGCCCGTACACGGAGCTCAGCGGGACGAGGGTGCGGTACGCGACGGACACCACGGGCGGCAACTCGGGCTCGCCGGTGCTGAACGTGAACACGGGACAGGCGATCGGGATCCACACGCACGCGGGATGCACCGTCAGCGGTGGGTCGAATCAGGGGACGGCGATTCAGCACACGGGTCTGCAGAACGCGCTGAACAACCCGCTGGGGGTGTGCCGTTCCGGCGCCGCGCCGGCCACGGGGACGATCCTGGTGGCGGGCGACCTGAATAACAACATCGGTCTGGTGGGCACCACTTCGCCGACCTTCGGGAAGCTGGGGCTGGTGGAGCGCACGTTCCAGGGCATGGCGGCGAACCACAACGCCGGCTTCGCCTATGGCGTTGATGCGATGAACATCCTGTGGCGGATCGATCCGGACGGCACGGTGACGGAGTTGGGCTCGATCACGGGCACGTCGCTGACGATCACCGGACTGGGGTACGACCCCGGCGCCGGGGTGCTGTACGGCATCGCTGGGGCGACGGGTCAGCTCTACCGGATCAACACGACGACGCGCGTCGCTACGCCTGTGGGTTCGCCGAACGGCGGGAACATCGGCGCGCTGGAGTTCGACCATCGCGCGGGCGTGCTGTACGGCCTGGACGACGCCTCAACCGGCACGCGGCTGATTACGTTCAACACCACGACCGGAGCCGCGGCGGTGCGCGGCGTGCTGGGCACGGGCACGGACTGCAACGGGCTGGCGTATGACCCGGAGACCTCGCAGCTCTACACGATCGACGCGCCCACCGGGCGGCTGCTGCGGATCAACCCGGCGAACGGCGCGGCGGTGTCGGTGGGGTTGACCAACGGCGCCTTCGGCTCGGCGTTCGGGATGACCTCCCTGCCGCGGGCGACCGGCTGCACGACGGACTTCGACGGCGATGGGGACGTGGGGACGGACGCCGACATCGAGGCGTTCTTCGCGTGCCTGGGCGGGAACTGCTGCGGGACGTGCGCGAGCGCCGACTTCGACCAGGACGGCGACTGGGGCACGGACGCGGACATCGAGAGCTTCTTCCGGATGCTCGCGGGCGGGCCCTGCTGAGCGGCCGGAGTTGCATTGCACCCCCGGGGCGTGGGGGGTAGGCTGAGGCGGTCGTCCGCGCTCGGCGCGGCGTGCATTTCCCGCCGCGGCGGCGCGCTGAGCGCGCCCGGCGCGACGGTCCCGTGAAATGAAGGAGCCAGGCATGGCCGGTATGGCACGGTTGGCGGCGGCGTCGGCGGCGATCGCGGTTGCGTGCTGCGCGGCTCACGGGCAGTACGTCATGGTGCCCGACTGGACGGACCGCGTGATGCTCTTCAGCGCGGTGGACGGGTCGCTGGTGAACCCGGACTTCATCCCCGACAACCCCGGGGTGTGGAACTTCGAGAGCCCGCGCGAGGCGATCCAGGTCGGCAACGAGATCTGGGTGACCGATCAGATCAGCGACTCGATCTTCCGCTTCACGGCGAGCCTGACGCCGCAGTACATCGGCACGATCTCCGGTGCGATGGACAACCTGCGCGGGCTGACGCTGATCAACGGCACGGTGTACGTGTGCAACGCGGGGACCGTGGGCGGCGCGCCGGGAAACGCGGTGATCCTGTTCGACATGGAGGGCACGCGCCTGGGGCACTTCGCGGTGAACGACTGCCACGACGTGCAGCTCTTCGGCGGGGATCTTGTGATCACCAACCAGAGCGGGCACCGGATCGACAAGTTCGCGCTGGACGGCACGCCCCTGGGCGTGTTCCACAACAGCGACGGGGTCACCGGGATCGACCTGCCGCTGCAGATGCAGGTGGAAAGCGACGGCACGCTGATGGTCGGCGGCTCCCTCGCCCCCGCGGGGATTTACCACTACGACGTGAACGGCGTTCAGGTGAGCTATGCGCCGGTGGGGGGCGTCCGCGGCGTGTTCCGCCTGGACAACGGCAAGATTCTGTTCTCGCGCAACAACATCGGCTTTGCGCCGGGGGTGTTCACGTATGACCCCGCCACCGGCGAGGTGACGCCGGTGTATTCCCACCCGACCGACTCGGCCTACACCAACATCCAGTGGATGGGCCGTCTGACGCTGGGCACAGGCTGCGGCACCGCGGACTTTGACGGCGACGGCGACGTGGGCACCGACGCCGACATCGAGGCGTTCTTCGCGTGCCTGAGCGGGAGCTGCTGCGCGACCTGCTGGCACCTGGGGGCGGACTTCGACGCCGACGGTGACTCGGGCACGGACGCGGACATCGAGGCGTTCTTCCGGGTGCTGGGCGGGGGGACGTGCTGAAGCTGAAAGTGAAAAGCTGAAGGTGAATGAGGAAGCAGATCCCCGCGTGGAGAGGCGGCGACCGGAGGGGGTGAAAGAGGTGTTAGGATTGGCGTATGCCAAGCTTTGACATTGTGTCTCGTCTGAACTTCGCCGAACTGGACAACGCCGTGAACAACACGCTCAAGGCGATCGCCACGCGGTTCGACTATCGCGGGGCGACCGCGGAGCTGACGGTGGACAAGAAGGAAAAGAAGCTGAAGGTGGTGTCCGACGACGAAGGGAAGGTGAAGGGAATCAAGGAGATGTTCCACGCCGCGGCGGTGAAGCGCGGGCTGGACGTGCGGAGCTTCGAGTGGGGGGAGATCGAGCCCACCGCCGCGGGAAAGTCGAAGGCGGAGGTGAAGCTCAAGGACGGCATCTCCCAGGAGGATGCCAAGAAGATCGTGAAGCTGGTGAAGGAGAGCAAGCTGAAGGTGACGGCCTCCATCCAGGACGACGAGGTCCGGGTCTCGGGGAAGAAGATCGACGACCTGCAGGCGGTGATTCAGATGGTCCGGAACGCGGATCTCAACGTGCCGGTGCAGTTCGTGAACATGAAGAGCTAGTGAAGCCGAGCCGGGCGGGAGCTACGGTGAAACCCCGGTCGGACTTGGGTGTATTGTGTGAAGCCGAGGGTGGAAGCGTTGAAGGAGGTTGTGATGCTTCGAGTCAGCGCGGCGGCTGCGGTGGTGCTCGTGTCTGCGGGTTCTGCGCTGGGGCAGGCGGCCTTCCCCAGCGCGTTCGTGTGCAACAACGGCAACTTGCGCGGCAGCGTGACGAGCTTCCGTGTTCACCCTGACGGAACGCTCTCCGTGGTGCAGGACCTGGTGACCGGCGAGAAGGTCAGCGGCGGCCCGTCGGTTCCCGGCACGAACGCCTACTCAATCTCGATCTCGCCCAACGGGAAGTATCTGGCCGTGTCGCACGCGACGGCGCTGACGACGGAGCAGATCACCGTCATCCGCGTGAACGCCGACGCGACGATGTCGATCTACACCACGTTCACCGTCCCCGACAGCCCGCTGGACCTGGAGTGGCTCCGCGATGATCTGCTCGCGGTGACGGAGACCAGGTCGAGCGGCGTCAACCGCGTGCGTGTGTTCCGCTTCAACGAGGCCGCGGCGACCTTCACGCCCATCGACTTTGAGGTTGTGCCGGGGTTCTGCACCTCGCTGGCGGTTTCGTCGGATCGGCGCTGGCTGGTGGCGAACCAGTCGCCGCTGGGCGGCGGCGGCACGGTGCACAGCTTCCGCATCGAGGATGACGGCACACTGACGTACGCGAGCGCCGCGTCGTCCAGCGGGTATGCGCTGGGGCTGTGCTTCGGGCCGGGGGATGGAACGGTCTACGCCTGCGCCGGCGCCCTGGGGAACTGGATCATCGGCTACGGCTTCGACACGGAGACGGGCCAGTTCTCGTACCTCGCGGGCACGCCGTACGCCGTGCCGGGCAGCTCGCCCAAGCAGGCCGTCGTCACTCAGGACGGGCGGTGGATGGTGGTCGGTTACGGCACCGACGCGACGGTGCGGACCTTCACTGTGGACGGTGAGAACGGCGACATCGCCGCGACGGGGTACCTGTTCGACGTGGGCTCGCAGGGCACGCTCGGGGCTGTGGCGACGCTGCGCATCCATGACGAGAACGGCCAGCCCATGAACCTGGCGCTGTTCACCGACCGAGACACGCTCGACGGCGACGGTCGCGGGCTGTGCTCGGCAAGGATCGAGGAGAACGGCGCTCTGACGCCGCTGAGCCTGCGCGTGGACGGCGGCGGGGTCTCGCCCGAAGGCGTGGTCGCGTGGCCGGGTCTCTCCAGCACGTGCGCCACGTCGGACTTTGACGGCGACGGCGATGCGGGCACCGATGCGGACATCGAAGCCTTCTTCGCCTGCCTGAGCGGCAACTGCTGCCTCACCTGCTGGCATCTGGGCGCGGACTTCGACGGCGACGGGGACGCGGGCACGGACGCCGATATTGAGGCGTTCTTCCGGGTGCTCGGCGGCGGGGAGTGCTAAAAAAGCTTGAATGAACGCAGTCGCATCCGCGCGAGGCGTCGCGGGTGGTAACCACGTCTACGGTGTAGAGACACCAAGAAGTGGGGAAGGATGCGGCCTCTGAAGCAGTTCCAGGCGCTTCTCGCGCGACTGGGGATCTTGGCGTATCGAAAAAAGTGCCTGTCCTACGGGCTGGAGATGCCCTACGACATCGAGCGACTGTTCGGCCAGCCGCGGACGGTGCTGGATGTAGGGGCGAACGTTGGGCAGACGGCACGGGAGCTTTCCCGCGCGTTCCCCGCGGCGAGGGTGTACTCCTTCGAGCCGGTGCCGACGACCTTCGAGCAGCTCAAACGCAACACGGCCGGGCTGTCCAACGTCCGGTGCTTTCTTTTCGGTCTAGGGGCGGCGGAGGAGCAGGCGACGATTCGGCTTGCCGCGTCGGACGCACGTAACTCGCTGCTGAACCAGTCCGATGCCGGAGAAGGCCCGACGGCGACGATCACGATCAAGAAAGGCGATGAGTGGGCCGCGGGGGAGGGCGTCACGAGCATCGACTTGCTCAAGACCGACACGGAGGGGTATGACCTTGAAGTGCTCCGGGGCTTTGGGGGCATGCTCAAGGAGGGGCGCATCCGGGCCATCCTCGCGGAGTGCGAGTTTGACCGGGTGACGCCGGAGCCGCACACGAGCTTTCTTGAACTGCACCGGTTCCTGACGCCACAGGGCTACCGGGTGGTGACGTTCTACACCGACCACGCCACGCCGCGGGGGCTGGCGTGGGGGAACGTGCTCTTTGCGTACGTCGCCGAAGGGGGGGAGGCGAAGCAAGAGAACGCGCCGGGCGGGGCCGTCGCGACGGGGTAGGGCGTGGGGTCATCCCGACGGCGTTTGGGGCGTGGGCAGACCGGCTGGATGGTTCGGCCGGAGCGAGGTTGAGCCGTGGGTTTTTGCCTGTTTTTCAAGGGTTTTCCGGCGGTTCGGCGGGGTGAAGAAGGGGCTCAAAAAGGGGGCTTTGGGAAGGGGGCGCGCCTATGATTCGAGCCGTCCTTTTTGGAGCCCTTTGAATGGCCGAAACGCCCCGTCTGATGCGTGGTCCCGATGATGAAACGCCCTCGTCCGGAGGGGGCGAACAGGCGGGGACCGTCGAGCACGGGCGGATCGTCGAGCTGGACATTCAGCGCGAGCTGAAGGACAGCTACCTGACGTATGCCATGAGCACGATCATGGACCGGGCGCTGCCCGATGTCCGTGACGGGCTCAAGCCCTCGCAGCGCCGCATCCTGGTGGCGATGAACGACCTGAACCTGCGGCCTGGGCGCAAGCACATCAAGTGCGCCAAGATCGCGGGCGACACCTCGGGCAACTACCACCCCCACGGCGAGAGCGTCATTTACCCCACGCTGGTCAACATGGCCCAGAAGTGGCGCATGCGCGTGCCGCTGATCGACCCGCAGGGGAACTTCGGGTCCATCGAGGGCGATCCTCCCGCGGCGATGCGTTACACCGAAGCGCGGATGACGCAGGCCGCCGTGGACATGCTCCAGGACATCAACCTGGGCACGGTGGACAAGCAGCCCAACTACGACGACCGGCTGATGGAGCCGCTGGTGCTCCCCGGCAAGTTCCCCAACCTGCTGATCAACGGCGGCGTCGGCATCGCGGTGGGCATGGCGACGAGCCTGCCGCCGCAGAACCCCACGGAAGTGCTGGACTCGATCATCCGCGTGATCGAGGACGAGTCGATCACGCTCGAGCAGCTCATGCAGGACGTGGTGGACCAGGACGGGAAGGTGATCCGGCACGGGATCAAGGGGCCGGACTTCCCCACCGGCGGCGTGCTGCACGGCCGCCGCGGCATCGTCGAGGCGTACCACAGCGGGCGCGGGAAGGTGACGGTCCGCGGCACGGTGCACGTTGAGGACATCGGCGGCGGGCGTCAGCAGCTTGTGGTGGACTCCATCCCCTACATGCTGGCGCAGAACGGGCTGGTGGAGAAGATCGTCGAGGCGGTGCGCGAGGACCAGGTTCAGGACGTGAGCGACGTCCGCAACGAGTCCGGTCGCGAGGCGCAGACGCGGATCGTGATCGAGCTGAAGAAGGGCGCGGACCCGAAGGTGGTGGAGAAGCAGCTCTACGAGTTCACGCCGCTGCAGCAGACCTTCTCGATCATCAACATCGCGCTGGTGAACAGGCAGCCGCGGACGCTCGGCCTGCGGGAGATGATCGACCTGTACATCGGCCACCGCGTGGAGGTGATCCGTCGCAGGACGGAGCACCTGCTGCGGGAGGCGAAGCGCCGGGCCCACGTGCTGGAGGGCATGATCTACGCCGTGTGCGACATCGACGAGGTGATCCGGGAGATCCGGGCCTCGGCGACGCGCGAGGAGGCCATCCAGCGGCTCATGGACCGGCGGTTCCGTATTCCCGAGGGGCACCCGTACGCACCGAAGATTCCGGCGAAGCTGCTGGAGCGCGTGCGCCACGCGGACGCGGCGGGCGGCGTGGCGCTCACGCGGGTGCAGGCGGAGACCATCGGCGGCATGCGGCTGATCCAGCTCGTCGGGCTGGAGATCGAGCGGCTGGTGGGCGAGTACGCGCAGGTGCTCACGGAGATCGAGGGGTACGAGGAGATCCTGGCCAGCCGCGCGAAGGTGCTGGGGCTGATCAAGGCGGACTGCGAGGAGATGCGGACGCGGTACGCGAGCCCGCGTCTGACGCAGATCGAGGACGCCGGCGCCGACATTCTGATCGCGGACCTGATTCCGGTGGAGGACGTGGCGCTGACGATCAGCCACCAGGGGTACGTGAAGCGCGTGCCGCTGGACACCTACCGGCAGCAGGGGCGCGGCGGCAAGGGCATCCGCGCGGGCGAGGCGCGCGAGGACGACTTCATCGAGCACCTCTTCGTCGCGAGCACGCACGACGACCTGCTGTGCTTCACGAACACCGGCCGCGTGTTCAAGATCAAGGTGTACGAGATCCCCGAGATGAGCCGCACGGCGATCGGGCGGGCGATCGTGAACCTGATCGACCTCAAGCCCGGCGAGCGCACGTGCGCGTATCTCGCGGTGAAGAACTTCGAGAGCGGGAGCGACTTCCTGACCTTCGTCAGCAAGGGCGGCATCGTGAAGCGCACGGCGCTGAAGGCGTACGCCAACGTCGGCAAGGCGGGCCTGATCGCGGTGGGGCTGAAGGAGGGCGACTCGCTGCTGGACGTAACGCTCACGGACGGCAACGACGACCTGCTGCTCGCCACGGCGAGCGGGCAGGCGATCCGCTTCAACGAGCAGGACGCCCGCGACATGGGCCGTGCCGCGGCGGGCGTGAAGGGCATCGAGCTGGCCGAGGGCGACGAGGTCATCGGCGTCGTCAAGGTGCCGATGCTGCAGGACAAGGAAGACCCTGAGTACACCGTGACGGCGGACCCCTCGATGGCGCTGCTGACGATCACGGACAAGGGGTACGGCAAGCGCACGCCCATCGATGAGTACCGCGTGCAGCCCGAGAACGGCAAGATGCGCAGCCAGTCCCGCGGCGGGAAGGGCCGCGTGGACATCAAGCTCACGGAGAAGAACGGCAAGAGCGTCGCCGCGCTGGGCGTCTATCCCGGCGACGACGTGGTCGTCATCACCAGGGGCGGACAGCTCGTGCGCACGCCGGTGGACGAGATCCGCGTCTGCGGACGCGGGAGCCAGGGCGTGCGCGTGGTGGGGCTCAAGGAAGGCGACGCCGTGATCGCCGCCGCACGGGTCTCCTCCGAGGGCAAGAGCGACGAAACAGCACCTGTGGACAACCCGGAGGCTCACAACTGACCGGGAGAACCGAGGGCGAGCGGGGGCGTATTGCAGACGGCGGCCTTGGTACGCTGAGGCCGAAGGACCTACCCCTCCCCACGAGAGGGGAGTAGCGGAAAGCAACCATGGCCACCGACTGGTCGGAGAACATCGTCATCGCCGAGCTTGCCGACGAGCCTGCGCTCTCGGAAGAGCTGACCGGGATTTCGCAGCGGATCGCGGAGCAGAAGGGGCACGTGCCGCACGTCGTGCTCAACTTCGAGGCGGTGAGCTACCTGAACAGCTCGAACCTCGCCCAGCTTCTGCGCCTGCGCAAGCAGCTCAACGAGCACAAGCGTCTGCTGAAGCTCTGCTCGGTGAAGGACGACCTGTGGTCCGTGTTCCTGATCACGGGGCTGGACAAGGTGTTCCGCTTCGCGCCCGACCCGATGACCGCGCTGGCGGGCATCCAGATCGAAGCCGGGCAGCAATAATCCCAAGGCTGATGAGCGAATGGCGGCTGGTCGGGCTGGAAAGGCCGGGCCGGGGATATTTTGCGGCCTCTATGGCCGAAATGTTCTAAAAATGTTCGATATGTGGGAGGGTATAAGCCCCGCGGAGCACGCCGGGGTGGATGAAGCACTGTGCCGGGTGAAAGTCGGAGCGGTTGCGGGGGTGTGTTTGGGGCTCAAAAATCGGCGTTTTTGCTTCAAAAATCGCGATTTATCAGGGTGTGTCGCCTACGATTCCGGAACTGAATTCCGGCCCGCTCCGCCTCTCACGGCCCGGCGCTCCGGACGACCCTGAACCTGGTCGAAGACCCTAACTGCAAGAGCCTCAACCGAACGAGGGTGTTCCATGCCCGAGTCCGTTGCCCGACCTGCCGTGGAGGTTGCCATCGATACGCCCCAGACACCCGTCGAAACGTCCGCCCAATCGGGCGTCACGAACACGAACGACCAGTACGGCGCCGACCAGATCCAGGTGCTGGAAGGGCTGGAAGCGGTCCGCAAGCGGCCGGGCATGTACATCGGCGGCACGGGCCTCAACGCCCTTCACCACCTCGTATACGAAGTCGTGGACAACTCCATCGACGAGGCGATGGCGGGCTTCGCGACGACGGTGCAGGTCACGATTCAGCCCGACGGCTCCTGCCAGGTCATCGACGACGGCCGCGGCATTCCCGTCGAGCCCATCAAGCACGAGGACAAGAACCTCAACGGCAAGCCCGCGGTGGAGGTGGTGCTGACGAAGCTGCACGCGGGCGGCAAGTTCCAGCAGGAAGGCTCGGCGTACAAGGTCTCGGGCGGCCTCCACGGCGTGGGCGTGTCGTGCGTGAACGCGCTCTCCGAGTACCTGGACTGCGAGGTGTTCCGCGACGGGCAGATCTACACGATCAGCTTCGAGCGCGGGCGCGTCGTTCAGCCGCTCAAGAACGTGGGACCGATCCCGCCCAACGCCACGCGCCAGCGCGGCACGATGGTGACGTTCCGCCCCGACCCGGAGATCTTCCCGGACACGACCTTCGACTACAACACGCTCGCCACGCGCCTGCGCGAGCTGGCGTACCTCAACCCCGGCGTGACGCTCCGCCTGACGGACGAGCGCGTGGGCGCGGACGGCAAGGTCCGCAGCGAGACCTTCAAGGCCACCAACGGCCTGGTCGAGTACGTGCAGTACCTGATGACCGGCAAGAACCCGGTCTCCGCGCCGGTGTACGTCCGTCGCGAGGACCCGGAACAGAGCCTCATCGCCGAAGTCGCGCTGCAGTACCACGACGGGTACAACGAGACGCTCCTCTCCTTCGCGAACAACATCCACAACATCGACGGCGGCACGCACGCGGGCGGCTTCAAGGTGGCCCTGACGCGCACGCTGAACGCCTACGCCAAGAAGGCGGGCATCATCAAGGAGAAGGACCCCGTCCCCACGGGCGAGGACCTGCGCGAAGGGCTGATCGCGATCGTCTCCGTCAAGCTCCCCAACCCCACCTTCAACAACCAGCCGAAGGAGAAGCTCCTCAACCCCGAGATTGAGGGCTTCGTCGCGCAGGCGGTGGGGGAGGGGCTGGACCGCTGGCTGGAAGAGCACCCGGTGGAGGCCAAGCGGCTCTGCCTCAAAGGCATCGTCGCGGCTCAGGCGCGCGAGGCCGCCCGCAAGGCCCGCGAGCTGACCCGCCGCAAGAGCGCGCTCGACAGCGGCTCGATGCCCCACAAGCTCCGCGACTGCAAGACGCGCGACGTGGACCGCTCCGAGCTGTTCATCGTCGAGGGTGACTCGGCGGGCGGCTCGGCCACGCAGGGGCGCGACGTGGAGACGCAGGCCATCCTGCCCCTCAAGGGCAAGATCCTGAACGTCGAGAAGGCCCGCATCGACCGCATGCTCGCCTTCGAGGAGATCCGCACGCTGATCGCCGCGCTGCGCGTGGGCATCGGCCAGGACATGGACCTCTCCAAGCTCCGCTACGGCAAGATCATCATCATGACCGACGCGGACGTGGACGGAAGCCACATCCGCACGCTGCTGCTCACCTTCTTCTTCCGCCAGATGCCCGAGCTCATCCGCAAGGGGCACATCTACATCGCTCAGCCGCCGCTCTTCCAGATCGCTCCCAAGGGCGGTCGGGGCAAGAAGGCCACCTACGTCCTCAACAACAAGGCGCTCGACGACTCCCTCATGGAGCTGGGCCTTGAAGGTGCCTCCCTGCTCGTCCGTGACGTCTCGCTGGAGGGCGAGGCGCGGATCGAAGTCCGTGAGATCGCGCGGCTGGAGGGCCAGAAGCTCCGGCGGGCGCTCCACCTGCTCCGCCGGATGCTGGAGCTGGTCGAAATCGCCGAACGCCGCGGCGTGCGCTTCAAGGACCTGCTCGCCGTCCGCGACAAGGACCCCGAGGGCCGCATGCGTCTGCCCAGCCACCGCGTCACCTGGCGCGGCGGGGACCGCTACGCCTGGTCGGAGCAGGAAGCCCTGGAGATCGTCCGCAGCAACAACCTCCGCCTGGCCGACCGCGCGGACGACAACGGCAACGGGCAGGCGACGGCCGATACCGCCGCGCCCGCCACGGTCCGAGAACTGCACGAGAACCGGGAGCTGGAAAAGCTCTTCGGCGAGCTGACGGAGCTGGGCATCCCGATCACGCCCGACAGCTACGCGGGCGTGCAGGGCGAGGCGGTGACCGGTGAGCGTCTGCCCGCCCGCTTCGCCTGGGTCACCAGCCGCGGGACGGCGGAGGCTCCGGCGCCGGAGAACGTCGAGGAGGGTGAAAGCCCCGAGTCCGGCGACCTTGCCGTGGCCCCGGCCAAGACGGGCCGCAACGACGGGATCGTCGAGGCGGCGAACCTGCCGGCGATTCTCGACGGCCTGCGGGAGATTGGCCGTCGCGGGCTGGAGATCAAGCGCTTCAAGGGTCTGGGCGAGATGGACGCCGAGCAGCTGTGGGACACGACCATGGACCCCACCCGTCGCACGCTGATGAAGGTGAGCTGGGACGTGGCGAGCAACGCCGACGCCCTGTTCACGATTCTGATGGGCGAGGAAGTGGAGCCCCGCCGCCGGTTTATCGAGGACCACGCCCTGGAGGTCAAGAACCTCGACGTGTAAGCCCTGCACCGTCTGTACCACCTGGGAGGGGGCAGGGGAGGGCCCCTGTCCGAATCAGGCGGCACTCTTGCGCCCAAAGGGCCGATGCTCCCCCCAGGAACGGTTGGGGGGCGGTATGGAAGGGCACCCAAAACAGCCTGGCTTCGTCAAGGGGACCGAGCGGCCCAACACCGTCGGTCTCGAGGCGCGTCAGCTCGACGTGCTGCTGAACCACCTGGACGCTCCTCCGGAGCAGACGCAGCAGTTCAACCGTACCTTCGCACGCTGGCCCTTCCGCCGCACCGCGGTGCGCGTCACGATCTTCCATCCCGGCGGCTCGCTCGTCGTCCTGAAGCTGGCGTGCCGCAATCTCTCCCGCGGCGGGGTGGGCCTGCTGCACAACAGCTACATCCATCCCGGCTCGCGCTGCGTGGTGGAGCTGCCCAACCAGGCGGGCAAGGTGGACCGTGTGGATGGGGTGGTGTGCCGCTGCATCCACCGCCGCGGCACGCTCCACGAGATCGGCGTGCGCTTCAACCGCGAGGTGGACGTGGCCCGCTACGTGCGGCGCGAGGCCGACTACACGCCCGCTATCGAGAGCGTCAACCCAGAGCAGCTGACGGGATCGGTGCTGTGCGTCGATCCGCTGGACGCAGACGTGGAGCAGATCCGCGGCTCGCTGCGAGACACGCGCATGAGCCTGCGCCACGTCCACACCGGGGCCGAGGCCCTGGCCGAAGATCCAAGAGCCTTCACCGTCTACATCATCGAGCGAAGCCTGCCGGACATGTTCGGTTTGGACGTGCTGCGCTCGTTCCGCGAGGCCGGGGTCAACACGCCCGTGCTGATGCTTTCCCGACAGGGCTGGGGCCCGGGGGAGGTGTCGGACAAGTGCGCGGCGTGGGCACAGAAGCCGGTTGAACCCGGCCTGCTGCTGCGGATTCTCGCGGAGCTGCAAGCGCTGGGCGGTTCGAACCAGAGCGAGCCCCGCAGGAGCGTCGCCTGATGATCCCCGCCCGCTTCAGCACCGCGCGACGGGCGGTCTCCACGGGCAGGCCCAATACCCTCAACCTCGACCCGCAGGCGCTGACCGACCTGCTCAACCGGCTCGACGAGCGCGAGGCGGCGAGCACGGTGCAGTACGCCCGCGATTACGTGCGCTGGCACTACCGGCGGCTGTCGGTGGAGGTGCAGATCGTGCACCCAGGCGGCAACAAGTCGGTGATCTACGCCGCGTGCCGCAACATCTCCAACGGCGGCATCTGCCTGCTGCACAACAGCTACATCCATCCGGGCTCGGCGTGCGTGGTGACGCTGAAGCACCCCATCCGCGGCGACGTGCGCCTGCCGGGAACGGTGGTGCGGTGCATGCACCGCAGCGGCGTGGTGCATGAGCTGGGAATCCGCTTCAACACGCCGATCCTGGCTAGAGAGTTCGTGCTGCCCGATCCCTTCTCAAACAGCTTCTCCGTGGAGCGCGTGCGCCCCGCGGAGCTGAAGGGGCGCGTGCTGCTCGTGGAGCCTTCGGAGGTGGAGCGGCTGAAGGTCGCCATGTGCCTCGGTGAAACATCCCTGGAGCTGATCACGGCCGCGAGCCTCGCTGAAGCGATCGTCAAGTGCGAGAACATCGACGTGGCGATGGTGTCCTCGGAGCTGCCGGACGGCGAGCCTTTGGACGCGGCGGCGCGGCTGCGTCAGGCGGGCTTCCACGGGCCGCTGGTGGTGATGGTGCCCGACGCCTCCGAGGCCACCCGCCGGCGCGTCGAGAAGGTCGAGGCGACGGCGTTCGTAACCCGGCCGCTGACCGATCAGGTTGTGCTGCGGGCAATTGCGGACGTCCTGCACATGGGCCGGGCCGTGACGGCCGCCCGAGCTGCGTAAAGCGCGGCAGGACAGGCAATAAGGGAAAAGGGCGACTGGCGGGATTCGAACCCGTGACCCCCGGGATCACAACCCGGTGCTCTAACCAGCTGAGCTACAGTCGCCGTCACGCGGCAAGGCCGCGGGAACCTCAACATTAGGGCGAGCAGACAGGCCCGGCAACCCGGCAGGCGGGGCCTGCCGCGGGGGCGGGAGGGTAGCCAAGCCGGTTTGGGCGCACCTAGGCTTGCGCCCATTTCTTTTCCGCACCAAAAACCGCGAGGCGCCCATCATGGACCACCTGAGCCGTCTGAATCTTTCTCCCAGCCGCGTGTTCACGAACCTTTCCAGCGCGGAGCTGGTGGAGCGGGCGATCGCCGCGGGAGAGGGGAAGCTGGCGAGCAACGGGGCGCTGGTGTGCCTGACGGGCGACCGGACGGGCCGCAGCCCGAAGGACAAGTACCTCGAGGACGTGCCCTCCATCCACGACAAGATCTGGTGGGGCAAGGTGAACATGCCGATCACGCCGGAGAACTTCGACTTCGCGCTCGGCATCGCCGTGGACTACCTCAACCAGCGTCCGCACATCTACCAGTTCGAGGGCTACGCGGGCGCGGACCCGGCCTACCGACTGGGCGTGCGCGTGGTGACCGAGCAGGCGTGGCACTCGCTGTTCGCGCAGACGCTCTTCATCCGGCAGAACACCCTCGCGAGCGGCCCGCAGACCGGGCCCTTCAAGTCTGACTGGACGATCATCAACGCCGGCCGCCGCCGCCTCACCGCCGAGGAGCAGGCCAAGCTGGGCGTCAAGAGCCCGGTGCTTATCGCGCAGTCCATCACGCGCAAGATCGTGGTGATCCTGGGCACCGAGTACGCCGGCGAGATCAAGAAGAGCATCTTCTACGCGATGAACTACGACATGCCCGAGGTGGGCGTGTTCCCGATGCACTGCTCCTGCAACGCCGACCGCACGGAGGGGCACCCCAACGCGGCCCTCTTCTTCGGCCTCTCGGGCACGGGCAAGACGACGCTCTCCGCCGATCCCAACCGCGCCCTCATCGGCGACGACGAGCACGGCTGGAGCGACAAGGGCGTGTTCAACTTCGAGGGCGGCTGCTACGCCAAGTGCATCAAGCTCTCGAAGGAGGGCGAGCCGCAGATCTGGAACGCCATCCGCTTCGGCAGCGTGCTTGAGAACACCGTGATCGACCCGGTGACCCGCGTGCCGGACTTCGACTCCGCCGCGATCACCGAGAACACCCGTGTCACCTACCCGGTGGACTACATCGAGAACGCGGTGATCCCCAGCGTCTGCGGGCACCCCAAGAACGTGGTCTTCCTCACCGCCGACGCCTACGGCGTGATGCCGCCGGTCAGCAAGCTGACCAGCGAGCAGGCGATGTACTACTTCATCAACGGCTACACCAGCAAGCTCGCGGGCACCGAGGCCGGCGTGACCGAGCCTCAGCCCAACTTCTCGCCCTGCTTCGGCGGCGTCTTCCTGCCCCGCCCGCCGATCACCTACGCGAAGCAGCTCGCGGACAAGATCGCCAAGCACGGCACGAACGTCTGGCTGCTGAACACCGGCTGGACGGGCGGCCCCTACGGCGTGGGTCAGCGCTTCAAGCTGGCGTACACCCGCGCTATGGTCAGCGCGATCTACAGCGGCGCGCTCGCCAACGCCAAGTTCACGCCCGATGACATCTTCGGCCTGCCCATTCCCGACGCGGTGCCGGGCGTGCCCAGCGAGGTGCTCAACCCGCGGAACACGTGGAAGGACAAGGCCGCGTACGACGCGCAGGCGAAGAAGCTCGCCAAGCTCTTCCGTGAGAACGACGCCGGGTTCGATATGCCCGAGGCTGTCCGCGCCGCCGGACCGCGCGTCTGAATTGCAGTGTGCGTCCCAACGAACCGGGAGCCCCGAGCGATCGGGGCTCCCGTTGTTTTTGGGTGTCCTTGAGCGATGCGGCTCAGCCCGGCGGGAACCAGAAGGAGTAGCGAGCGAGCATGCCGGAGCGGACGGCGAAGCCTTCCGTGTCGCGGACCTGGTTCGGGTTGATGGTGACGGTGTAGTGGCCGTTGACGAAGGTGCCGGAGGTGGGCGTGATGCGGAAGACCGCCCGCTTGCCGCTGATGGGGTCGTTCACGATGCTCACGAGCGTCGTGGTCATCGCCACCGGCCCGGTGATGGAGATGGCGTTGACGGTGATGGTGCTGGGATCAATCGCGACGTTGTCGTGGAAGCGGATGACCAGATCGAAGCGGTCGGGGACGGCGAAGGCGTTGGTGACGGTCGCGGCGGGGTTGTTGAACCACAGGCCGTAGGTCTTGTACGGCCCTCCGTTGACGTAGCGGCCGCTGGAGTCGCGGACGGTGTTGGCGTTGATGGAGAGGGTGTAAGAGGCGTTGTCGGAGTAGTCCCACAGCCCGCCGCGGGCAAGGAAGCTGAAGACGGCGACGTAGGTCCCTCCGCCGGTGTCGATGAGCTGATGGAGCGCGCCGTTCTCGCTGTAGCCATTGGGGGCGGTGACGGTGGTGGTGGCGCCGGTGATGCTGGAGGGGTCGATGGGCGTGCGTCCGGCGAACTTGATGGGGATGAGCCACTGGTCGTTGAGAACGGTGGTGCTCTGCACGCGGGCGGAGGGGTTGTCCCAGCCCAGGCCGAAGGAGCGCATCATGTGCTCACCGGCGCCGATGCCGGTGGTGTCGCGCACTTCGCGGTGGTTGAGATAGACGTAGTAGCGTCCGGTGTGGATGTGCGCCCAGCCGCCGGGAGGCGCGGGGACGCGGTACACCGCCGTGACGTTGTTGGGCGCGTTGATGATCGTCTGGTAGAGCGTGATGCCCGTGAGCACGACCGGGCCCTCGACGCGGATGTCGTTGTTCCCGAGCGTGGCGGTGTTGATTTCGCCGTTGTCGGTGTAGTTGACGACGATGAGCCAGTCGTGTGTGCGGACGGTGGAGGTCGGAACCGTCGCCCGCGGCTGGGAGAACCACAGCGACAGGTCGCGGATAAGCCCGGCGTTGAGGCTCTCGCTGTTCAAGTCCTTCACCTGGCCCGCGGGAGAGGTGACGGCGTAATGGCCGGTGTCCGTGTAGTTCCACGCGCCCTCGGGGGCTTGGAAGAGATAGATGGTGCGGATCTTGCCGTTGGCCTGCTCTGTGGGCGGGCTGAAGAGGTTGGCGACGAGGGGCGGGTCATCGCCGCGGGTGGCGATGAAGTCGCCCGCACCGATGGTGGACATGTCGAGGCCCGCGTCGGCGGTGTAGTCCACGACGACAAAAACGCCGGTGTCGTTGTGCGAGGCGGATACCCATTCGACGGTGGGGGCCGCGAGCAGCTTGCGGGGTTCCAGAGCCTCGACAGGGCGGGCGTAGCGCATCGCGGACCTCCGTTTTCACGATCATCACCCGGAGTTGCGAAACGAGCAAGCAATTTATCTGGTTGGGCGGGAAAGCCCCCTCCCGCGGCGGACTAACCTTTCGCTTTCACGAGGGTTCTTGCATGGGAAGTCTGGACGGACGCGTGGCGGTGGTGACGGGTGCTTCGGCGGGGATCGGGGCCGCGATCGTCGCGGCATTGGTCAAGGAGGGGGCCCGCGTTGTCGCTAACGCTCGGCGGCAGGACAAGTTGGAAGCTCTCGCGGCGGGGTTCGGCGGGGCGGTGAAGACGTATCCCGGCGACGCTGCGGACCCGGCGGTGGTGTCGGGAATGCTGGACGCAGCACGTTCGGCCTTCGGTGCGGAGCCGGACCTGGTCGTGGCGAACGCCGGGCGGGGGCTGAACGGGTCCGTGCTGACTTCGGATGTCGAGCAGTGGGAGGGGATGATCCGGGTCCACGTGCTGGGCGCGGCGCACCTGATGCGTGCCGCGGGAAAGCGCATGATGGCCCAGAACGAGGGCAAGACAGGCGTGGGCGTGCTCGACCGTCCGCGCGACATCATCGTCATCGGCTCGGTGGTGGGGCGGCACGTTTCTCCCTTCTCGTCGATGTACGGGGGGACGAAGTTCAACGTCCACGGCATGGTGGAGGGCGTCCGTCGGGAGCTGGGGCCCAAGGGCGTGCGCGTCACGCTGGTGGAGCCCGGCTTCGTGGTGAGCGAGTTCCAGGGCGTCGCGGGCTATGACCCCAAGTGGTTTGAGGACGTGGTCGCTCGGATCGGCCCGGTGCTGAAGCCCGAGGACGTGGCGCGTGCCGTGGTGTTCGTGGCTTCGCAGCCCCCCGCGGTTCACGTGAGCGACGTGCTCATTCGCCCGACGCGGCAGGACTATCCCTGAGCGCCGCATAGCCGGACACGATCTGCGGCCACCACGGAGAGCGGTTGAGTTCCGCCTCGAGCGCGGCAAGGAAGGCGTCCTTGGTTGGATATTCCTTCCACAAGCCGTCGCCGGGCCATGCCAGGTCCAGGAACCGCCGCGCGTGATCGGCGTTGCCTGAATAAAGCAGGTCGAGAGCCGGACCCCAGAAGGGGTGCAGCAGTGGGTGCGGATCGTCACTGATGGGCAGCGCTGCGGCACGGGCCTCCGCCGCCTGGGCTTCCAGTTCGGCTTCGGCGGGCGGGGCCTTGCGCATGAGGTGAACAGCGGGGGAGAAGCGGTTGCCGTCGAAGGAAAGGACGACCTCGGGGCGGGGGGATGCGACGTAGGTGGTGTGCCAGTAGCCGAAGGTCCAGTCGGCCAGCGTGACTTCCGCCACGCCGTCGCGGTCGAGGTCGGCGATCCTGAACCCCGAGTGTGTCCCGTCGATCACGGCGAGCAGCAGCCCATCACGGGTCGTGTCGAGCACGTACAGCGTGTGGCAGCAGTGTGCGCCGCCGCTGTAGGTTTCGATGAGATGCTCGGGCACGCCGTCGCCGGTGACGTCCACGGTCTTGAGCTGGTCCAGCTCGATGACGAAGTCGGAGGGGACGATGGTGAACCACTCCCCGTTCCCCACGCGGCATTCAAGCCGCCGCTCCAGAGTCGGCCATTCTGTGCGGGGCATGTCGATCGGGCCACGGGGGGTGAGGATGCGGTACTCGATCCCCTGATGCATGAGCGTGCTCGCGGGGATCCACGCGGGCAGTTGATTCCACCACCAGTTCTGGAGAGGCGTGCGAGCCAGGAACAGACCGCCCGCGAGCAGCGTGAAGAGCACAGCGAAGGCCAGGGGAAGGCGACGGATCACCCGCCGCGGCGGAGAGGCCAGGCGAGGATCGCGCCCGCACTCGGGGCAGAGGGCCGGCGCGTGGGATGAAAGGTCGTAGTTGCACCCGCGGCAGGCCGTCCGCGGGCGGCGGCGCGTGAAGAACGCCACGTAGAACAGCGCCAAGGCAAGAACCGTCAGCAGCAGCGTGCAGGCAAGGATGGATTCGCGCGGATACTCGAGCACGGGAATAAGTATCGACGGGTAGGGAGCCGGAAAAACAAAAGGCCCGGAGCCGAAGCTCCGGGCCTTGGAGTTCCGGGCTGGATGCCCGACTACAGGCGGTTGAGCACCTTGTCGAGCAGCGAGCGGGCGTTCTGCTGGCCGAGGTAGAAGTCGGTGCGGTTGACCGAGTCCAGCGGATCGGACAGCGAGCGGTCGAAGCCCGGCAGCGAGTAGGTGCGGCCGGCGCCGGGGCGGTTGTCCACCGAGTTGGCCGCCATCGGATCGAAGGTGGAGGTGGTGGGCTCGTAAGCCTCGGTGATGCGCAGACCCATGAGCTCGCCGGCGCGGCGGGCGATGGCCGCGGTCGTCGCCTGGACGAACTGGTCCACGTCGGCCTTGCTGGGCGAGAAGCCCTGGAGCGAGAAGGAGGGGACGAAGACCACGGCCTCGTCCTCGAGGTCGGCGTTGAGGGCGTCGGAGTGCTGGCTGTAGCCGTAGGGCTGGATGGTTTCGCTGACCTCGTTCCCGAAGCTGAAGCGGGTGTCGAAGGCGAAGGGGTTGAAGATGGAGCTGATGGGATCGACCTCGGAGGTGAGGAAGATGGTGGAGAAGGGCTGGAACTCGAAGTCCGCGGGGTTGGCGGAGAAGGTGACGTTGAAGCCCGAGCTGCCGCGGAAGAGGCTGTTGAGCTGTGCGACGAGGCTCGTGACGATGTAGTCCTGGACGGGCAGGCCGTTGATGGTGCCGTTGAAGCCCAGCACGCTGGCGAGGAAGGGACGCAGGGTCGTGGTCTGGCCGCCGGCCTCGAGCCAGTCGATGACGCCGCCGGCGGTCTCGATGAGGAAGTTCTGGTTGTTGCGCTGGGTGGTCTCGGTCCCGGCGTGGGTGACGACCTCGATCTGGTAGTCGGTGTTGCGGATGCCCTGGATGTAGACGGCGAAGCGGGCGGCCTGGCCGGGGGCGTCGATGCGGTCCGGGGCGATGAAGCTGATGTAGAAGTCGCCGTTGGCGTCGTAGCCGTAACGCGTGGAGCCGTTGTCGGCGATCACGGTGTTGGGCGTGCCGCCGTTGGCGCGGAAGTCGGTGGGGCTGAAGACCAGCGTCCCGTCGTCGATGTCGGTGGAGCTGGAGATGTCGAAGAGGGCGAACTGGACCTGGCCGCGGGTCTCGGAGATGGAGCCGTAGGAGGCGCTGCCCAGGTCGGCGCCCAGGTCGGTGAGCTTGACCGTGATGGTCATGCGGGTGCCCGGGGCGATGGGCTGGCCGTTGTTGAGGCGGAAGATGTCCACGTCGGCGGCGCTCTCGGAGGGGATGCCCGAGTGGCCGGCGGGGCCGATGGAGGCGGAGATGAGAGAGACCAGGTTCCCGTTGCCGTCACGGGTGGAGACGATCGAGCCGTCGCGGCTGACGCCGGTCACGAGGTCGTCGGCGGTGTTGTAGAGGTTGTCCGGGCCGCGGTCGTAGGTGAAGACGAAGCTGCCGATGGTGACCGAGGAGAGGTCGTCGGCGGTGCCGAAGACCTGGTCCGGCCCGGCGAAGACGGCGGGGGCGGGGGCGTTGACCACCGGCGTGCCGTTGCCGGAGTCGGTGGTGGCGTTGAAGCCCGAATCGCCGTCGTCGAAGACCGTGACGGTGAAGTGGTAGGAACCGATGCCGCCGCCGGGGGGCGTGGGCGGGTTGGTGACGACCCCGGGGTTCGCCACGTCCTGAGCGTTGCCGATGACGATGTAGTAGGTGCCGGTGACCTTGATGAGGTAGTCGCTGCCGAAGGTGAGAGCCGTGGTGTTCTCGCGGTCGGTGAAGAGCGGCACCACGGTGTCGCTGCCCGCGACTTTGCCGTTGGGGTCCAGCAGAATCTGGGGCGCGAGCTGGGCGGTTCCGCCCATCGCGCCCAGGCGCAGGATCTGGCCCGCCAGGAGCGTGATGGAGTAGACGTCCACGTCGCCGCCGAAGCGGAAGAAGTTGGTGTCGTTGTCCGGGTGGTCGCCGATGAACCCGCGCACCGTGTAGGTGATGTTGGGGTCGGGCAGACCGTCGGAGTTGCGGTTGTTGTCGAGAACGAAGTCGAGGCTCGTGGGCCCGTAGAGGTCCACGCGGTGCGAGCCGCCGGGGCCGGTGAAGACCACGCCGGGGGTGAGGCGGTCGCCCACGTCACCGACGAAGGTGTCGCCGGAGAAGCTGTCGTTGGGCTCGGACTGGCCGTTGCCGTCGCCGTCGAGCGATACGCCCACAAGGCGGGCGCGGATCTTGTTCTGATCGATCTCGAAGCGGTAGACGCCCGGACCGGGGCGGCCGGGGGTGACGGGCAGGTTGCGCGCGGTGACGGTGGGAGAGAAGGTCACGCGGGCCGTGTTGGAGGCGTTGTCGTAGGTGATGGTGTAGTCGATGCCCTCGACGAGCCGCACGACGACGTCGCCCGTGCCGCGGACCTCGGAGACGCTCAGAGCGCCGCTGATGGTCGTGGTGTCAACGGGCTGGTTGAAGATGAGCTCGGCGGTGGAGATGCCTGCGACGACGTTGACGCGGATGTCCTCGACCTGGAGCGACTCGGGCTGCAGGACGGGGGCCTCGGTGGCGAAGTTGCCGCGGGTGCCGGAGAAGACGGTGTTGGCGATGCGGACCTGGCCGATCGTGCCGTTGGAGGCGATGCGGTAGCTCTCGCTGTTGCGGGTGGAGCCGGTCTGGCTGCCCGCGATGGTGACGGTGCCGATGGAGGAGCGTCCCGCGGCGATGAGGTCGTCGCCGGTGCCGAAGTAGCCGTCGCTGCCGCGGAGGTAGCCCGCGGTGAGGCTCGACTGCAGGAAGTTGCCGCCGATGGTCACCGTGCCGATGTTGCCGGAGGAGAGGACGTCGGCGTTGAGGCCGGTGCCGCCGGGGGCGGCGTCGCGGCCGAGGTCGGCGCCCGCGGAGATGTTGGTCTGGAAGACCTCGCCGCTGATGGTGATGGTGCCGATGTTGTCGCCGGCGGAGAGGAAGGAGCGGCTGAAGCTGGCGGCGGTGAAGGAGCCGAGGCTGTTGCCGAAGCGGAACGCCGCGCGATCCACCGCGCCGTTCACCGTGAGCGAGGTCGCGTTGCGGTCCACGCTGATGACGCCCGCGGCCTGGCCGGTGATGGTGATCGTGCCCGCGTCGAGCAGCTCGATCTTGGCCTCGTTGGTGACGGTGGTGTTGAGGTTGCCGAACGCGCCGTTGATGCGGAGCGTGGGCACGGTCTTGGCGAAGAAGAAGCCGCCGGTGAAGGAGCCGAAGGTGGCGGTCCCGACGTCGCCGCCGATGGAGATGGTGCCCACGCCGTCGAAGTCGCCGTAGGTGAGCGAGGCGACGTTGCCGTCCACGACCAGGTCGCTGTCGCCGGTCACGCGGCCATGGAAGGTGACCGAGCCGAGCGAGGCGTCGTCGTTCGTCACGACCTTGACGTTGTTGATGACGCCGGTGCTGGAGGAGACGGTGAGGTTGGTGGCGCTGGTGGTGTTGCGGAGGATGAGGGTGTTGGTGGCGGTGTTGAAGAAGGCCTGGCCGGGGCCGGAGACGGTGAAGGTGATGCTCGCGCCGTTGACGTTGTCGAAGGTGGCCGTGCCGGAGAAGGGGGTTCCGGGCGTGCCGGCGCCGTTGTCGATCTGCGGGTTGGTGCTGGGCAGGTCGGCGCCGCCGCGGATGAACCGCGTGTCCTGGGCGAGGTAGTCGGGGAGGACGTCGGCGAAGACGGAGACGTTGCCGACGGGCCCGTCGATGCGGAGGCCGGTGATGGTGGAGATGCCCTGGACGGAGCGGTCGTCGGAGGTGTTGTAGACGCCGTCGGGGCCCGGATCGATGCCGGCGGAGAACTTGCCGTCCACCATGCCGTTGCTGATGTTGACGACGCCGATGGAGCCGGACTTGATGATGTCGGCGTTGGCGCCGACGCCGCCGAGGCGGCCGTCCGCGCCGAGGCTGACGACGCCGGCGACGAAGGCGGTGTTGTTCACGCCGCCGCTGATGGTGACGCCGTCGATGGAATCACCGGCGATGAAGGCGCTGGAGATTCCGAGGGTGACGAAGTCGTTCTGCACCGTGCCGCCGATGGAGACGCCGGTGATCTTCTGGCCGGCGATGAAGTAGGTCTCGAAGACGGAGCCGCCGGGCACCTGGACGGCGACGATGTTGCGGCCGGCGGAGATGCGCGGTCCCTGGATGGTGGGGTTCTGGGCGACGCCGAGGGGCAGGTGGTTGCGCCGCGCGTCGTAGGAGGCGGTGCCGTTGATCATCGGGTTGACGCCGATGTCACCGAAGACGCCGTCGGCGCCCGCGACGACGCGGAGCAGGGTGATGTCCACGTCGGCGTGCACGTCGCCGTACAGGTTGCCGTTGGTGATGATGAGGCTGCCGAGGCTGGCGTTGTACGCCGCGACGGTGTTGCCGGGCAGCAGCGAGCCGTTGTTGATGGCGATGGAGGCGATGCCGCCGCTGTGGCTGATGATGTCGCCGTCGAAGTCGCCGTTGATGACGATCGAGGCGATGCTTCCGAAGGAGACGATGGAGCCGCCGCCGACCTGGTTGTCGCCGACCTTGTTGGGCGCGCCGCCGACGGTGATGACGCCGGTGATGTTCTGGCCCACGCGGATGTCGGAGTAGAGCTGGCCGTTGGCGATGTTCGCTCCGGCGAGCGTGCCGCGGACCAGGAAGACGCCCGGCTGCGACTGCAGGCCGAAGTGGCGTCCGGCGACGAGGGTGGCGACGGAGCCGGAGATGTCGCCGGTGACGGCGAGGTCGCGGCCCGCGGAGAGCGAGTTGACGTTGCCGCCGTTGATCGTGGTGACGACGGCGACGAGGTCGCCGGCGGTGACGGTGATGGAGCCGATGTTGCCGGCGGAGGCGATGTTGCCGCTGATGAGATCACGCGCGGTGATGGAGCCGATGGTGCCGCCGGGGCCGGTGACCTGAATGTCGCTGTTGCCGATGCGGCCGCCCGCGGTGACGGTGCTCAGGTTGCCCGAGACGAAGATGGAGGAGGACTGGATGTTGCGGCCCGCGGTGAGGGAGGGCAGGGAGCCGACGTTCACCGTGCTGCCGCGCAGGTCGTTGGTGACGGCGAGGGACTTGAGCTCGCCGTCCACGTCGATGGAGGTGCGGCTGATGTTGACCGCGGAGATCGACTGGCGGACGGAGCCGGTGAAGTCGATGGTGAGGTCCGCCATGTCCTGGACGGCGGTGATGCGGTTGACGTCGCGGGCGCCGACGATGCGGTTGACGGCGATCTCCTCGAGCGTGCCGGTGAGGGTGGAGTTGCGGTAGCCGGTGGCGCTGATCTGGTTGACCAGGCCGGTGGCGGCGAGGTCGGAGGCGTCGAAGTAGCCGTTGGGACCGGTGAGCTGAAGCTGGTCGAGGTTGATCGTGAAGATGCGGGTGCGGAAGAGGGTGGTGTTGGTCAGGCGGATGTTGCCGATGCTGCCCTGGGCGGTCTGTTCGTCGTCGTAGTGGAAGGAGTTCCAGAAGCCGTCGAGGGCCTCGCCCGCGATGCTGGCGTCCTTGACCAGTCCGTTGGTGAGCTGGATGCTGCCGATGCCGTCGACGATGTCGCCGAAGGCGCCGTTGTCGACGGCGTTGAGCGCCGTGATCACGCCGGAGACCACCACGCCGGAGGTCTTTCCGCTGGTGATGGCGCGGATGTCGTTCATCGCGAAAATGCCGGACGACAGCAGCGGCGAGCCGTCGGAGGGCAGCAGGCCGTCGCCGATGTCCAGGTCGCCGATGTTGTAGGCGAAGATGTGGCCGGAGATGCCCTGGAAGGTGTCCAGCGGGCTGAAGCGGTCGGCGTTGGCGGTGACGGAGACCAGCTCACCCTCGGGGTCCTGGAGGATGATGTCGCCGATGGTGCCGTCCACGCGGACTTCCTGCACGCTGCCGGTGCGGACGACCAGGCCGTTGAGGTAGCCGTTCAGCGGGCCGCCGATGTCTTCCAGGTACACGCGATCGAGGGCGTAGAAGTCCTCGTTGAGGGGGCGGAAGAACAGGTTGCCATCCCAGTTCTGGTAGTACGGGGTGATTTCGTCGGCATCATCATCGGTTTCAATGTCGACGCCGACGCCCAGCTCGCCGTTGACGGCTCCAACCAGCGAGCCGGAGAGACCGAGGAAGGGACCGATGAGGCTCGGGCCCCAGGCGGGAACCTCGGTGCGGCCGAGGTCGCCGCGGAGGTCGAGGGAGATCAGGCTGGCGACGTCCATGGCGACGATGTCGCCGCCGGTGCGGTTGGAGACGGTGCCGAGGCCGCCGGGGCTGACGATGCGGTAGATGTCCACGGGGACCGCGCCGGAGATGTCGATGGCCGACGCGGTGTCGGAGCCGGTGATCTCGATGCGGCCGATGGAGATGGGGGTGGGGTTGGAGCCGGAGTTGACGCTCACGATGCGCAGGACGCGCCCGCCGGAGAGGTCCACGGTGATCCGGCCGATGGCCGCGCCTTGCGAGCCGTCGATGGCGAACTTGCGGATCTGGCCCACCTCGACGCCGGGAGGGGCGTTCTCGACGCTGATGCGGACGCGGTTGCCGCCGTCGTCCACGATCTCCACGGCCTGATCGCCGATGATGGGGTCGTAGACGTTCACGGAGTTGAGCAGGTCCATGCGGACCGTGTCCACGAAGCGAACGTCGGAGCCCATGCCGGTGAAGATCGGCACGCCGCGCTGACCGAGGAAGACGCCCGAGTTGGCCGGGGGCGCTCCGCTGGGATCCTGCGCCACAAGGAACGCGCCGATGACGGAGCCGGGGGAGGTGCGGATCTCGAGGGAGTCGCCGGCGACGTTGGCGCCGACACGGATGAAGCCGATGTCGCCCGACCCGCCGTTGATGCCGGTGGTGATGGAGCTGAAGCTGTCGATGGGGAGGAAGCGGCTCGCATCTTCGGGGTCCTGATCGACGCCGATGCCGCCTCGGACGTAGATCGCAGCGATGCGGCCGCCGACCTGGAGGTTGAAGAAGTTGAGGTCGCCCTCTTCGGAGCCTCCATCGGCGAAGAGCGGGGAGAGGCCGGTGAAGAGGGTGCCGAAGTCTCCGCCGACGATGACGCTGATGGGGCTGCCGCCTCCGATGTCGCCGGGGTTGCCGATGTCGCTGCCGGCGGTGATGTTGTAGAGGTTGCCGGCGATGGAGATGCTGCCGCCCTGCCAGGAGAGCGAGTCATCGTCGTCCTGGACGGTGTTGTAGATGCCGGTGGGGGAGATGACGTTGCCGCCGCCGTCCACCAGACCGGTGCCGATGCGCAGCGAGCCGACGTTGCCCGCGAGCACCTGGATGGTGTTGCCCTCGCCGGTGTTCAGGTCGGTGAAGCCCGAAGCGCCGCCGGTGCGGTACGCGCCCAGCGTGCTGACCGCCATGCCGGTGATGGCGATGGTGTACGTCACATTGGTGGCGCCGGTGTCCGGAACGCGGCCGCCGGTGGGGTCGGCGATGACGAGGTAGTAGACGCCGGGGCCCTTGGGGCGGAAGCGAAGGCGCGAGGTGATGAGGTTCTCTTCGATCTGCTCGGGCGCGACGAGGACGCGGCCCTGCTCGTCCACGATGCGGATGTAGGGCGCGCCGTTGGGGCTGACGGCCTCGACCGTGATGTCCTGGGTTCCGTCCGCCGCGAAGGCGAAGACGTCGTTGGTGTCCTCGCCCTGGAAGGGATCCTGCCCGCTGAGCGTGCCCTTGATGCGCACGCCCGAGGCGATGCCGCTGATCCACTCCGCCCCCATGATGTCGTCGTTGCGGTAGAACGTGGGGCCGAAGACCATCGGCTGGTCAACGGAGTTGTACTGCTCGCGGGAGGTGCGGGCGACGTGCTGGTTGTTGTTGATCAGCTGACGGACAGCATCGATCTCCTCACGATCCGGGTTCATCCCCAGAACGTGCTCCTTCTCGTAGTACGTGAAGACGTCGCGGGCGGGACGCGTGGCGGGGTTGTTGAGGTCGCCGACCACGGTCACGTCGAGCAGGCTGCGGCCCGCGATGGCGATTTCGCCCACGGTGCGGCCGACGATGAGCTGGCCCGAGGTCTTGTTGATGGGGTCGAGGCGGAGGTTGGGGTTGGTGATCGAGAAGTCCGGGTCAGGCGCCCACTGGCCGGCGTCGGTGCCGACGACGAGCGAGCCCAGATCGCCGTTCACGGTGATCGAGCCGACGAGATAACCCACGTAGATGCGGTCCACGAAGCCGTTGAACATGGAGGAGCCGTGGAGGATCCCGTGGAGGTAGATGCTCCCCATGTTCCCGCCGTCGGTGACGAAGATGCCCTGATCGGCGCGGGTGAAGCCGGTGATGACGGGGTTCTGGACACCGGGGATGACGCCGGTGGGGTTGTAGGTGAAGGCGTTGGTGTTGTCACGAATGAAGGGCGAGCCGATGACGACCGAGCCGGGGCCGGCGGGCAGGCCGGCGAAGCGGATTTGATCGTCTCCCGGCGGATTGTCGAAGGCGTACGCGAAGCCCGCGCTTTCGAACTCGTCATACAGGCCGATGGGCGAGGTTTCCAGGAAGAAGGCCCAGCGGCCCTCGATCCAGTCCGCGTTGAGCGGGGGCAGGTCGTCGAAGGTCTCGGCAGAGCCGCCCCAGATCGTAAAGGCAGTGCGAGAATCGGTGTTGCTCAAGACGATGCGGCCGATGCCGTCGTTGAAGCTCGGAATGCCGTCGTCGTCCGTATCGATGGGATGGAAGGCTTGGGTGTCCGGGGACAGAACGACGATCGTGGCCTCCATGGCCCGTCCGTAGAGATCGAAGAAGCTCGCGGTGGCGCCCACAGGGCCGGTCAGCACGGCCATGGCGTAGAACACGCGCGAAGCGATGAGCCCGCCGAAGCGCGACTGCGGCACGCTGTAGATGATGTCGGTGATGCGGAAGGCCGGGTTCACGCCCTGCCCGGGGGGCGCAAGCATCGTGATGCGCACCGAGTCAAAGCCCGCATTCCCGGGCGCGGCCAGGTTGAGCGTTCCCGTGCCCAGCGCCGGGTTGCCGGTGATCAGCGCGCGCAGGGCGGCTCCGGTGAAGCTGGCGACCACCTGCTGATTGGTGCCCTCCGTCAGCTCCACGATTACGTTGTCGGTGAGCAGGCCGGTGTTATCGCCCGTGCCGTCGCCGGTGATGATGAGCTGGACATTGTTGACGATCGTGGGCGTGGCGGGAGCGTCGGTGGGCGTGAAGAACTGGAAGCGGATGAACTCCCCTGCCTGGTTCAGGTTGACCGCCATCCAGCGGTCCTGGTTGTCCTGGTTCTGGGGCTGAGCGGTGATGCGGATGTCGCCGGCGGGGAAGATGTTGTGGCGAATCTGGATGCCGGATTCCAGCAGGAACTGGCCGCTGCCCACCGGGCCGAAGGGCTCGTCGCTGAAGTCCTCGGTCACGGTGGTGGGATCCTGGGGATCCTCGATGTCCACGTTGGTGCCGATGTAGGGAATCGTGTAGCCGAAGGCCTGCCGGACGGTGCCCAGGCCCGTGACCGGGTCCACCACGTCCGCGGTCACCGTCAGCGAGAACAGCATCTGCCGGCGCTCCAGCTGCTCGACCGTCGGACGGTCGGTCAGTCCCGCGCTGCGGAGCAGGGACTGCGGCGTGCCGGCGCGGCCCTGGCGGAGATAGCGGTTGCTGCTGCGGCTGTGACGGTTGCGACCCATATCAGCTCCTCGACGAATCCCGATGCCGTCCTTGCTCTCGACGCTCTTGGCTTAGCGGCGAGCGATTGTGCTCCGTCGGCTCCAACACCGGACATCACGGCGTTGCCGCCGACGACGCCCTCTGTGGACCTGCCCACGGGTGCCTTGCGGGTCGGTTGTCCCAACCCGCCGAGCGGCCGCCGGCGCTCCGCCCTGGAGCGCCGCTGCGCGGCCGGCCCTTCGACCCTTTGCGCGGCACGCGCCTTGCGACGCGTTCCTCGCACACGGGTCCTCTGCTGCGTCCAGCCCGCAGGGCGGCTGTGTCCTCCCTGCGCGCCGGACCCGCCCAGCCTACCGCAAGCGACGCCGTCGTACAACTCGGGGGGAAGGCTTCGCGGCCTCTTCGGGGGCGTGGTCGGATCCGGTTCGGATCCCGTCCGGCGCGACCCTTTGGGGGGCCGACCTTGCGGGTCGGACGGCGCGCACCGCCGCGGCTGGGTAGTACCAGCTACGCACCCCGGAGCGTCGGGTTGCATGCCCCAGCGTTTCCTCGCTTCGTGTGACGATCCTGAGGACTGCGCAGTCTTTGACGGCCGCAGAAGCGCTCCAGGCCGATTCCGCGCTCCCGACCCGAAATAACTGCCCTGGTCACCCGAATACACATTCCAGCGGCCACCCCGTTGGTGTACGCTACCGAGGCTCTCTATGGAATGGCTCCAGCCAGACCTGAACGGTGCCGCGGCATGGCCGCTCGTGGCCTACTTGCCTGCCATTGCAGGACTTGTGAGTGGCCTCTTGCTGCTGCTGGCGGGGCACAGGGTGCTCAAACCCGTGACGCTGGTGCTCGGGGCTTCGGCAGGCGGGCTGCTCGCGGTCACCACATTGACAAGTGTGTTTGAAGGAAGGACTTACGAATGCCCTCCCGCGCTCGCGGCTCTCGCCGTGGGTCTGGTGGTGGGGGGGATCGTGGCCCTCGCACTCTTTCGCGCGGCGTTGGCCCTGGGAGGGGCGGCGACATTTGCGGCCATGGGGGTCCTGATTGCCGGGGTTCTGATGCCCCAGACCAGGCCCACGGCCGCAGACCGGATCGAGGCGGGGGTTCAGGAGCAGGTGATTCTGGTTTCTCATGCCCTGGACCCGGTGCCTGGGCTGACCTCGCCGGAAAGTGCTGTGGACATTGCCGCCACCGCGGGAAGGCACGCCGCGGACTACGCCGGGCTGGCCTGGGAGATGATCCCGGAGGAGGGCCAGGCTCGGCTGATCCTGGTGGCGCTGGGTGCCGGTGTTCTGGGATTGGTGGCCGGCGCGTTCCTGCCGCGGCAGACTCAGACGCTGGTGACCGCGCTGCTGGGTGGCGCGGTGGTGCTCGCGAGCCTGACGTGGCTGGTGGGGGAGCTGGGCGTGTCCAATGCCGGGCTCATGGAGCACGGCTTCATGGGCTGGCTGCTGATCTGGTGCGGCGTGAGCGCGGTCGGCATCGGCGCGCAGGTGTGCACGAGGCGGCCGGCACCGAAGTCAGCATAAATCACGGAATCATTCGGCGAGCACGCGGCGCTCGGGCTGGGTCTTGTACGCTCCGGCCTCGACGGTGCTCTCCATCACCGGCCGCAGCAGCCAGTAGCCGCCCACACCCAGCACCACGACAGCCACCGCGGCGATTACGCCCGCGGCGTGACGCGACTTGAAGGGGCTGACGTAGGCGGGCTCGACGGAGGCGTCGGCGTTCTCCAGCAGCGGCACGAAGGCCAGGCGGAGGTAGTAGTACGCCGCGATGGCCGAGTTGATGCCCAGCACGACGACGAGGGTGATCTCGCCGGCGTGAATGGCGGAGGTGAAGAGCGGGAGCTTGCCGAAGAAGCCCAGCAGGGGGGGGAAGCCCAGCAGGCTGAGACCGCAGAGCACCATCGTCCAGCCGAGGACGGGGTGCGTGCGGCACAGGCCGCGGAGGTCGTTGACGGTCTCGACTTCGCGCGGCTCGCCGTCGGGGCCGGGCCGGCGCTCAAGCGCGGCGAGCACGGCGAAGCAGCCGAGGTTCATGATGCCGTAGACGAAGAGGTAGAAGAGCACGGCGGAGATGCCGTTGCTGGAGAAGGCGTTGCCGTTGCCGCCGGGGCCGGGGCCCGCGATGACGCCGACGAGCATGTAGCCGCTGTGGGCGATGGAGGAGTAGGCGAGGATGCGCTTCACGCTGTCCTGAAGAACGGCCAGCACGTTGCCGACGGTCATGGTGAGCGCGGCGGTGACCCACAGGACCAGCCGCAGCGCCTCGGGCAGGCGGTGGCCGCTCTCGCCCCAGCCGACGGTGGCGCAGATGAGCAGGATGCCGATGAAGCCCGCGGTCTTGGGGACGAAGGCGAGGAATGCGGAGACCTGCGGCGCCGCGCCCTCGTACACGTCGGCGGTGTAGAAGTGCATGGGGACCGCGGCGATCTTGAAGCCCATGCCCAGGATCGAGAGGAGCAGCCCCGCCATGGCGATGTTGTTCACGCCGTGCTCGCGGAAGTGCTCGTGGATCTCGTTGAGGTTGGTGCTGCCCGTGCCGCCGTAGAGGAGGGCGAAGCCGTAAAGGAACACGGCCGCGCCCATCGCGCCCAGGAAGAAGTACTTCACGCCCGCCTCACGGGCGCGGTTGCGCGCGTTGGAGATGCTCACCATGATGTACGTGGGAAGGCTGGTGAGCTCGAGGGCGAGGAAGAGCCAGATGAGGTCGTCGGCCCCGGCGCAGAGCATCAGGCCGGTGAGGGAGAAGAGGTAGAAGGAGTAGAACTCCGCGCGGTTGCTGCGGAGAGGGTCAAAGGCGCGGCGTCCCGCGGCGACAGCCGCTTCCTCGGCGCGGTCCACGGTGCCCGCCAGCAGCATCAGCAGCAGCAGGCCCATGCCCGCGATGAGCACCTTGGCGTATCCGGCCAGTGAGGGCAAGAGCGTCTGGCCCGCCTCGGGAGTGACTTCGAAGTACTCGGGCGTCTTGGTGTAGGCGAGGATCCCCGCGACCAGCACGCCCAGGCCCGCCACCACCGCGGTCGCGCGGCGCACGGCGAGCTGGCGGGAAAGACCCAGCACCATCACCACGCAGGTGGTGATGAAGAGCGCGATCTCAGGCCAGAGATAGGGAAGACGTTCCATCATCGGGCGGCCTCCTCAGCCTGCGGGGCCGGGGCCGCGGCGGCAGCGCGGAGGGGCGCAGCGCGGCGGATAATCTCGATGGTGTTGTCGATGGGGGGTTGCAGGGCGTCCATGGCGGGCTTGGGGTACACGCCCAGGAAGATGCACAGCGCGGCCAGCGGCAGCAGGGTGCCGATCTCGCGGGCGTTCAAGTCGGCCGGGAGCGCGTTGCCGTGGTCGTTCGCGTCGTGCGACCCGTGGTGGTGGTGCGCCGGCTCAACCAGCGGACCCCACACGATCTTGCCGACCATGTACAGCAGATAGATCGCGGCGATGATCATGCCCACGCCGGCGATCGCGGCGAACCAGGGGCCCATGCCGCCGAAGGTCGCGCCGGGGACCACCTGACCCGCGGAGCCCCACAGGCCCATGTCGAGCCCGCCGGACTCGCTCATGCCGGTGGAGCTGCCCCAGGCGCTGCTGGACTGGAACGCGCCGAGCAGGCAGAGGAACTCACTCACGAAGCCGTTGAGGCCGGGCAGGCCCACCGAGGCCATCGTGAAGAAGACCATGAAGGTCGCCCACACGGGCATGCGAGCCGCCAGCCCGCCCAGCTCGCTCATCGAGCGGGTGTGGTAGCGCTCGTAGATCATGCCGATGAGGAGGAACAGGGCCCCGGTCGAGAGGCCGTGGTTGATCATGTACAGCACCGAGCCGGTGAGGCCGGTGTTGTTGAGGGCGAACATGCCCAGGATGCAGAAGCCCAGGTGCGCCACCGAGGAGTAGGCGACGAGCTTCTTGACGTCCTTCTGCACCCAGCAGATCAGGCCGCCGTAGAGGATGCCCACGATGGAGAGCACGCCGATGGCGGGGGCGTACTCGACGACCGCCGCGGGCGTGAAGGGCAGCACGAAGCGGAACATCGCGTAGGTGCCCAGCTTGAGGAGCACGCCCGCGAGGATGACCGACCCGGCGGTGGGGGCCTCGGTGTGCGCCAGAGGCAGCCAGGTGTGCACCGGGAAGAGCGGCACCTTCACCGCGAAGCCCGCGAGCATCGCCAGCATCACCCACTCCTGCGCTTTGAGCGGCAGGGCGGAGCCGACGGACTGGAGCGTGGCGATGTCGAACGTCCAGACCTTGGTGTTCTGGTAGTTGACCCACGCGACGTAGACCAGGCCCGCGAGGGCGATGATGGAGCCGGTGAACGTGTAGAGGAAGAACTTCACCGCGGCCTTGCGGCGGTTCGTGCTGCCGTACAGGCTGATCAGCACGAACATCGGCGCCAGGGTGAACTCGAAGCAGGTGTAGAAGAAGATGAGGTCGCGCGCGGCAAAGACGCCCGTCATGGCGGACTGGAGCACCAGCAGCCAGGCGTAGTAGGTCTTGAGCCGCTCGGTGACGGCGGTGGTGGAGGCCACGACGCAGATCGGGCCCAGCAGCACCGTCAGGGCGATGAGCATCATCGCCACGCTGTCGGCGCCGACGGAGAAGCTCAGGCCCAGCTCGGGAAGCCAGGAGAAGGTCTGCGCGTGCTGGAACTCCGCCGCCGCAGCGCCCCGCCAGTCGAACTGGCCGGGGAGCATGGCGAAGACGCCCACGGCAAGGGCGATGAGGGTGCCGCCCAGGGCGGTGTTGCGCGCCTGGCGCGCGGGAGCGGCGATGACAAGCGCCGCGAACGCGAGCGGGATGAGGATGAGCGCGATCAGCATGCCGCGCACCTCGGAGAGTGGATGTTGCCGGGCGTGTGCATCAGCGTGCGACCCACAGGATGATGATCAGGAGAACGGCCAGGCCGCCGGCCATGCCCATGGCGTAGCCGTGGAGCTCACCGGACTGGCTGGGGCGAAGGACCTTGCCCGTGCCCCGGGGGAGGTAGCCCGCGAGGTTGACCAGGCCGTCCACCAGAAGCTGGTCGATGGTGTGGAAGATGTGCGCCAGGAAGAGGAGCGGACGGCGGATGAGGAAGTCGTAGAACTCGTCCACGTACCACTTGTTCTGCGCCGCGACGGCGACGGGGCCGAAGGCGGGCAGCAGGTCGTCGGCCTTGGAGGTCGCCGCGGTGGTGCGGCCCTTGTAGTGCAGCAGGAACGCGACGAGGATCCCCAGCAGCCCGACGCCGCCGGACACCCAGTACATGATCCCGCCGTGCGGGTCCTGCCCCAGGAACGTGCCGTGGGCCGTTTCGCCGGAGGCGTGGACGACCACGGCGGAGCTGCTGTTGATGAGCGTCTGCACCGCGCCGCCGTGGCCCGCGTCGGGGCCGATGAAGAACAGGCCCGCGGCGACCAGCGAGAGCACGGTCAGCGTGGCGAGCACGGTGTTGATGGCCCAGCCCGGAGCGTGGGGGTGGAAGTGCTCGTGGCCGCCGTGCTCGGCGTGGGCGTCGTGACCATGCGCGTCGTGCCCGTGGGCGTCATGCCCGTGGGCGTCGTGATCGGCGTGGCCGTGAAGCTCGTCACCGGGCTCGTAGTACTGCGGCCCGACGAAGACGCGGAAGAAGACGCGGAAGGTGTAGTAGGCGGTGAGGCCCGCGGTCAGCAGCAGGAGCCAGCCCGCGATGTGGAAGCCGTGGGCGTGGTGGACGAAGGCCTCGGCGAGGATCATGTCCTTGCTGAAGAAGCCCGCGCTGAGGGGGAAGCCGGCGAGGTTGAGGCAGCCGATGAGCATGCCCACCCCGACGATCATCCAGCCCTTCATCTTCATGACGCCGGAGAGCTTGCGGAGGTCGAGCTGGCCCGCGAAGCCGTGCATCACCGCGCCGCAGCAGAGGAAGAGCAGAGCCTTGAAGAAGGCGTGGGTGACGACGTGGAAGGCGCCGCCGCCGCTGGTGAGCACGCCCAGGCCCGCGAACATGTACCCCAGCTGCGACACCGTCGAGTAGGCCATGATCCGCTTGATGTCGAACTGGGCCATGCCGATGGTGGCGGCCAGCAGCGCGGTGATGGTGCCGATCCACGTCACGATCGGCAGGGCCAGCTCCGAGCACTGGAACAGGGGGTAGGTGCGGGCGATGAGGAAGACGCCCGCCGTCACCATCGTCGCGGCGTGGATGAGCGCCGAGACGGGGGTGGGGCCTTCCATCGCGTCGGGCAACCACACGTAGAGCGGGAACTGGGCGGACTTGCCGAACGCCCCGCCCATCAGCAGCAGCGGGATGATCTGGGCGATCATCGGGACCTCGGCGAGCCGGCCTTCGCGCACCAGGGCCAGGTAAGGCTCGGCCTTGGCGAAGAGCTGGGCGTACTCCACCGTCCCGAAGTGGACGTAGGCGAGCATGATGCCCAGCGCCAGGAAGAGGTCGCCGATGCGGTTGACGATGAAGGCCTTCTTCGCCGCCGCCACCGCGCTGGGCTTCTTGTAGAAGTAGCCGATCAGCAGGTAGGAGCAGAGGCCCACGCCCTCCCAGCCCAGGTAGAGCAGGACGAGGTTGTCGGCCATCACCAGGCAGGCCATCGAGAACACGAAGAGGCTGAACGCGGCGTAGAAGCGGCAGTAGCCCGTCCCCAGGTCGCCGCTCATGTACTCGCTCGCGTACAGCGCGATGAGCGTTGCCAGCCCCGTGACGAAGAGCATCCACAGGACCGTCAGCGAGTCGAGGTAGAAGGCGAAGTTGGCGCTGAAGGAGCGGGCCTGCTCGGCCGTGCCCGAGCCCCAGGAGAAGTTGATCCAGTCGAAGACGTGCAGGACGGCGACGCGGGCCTCGGAGAAGCTCAGCACCTCGCGGGCGAGCATCGCCGTGAGGACGAAGGACGCCGCCAGGGAGAGCACCGTCGTCCAGGCGGGGATCTTGGACTTGATGCGCAGGGCGGCGTACACGCCGCACAGGATGCACGAGAGCAGGGGCAGCGCCGGGATGAGGGCGTAGAGCGAGGAGACGGAGATCGACGACGCGGCGTTCGCCGCGGGCGATTGCTCCACGGCGGTCAGCAGCGGCGTCAGGCCTTCAAGGATGATGCGTGTCGTGGACAACCTGGTTTACCCTCGTAGCCGTCTCACCCTTACCGACTTACACGCCCCGCGGGCGGGGGCTTATCCCTTCAGCTCCGCCCATTCCTCCGCGCTGAGCGACTCCTTGCGGCGGAAGAGCAGCACCACCAGCGCGAGCGCCATGGCGGCTTCCGCCGCGGCGACCGTCAGGACGAAGATCACGAACGTCTGGCCCTCGAAGTTGAGGTGGTAGCGGCCGAAGGCGACCAGCGCCAACCCCGCGGCCTGGAACATCAGCTCCGTGCAGAGGAACATGATGATCAGGTTGCGGCGGGTGATGAAGCCGATCAGGCCGATCACGAAGAGCAGGGCCGAGACGAAGAGGTAGTGCGCCAGCGTCAGGCCGTGCATGGCGTCGGGGAACCCGGTCTGGGCGAGGGTGAGCATCAGGCCGCTCCCTCCTGTGTGCCGAGGGCCTGGCGGCGCTTGACCTCCTCGTCAAGCTGCACCTGCTTGCGGGAGAGGACCACCGCGCCGAGCATGGCCATGAGCAGAATCACGCCGGCGATCTCGATCGTGCCGGGGTGGTCGCGCAGCAGATTGAAGCCCAGCATCTCGATGTTCGAGACGTGCAGCTCGCTGGGCCACTCCTCCGGCGGCAGGACGCGGACCTGGCCCTGGGCGTCCTCGACTTGGATCACCGGGCCGGAGCCCGCCTCGCCGCCCACGAACCGGGCCTTTTCACCCTCGTTCAGCAGGTTGTTCTGGCGGAGGACGTTGTCCACCTTGCGGGGCATGTGGGCCAGCAGGGCCTCGCTGCTCACGGGGGCGGGGGCGGGGAGCTGCTCCACGCCGCGGAAGAGCATGACCGAGAGCACCGCCAGGAGGAGGAAGCCGACGATGGTGGCGGCGATGGGCTCGCGGGCCTGGGTGTCGTAGGTGGCGAGCACCTCGACCTCCCCCTCAACGGGGGCCTGGGTCGCGAGCATGATGACAAAGAGGTAGGTAATCAGGATCGCCCCGGCGTAGACGATGATCAGGGCGAAGGCCATGAACTCGGCGGAGAGGATCAGGAAGAGCCCCGCCGAGGCGAGCACCGTCATGATGAAGTAGAGCGCGGCGTAGACGGGGCGGGGGTGCGTCACCACCCGCAGGGCCGCCCCCAGCCCGATGGCGGAGAAGATGTAGAAGTAGAGGTTCGGCAGGTGCCCCTTGGCGTTGACGCCCATGGCGATCAGGAGCAGACCCAGGGCGAGTGCCCCGAGCAGCGCTCCCAGAAGCTGCGGCGTGGCTTTGGTGCGGGGGAGGGCGAGGCCGACGCCCAGCGCTCCGAGCACCCACAGGGCGAAGAAAATGGCAGGGTGAATGACGTGACCCAAGACGGACCCCGGAGAGCAGCCGTCGCGGCTGCGGCGCACCCGCCCGCGGCTGGGCGGGAGAGGGTGAGAGGATAGAAGGGGGCGGCGCGGGCTTCAACCGGCTGAGGCGTGCGTGGAAACCTGACCGCGCGCCGCGAGCCCGGGCCATACTCGCACTACCATGAGCGGAGTGTCTTCCGAAGCCCACCTTCCCCTGTCCCAACCCGCCGCGGACGGGCAGGCGGTCGCGCCCTCCGCGACCTTCCGCCGGTGGGTGCCCAACGCGCTGACCGGGGCGAGGCTGGTGATCGCCACCGCCTTCTTCATCCAGCTGGCGGTGTGGGAGTACCCCGTCCGGGACGCGCTGATCAATCCCAAGCAGCCCGTCTGGCAGTACTTAGTTGAAGCCGCGCTCTTCGGGCTCGCGGCCCTGACCGACGCCATCGACGGCCCCCTGGCCCGGCGGTGGAAGGTCGTCAGCAAGTTCGGCCGGGTGATGGACCCCTTCGCGGACAAGGTCCTGGTGGTGGGGGCCTTCATCATGCTCGCCGGGCCCGCCTTCGGCGTCACCCATGAGAACGGCGATCACTTCCAGGTGAGCGGCGTCTGGCCCTGGATGGTGGTCGTCATCCTCGGCCGCGAGCTGCTCGTCACCTCCATCCGGGCCGTCGCGGAGCAGGAGGGGATGGACTTCTCCGCCGACTGGACGGGCAAGGCCAAGATGATCCTCCAGGCGTGCGTCATCCCCTTCATCCTCGTGATGCTCGGCATCACGGAAGTGGGGAGGGGGACCTGGGGACGGATGCTCATCGACGGCGCGGTGTACCTCACCGTCGCCGTGACGGTGCTCTCCGGCGTGCCCTACGTCGTCAAGGGGCTCGGCCTCGCGCGGCGGTGATCGCCGCCCATTCCGCCCGACCTCCTGCTAGTCTTCACCCGTGAATCGCCCGTCGGTGAAGTGGATCACGGTCTTTGGTCTCGGCCACATGTGGCCCGCCTCGGGCACATGGGGCTCGCTGCCGCCGGTGGTGGTCGCCGGGCTCATGCTCGCGGCGAGCCGGCTCCTGGGATGCGGAGCATGCCCCGACGGCGTCGAGGCCACCGCCGCCTGCTCCTCCTGCTGGTGGTGGCTGTATTCCGGCGTGCTGGGGCTGATGTGCCTGGTCTTCTCCTATGCCTGCATCGCGCAGGGAGATGGAGCCGAGGCCCGGTTCGGCGAGAAGGACCCATCGGAGGCGGTCGCGGATGAAACCGCGGGCCAGTGCCTGCCGCTGCTGGCTCTGCCCCTCTGCCGCCTGGAGACGGCCGCGGACATCGCCCTCGGCCTGCTGACGGCCTTTGTGGCCTTCCGCGCGATGGACATTCTGAAGCCGCCGCCGGCGCGGGGCCTGCAGCGGATCGCGGGCGGGTGGGGGATTCTGATC
This sequence comes from uncultured Phycisphaerales bacterium, assembly GCA_937974035.1. Classification (GTDB taxonomy): domain Bacteria; phylum Planctomycetota; class Phycisphaerae; order Phycisphaerales; family UBA1924; genus JAEYTB01. The sequence goes on from CALJIV010000035.1 coordinate 95,745, forward strand.
GACGACCTGCTGGCGGGGGTTTATGCCGCGGTCATCACGGCGGTGGTCGTGCGGGTGGTGTGAAAGCGGGCGGATAAAATCACAAGAAGAAAGGGGCGCGTTCACCTCGCGCCGCAAGACTCGACTTCGACCTCCCACCCCCTCCCCCGTTCTCTCTTCGCCTTTCTCCCATCCTTGCCCCTGCTCCCTGGCTTTTCACGTTCCACGCTCCTCCCCCTCCCCCCCTCTCCCCATGCCCTGCCTGCTCGCGCTCATCGGATTCTTCTTCCCGCGGATCGTGCTGATCCTGCTGTGGCTCAGCGGCTACCTGGGCAAGGCGTACGCGACGGCGATCTGGCCGATCCTGGGCTTCTTCTTCGCCCCCTTCACGACGCTCGCCTACGCCTGGGCGATCAACTCCAACGGCTCGGTCTCCGGCATCTACCTCGTCGTCGTGGTGCTCGCCGTCCTCATGGATATCGGCGTGATCGGCGGGGGGAAGGAGGCCAAGCGGCGGCAAGCGCTCAGAGCTCAGAACGCAAAGCTCAAGTAACCACAACCGCGGGAAAAGCTGAAAACCGACGCGGCCGTTCAAAGCCCCACCCGACTCCGAGAGGCGCCTCCCTCTTCACGAGGCCGTAGCCCCCGGCGCACGGGGACATCGACGCGAACTCGCTTCTTCGGCAGCCCAGGGCGCAAGCCCTGGGTTGAGGGTGCGGCGCACATCCGGTCATGAACGCGGCGCACGTCGGAGCCCCGGAGGGGCGACACGCCTCGACATGGAGCACCGCTCTTGAGCACCGGAGGTGCTCCAAGCCGGTAGCCCAGGGCGCAAGCCCTGGGTATGGACGCCCGCAGATCACTCATCGGCGCGCGTCCATCGGAGCCCCGGAGGGGCGACACTCCTTCGACATCGAACACCCGCCTTCGACATGAAGGCATCTGCCGCCCCATCCGGGGCTCATAAACGATGGAAATGGATGAATGGAATGCCCGCCGCGTACCCAGGGCTGACGCCCTGGGCTACCAACGGCCGCGGCTCCGCCGCTCGGATGAGAAGCTTCTGCCGCCAATGTCCGGGGGATTGCGATGCGCGGCTCTTGAGCACCGGAGGTTCGCGAGGCCGGTCGGAATAACTCACCCCGCCAAGCACCGGAGGTGCTCCAAGCCGGTAGCCCAGGGCGCAAGCCCTGGGTATGGACGCCCGCAGATCACTCATCGGCGCGCGTCCGTCGGAGCCCCGGAGGGGCGACACGCTTCAACGTGGAACACACCCGCCGCGATTTTTTCGGTCCTTGGGCATCACGCGCCCGCGGGCCGGCCCCGCGAACGGCCCCGCGGGCCGGGCCGCACGGCCCGAGAACATGGTGATCGACGCCGCGCGGTGG
>CALJIV010000036.1 GCA_937974035.1 uncultured Phycisphaerales bacterium
TCCGCGAACTCGGAGCCGTACTTCGCCTCTAGCGCAAGTTACTTCGTGAAGTTGTAGTTCTTGAGGAGGGGTCGAAACACGAATCGTCCGCGCCGTCGCTCGGGATCGCTCCGCCGCCACGCACGGACGTAATCGTCATGAGCAGGTGGGGTAGGCGGACAGTCCGCGGCCGCGGCGAACTTGGACCTGTGGGACCGGACGCACCCGTTAGCCCTTGCGAGAGCGCTCGAACGTCGGCATCGGTCTGTATCCGCCACACGCATACCCGATGTTGGGGTTGTGTTGGGATTCCGAAGGTATCGCGGCGCGACACTGTGGTGTGAAAAAGAGCTTCAAGACTTACTCCGGGGCGCAAGCCGCGGAGGCTTGAACCATCGGCCTTCAGCTTGAAAGGCTGACGGCATCAAAGGCAGCGGAAGTTTCCCAATTTTCGTGATGAGGCATATGCGCCAATGGCTTCGTCTTCGGTGATCTCCAACCTTCCTTCTCTCCCCGTCTAACGTTCCTCGATGTCGCCGAAGCCGATCGAAACTGAGAACAGCACCGCTCCGCTGGGAGAGGGGCCAGGCGCGGATGTGAGCGCGGCGGTCGAGCTTCTGACCTCCGGGCACGCGGGGCCGGATGAGGTTCGCGCGGCGCTCGGCGGGATGGAGACCAGGGACGCCGCGGCGGTGCTGGCGCAGGTTGCCGAGGACCAGGCGCGTTCCGCGCTGCGGTGGGTGCCGAAGGAGCAAGCCGCGGCGGTGCTGGGAGAGGCCGACCCCGCGTGGGCCGCGGGCCTCATCGCGCGGATGCCCAGCGACGAGCGTGCGGACGTGCTCTCGGTCATGGACCCCGACCGCCGCGGGGCGATCCAAAGCCACCTGCCGGCGCAAGCCGCGGGGGACGCCGCGCGTCTGCTGACCTACGCGCCGGACGTCGCGGGCGGCCTGATGGAGACGGAGTATCTGTCTTTCCCCGCCGCGACGACGGTGCGGGATGCGATCCGTCACCTGCGGGCCAATCAGGAGAAGTACGCGGTTATCGGCGTGCAATACCTGTACGTGCTGGACGAAGCCGGGCGGCTGGTGGGCGTCGCGCCGATCCGAGATTTGCTGCTGGCCCCGGAGGATGCGACGCTCGTCTCGCTGGCGAAGGGCGCGCCGGTCACGGTGTTGGATACGGCTCCGCTGCACGACATCGCCGCGATCTTTGATGAGCACCCGTTCGTGGCTCTGCCCGTGGTGGACGCCAACGGCGTGATGCTCGGCGTGGTGACGCGGGCGGACGCCAACCAGGGCGAGCAGGAAGAAGCAGAAGACGACTACCGCGTCAGCCAGGGCATCGTGGGCGGCGAAGAGCTGCGCTCGATGCCTCTGACGGTGCGTGCGCGCCGTCGCGGCGTGTGGCTCGCGGTGAATCTCGTGCTGTGCCTGGGCGGAGCCGCGGTGATCGCGCTGCATCAGGACACGCTCGCTCAGGCGTTGATCGTCGCCGCGGTGCTGCCGGTGATTTCGGCCACTAGCGGGAACGCGGCGATGCAGGCCGCGGCGGTGTCCATCCGCGAGCTGACGCTGGGCATCGCCAGCCCCGGCTCATGGAAGCGTGTGATTTCGCGCGAGGCGTGGCTGGCGCTGCTGCTGGCGATTCCGCTCGGCGCCGGGGTTGCCGCGCTCGCGGCGATGAGCGGCGGCGGGTGGGGGGTCGGCGTGCCCGTGGGGCTCGCGATGGCGGCGAACACCTGCGTCGCGGTCTGCATCGGAGCCTTGTGCCCGCTGGTGTTGCGGCGATTGAACGTCGATCCGGCGCTCGCGAGCGGGCCGATCTCGACCACGATCGCGGACGTGACGGGCTTCACGCTTACGCTGTGGTTTGTGGCGATGATGACGTGACGCCGTTGCCGAGTGCCTGAGTGTTCGTGGGCGTGCCCCGTTCCACGGCGGGCTCGGGAAGATCGGAGGCTGTGCGCACGATCCCGATGAATGAGCAGTTCTCGGCCGGGGTTGGCGGCGGGTCGCCGGGCTTGACCAGCGAGAACTGACCGCGGCTGACGCGAGCCAGCACCGGGCGCATTCCGCTGGGATCGGGCGAAGCGACGACGCGCACCAGGCCGTCCTGCAGCTTGTCGATGACGGCCGTGACCTCTTCATTGCCGCTGATGTCCGCGTCGGCGAGCGGGCCGCGCACGGGGCGTGCGGACCAGATGGCCGCGCGGCCTTCGCCGAGCCTTTCCACCGCCCAGCGCGCGGCGAGCTGGTCTACATCGTGGTTCCCCGTCCAGGCGATGAGCCATCCCGCGGCGTGGGGTGCGCCTACGTCGTCCATCCAGCGGGAATCGGTTGCGTCGCCCTCCATCGCGTCCAGCCCGAGCGTTGCCGCCGCTGCGGCGCGTTGCTCGTTGCTGTCGATGATCCGGCATTCAACGCCGCAGGAGCGGACGGCCTGTGCGAACGCCTGACCCAGTGCGTGCCCGCCGATGATGATGAGCGACGTGCCGCCCGTGGAACGCAGCCTCAGCACCAGCGCCAGCAGGGGCGAGTACGTCGAGGCGAGCAGCACGCTGCCGGTGATCACCAGAAACATCATCGGCTCAAGGCGGTCGATGTCGGCGGCGATCTGGTCCGCCGCCTGGCCGAGCTGGCTCAGATCGATGTTCTGCAGGTCCGCACCCACCACCGTGGCGACGGAGAGGGCGACGATGCCGCGGGGGGCGAAGGTGCCGACGAACAGGCGCTCGCGGAAGTTGAGATTGCTGCGGATCGTCGAGAGCAAGACCGAAACCGGCCGCACGATGAAGATGAGCGCCAGCACGAAGTACGCTTCGCGCTTGCCCAGCCCTTCCAGCGTGCGGATGTCAAAGCGCGACGCGAGCAGGACGAACAGCGTCCCGACCAGCATCACCGCGAGCAGTTCCTTGAACGCCTTCAGCTCGGTAGCGCCCAGCACCTTGGTCCGTGCCATCAGCACGCTGCAGATGGTCACCGCGGCGAGCCCGGCTTCCGAAGCGACCGCCTCGCCCAGCCCCACGCAGGTCATGCACACGCCCACGGCGATCAGGTTCAGCAGCGGCGCTTCGACCCGGCCGGAACGCCCGTAGAGCCGCAGCATCGCGGACCCCACGATGCCCATGACCAGCCCCACGCCCGCGCCGCCGATCATCGGCTTTACGAACATCAGCAGGCCCGTGCCCGCGAGGCTCGCCGAGGGGCCGGCGGTCATGGAAAGCCGGACCACCTCCAGCGTCGTGATGGTCGTGACAACGCCGATGGGGTCGATGAGCACCGCTTCCGCGGCAAGAGCCGTGTGCGCCCGCGGCGTAATGCGCAGCAGGCGGAGAATCGGCTGCACGACCGTGGGGCCCGTTACGATCACGATCGCGCCCAGCAGAATCGCGATGGGCCACGACATGCCCGCGATGAAGTGTGCCGCGACGGCCGCGCCGACCCACGTCACGATCGCGCCGATGGTGAGCAGGCCCCACACCGCACGCGGGGCGCGGGAGAACTCCTCTTCGTTCAGATTCAGCCCGCCTTCGAAAATGAGCAGCCCGATCGCGACGGTGATGAATCCGCGGAGCGCCCCGCCCAGCGAATCCGCTTCGATCAACCCGACGCCGGAGGTGCCCATCGCGAGCCCGACCGCCAGCAGCGGAAGCAGCGCGGGCAGCTTCATCCGACGGCACGCGACCGTCACCAGGGCGCTGATGCCCATCGAGAGTGCCAGTGACTGCGCGGCGGTATCAGTCATCGCGCATCCACCGGACGACGTGCTTCAAACTCGCGCAGACGGATGTTCCGCCAGCGGACCTCGAGCGGGTCTTTGCGCGGCCCCACGCCGTGGACCTGCAGGGCGATGTAGCCCGTGGGGTCCATCGCGTCGAAGAGAGAAGTCGCGGGGACGCCGTTCACCCACGTGCGGATGAGCGGGCCCTGGGCGACGATGCGGATCTCGTTCCACTCGCCGCGCTTGTAGGCGTCGCGTGCTTCGGGAGACTCGGTGAGCGTGTACAGCCAGCCGCGCCGGGCTTCGTCGTAGACCGCGCCGGTGTAGGAACGCTCGCTGGGGTCCAGTTCGCACTGATAGCCGATGAGCTTGCCGGAGCGGTTCTCCAGCCCGCCATCCACCGCCGAGCGGAACTGGATGCCGGAGTTCAGCTCGGAGTCCTGCTTCGTCTCAAGCACCAGCTCGAAGTCGCCGAAGGGGCGGCGGTACACAAGGAAGGTGTTGGGAGAGTCGGGCGCGGTGGTGCCCACGATCGCGCCATCCTCGACGCGGTACGTCGCCTTGCCGCCGTGGACCGACCAGCCTTCCAGCGACTTGCCGTCAAAGAGCGTCTGCCACTCGCCGGCTGCGTACTCGACTGGATCGAGAGGAGCGAACCAGACGTTGCGATAGCGCACCGGCCCTTGCGCGGCGGTCTCGTGGTCCTGAAGGCGGAGCGGCCCGACTTGAGCCTCGCCGCGGGGAGGGGGCTGCTCGCCGCGGGCTGCCGCGCCGCCGCCGGTGGGGCGGGGTACCTCGACGTTGTCGTGGACGAGCGTGCCGTTCCAAAAGACGGTCATGCGGGCGGGCTGGACCTTCTTGCCGTCCTTGAAGCGCGGTGCACGGAAGAAGATGTCGTAGGCCTGCCATGTGCCGGGGCCGGTGGAGGCGTTGGTGTCCGAGGCTCGAATGCCGTAAATCGCGCCCGCCTCGTTCGCCTTGAGCGGCGCATCGCCGGGCATCGTCCCGAGCACCTGCACCTCGTAGAGGTCCTGAAGGTACACGCCGCTGTTGCCCGCGAGCTGGCCTTCGCCGCCCGGCGGGCTGTACCACTCCACATGCACGCGGCAGTCAGCGTGGCTGGCGCGTGTCACCAGATCGCCGCCGGAGACTTCAACGTAACCGGGCAGCGCGGCGAGCTGTTCGCGCGTGAACGCGCCCTCCGGCGAGTTGAAGGCGTTCTTCGCGGCGGGGCCGATGAGCACCGCCGCGTTCTCGGGAGGCTGCGCACCCACGCCAAGGTCCGCCGTGCGGGGTTGGGCCAGTACGAGCGTCGCCAATGCGACAGGAATCAGGAACGTCATGCCCTCCAGCGTACACGACAGGGCGATCGTGCGCAAACCCGGCAGAGGCACCGGCTATGCTGGGGGTATGGAAAGACCACCCCCCGCAGCGCAGGTATTGAAGACGCTCCGGATCGTGGTGGGGGTGCTGATGCTCGGCCTCCTGATCACCACGCTCATGATGGCGCTCATGACTCAGACGGGGCGCACCCAGCCCCAGCCGCAGAGCGGCTCGGAGCTCATGCTGCTCGTGGTCGCGGGAGCGTGGGTGGTCGCGGCCGGTACCTCCTTCGCAATGCGCGGCATGTTCGTGAGCCAGGCGCGTGCCCGCTGGGACGGCGCGCGGGGCGACAATCCCGAGGAAGCGCTCGCTCCCGTGTTCATGGCTTCAACGATCGCGCGGGCGGCGATGATCGAGGGCGCCGGGTTGTTCGGCGCGATCGCCTTCTTTGTGTACGGCCAGACGCTCGCGCTGCTCGCTCCCTTGCTGAGCCTGGGCCTGATGGGGCTGATGTTCCCCGCCAATGACAAGTTCCGCGCGTTCGTGCACGAAGTGACCGGCAAAATCTGAACCGCTTCGGGCTCACCAGGTCAGCACGAGCTTGCCGAACTGCTCGCCGGCTTCGAGACGGGCGTAGGCCTCGGGGGCCTGTTCCGCCTTGAAGACGCGGTCGATCACCGGCTTGAGACGGCCCGCGCGGAAGAGTGCTGTGACTTCCTGGAACTCCGCGTTGGAGCCCATCGTCGAGCCCAGGATGCGGAGCTGATTCCAGAAGATGCGGGTGAGGTCGGTGGTGGCGTCGCCGCCGGACGTCGCGCCCGGAGTGACGTACGCCCCGCCGCGGGCGAGCGACTTGAGGCAGTTGAGGTGCGTGGCCTTGCCGCTGGAATCCACGGCCATGTCCACGCCGCGCTTGCGTGTCCACGCGCGCACTTCCTTGGACCAGTCCTGCCCCTGGTCGAGGATCGTGAAGTCCGCACCGAGCTCTCTGGCGCGGTCGAGCTTCCACTGATGGCGGCTCGTCACGGCGACGGGGCAGTGCAGGTGCTTGGCGATCGCGAGCGCGGAGGTCGCCACGCCGCCGCCGATGCCGGTGATCAGCACCGACTGACCCGCGCGGAGCTGGCCCTTCGTCACAACCATGGAGTACGCAGTGAGCGCACAGAGCCCGAAAGCCGCGGCTTCCACGGGATCGGCGGAGCCCACGTCCGCCAGGTTCGCCGCGGGAGCGTTGAACCGCTCCGTGAACATGCCGTTGGTGTGCTCGCCGATCAGCTCGTACGCGGGGGCGAGCGTGGAGGCGGGCGGATCGTCGGGGTGGATGCGCGGCGGGACCACCGTTGCCGCGTTCACGATCACGCGCCGGCCTGCCCACGCGGGATCAACGCCCTCGCCGAGGGCTTCAACCACACCGCAGGCGTCGCAACCGCTTACGCGCGGATAGGTGAGGGTGAGCCCGCCGATGCCTCGACCGACCCACAGATCCATCTGGTTAAACGCGCTCGCGAGGGTGCGGATGGTGACCCAGCCCGGCGGCGGCGGGGGAGGCTCCGGCCAGTCGTGCCGGAAGCTGACGTTGGGGGTGACAGGAGTGCCCTGACGCTCAAGAACAACGGCTCGCATGCCGGAGGATAGGGACGCTCAGGCGACGTGCACGACCACCGACCGCCGGTGCGGCGCGTTGCGGTGCTCCCACAGGTACACGCCTTGCCACCGGCCCAGGGCCAGACGCCCCTTCACGATCGGGATGGACAGGGACACGGGCGTGACCGCCGCGCGCAGGTGGGCGGGCATGTCGTCCGGCCCTTCGGAGCTGTGGGTGTAGCGGGGGTCGTTCTCGGGTGCGAGCCGCTTCAGCCATTGCTCCAGGTCGTGCTTGGCTGTGGGGTCGGCGTTCTCCTGGATCAACAGACTAGCGGACGTGTGGCGGACGAAGACGGTGCACAACCCTTCGTGCGAGGTCGTCCGCGCGTGCCAGTCCGCAACCACGCTGCACACCTGAGAGGTGATCTCGTACAGCCCCTGCCCGGAGGTCTGGATGGTCAGCTCGGTGATCATGCGGACGCCGCCCGCGGCACGGCGCGGAAGGTTATGGCCATGCGGTTCCAAGCGTTGATCGCGGCGATCGCCCACGCGAGCGTCACCAGCTCATCGTCGGCGAAGTGGGGGCGCGCCTGGTTAAACACCTCATCGGGCACGTGCCCCTGGGTGATCTGCGTCATCGCCTCGCACAGCTCCAGCGCGGCACGCTCCCGGGGCGTGTAGAAGGGCGCTTCTCGCCACGCCGGCAGGGTGTAGAGACGCTGGTCCGAGATCCCCTGCGCCTTGGCGGCCTTCCAGTGGGCGTCGAGGCAGTAGGCGCAGCCGTTGATCTGCGACGCCCTCATCCGCACCAGTTCCAGGATCACCGGGTCAAAGCCCGTGGACCGGATCTGGTCCTCAAGATTCGACAAGGCCTGGAACAGAGCCGGGGCCACCTTCGGGTACTTGAGGCGTGGTTCCATGATCGAGTTTAGGATCGTGCGCGACCATGAGCCCCGAGTTCGTCTTTCCGTGTTCCACGTGGAGCATGCGTGTGACGCGCTCCGACGCGGAATGCGCGCACATTTCCGCACCTTGTCCATGAGCAAAGTTCGACCATTTCTGACGGCGTGTTGGCAGGACCTGGCGATCATCACCTACGCCGCGCCGCCGGAGGCGCTGCGCCCGCGCCTGCCGCGGGGGCTGGAGCTGGATGCGCGCGACGGCAAGGTGTATGCCAGCCTGGTGGCCTTTGACTTCCGCGATTGCTGCGTGCGCGGCGTGCGCTGGCCGGGGCTGGTGAACTTCCCGGAGGTCAACCTGCGGTTTTACGTGCGAGAGCCGAGCACCGGAAGGCGCGGCGTGGTGTTCGTGCGCGAGTTCGTCCCCAGCCGGCTCATCGCCTGGGTGGCGAGGGCGGTGTACAACGAGCCTTACCTGTGCGCGGCGATGACCAGCCGCGTAACCGACGACCGCCGGAAGGCGCGTCTTGAGCATGAGTTGCACACCAACGGCGCAGCCATGCGCATCACCGCCGAGGCGGACAGCGCGTGCTTTGTGCCCGACGAAAGCAGCTGGGAGCACTTCTTCAAGGAGCACAGTTGGGGCTTCGGCACGGACCGCCGCGGCCGAACGCTGGTGTACGAGGTGCGCCACCCCATCTGGCAGGTGCGGTGCAACGCCACGGCACGGGTGGAAGGGGACATCGCCCGCGTCTACGGGCCTGAGTGGGCGTTTCTGAAGGATTCCGAGCCGGTGAGCGTGGTGTTCGCGGTGGGGTCGGGGATCGAGGTCTTACCCTGCGGGCCGCTGTAGTCACAGCCGCAGCGGGATGCCCTCGGCCTTGTACTTCTCGACAAGAAGCTGGACTTCGACGATGGCGCGGTCGAGGCGAGCCGCGGCGTCGCGCAGCGAGTTGTAGAGGTCCGGGTTGTTCACGAGCTGCCCCAGCGTGCCCTTGCCCTGATTGACGGCCTCAAGCGTCGCGGCAAGCTCGCCCGCGGCTTTGTCGGTGGAGCGCAGCATCGCGACAGCCTGCGCGGAGACGTCGTTGAGCTTGGCGTCCACGTTCGCCGCGGTGTCTGCCCACTCCGCGGAGAGGCGAGAGATGTCGTCCAGGGCCTTGTTCGCACGCTCCAGCACCGCCTTGGCCTGGCCGATCAGCTCTTCGTCGTTCAGCACGCGGCTGGCGTCGGCGAGGGCCTGGTCGGCCCGCGCGATGGTGCTGCGGATGTTGGGCGCCTTGCCCTGCTCCACCTCGGCGAGCGTGCGGGGCTCCAGAAGCTCCTTGAGGCGCTCGCCCACCTCGGTGTAGGTGTCGGCGAGGGTTTCGATCCTGGTCGCGGTCACTTCGAAGCGCTCCAGCGGCTTCTTGATGGAAGACGCGAGGCGCTGGAGCGTGCTCGCCGTCTCGCCGGCGTCGAAGACCGAGTTGGGCTGGATGATGTCGTTGAGCGCCGACGCGGGGGTGTCGGGCAGAATCTGGAACTCCAGGCTCGCCTCGCCCACGAAACTCTTGTCGATGGTCACCACCGCGGCCTTGGGAATGCGCACGCCCTCGTAGATCTTCACCTTGATCTCCGCGCCGGTGGCGGGCGGGGGCATGACCGAGGTCGCCGTCACCTGCCCCACCTTGACGCCGTTGAGCGTCACCACGGAGGTGTCGGAGAGGCCGCCCGCGCTGGTGGCGTGGATGCTGAACTCGTAGTACTTCTTGCCGGTGTCGGCGAACTCGCCGAACAGGATGAGCACGATGATCGTGCCCACCAGCCCGAAGAGGGCGACCATGCCGGTGATGAAGTCGCGGATGACGGGCTGAATCTTCACGCGGTCACACTCCGAGATCCTGCGTGCCCAGGGTGTCCGCCGGGGCTGTCTTGATCACTTCATCGGCTCCACGGTCCTCGCGGTCGTACTTGCCCTCGAGGAAGTGCTGCACGCGCGGGTCCTTGCTGCGGGTCAGCTCCTCGTAGGTGCCGTCCGCGGCGACCTTCCCGCCCAGCAGCATCACCACGCGGTCGGCAACCTTCCTGGCGCTGGTCAGGTCGTGGGTCACCACGACGTTGGTCACGCCCAGCTCGTGGCGCAGTTTCAGGATCAGCTCATTGATGCCGTCGGAGCGGATCGGGTCCAGCCCCGTGGTGGGCTCATCGTACAGCATCACCCGTGGGCGAAGGACGATCGCCCGCGCCAGCGCCACGCGCTTGCGCTGTCCGCCGCTGAGCTGCGCCGGCAGCTTGTGCTCCACGCCCACGAGGTCCACGGTGCGCAGGGCCTGAATCACGGCCTCGTAGCGCTCCTCGCGGGTCATCTTGGTGTGCTCGATCAGCGGGAAGGCGATGTTGTCCAACACGGTCATGGAGTCGAACAGCGCCCCCATCTGGAAGAGCAGACCGATCTGGAGCCGCACCGGCTCCAGTTCCCTCTCGCTGAGCTGATCGATCCGCTTGCCGTCAAAGTAGATTTCACCCTGGTCGGGGTGCAGCAGCCCCACGATGTGCTTCAGCGTGACGGACTTGCCGCAGCCGGAGGGCCCCATGATGACCGTGGTTTTAGAGGGCTCGATGTCCAGGTCGAGCCCGTTGAGCACCTGCTGCGACCCGAACTTCTTGTAGACCCCGCGCAGCGAGAGGATCGCCGGCTCGGGGGCCGCCGGACGCAGGGCCGGTCGCTCGCGGGTGAGAGGTTGAGTCGTCATGGGGGCCGTAGGATGCTATGTGAGCAGCCACTTACCAGGATCGAACGATAGTCCCCGCGTGCAGCGGCATCTCATTCACCGGGGTGCAAAGTTCAGTTTCGAACAGCTCACCGTGACGGACGCGGATGGGACGTGCCTGAAACGAGAAGTGGTGCGGCATCCCGGCGCGGTGGTGATCGTGCCGGTGCTGGAGACGCCGCAGGGGCCGGCGGTGGTGCTGATCCGCAACTGGCGCATCAGCCTTGAGCGATGGGTGCTGGAGCTGCCCGCGGGCACGCTGGAACCCGGAGAAGACCCCGGCGTCTGTGCTGAGAGAGAGCTCCAGGAGGAAACCGGCTACACGGCCGCAACCATGACGCCGCTGGGCCGGTTCTACACATCGCCGGGCATGTCGGATGAACTCATGTGGGCGTACGTGGCCCAGGGACTGCGCGAGGGTGGGCAGAAGCTCGAGCCCGACGAGCGCGTCACCGTTCACCCCACCCCTGTGGCACAGGCGCTCGGAATGATCATGAGCGGAGAACTGGCCGATGCAAAGAGCATCGCCGCCCTGCTGATGGCCCATTTCCGTTCGATGCTGGGCTGACAGGCTGGGCGCGCGTGGTTTAATCGGTTCGTAAGGAGGCGAGCGAACCGCACTGGTAGTGTTTGACAGCAAGGCGCACGGGCGGCGGCCGTTCAGGGCCTTGACGCGAAGGTGGAGGATGAGGCTCAACCACGACATCGAACCGGACTACGGCCAGGGCGGCGAGAGCCGCGGGCGGACGTGGTCGGTCGGTCGGGTGTTCGGAGTGGGTGAAGACCCGCTCACGTGGTGGTCTTTCCCGCTGATGAAGGTGGGCGGGCTGCGGGTGCGCGTGCACACCTTCCTCGTGCCGGTGTGGATGGGCATCGAGGCCCTCGCCTGGCTGCCCCAGAACAAGCTGGGCCCGGTTCACCTGCTCAGCGCGATGGGCGCGCTGCTGGTGCTGGCTCTGCTGCACGAGCTGGGCCGCGGCTTGTTCGCCCGCTGGCTCGGCGATGGGGGCGATTGCGTGGTGGTGTGGCCGCTGGGCGGGCTGAACCCTGTGGCTCGTCGGGGGGCTGCGTACCCCCTGGCCGCGGAGTCCGGCGGGCTGGTGGTCAACGCGCTGCTTGTTCCCGTGCTGGCTCTGGCCGCCCTGGGGCTGGGGATTTCGCACTCGGAACTGTTCTTCAACCCGCTTGAGGTGAACGCCGCGGCGGCGAACCTGAACTCGCTCCCGCAGATCGTCGTGTGGTGGGCGTACTTCATGAACGCCTTCATGCTCGCGGCGAATCTGCTGCTCCCCATGCTCCCGCTCGACTCGGGGCGGCTCGTAAACGCCTGGCTCCGCGGGCGCAGCAACACCCCCGCGGAGACCGCGGCGAAGATCGGGTTCGTCACCGCGGGCGTGCTCTTTCTTGTCTCCACGGCGGTGGGGCAGGGGCACCTGATGGGCGTGGCGGTGCTGGGGGCCGTGGCGACGTTGATCGAGCGTCGGCGTCATGTTCTGCCCGTTGCCGACGTTTACGACCTTGATCCGGTCATCCCTGAGGAGCCTCCGCCGCCGTCGCCGCGTCGGCCCGCGCCCCCGTCCCCGACGGCGGAGCTTGACGCGGTGCTGGAGAAGATCAGCAAGCAGGGGATCAACAGCCTGACGAGCGCCGAGCGGGAGGTGCTGGCGCGAGAGACGGAGCGACGGCGGCGCGGATAGCATCACGCCCGCCCGGAGCCGGGCGGGCGCCGGGCCCACGGTCGGGCCGTTTCTTGCCGCGGAGATGCGCGAGGTTCATGGGGCTCTACGACCGCGACTACTACCGCGAGAAGCGGGGCGGCTTCGCGTCGCTCTCGGGTGTGTCGGTGAACACCTGGATCATCATCGTGAACGTGGCGATTTTCGCGTTCATGGCGATGTCGCCGCGGTTTGCGATGTTCGCCGTGGAGCACGGCCACTTTTCGACGTATGAGGTGCTGTGGCACCGCAATCCCAACGGGACGGCGGGGGGGCTGGAGTTCTGGCGATTTCTGACGTTCCAGTTCCTGCACGCCGGGCCGATGCACCTGGCCTTCAACATGTTCGGCCTGTACATCTTCGGCGGCATGGTGGAGGAGCACCTGGGGCGGAAGAAGTACCTGGCCTTCTACCTCACCTGCGGGATCTTCGGCGGCCTGATGTACCTGCTGCTGAATCTCGCGGGCAACGTGCTGGGGCACATGGGCGTTTCGGGCGTTCCCGGCCTGCTCTTCTCAGATCCCCGCACGCCGCTGGTGGGGGCATCCGCTGGCGTGTTCGGCGTCATCATGGCGTGCGCGTACATCGCGCCGACGCTGCAGGTGCTCGCGTTCTTCGTCTTCCCGATGCGCCTCAAGACGATGGCGTATCTCTATGTGGGCATGGCGCTGGTCTCGCTCCTGATGGGGGCGCGCAACGCAGGCGGTGAGGCGGCGCACCTGGGTGGGGCGATCGCCGGCGCGTTCTTCGTCCGCAACTCGCACCTGCTGCGCGACTTCTTCGATGTTCTAAAGGATTCGCGGAAGGTCCGGCACGCGAACACGCCCCAGCGCGCGCGAGGGCCGGTCTCCGGCGCCGAGCGTGATCCTCACGAGGCGGAAGTGGACCGCATCCTCGCCAAAGTCCACCGCGAGGGCATCCACAGCCTGACCGAAGCCGAGAAGGCCACCCTCGCCCGCGACACGGAGAGCAAGAGGTTCGGCCGGTGACCACGGGTCCGCTCACGTTCCGCATCGACGCACGCTCCGCGACCTGCGCCGCCCGCGTCGGTCGCGTCGAGACGCCCCACGGCGGGTTCGACACGCCCGCCTTCATGCCCGTGGGCACCCGCGGCTCGGTCAAGGGCATCTTCCCGCACCACCTCCGCGAGATCGGCGCCCAGATCGTCCTGAACAACACCTATCACCTGATGCTCCGCCCCGGCTCGGAGATCATTCAGGCTCTCGGCGGCGTCCATCGCTTCATGAACTGGGACGGCCCCATCCTGACCGACTCGGGCGGCTATCAGGCGTACTCGCTCGCGGATACGAACAAGGTGGATGATGAGGGCGTCACCTTCAAGTCCATCGTGGACGGCAAGACGATCCTGCTCACGCCCGAGTTGGCGATGAAGGTGCAGAACGAGCTGGGGCCGGACATCATCATGGCCCTGGACGACTGCCCTCCGCCCGTGGACCCCAACCTCGGAGAGATGGACGCCGCGCAGCGGGCGCGCGTGATGGGCGCGGTGGCGCGGGACGCCCGTGCCGCGGCGACGGGCCGCACGCGCCGCTTCGACCACGCGGCACGCCTGGCCGTCGCCAATGAGCGGACCGTGCGCTGGCTGGAGCGCTGCAAGGCGTCCCACGCCCGACCCCAGGATCAGGCTCTCTTCGGCATCGTGCAGGGCGGGACCGACCTGGACCGTCGTACCTGGTGCGCGGAACGCATTACCAACATCGAGCTACCGGGCTACGCCATAGGCGGCGTGGCGGTGGGGGAGCCGCCGGAGGCGATCGCGCGGGTGGTCCGTCACACCGCGCCGCTGCTCCCGGAGGAGAAGCCTCGGTATCTGATGGGGGTGGGGTACGAGCGGGACATTCTCTGCGCGGTACGCGCGGGGGTGGATATGTTCGATTGCGTGCTGCCCACCCGGAACGGGCGGAACGCCAACGCCTTTACGTCAAAGGGGCAGATCCGGCTGAAGAACGCCAGGTACACCCTGGACCAGGGGCCGATCGAGGAGGGGTGCGACTGCCCGGCCTGCCTGCCGGGGAAGTATGGGTGGAAGACCCCAGATCAGCGGCCATTTTCTCGGGCGTACCTGCGGCATCTCTTCGCGGCCGGGGAGATGCTTGGGCCGATTCTGGTAAGCCTGCATAACCTACGCCACTTCCAGCGGTTTATGATGGACGTTCGCCAGTCCATCCGGGACGGCTCGTGGGCCGCGCTGGAAGCCCGTTGGCCGGTGCTCAGTTCGGCGTCCCTTGATGGGGAAGTCGAGTCCTGACAGACACTTGGCGGCGGAGCACATCCCGGCTTCTCAACGTGGGGGCGCCACGCCAAAGCGCCAGAAAGAGCACTCGATGATGCAGAATGTGAACAGCGGTTGGATGCAGTGGGTTCTTTTGGCGCAGACCGGAGAGCCCGCCGCGCCCCAGATCGGGGCGGCGCCCGCCCCGGCCCAGCCCGCGACCCCTGTCGGCCAGCCCACCGCCTCCGGCAACGGCGCCCTCGGCACCCCGAGCGGCGGTCAGCAGGCTCCCGCCCCCTTCGGCGGCGGCATGATGTTCATTCTCCTGGCGATGGTCCTGCTGATGCTGTTCACCAGCATCATGGCGGGCCGCAAGGAGAAGAAGAAGCGCGCCGAGCTGATGAGCAGCCTCAAGAAGCAGGACAAGGTCCAGATGATCGGCGGGATCATCGGCACCGTCGTGGAGCTCTCCGACGACGAGGTCGTCCTGCGGGTGGAGGAGGGCCGCATCCGCTTCCACAAGTCCGCGGTGCAGGCCATTCTGTCCTCGCGGTCCAAGGGCGACGGCTCGACCACCGAGGTCAAGCCCCAGCCCTCCGCAGCCTCCGTTTAACTAAACTCAGGCCTCACGCAGCCTCGTACACGCCAGGCGGGTTCGGCGCCCGCCGCCTCTCCGAGCCTTTATGAGACAGTTGTACAAGACTCTCATCTTCGTCGTCGTCGTCATCATGGCGGCGGTCTACTTCATTTACCCGCCAAGCGAATCGCTCCGGCTGGGTAAGGACCTCCGCGGCGGCGTGAGCCTGGTCTACTCGGTGTCCATCGCCCCCAACGAGGATCCCAAGGAGGTCATCGACAAGACCATCCAGGCCCTCAAGGAGCGTGTCGACCCCGACGGCGTCATGGAAATCTCGATGGTGCAGGTCGGCAACGACCGCATCGAGGTCACGATGCCGCTTCCCGGCGAGGAGGTCAAGAAGCTCAAGCAGGAGTTCGACGAGCAGCTCGCCAATCTCGCCCGCAACCGCCTGACGGAAGCGCGGATCGACCAGCTTCTCAGGCTTCCGGCAGAAGAGCGGGACGCCGAGATCAAGCGGCTGAGCCAGAACAACGAGACACGACTCACCGTTCTTCAGGACGCCGCGAAGATGCACGACGAGGCCGCGGCCAAGCGTGCTGCCCTCGCCGCCGCGACCGACCCCGCGGAGCAGAGCAGGCTCGTGTCGGAGATCGCCGCGGCTGAACTGCGGCTGGATGAGCTTCGCGCGCGGGCGCTGCGCACGTCCGTCTCGCCGGAGGACATCCGGCGCGTGATCGACGCCTCGACCCGACGCCGGACCATCGTGGACAGGGGCCAGCTCATCGAGCTGGAGAGCCCGCGCGAGATCGCCCGCAGGCAGCTCTTCAACGACTACCCCGATGCCAAGGCGGAGCTGGAGGCCATCCTCGGCGCGTACGACCGCTACGCCGCGCAGCGCAGGACGCTCGACGACCCCAACGATCTGATCCGCATCCTGAAGGGTGCGGGTGTGCTCTCGTTCTGCATCACCGTGGACCCTGGCAAGCACCCGGAGGAAGAGCGGCTGCGCCGCGAGTTCCACGAGGTCGGGCCTCGCAACGTCAAGTCCGCGGACACCCGCTGGCTGAAGATCAACCAGATCGACGGCTGGGTGAACACCAAGCAGGACATCGACTTCCTGAACGCAGACCCGGTGCGGAACACTCCCGAGTACTTCCGCGCCCGCGGGTACGTGGCCGAGTGGCGGGGCGGCGAGTACTACATGCTCGTCTACGACACCCGCAACACGACCTTCACGCCGCGCCCGGGCGAGGGCGTGAGCCGCGCTGGCGTCACCGCCGACCGCATGGGCCGGCCCGCCATCAGCTTTGAGATGACCCCGGCGGGCGGCGTGAAGCTGGGCGAGCTGACCCGCCAGCACGTCCAGGAGAAGATGGCCATCGTCCTCGACGACGAGGTCTACACCGCGCCGAACCTGCGGAGCGAAATCTCCACCAGCGGCATCATCGAGGGCGAGTTCTCACAGGAGGAGATCGACTACATCCGTCGCGTGCTCGCGGGCGGGTCGCTGCAGGCCAAGCTCAGCCCCGAGCCCATCAGCATCAGCTCGATGGGCCCGCAGCTCGGTCATGACAACCTGCGCAAAGGTCTGATCGCCGGTGTGATCTCGATGCTCATCACCGCGGGCTTCATGATCGTGTACTACTGGGGCCTGGGGCTCATCTCCGTCTTCTCATTGACGGTGAACGCGCTGCTGGTCCTCGCGATGATGGCTGTGAGCAAGGCCGCGTTCACGATGCCCGGCATCGCGGGCGTGATCCTCACCTTCGGCATGGCCGTGGACAGCAACGTGCTGGTCTTCGAGCGCATGCGCGAGGAGCTCAACCGCGGGGCCGACCTCAAGACCGCCGTGCGGCTGGGCTTCGACAAGGCCCTTTCGTCGATCATCGACGGCAACCTCACCAACCTGATCGTCTGCATCGCCCTGTACTGGACCGGCACGCCCGAAATCCGCGGCTTCGCCGTCACCCTGGGCATCGGCGTGGTGGCGACCCTCTTCGCCGCCCTGACGGCGACCCGCCTGCTGATGAACCTGCTGCTGCTGGCGGGCTGGCGGCGCGCTCCGATGTTCGCCACCGCCGTCCCCGGCGTGCAGCGCCTGCTCACGCCCACCATCAACTGGATGCGGCTGCGGTGGGTCTTCGCGACCGTCTCGCTCCTCTACGTGGTGCTCGGCATGGGGCTCGTCTTCAAGCAGGGCTCCAAGATGCTTGACAACGAGTTCCGCGGCGGCACGCAGGTGACGCTCCAGTTCAAGAACAAGCCCGGCTCGGAGGAGCGCATCACGCTTACTCGTCCGGAAGTGATGGACATGGTGCAGGAGATCGGCGAGTCCGCTCCGCAGAATGACGAGCTGCGGACGCTGACCTTCGCGGAAGTGCTGCCCGTCAACCCAGCTCAGGACGGCATCACTTCGAGCCAGTTCGACATCCGCACCGTCGCGACCGATCCGGCCGCGGTGACGGAGGCCGTCGTCGCCAAGTTCGCCGACTATCTCGACATCAAGCCTCGTCTGAACTTCACGGGCGCGGCCAGCTCCGTGGACCGCGCTCCGGTGTACCCGATCGAGCGGGCGACGCTGGGGGCCAACATTCCCGATCCTGCGCTCTCGACGCTGCGGACCGACGTCTCGAAGTACATGGGCGGCGCGGTGATCGTGCTCAAGGACCTCACCTCGCCCTCCACTGAGCGGCCGGTGACGCTCAGCGATCTCAACGAGCGCATCCACCTGACCCGTCAGTCCGAGGCGTACTCCGACACGCTCGCCCGCCGTTGGGAGATCTTCGTGACCGACGGCACGGACGATAACGTGCGCAACGCCGTGATGGTCGTGGCCGACGACGAAGCCAGCATCTTCGACAACGAGGCCCGCTGGGACGCGGATGTTCGCACGCGAGAATGGGCCCTGGTTCAGGACGCGCTGACCCAGACCTCCACTCCGGCGAGCGTCCACAACTTCAGCCCGACCATCGCCGACACCTTCAAGGCCAACGCCATCAAGGCCATCCTCCTCAGCTTCCTGGGGATCGGCATCTACATCTGGATCCGGTTCAAGCAGCCGCGATACGCGCTCGCGTCGGTGGTGGCGCTCGTCCACGACGTGCTCACCGTGCTGGGGCTGCTGGCGCTCGCGGAGATTCTGTACGAGAACCCCGGCACCCACGACTTCGCCGCGTCCATCGGCCTGCTGCCCTTCAAGATCAACCTGAACACCGTGGCGGCGCTGCTCACCATCGCGGGCTATTCGCTCAACGACACCGTCGTGGTGATGGACCGCATCCGCGAGAACCGCGGCAAGCTGCCCTACGCCTCCAAGCAGGTCATCAACGACTCGGTGAACCAGACCTTCAGCCGAACCATCATCACGGGCGGCACGACGATCATCTCGTGCATCATCCTCTACGTCATGGGCAGCGAGGGCGTCCGCGCGTTCTCCTTCGCCCTCTTCACCGGCATGGTTGTCGGCACCTACTCCTCGGTCGCGGTCGCCTCGCCGCTCGTGTGGTCGCGCAAGGCAGAGAACATCACTCCGACGCCTCCCGCGGGCGGCGCTTCGCAGGCCGCACGCTCTCTGGAGACAGCCGGGGCGTAGTGCCGAGGGTAGTGGTATGACCGAAGCCGCGGGACGGATTGCTGGCGGGCTTGTGCTCCTGGTGGCCCTGTGGATTTCCGTCTACTGGTGGTGGCCCAGCGAGCCCAAGGTCTCCTTCGCTCAGGCCGACGACACGATCCGTGGCGTCATGCCCAAGGAGCCCGCCCCGGCCGCTCCGCGTCAGAACCCGCCCGCGCCTGTTCGAGAGCCCGATCCCGAGCCGGAGCCGACACCGCCGCCTCCGCCGCAGCCGACTCCCGCGGTCATTCCGCCCGAGTTCATCCAGCACACCGTGCGCAAGGGTGAGACGTTCGAGTCCATCGCGAAGAAGTACTACGGCCAGAGCGGCCGCGGCTGGGTGATCGCGAAGGCCAATCCCATGACCGATCCCAACCGGCTCACCGAGGGCCGGGTGATTCAGGTCCCCAAGGATCCGTTGAACATCCAGGGGGTGCCGGTGCAGCCCAAGGCCCCTCCGCCCGAGGAGCCCACTCCCGAGGAGTACATCGTTCAGAAGGGGGACACGCTCTCGGGGATCGCGCAGGAGGTCTACGGCGACTCGCGCCTGTGGGGGGTCATCTTTGATGCCAACCGCGACCAGCTCCCCAAGGAGACGTCGCTCCGTGCGGGGCAGCGGCTTCGCATTCCGCCCAAACCACAACGCTGAACGGGAGAACGCGCGTGGGCGACTGGTACGTGGTGACCGGCGGGGCGGGCTTCGTGGGCAGCAATCTGGTTGCCGCGCTGCTGCGTCGTGAGCCGAACGCCCGTGTCTGCGTCGTGGACAACTGCCGCACCGGGAGCTTCGCCAACATCGTCGAGGCGATGGAGCGTCTGCGCCTGCCGCCCTTTTCCGGCCGCTTCATCGCCGAGCCGGTGGAGCAACTGGACGCCGACGAGCTTGTGGCCGAGGCCCGCGCGGTCTTTCACCTCGCCGCGATTACAGACACCACGGTCAAGGACGAAGCGGAGATGATCCGCGTCAACGCGGGCGGCTTTGAGCCGCTTCTGCGGGCGTGCATTCGGCGGGACGTGCCGCTGGTGTACGCCAGTTCCGCGGCGACCTACGGCACGCCTCCGCAGGCCGCCCAGCGGGCCGCCTTCCCGATCGAGGCCGCGGGGAGGCCCAACAACGTCTACGGCTTCAGCAAGTGGCTGATGGAGTGCGCGCACCGCAACGCGGCGGCATTGTGCGACAGGACGCCGCGGGTCGTGGGGCTGCGCTACTTCAACGTCTACGGGCCGGGCGAGTCGCGCAAGGGGCACATGGCCTCGATGGTGTACCAGCTCGCGATGCAGATGCTCGCGGGCGAAGCCCCGCGCGTCTTCCATGACGGCACCCAGGCGCGTGATCAGGTGCACGTGGACGACGTGGTTTCCTGCACGCTTGCCGCGGCGGGGATCGGCGGCACGGGGCGGCCGGGCATTTACAACGTCGGCTCGGGCGTGCCCACGACGTTCAACGAGATCATCCAGGCACTGCGCAAGGAGCTGGCGATCCCCGAGAACCAGCGGCCCACCGAGTACATCGAGATGCCCCCGAATATCCGGGCCTTCTATCAGGACTTCACGCTGGCGGACATTTCCGCCACCTGCGAGGGGCTGGGGTGGAGTCCCGCCGCGTCCCCGGCCGAATCCATTTGGGCGTATGCAAAGTGGCTGAAGCTGCGGCACGCACGCTGAACGGTCCTATCCTCCGCCCATGAAGATCCGCCGCATTCTCGTGACGGGAGGGGCCGGGTTCCTCGGCTCGCACATCTGCGACCGCCTTGTGGAACAGGGCCATGACGTGATCTGCCTGGACAACTTCTTCACCAGCCAGAAGTCCAACATCAAGCATCTTCTGGCGAAGCCGAACTTTGAGCTGATCCGGCACGACATCACGCACCCCATCTGGCTCGAGGTGGACGAGGTGTACAACATGGCCTGCCCCGCGGCGCCCGGCCACTACCAGTACAACCCGATCAAGACCATGAAGACCTCCGTCATGGGGGCGATCAATGTTCTGGGCATGGCCAAGCGCTGCCGCGCGAAGGTGCTCCAGGCCTCCACCAGCGAGGTCTACGGCGATCCCGAGGTTCACCCGCAGCCGGAGAGCTACCGCGGCAACGTCAATCCCATCGGCCCCCGCGCCTGCTACGACGAGGGCAAGCGCGCCGCGGAAACGCTCTTCTTTGACTACCACCGCTCGAACCGCGTCAACATCCGCGTCGTGCGCATCTTCAACACCTACGGCCCGCGCATGCACCCCTTCGATGGGCGCGTGGTCTCGAACTTCATCCGCCAGGCGCTCCACGGCGAGGACATCACCATCTTCGGCGACGGCAAGCAGACGCGCTCGTTCTGCTACGTGGATGACCTGGTGGACGGCATCATCCGGATGATGAACGCCCCCGACGACTTCGTTGGCCCGGTCAACCTCGGCAACCCCGTCGAGTTCACCATGCTGGAGCTGGCGCAGCTCGTGATCGAGTTGACGGGAAGCAAGTCCCAGCTCGTTCACAAGCCTCTTCCCGCAGACGACCCGACGCAGCGTCAGCCCGACATCACGCTCGCCCGCGAGCGTCTGGGGTGGGAGCCCAAGGTGCCGCTCCGCGAGGGGCTGAAGAAGACCATCGAGTTCTTCCGCTCGATCAACCTCGACGACTACCGCCCGCCGACGCCGAACTACTGATGATTCAGTACAGCTCGCCCTGCGATTCGACGGGCCGGTAGGCGATGCCCAGGTGCTCGCACGCCGCGCGGGTGAGGGCCCTGCCGCGGCGCGTCCGGGCGAGGAAGCCGATCTGAAGCAGGTAGGGCTCGACCACGTCCTCGAGCGTGCCCGCGTCCTCGTTCATCGTCGCGGCGATGGTTTCCAGGCCCACGGGCCCGCCCTGGTAGGTCGTGCCGATGGTCCGCAGAAAGGCGCGGTCCAGCGCGTCCAGGCCCAGCTCGTCCACGCCCTCGAGCTTCAGGGCCGCTTCCACCATCGTGGAGGTGATGCGGCCGTCTCCCTTGACCTGCGCGTAGTCGCGGACGCGGCGGAGGAGGCGGTTGGCGATGCGCGGCGTGCCGCGGGAGCGGGCCGCGATGGTGCGCAGCGCTTCACGGTCCGCGCCGGGCACGCCGAGCAGGCGCGCGGAGCGCTCCAGGATCGTGAGCAGGTCCTCGCACGGGTAGTACTGCAGGTGATGCACCAGCCCGAAGCGCGAGCGCAGCGGGGATGAGAGCATGCCCGCGCGCGTCGTCGCGCCGATCAGCGTGAAGGGCTTGCACTTCACCTGCACGGTGCGGGCCGCCATCCCGCTGTCGAGCGTCACGTCGATGCGGAAGTCCTCCATCGCCGGATAGATGAACTCCTCCACGGCGACGGGCAGGCGGTGGATTTCGTCAATGAAGAGGACGTCCGCGTGCTGCAGGCGCGTGAGCGCGGCGACAAGGTCCGTGCCGCGGGCGAGGGCCGGGCCGGAGGTCACGGCGATCTTCACGCCCATTTCCTGCGCCAGCACATGGGCGAGGGTGGTCTTGCCGAGCCCCGGCGGGCCATGGAGCAGGACGTGCTCCAGTGGTTCGCCCCTTTCCTTGACGGCCTGAATCGCAATGGAGAGGCGCTCGACCAGTTCCCGCTGGCCGACGTACTCGTCCAGGGCGGTGGGGCGCAGCGCCCAGTTGGCCTGTTCTTCCTGAGGGGTGGCGTGGGATGACAGCAGCCGGTCGGTGGCCATCAGCGCTTGCTCTTTTCGCTCTTTTCCATGGGCAGGCCCTTGGACTTCCAGAGCTGCACGAGCTTGTCCTTGGTGATCGGCTCCCACACGGAGCCGTCGGGCATCTCCGTGCGCATCAGCTCGCCCTTGCCGTTGAAGTAGCTGACCATCGGAGGCTTCTTCTCGCTCAGACGCGTCGTGAGCTTCCAGAGGCCCGGCCGGTCCACGGGCTGCTCCAGCGATTCACGCCGGTAGCACACCGTCATTTCGTCGGACTGGTAGCCGTAGAACCCGAAGTCCGCGGCGACCTTGCTCTTGACCAGGATCTGAGGCAGGATGGTCGCCATCGCGCGGCTGATGTACCCATCGCTCTGGAACACCGGCCGCACTTCCTGCTTGGGGAGGCCCGAGCCCTCGAGCTGCACGACCATGCTCATGCCCATTCGCGCGCCGCGCTCGGTCAACGTTTCGACCTTGCGCTCCCGCCGGATGGCGTTGCGGATGGTCCAGAACTCAGTCTCGAAGTCCATGCTCACGAAGTACGCCGCGCTGGAATCGACCGTCAGGCCGTTCTCCAGCATCCGGGCGTCCATCTGAACGATGTACCCCTCCGGGCCGTTCCCCATGCCCAACTCGCCCGGTCGGCCGACGCGTGTGATGATCCGTCGGTAGCCCAGCTCCTTGGCGTCGGAATCCGCGCCGCTGCTCGCGGGGCGATAGCACCGCTCCCACCGTTCCGGCCCGGAGAGCAGGGCGCGGAGGTCGGCAGGGGTCATCGCTTCGAGCACCCTGCGGCCCGCGGCGATCCCCGCAGCGCGCGTCAGCAGAATCTTGGTGGGGTCTTCAAAGGTCGCGGTGGCCACCGTAGCTTCGTAAACGCTGCGGGCCTTCTCGAAGACCGGAGCCGTGGTCACCAGCTCAAAGATCACGAACTGGCCCGGCGCCGTGCGGAAGACCGTCAGGCCGTGGACCACGTCCGGGGCCTTCGGTGTGTTGCCGGGGACGGAGAAGTACACGCGCTCGGTGTCGAAGCCGTTGATCCGGATGGTCTTCCGCGGCTCGATCAGCTTGCCGATCATCCCCACAAGCTCGCCGCGGCGGCCGGAGTCGTCCTCGGGCTTGATGTAGACCTCGCCCACGGCCTTGAAGCGCTCCGTGACCACGCCGTCGCAGATTTCCGCGGGGGTGGTGTCGGTGTTGATGGTGCGTGGGGTCTGGATGTTGATCAGCCAGGTCGTGTCCTTGGGCGTGATCTGGACCGAGGCGGTGCTCGCGAGAGAGCTCGCCTGGGCGATGGTGTCCACGGGGAGGTACATGGTCAGCCCGACGCTGTCGAGCTTCCAAGGGTCGAGGGAGAGCTCGACCGGCGCGGGGTTGTAGACCGTCGCGGGAGGGGCGGGTTGGGCGTCCTTCTTCGGCTGGGCGGGGGCAACCCCGGCCGCCAGCGAGAGAAGGAGCAGGGCGGAGATGGTGGAGGACCGGCGGCGGGGGGTGGTGTTCATTGGGCTTCCATCCGGTACGGGCCAGTTCAATGTAGAGACTTGGATCGGTCCAAAGAAGCCGCGGGTTGTAGGATTGGCGTTCGGTAGGGGCTGGGGAGCGCCCCCGGGCGGTGGGGGGAGGGGGGCAGGCGGACCGGAAGGGTGATTTGGCGAAGGTCGCCTGAGTTGACACCGTGGGGTGGCGGTCTATTCTTCCCTCCCGCTCCTCCGGGAGGGGTGGGTGTGTTCACGTATCGCTTTGGCAAGTAGCCTGGTGCGAGGTGCTCGAAAAGTGGGGGAATCCCCCCGGGTGGTTTACGAATGACCGGCGGCAAGATCAGAATTCGGATGGAGGCGTACGACCACCTGGCTCTGGACGCCTCGGCGAAGGAAATCGTCGAGCATGCCAAGCGCACCAACGCCAAGGTGGCGGGTCCCATCCCCCTGCCCACCCGCATCGAGCGCTACACCGTTCTGCGCTCTCCGTTCATTGATAAGAAGTCCCGTGAGCAGTTCGAGATCCGCACCCACAAGCGGATCATCGACATCATCGAGCCCAACGCCCGCACCGTCGAGGCGCTGAACCGGCTGGTGGTCCCCGCGGGTGTGTTCGTCAAGATCAAGGCTTGAGTCATTTGACCCCTGGGCAGAGCCCGGGGGTTTTTGTCGGTAGTAGGAAGTTGAGGTCGCCATGGGCTTGTCTCTGCTGGGCAAAAAGATCGGAATGACCCGCGTGTACAACGGGGGCGTCAGCGTGCCGGTCACCGTCATCGAGTGCGGCCCGTGCGTGGTGACCCAGGTTCGTACTCCCGAGCGCGACGGCTACAGCGCCGTCCAGATCGGTTACGGCGAGATCAAGGCTCGCAACAGCACCATCCCCCTCATCGCCCACGACGTGAAGGCGGGCACCACCCCCAAGCGTCACCACCGCGAGTTCCGCGTGGATGACAAGGAGGCGGCTTCCTTCTCCCTGGGCCAGACCCTCACCGTCAGGGACCTTGAGGGCACGATGTACGTGGACGTCATCGGCCGCAGCAAGGGCAAGGGCTTCGCGGGCGTGATGAAGCGGTGGGGCTTCAAGGGCATGTTCGCCACCCACGGCACCGAGCGCAAGCACCGCTCCCCCGGCTCCATCGGCTCGCTCTGCTCCAACCGCGGCTTCGGCGGCGGCCTGAAGAAGGGCAAGAAGATGGCCGGTCACATGGGCGATGAGCGCGTGACCGTCCGCAGCCTGGACGTGGTCCGCGTGGAGCCCGAGAAGAACCTGCTGCTGGTCAAGGGCCCCGTCCCGGGCGGCAAGAACGGCCTGGTCGAGGTTCGTCCGGCGATCCGTCTGTACAAGAGCAAGGCAAAGAAGGTGGCCGCGGCGCAGAAGTAAGCCGTTTGGTCGCCTAATATCCCGGCCCCTCCGGTTTCGGATGGGTCAGACATAGGAGTTCGACGAGTTGCACTCGCCGGCCGCTTGAGAGAGCGATCGGCGAGCCCGGGAGGTCCCGAAGGGGAAACCGCCGGGCAGCGACAAGGAAGGTGAGACAGCCGAGTCGATTCCGATCCGCCCCGCACGCACGGTGCGTGCCCCCGAAGGACTCCTATCGGGATTGGAGGTGAGACGGATAGGCGGCAGGAAGGTGGGGGCGGCTCAGGGCCGCTCGCCCGGCGAGGGCCGGAGCCACCGCAGGCGTCAGACGAGGTGGAAGACAGATGAATGTCCCCGTCTACAACATGCAGGGCAAGGAAGTTGCCCAGTTCACCATTGACGAGAAGTCCTTGGGCGGCGAGATCAACGCCGCGTTGATCAAGCAGGCGTACGTCCGCTACCACGCCAACCTCCGCCAGGGCTCGGCCCGCACCAAGAACCGCAGCCAGGTCGAGGGCTCGACCCGCAAGATCTACAAGCAGAAGGGCACCGGCAACGCCCGTCACGGCGACCGGAAGGCCAACCTGTTCAAGGGCGGCGGTCACGCGCACTCCAAGAAGCGCACCCGCGAGGATTACCGCCTCGACATGCCCAAGAAGATGCGGCGCAAGGCGAACCGCAACGCGCTGCTCTCCAAGCTGATCGACAACGAAGTCCGCATCGTTGACAGCTTCGACTTCAAGGAAGCGAAGACCAAGCTCTTCCAGAAGTTCCTGGAGGCGATCAAGGTCGATCGGTCCGCGCTGGTCGCCCTGCCCTTCGACGGCGAGGCTTCCGAGCGTGCGCGTCTCTCCGGCCGCAACGTCGAGGACGTGACGCTCATCCGCGTGGATCAGCTCAACTGCTTCAACATGCTCAACCACCGGTACCTGGTCATCAGCAAGGCCGACCTGGAGGCCTGGCTGAACGGCCCCAGCTCGCAGACCGGTAAGGACGCGAAGATCAACCCGCTCGGCCGCCAGGCGGCCAAGAAGGTGGAGGTCGCCTGATGCCCGCCAACGTCGATCCCATCTACATCATCAAGAAGCCGCTGCTCAGCGAGAAGAGCACGTACCAGATGAACGAGCACAAGCTGTACTCGTTCGAGGTTGATCCCCGCGCGACCAAGGACGAGATCAAGAAGGCGATCGAGTCCATCTACAAGGTCCGCGTCGAGTCGGTCAACACCCAGGTGCGCAAGCACAAGGCCCGTCGCCTCCGCTACGGCGTGGTCAAGCCCGCCAACAGCAAGAAGGCCATCGTCCGTCTCCACCCCGACGACTCGATCGAGATCTTCTGACCCGCCGAAGGACTCTCCCATGCCCATTCGTGTTTACAAGAAGACCTCTCCCGGGCGGCGCAACGCCTCGGTGAACGAGCACGCGGAAGTCACCAAGCACTTCCCCGAGAAGTCGCTCCTCGCCCCGCTGCCCAAGACCGGCGGCCGCAACCACAGCGGCAAGATCACCGCCCGCGGCATCGGCGGCGGCGTCAAGCGCATGTACCGCATGATCGACTTCAAGCGCCGCGACCGCGACGGCATTGAGGGCAAGGTCATCGGCATCGAGTACGACCCCAACCGCTCCTGCCACATCGCGCTGATCGAGTACGCCGACGGCGTGCGTCGCTACATTCCGGCGCCCAACGGCATCCGCGACGGCCAGGTCATCCTCACCTCCAGCACCCAGGCCGTGGAGCCCACTCCCGGCAACTCCATGCCCCTGCGGTTCGTCCCCACGGGCCTGGACGTTCACTGCATCGAGCTGGAGCCCGGTCGCGGCGCTCAGATCTGCCGCTCCGCCGGCACCTACGCCAAGATGACGAACAAGGAGGGCGACTACGCCACCCTCACCTTCCCCAGCGGTGAGATCCGGCGCGTCCCCCTTGATTGCCGCTGCACGATCGGCCAGGTCGGCAACCCCGACCACCGCCTCCGCAAGCTCGGCAAGGCGGGTCTGGCCCGTCTGATGGGCCGTCGACCGATCACCCGCGGCGTCGCGAAGAGCCACCACGCCCACCCGCTGGGCGGCGGCGCCGGCCGCTCGAAGGGCAACCGCCCGCCGTGCGGCCCCACCGGCGTCCACGCGAAGGGCGGCAACACCCGCAACCGCAAGAAGCACTCCACCAAGCTGATCATCCGCCGCCGCGTGAGCAAGCGCTACGGCCAGAAGAAGTAACACTCCGCCCAAGGACCAAGGACTCAGGACAGCACCATGGGACGCAGCCTCAAGAAAGGTCCGTACGTTGATGAGAAGCTCTTCCGCAAGGTAGAGAAGCTCAACGCCAGCCGTCGTCGCGAGCCCATCAAGACCTGGGCGCGCCGCTGCACCATTGTTCCCGAGTTCATCGGGCACACCTTCAAGGTGCACAACGGCAAGGCCTTCCTCGATGTCTTCGTCACCGAGGACATGGTGGGCCACAAGCTGGGTGAGTTCAGCATCTCCCGCACCTTCCGCGGCCACACGAACAAGAAGGAAGGCATCGAGGGCTCCAAGGGCTAACCAGGACCACAGATCGAGGGCTATGCCGTGAGGATTCGAGCCAACAAACTGAAGCAGCGGGCGCAGGACGCCGGCGTGACCGTCGAGCAGCTTGCCGCGGCCATCGCCGACGACAGCTTCCCCGTGGACCGGGCCGTGAGCGCCATCAACAACTGGATGGCCGGCCGCGATCATCCGCGCTGCAAGGCGCCCATCATCGCGAAGCTCGCGGCGGCCCTGAAGTGCGAGCCCAAGGACATCGCCGCCTTCACCAGCCAGGTCCGTCACCACCGCGGCAGCCCCCGCAAGGCCGGCCTGATCGCGGCGCTGATCCGCGGGAAGGACGTGATCACCGCCCAGGACCTGCTGCGGTTCAGCACCAAGAAGGCCGCTGTGAACTTCCGCAAGTGCCTCAACGCCGCCATCACCGACGCCGAACTGTTCGGCGCCGACACGACGGCGCTGTACGTCAGCGAGAGCCGCGTCGATCACGGCCCGGTGATCAAGCGCTTCCAGCCCAAGGACCGCGGGCGGGCGCACCAGATCCTCAAGCCGTTGTCGCACATCACCATCAGCGTGGAAGAGCGCACCGCGAAGGCGGGGGCGAGGTAAGCATGGGACAGAAGACGCATCCATTCGGTCTGAGGCTCGGCATCACCGAGACGCACAAGAGCCGCTGGTACGCCCCCAAGGCGCTCTACGGCGAGCTGCTCGTCGAGGATGAGAAGATCCGCAAGTGGCTCGACAAGCGTCTCAACCGCCGTCCACCAAACGCGGCGGTGAGCGACGTGCACATCGAGCGCACGCGCGAGGAGCTGAAGGTCATCATCAAGACGGCCCGCCCGGGCCTGGTGATCGGCCCGAAGGGCGCCGAGGTCGAGCGGATGACCGAGGAGCTGCAGTACATGACCGGGCGCAAGGTGGCGATCTCGATCATCGAGATCAAGAACGCCGACCTGGACCCGACGCTGATCGCCGAGGCGGTCGCGGAGCAGCTCGTGAAGCGGGCGAGCTTCCGGCGCGTGGTGAAGATGAAGTGCGAGGCGGCGATGGCCGCGGGCGCCAAGGGCGTGAAGATCCAGATTTCGGGCCGCCTGGGCGGCGCGGAGATGAGCCGCGTGCTGGCGGTTCGCCTGGGCTCGCTCCCGCTCTCGACGCTGCAGGCGCGTGTGGAGTACGGCTTCGCGGAGGCGAAGACGACGTACGGCGTGATCGGCGTGAAGGTGTGGGTCTACAAGGGCATGTACACGACGGAGGCGGACGAGAACACGTCGAACGCCGCCGGCGGTCGCGCCCGTGCCCGTGGTCGCAAGTAAAGAACGAAGGCCAATCACCGGGACCCCGGTGCCAGCGGAAGTGAGTGTGTCAGATGGCGTTGATGCCCAAACGAGTCAAGTACCGCAAGGAGATGCGGCGGATCCGTGACCGCAAGGCCACCAAGGGCAACTACGTGGCCTACGGCGATTACGGACTGCAGGCGCTCGAAGGCGGCTGGGTTGCGGGGAACGTGCTCGAGGCGGGCCGCATCGCCGCGATGCACTTCGTGAAGCGCGAGGGCAAGCTCTTCATCCGCGTCTTCCCGGACAAGCCCATCTCCAAGAAGCCCCTGGAGACGCGAATGGGCACGGGCAAGGCGGACGTCGAGTACTGGGCGGCCCGCGTGAAGCCCGGCACCATGCTGTTCGAGATGGCCGGCGTGCCCGAGCAGACGGCGAAGCTGGCGCTGCTCCGCGTGGCGATGAAGATGCCCGTCAAGTGCCGGTTCGTCGGCCGCCGGGTGCGCGTGTAAGGGAACAGGAGACGGCCATGAAGGCAGCCGAAGTGCACAAGATGAACGACCAGGAGATCCAGCAGGAGCTGGCCCGTCTGCGCAACGACCTGTTCGACCTGCGCAGCAAGGCCGTCACCGAGAAGGTCGAGGACACGTCCAAGTTCAAGAAGATCCGCAAGGACATCGCCCGCCTGCTCACCGAGCAGCGCTCGCGGGCCCTGGCCGCGGCGAAGGCGTAAGAGGAACCACGATGGCGACCACCAAGACCAGCAAGGCACCCAAGGCAGAGGCCGAGGCTCCGAAGGTTCAGGCCACCCGCATCGGCGTGGTGGACACCGACCGTCGCGACAAGACCCGGCGCGTCGTGGTGAACTACCAGGACAAGCACCCCAAGTACGGCAAGTACATCCGCAAGCGGACGGTGCTGCACGTGCACGACGAGAACAACGAGAGCAAGGCGGGGGACCTGGTGGAGGTCGCGCCCTGCCGGCCCATCAGCAAGACCAAGAGCTGGAAGCTCGTTCGCATCGTCGAGAGGCGCGCCGAGATCGCCGCCGCCATCAAGAGCGTCAAGGACATGCAGTAAGCCCGCGCCGGGCAGAAGAAGAGTTCACCCATGCTGCAGCAGGAAACCAGGTGTGAGGTCGCGGACAACAGCGGGGCGAAGATCGCCTACGTGATCCGCGTGTACGGCGGCTCGACCGCCTCCGGCAAGTTCACCCGCCGCACCGCGGGGGTGGGCGACCGCGTCTTCGTCTCCATCAAGAAGGCCCTGCCCGGGGCGGACATCAAGCCCGGCGACAAGAGCAAGGCCGTGGTGGTCCGCACCACCAAGCCCACCCGTCGCCCCGACGGCTCCTACGTCAAGTTCGACAGCAACGCCGTGGTGCTGATCCAGGACGACGGGAACCCCAAGGGCACGCGCATCTTCGGCCCGGTGGCCCGCGAGCTGCGCGACCGCAACTACATGAAGATCGTCTCCCTGGCCTCCGAGGTCGTCTGAGCCGCTGAAGGAAGGATTTGCAACATGCCACGCCACGTCCGCAAAGGCGACACAGTGATGGTGACCAGCGGCTCGTACAAGGGCCAGATCGGTGAGATCATCCGCGTCATCCCGAAGCATGACCAGGTGATCGTCAAGGGCATCAACCTGCACACCAAGCACGTCAAGCCCACCCGCGTCGCGCCCCAGGGCGGCATCATCACCAAGGAAATGCCCCTGCACATCAGCAAGGTCAGCCCGGTGGTGGACGGCAAGCCCGTCCGCGTGGGCTTCCGCACCGAGCCCGACGGCTCCAAGGTCCGCGTGGCCCGCCACGGCGGCAAGGAGCTCAAGGTCCTCGGCGTCGTCCGGGCCGCGCGCGGCGGCGCCGCCCCGGCGAAGAAGAAGACCTCCAGGAAGAAGTGATCCGGCCGCAGCCTGAACCACGAGCAAGCGAGCAGCACCATGTCGAAGGACGATCAGAACAAGCAGGCCCAGGACGGCGCTCCCAAGGAGCACGCCGCCAAGGAGGGCAAGAAGGGCGGCCAGCCCAGCGGCAAGAAGCCTGCCGCCGGTAAGAAGCACGTCTCCGAGGCCGTGGAGGCCGAGGCCGCGGCTGCGCCCAAGACGCCGCCTCGCCTCAAGGTCCTCTACCAGGACAAGGTCCGCAAGGCCATCGCGGAGAAGTTCGGCATCACCAACCCCATGGCGATGCCCAAGCTCGAGAAGATCGTGCTCAACGTCAACATGGGCCGGCATCTCGACGGCAGCAAGATCCCGCCGCACATCCGCGCTCAGGTCATCGAGACCCTTACCAAGGTCACCGGCCAGCGGCCCATCGTCATCAAGGCCAAGAAGAGCGTGAGCAACTTCAAGCTCCGCGAAGGCTTCGAGTCCTCGGCGATGGTCACCATCCGGCGCGAGCGCATGTGGCACTTCCTCGACCGCCTCATCAACCTCGCGACGCCCCGTATCAAGGACTTCCGCGGCCTGCCCGACAAGTCCTTCGACCGCCAGGGCAACTACGCCATGGGCCTCAACGAGCAGGGCGTGTTCCCCGAGATCAACATGGCCGAGGCGCAGTTCACCCACGGCATGAACATCAACTTCTGCTTCTCGAACAGCACCCCCGAGCGCAGCCGCTTCGTGCTCGAGCAGCTCGGCATGCCCTTCCGCAAGCCCGACCAGAGGTAACCCCAAGCAACCCCACGGCAACCAGCCGGAGCAACGACCATGACCACCAAGGCACAGATGGCCAAGTCCAAGCGGCCCCCCAAGTTCAGCACCCGCGTCGTGCGGCGCTGCGAGCTGACGGGCCGCGCCCGCGGCGTCTACCGCAAGTTCCGCATCAGCCGCATCATGCTCCGCAAGCTCGCCCTTGAGGGCAAGATTCCCGGCATGCGGAAGGCGAGCTGGTAATCCCGCGGCGACAGGACACACGACCCACGACCCAGGACTCAGGACACGAACTATGGCGATCGGCGACCCAATCGCAGACATGCTCACCCGGATCCGCAACGCGGTCCGCAACCGCTCCAAGACGGTGACCTGCCTCAACAGCAAGGTCTGCCGCGGGATCGCGGACGTCCTCCGCGACGAGGGCTACATCGAGGGCTACGACGTGATCGAGGACGGCCGTCAGGGCCTGCTCCGCGTCCGGCTCAAGTACGGCCCGGCGGGCGAGACCGTGCTGCACAAGCTCCGGCGCGAGAGCAAGCCTGGGCGGCGCGTGTACCGGTCCGTGGAGGAGTTGCCCCGTCCCCTCCAGGGCCTGGGCATCGCCATCGTCTCCACCAGCAAGGGTGTGCTGAGCGACCGCAAGGCCCGCACCGAGCGCGTCGGCGGCGAGCTGCTCTGCACCATCGAGTAACCACAGGAACCACGCACCGCGGAAGCCCGGCGATGAGCCGGTGAAGCAAGACGCACAGGAGTCAGGAATGTCACGGATCGGAAAGAAGTCCATCGCAGTGCCCGCCGGCGTCAAGATCTCGGTCAAGGACCAGGTCGTTCACGTCGAAGGCCCCAAGGGCAAGCTCGACCTGACGTTCCGCCCCGAGGTGCGCGTCAACTGGGACGAGAACGAGAAGTCCATCAGCGTCTCCCTCGCCCCCGGGTACACGCCGGAGCACAAGGAGGCCAACGCCTACTGGGGCTCCACCCGCGCCCACATCCGCAACATGATCGAGGGCGTTACCAAGGGCTACGAGAAGACGCTCGAGGTCGTGGGCGTCGGTTGGCAGGCCTCGCTCGCCGGCAAGCAGCTCAAGCTGATTGTCGGCTTCGCCAACCCCATCCTGATCGACATCCCCCAGGGCGTCACCGTCACGGTGGACAAGCAGTTCATCAAGGTGTCCGGCGCCGACAAGGGCGCGGTGGGCCACTTCGCCGCCTCCGTCCGGGCCGTCCGGAAGCCCGAGCCGTACAACGGCAAGGGCATCAAGTACACCGATGAGGTCGTGAAGCGCAAGCAGGGCAAGCAGTTCGGCTCGTAATCGGGTCACACGCCGCGGCACGAAAGAAAGCAGCAGCCATGAACAAGAACGTTGGAAAGCAGGTCAGGCGAGCCCGTCGCCGCATCGGCATCCGCAAGCGGATCATCGGCACCCCCGAGCGGCCCCGTCTCTCCGTGTACAAGTCCCTCAACCACATGTACGCGCAGATCATCAACGATCTGGACGGTCGGACCCTCGCCGCGGCGTCCACGATGGACAAGTCCATCAAGACCGAGAAGACCGGGAACATCGCCGCCGCGGCGGCGGTGGGGGAGGCCATCGCCAAGGCCGCCAAGGCCGCGGGGGTGACCAAGGTGGTCTTCGATCGCGGCGGGTTCAAGTACCACGGCCGCGTCAAGGCCCTGGCCGACGCCGCCCGCAAGGGAGGTTTGCAGTTCTGAACGTGCCACGGCCGCACCGCCGGTCGTGCCGAAGCTCCAGCGAAAGACACCCATGAACGACAACTTCTCCGAAACCAGCCAGATCGAGTCCGCCAATATCGGTGTGGACCGCACCTCCGCCACGGTGAAGGGCGGACGCCGCTTCAGCTTCGGCGCTCTGGTCGTCGTCGGCGATCGGCGCGGCCGGGTCGGCTACGGCTACGGCAAGTCCAACGAAGTCCCCTCGGCCATCGAGAAGGCCGAGAAGTACGCCCGCAAGTCGATGGTGACCGTGCCCCTCGTCGGCACCACCATCCCGCACGAAGTCGAGGGCACCTTCTCCGCCTCGAAGGTCCGCCTCGTCCCCGCCGCGCCCGGTACGGGCGTGGTGGCCGGCGGCACCGTCCGCACCATCCTCGAGAAGGCGGGCATCACCGACTGCCTGACCAAGTGCTACGGCAGCACCAACAAGCGCAACATCGTCAAGGCCGTCTTCGAGGGCCTCGCCAAGCTCCGCCAGCCCGAGCAGGTCGCTCAGCTCCGCGGTCAGCAGCTCGAGACCACCGAGATCGAGGCCAAGATCGAGAAGGGCAAGCGGTTCATGCCCTCCGCTCCCAAGCGTGAGAAGGCCCGCGGCCCCGTCAACACCGTCGATGACGGCCGCAAGGGACGCGGCCGCAGCACCGGCGGCCGTCGTCGCGGCAAGGAGTCCGCCGAGGGCGGGCAGGCCGCGGGCGGCGAGGCCCCGGCTCCCGCGGCGGGCTGATCCACACACGCACACGCACGGGCGCCCCGGCCCGACGCACGACAGAGCCTGGAGTACACGGCCATGATGATCCACGACATTACCGCCATCGCCGGCGCCTACAAGAACCGCAAGCGCGTCGGCCGCGGCGAAGGTTCCGGCCACGGCAAGCAATCGGGCCGCGGCAACAAGGGCGCGGGCTCGCGCTCGGGCAACTCCGCCAAGCGCGCCTTCGAAGGCGGTCAGATGCCCTACTTCCGCCGCCTGCCCAAGTTCGGCTTCACCAACGCCCCCTTCAAGGTCAAGTTCTGGACCGTCAACCTGGGCGACATCATCGCTCACAAGGACTTCGCCAAGGGCGGCGACGTCAACGCTCAGACCCTCATCAAGGCCGGCCTGGTCCGCGATGAGAGCCGCGACCTCAAGATCCTCGGCAGCCTGGGCAAGGAGAAGGCCCTCAAGGCCAAGCTCAACGTCGTCGCCAACCGCGTCTCCCAGAACGCCCGCAAGCTCATCACCGACGCCGGCGGCAGCGTGAAGGAGCTGGGCACCCGGCGCGACCGCGTCCGCGGCATCGACTTCTCCAGCGACGACCGCACCCCCAAGAACCTCACCAAGAAGCTCAAGCGCGGCTCCGCCGCCAAGAAGCCCAAGGCCGAGGCTGCCGGGGCCGGAGCCTGACCCGGGGGAGTAAACTCTGACCTCCAGCGCGGCACGGGAACCCCCGTGCCGTGCTTTGTTTCCGGGGAAACCGCCTCTCGCCTACCCTTCATCCCCGGCCGCGTTCCGCGTCCGGACCGCTAGACCACGAAAGGCCCGCAATGCTCAAGACGTTGATCAACGTCTTCAAGATCGAGGAACTCCGCAACAAGATCCTCTTCACCCTGGGGATGCTGCTGGTCTTCCGCATCGGGCACTGGATCCCCCTGCCCGGCGTCAACCAGGACGAGCTGCAGCGGATGTTCGACAACGCCGCGAAGTCCGGCTCGGCCTTCGGGGCGGTGGCGAACTACGTCACGATGTTCTCCGGCGGCAGCCTCTCCCAGTCCACGATCTTCGGCCTGGGCATCATGCCGTACATCACCGCGGGCATCATCTTCCAGCTTCTGGCCTCCTTCCTCCCGCAGCTCAAAGCGATCCAGGAGGAAGGCCCCACCGGCCGCCAGAAGATCATGGAGTACACCCGCTACGCCACGGTCGCGCTGTGCGTCATTCAGGGCGTGGGCTGGCTGGCGTACCTCACCAACGTCGAGCTGATCTACCCGCAGTGGCTCCACAACCCGCTGTGGTGGGTGATGGCCGTTTCCGCGCTCACCGCGGGCACGATGTTCCTGATGTGGCTCGGCGAGCAGATCGACAAGCACGGCATCGGCAACGGCGCGTCGATGATCATCATGGCGGGCATCCTGGCCAACATTCCCACCGCCATCAAGATGGTCATCAACAACTTCAGCGCCACCGGCGAGCCCAACAAGATGGGGTGGATGGGCCTCATCACCCTCACCGCCGGCTTCGTCGGCGTCGTCGCCGCGGCGGTGCTGATGCAGGTCGCTCAGCGGCGCATCCCCGTCCAGCAGGCCAAGCACACCCGCGGCCGCAAGGTCTACGGCGGGCAGAAGAGCTACCTGCCCATGCGCATTAACCACGGCGGCGTGATGCCCATCATCTTCGCCAGCTCGCTGATGATCTTCCCCGTGGTGATCTTCACGCAGCTCCGCGAGTGGGCGCAGGCGGCGGTCAACACCGGCGGCGGCTCGCAGACGTGGCTCTCCATCACCCGCTTCCTCGCCGACAACTTCCACCAGAGCGCGTTCCTCTACCTGCTGCTCTACGTGGCGATGATCTACTTCTTCAGCTACTTCTGGATCACCGTCCAGTTCAATCCCGAGGAGATGAGCAAGCAGCTCAAGGAGCACGGCTCGTTCATCCCCGGCCTGCGACCCGGCCCGCGCACCGCGGAGTACCTCGAGACCGTCATCACACGCATCACCTTCGTCGGCGCCGCGTTCCTGGCCGTCATCGCCGTGCTGCCCACGGTCGTGAACTCGGCCATGAACGTGGACATGGTCGTGACGCAGTTCCTCGGCGGCACCGGCCTGCTGATCGTGGTCTCGGTATGTATGGACTTCCTCCAGCGCGTCGAGGCCAACCTGATGATGCGGAACTACTCGGGCTTCCTCGGCGGTGAGGACGGCGGAAGCTCTCCCCGCCTGGGCGGCCACCTCCGCTAGCAGCCACCCATGAAGACCGCGCTCCGCGAGCCCGGCGAGCTGATTCAGCTACGCGAGGCCGCCCGCCTCGCGTGGTCGATTCTGCGGCAGGTCGCGGATCGCGCCGTCCAAGGTGTTACCACCCTCGCGCTTGCCCAGGAGGCCGAGCGGCTCATCGCGTTTGAGAACTGCGTCGCCACCAGCAAGGAGTTCGCCTTCAAGGGCGGGCCTCCGTTTCCCCACGCCGCGAGCGTGAGCGTCAACGAGGAGGCGATGTACGGCGTTCCCTCCGACCGCATCCTGAAGGCCGGCGACGCCGTCACGATCGACCTCACGCTCCTGACCTCGCTCGGCTGGCACGCCGACGTCGCCACCACCGTCGCAGTGGGGGAGGGGGAGCGAGCTTCCAAGCTCATCCGCGGCTCCACCGCCGTCCTGAACGCCATGCTCCGGGCCATTCGCCCCGGCGTCTGGTGGTCCGAGGTCATGGCCCATGCTTCCGTCGCCGCGGGGAACCTGGGCCTGCACCTGCTGCCGGGCATCTGCGCCCACGGCATCGGGCGGGAAATGCACGAGTTGCCCTGGCTCTTCCACGCCCGCCCCGATCAGCCGGATGTCCGCTTGCGCTCCGGGATGGTGATTGCCGTGGAACCGGTGGTTCTGGAGGCCGAAACAACCCTGGCGACGGACCCCAATGAATGGACGCTCAGTTCCCCCCAGGGGGTGTGGTCGGCCTTCGAGGAGCGGATGGTGGCGGTCACCGACGCTGGCCCCCAGGTATTGACGGACTGAAAATTCCCGTGCATTCCGTCTTTGAGACGGCTACCCTTGTCGCTCCCTGACCCCGGCATCAAGGCCGGGAGGGGAATACGGAGCAAGCAGACGCGTATGGGCAAACAGGACGACAAGTTCACCTTCGAGGCCGTGGTCACCGAGGCCCTTCCCAACGCGATGTTCAAGGTGCAGCTCCCGAACGAGCAGAAGTCCGAAGTGCTGGCGTACGTCAGCGGCAAGATGCGGATGAACTACATCCGCATCCTCCCAGGGGACCGGGTCACGGTGGAAATCTCCCCCTACGACCTGTCCAAGGCTCGGATTACCTTCCGGCACTGATTCCGGCCCCCCGGACGGCCCCGGCCGGACTCCGCACCCGTTCCAAACGCGAATTCCGCGCTTCGGGCGGCCCCTTTGCGGTGGGGGGCTGGTCCCGGCTGCGTCCCGAATCCGGCCCGCGGCCAAAATCCAGCCGGGCCGACCCTCCGGAATGCCTTATCGGGAGGTCGGATCGTGTTATCTGGGCCGCATTCTGCCGTGACTCCCGAAGGGGGTCTGCCTACCATCCCCTCCCCGCCGAACCGGGCAGGTTATGGCGTGGTTTTGAGAGGTGACCTGTGAAGGTGAAGGCCAGCGTCAAGAGGATGTGCAACGCGTGCCAGATCGTCCGCCGCAAGGGGAAGGTGCGCGTGATCTGCAAGAGCGACCCCAAGCACAAGCAGGTTCAGGGCTGAACTGAAAGTCGCCATTGACACGGGCGTGCGGCCCGTGCGTGAGAGGAACACATGCCACGTATCGCCGGTATCGACGTCCCTGACCGCAAGAAGATCTACTTCGCGCTGCAGTACATCCACGGGATCGGGCCGAAGTTCGCTTCCCAGATCCTCGCGGAGGCGGGCGTGAACCCCGACCAGCGCGCGCACGAGGTGGACGAGCAGAAGCTCGCCCAGATCAACGCCATCATCGACGCCAACTACATCGTCGAGGGCGCCCTGCGCCGCCAGGTCCAGCAGAACATCCAGCGCCTCAAGGACATCAAGTGCTACCGCGGCGAGCGCCACCGCAAGGGCCTGCCCGTCCGCGGCCAGCGCACTCAGTCCAACGCCCGCACCCGCAAGGGCAAGAAGAAGACCGTCGCCGGCAAGAAGGGCGTCAAGGCCAAGTAACACGATCACTTATTCGGGTACGACCCATCGCGGGTCGGTTGATCCGAGGAGCATTCAATGTCGAAGAAGGGCAAGGTCAGGAAGAACGTCGTCCGCGGCATCGCGCACATCCGCGCGACGCAGAACAACACCATCGTCACGATCACCGACACCAACGGCGAGACGCTCGCCTGGGATTCGGCCGGCACCATCGGCTTCAAGGGCGCCCGTAAGAGCACGCCCTTCGCCGCGACGCGCGCCGCCGAGACCTGCGGCAGCAAGTGCCGCAAGATGGGCATGACGGAGATCGAGATCCGCATCAAGGGCGCGGGCGCCGGCCGCGAGTCCGCCGTGAACGGCCTCACCGCCGCGGGGCTCCGCGTCACCGCCGTCGAGGACCACACGCCCGTTCCGCACAACGGCTGCCGTCCCAAGAAGCGTCGGCGCGTCTGATCGAGTTTTACGGCTTCGGGTGGCCGCAAGCCCCCGAGGCCGTTTTTCGTGGCCGGTCGGGACAGAAGAGCGCGGCGTCGCCCCAGCAGGACGCCGCCTGCTCGCGAACCCGCTTCGGCCTTCACCTTGGTGAGAACCTGCTGGACCTGGACGGAATGAATCCATGACTACGCGTGTCCGCTGGCGGGGGCTTGAGCTGCCCACCCGGGTCGTCACTGACCCCAAGTTCAAGAGCGATACCTACGGTCGCTTCTTCGTCGAGCCCTTCGAGCGGGGCTTCGGCACCACCGTCGGCAACAGCCTGCGGCGCGTCCTCCTGAGCAGCCTCGAGGGCGCGGCTGTCTCCGCCATCAAGATCAAGGGCGTCGCCCACGAGTTCAGCCCTCTCAAGGGCGTCATGGAGGACGTCACGGACATCGTCCTCAACGTCAAGAACCTCGTCGTCAAGATGGAGGGCGATGAGACCCGCACGATGAAGCTCGCCGCGCGCGGGCCGGGCGAGGTCACGGCCGACATGATCCAGGCCGACACCGCCATCAACATCCTCAACAAGGATCTCGTTCTCGCCACGCTCACCGACGCGGTGGACTTCGAGATGGAGCTGGAGGTCACCAAGGGCCGCGGCTACGTCCCCGCCAGCGAGCGCTACAACGCCGGCGAGGAGCAGGAGATCGGCAAGATCTACGTGGATGCCATCTACTCCCCGGTGCAGCGCGTCCGCTACAAGGTCGAGGACACCCGCGTCGGCCAGCGTACCAACTACGACAAGCTCACCATCGAGATCTGGACCAACGGCACCGTCCCGCCGGAGATGGCGCTGGTCGAGGCCGCCAAGATCTTCCGCAAGCACCTCAACCCCTTCGTCCAGTACTTCGAGCTGGGCGAGGACCGCGTGAGCGAGGAGGCGGCAGCCGCGGCGAGCGTGGACGAGGACCTCATCCGCAAGCTGAACATGCCCATCAGCGAGCTGGAGCTCTCCGTCCGCGCGAGCAACTGCCTCGAGTCCGCCCGCATCGAGACCGTCGGCCAGCTCGTCACCCAGACCGACGCCGACCTGCTCAAGCTCCGTTCTTTCGGCCGTACCAGCCTCCGCGAGGTCAAGCGCAAGCTCCAGGACATCGGCCTGGACCTGGGCATGACCCTCCCCGAGGGCTACACGGTCACCGCCCCTCAGTTCCCCGCCTAATATCCGGACCCCCGCTAGGAGTGTGAGTTATGCGTCACGGCAGAGCTGGCTACCGACTGGGCCGAACCACGGCCCACCGCACGTCCACGCTGCGGAACCTGGCCGCCGGCCTCTTCGAGCACGGGCAGATCGTGACCACGATCCCCAAGGCCAAGGCCGTCCAGCCCTTCGTCGAGAAGATCATCACTGACGCGAAGAAGGGTGACCTCGCTTCCCGCAGGCGCGTCATCGCCAAGCTCGGCGGCGACCGTCGCGGCTTCGACTGGCTCTACACCCCCAAGAACGCCAGCGACGCCGAGAAGGAGCATGTGCAGAAGCTCCGTGACCAGGCCTCGGTCTTCTTCGAGCTGCCCGACAGCTCCAAGGTCGAGCGCAACCGCTACGGCGAGCTTCGCAAGGCTCCCAAGCTCGTGAAGCACATCTTCGATCATGTCGCTCCGCGCTTCGCGGACCGGGCCGGCGGCTACACCCGCATCGTGAAGCTCGGCCGTCACCGCGTCGGCGACGGCACCGAGCTGTGCGTCCTGCAGTTCTGCGGGGCCGAGGAGGGGGCCGAGATCGGCGGCCGGCCCAGCCAGCGCCGCCGCATCGGCGACCGCCGCACGGCTTACTACGCCAAGCTCCGCAAGGAGAAGGGCGAGGCCAAGGCGGAGGCGAAGGCCGAGGGTCAGGCCGAAACCAAGGCCGAATAACCTCCGCCTTACCCGAATGATCCCCCAACGCCCGGACCCTTCCGGGCGTTTTTTCTTTGATTCCCGCCCATATGGCGAAACAGACCGGCTTCGACTATCGTCTACTCAGTAGATCGGCGGTGCCGCCGAGAAAACGCATTCACACTCATTCACAGGAGTTCGAGGAATGAAGATCGCGAAGCTGATGAGCGTCGTGTGCGCCGCCGGCCTGCTGATGCTGGTCGGTTGCAACAAGGAGAACAAGGCCTCCGCGGGCGCGGTCGGCGGCCAGACCGAGTGCTGCTCCGAGGGCGGCGCCAAGAAGGACGGCTGCTGCGCCGACAAGGCCAACATGGGCGCCGTCAAGGGCGAGTGCTCCAAGACCTGCTCCGACAAGGCCAGCATGGGCGCGGTGGCCCCCAAGAAGGACGGCTGCTGCTCCTCCAAGAACTGAGCCCCGTCTCCTGAAGCCTTTTCTCGACGCCGCCGGCCCCGTTGCCGGCGGTGTTCTTTTTGGACCGGGCCCCTCCCGTACACTTCCGCATGATCGAGCAGGTCCTCACGATCGGGGCCTACGGCTTCGATGAGCGCTCGTTCCTCCGTGCCATCCGCGACGCCGGCGTGGACCTGTTCATCGACGTGCGCGCCCGCCGGGGCGTCCGCGGCAGCGAGTACGCCTTCGCCAACGCCACCCGCCTTCAGCAACTGCTCGCGAAGGCGAAGATCGCCTACGTCCACACCCCGGAGCTGGCCCCTTCGGAGGAGATCCGCCGGGCCCAGTACCAGGAGGACGCCGCGGAGGGAGTGGGGCAGCGCAAGCGCGAGCACCTCAGCCCGGCCTTTGTGAAGGGTTACACGAGCAGCCGTCTGCGCCGGTTTGACGCCGCGGCGTTCGTGGAGAGTGTCTGCGGCGAAGCCCGCCGTCCGGTGCTGTTCTGCGTCGAGACCCGGCCCGAGGCGTGCCACCGGTCATTGCTCGCCGGGGAGATCGCGCGCCAGCTCTCCGTCCCCGTCCGACACCTCACGCCGTGAGCACCTACCCTTCCGCGCGTGATCGACCAACTGAACCAGCTCGAAAGCCAATCGCTGTCGGAGCTTTCCGCGGCGACCACCCCCGAGGCCCTGGAAGCCTGGCGCATCGCCTATATCGGCGCCAACGGGCGTCTCAAGGCCCTGATGGGCGGCCTCAAGGACGTGCCGAAGGACCAGAAGCCGGCGGTGGGGGCCCGGCTCAACGCTGTGAAGCAGGCGCTGGACGCCGCGTTTGCGGAGCGCAAGGCGAGCATCGCCGCGGCGGCGGCAGCCGTGGGCGAGCGGATCGACATGACCGAGCCCGGCCTGCTGGAGAGCTTCAGCGCCGGGCGGGCGCACGTCATCTCGCGCGTCCGCGATGAGCTGGTCGAGGTCTTCGCACGGATGGGCTTCGAGGTCGCCGAGGGGCCGGAGCTGGAGGACGACGAGCACAACTTCGTCAAGCTCAACATCCCCGCCGATCACCCCGCCCGCGACCCCATCGATAACTTCTACGTAGACGACCCGGCCAAGGTGAAGTCCCCCCGCATGCTCCGCAGCCAGACCAGCACCGTGCAGGTGCGCACGCTGGAGGAGGCGGTGAAGCGCGGCTGCGGCAAGCTCGCCGGGCCCATCAAGATCGTCGCGCCGGGGCGCGTCTATCGCCCCGACACCGTGGACGCCACGCACTCCTTCATGTTCCACCAGATCGAAGGGCTGTATGTGGACCGCGGCGTCACGATGACGGACCTCAAGACCACGCTCTTCCAGTTCGCCCGCGCCTACTTCGGCGAGGGGGCGATGGTCCGCCTGCGGCCCAGCTTCTTCCCCTTCACCGAGCCCAGCGCCGAGTTCGACATGCTGATCCGCCTCCGCCCGGACCAGGAGCCGCGGTGGATCGAGCTGGGCGGCTGCGGCATGGTGGATCCCGCCGTCTTCGAGGCGTGCGGCGTCGATCCCAAGGAATGGACGGGCTTCGCCTTCGGCTTCGGCATCGAGCGCCTTGCCATGGGCAAGTACGCGATCCCCGACATCCGCCTGCTGTACGAGAACGACATCCGCTTCCTGCGTCAGGTGTGATGTTTCCTGCGGCGTTCGCGGGCCGGGTATAATCGGGGCGTGCGGGCGTAGCTCAG
This sequence comes from uncultured Phycisphaerales bacterium, assembly GCA_937974035.1. Classification (GTDB taxonomy): domain Bacteria; phylum Planctomycetota; class Phycisphaerae; order Phycisphaerales; family UBA1924; genus JAEYTB01. Next base: position 42,381 of record CALJIV010000036.1, read on the forward strand.
TGGTAGAGCGACGCGTTCCCAACGCGTAGGTCGCGGGTTCAAGCCCCGTCGCCCGCTTTAGACGGTCCGGCTTCCGCCGGGCCGTTGTGCGTTTTTGGTCCGGCCGCCTTCACGCCCGCCCCGGCGACCGTACATTCGGCTCATGGCCCCATCCGCTCTTTCACCCCGACAACGACGCGACGCCTCGCTCGCCCTGGCCGCCGCCCGCGGCGTGAAGCCTCCCGACGGCCTTCCCCTCATCGAGTCCGAGGAAGAGGCCGGTCATCGCACCGACGATGAGCTGAGGTCGCAGGTGCTCGCCAACGCGCTCTATTGGCTTCGCGCCGTCTTCGCACGCCGCGGGTTGCCGCACGCGGAGTACCTCCGCGCGTTCGAGTCCGTGCGCGACGCGGCGGAAGGGGCGCTCGCCGACTCTCACCTCGTGTTCATCGACGATCCGGCTCCGTCCGCCGAGGCCGTCACCAATGCGGAGTGGGCGATCGAGGGCATTCATGCCTTGCTCTGGGCCGCCGGGCTGGTGAAAGAGCTGCCCTGGCCCGATCGGCCCTGCGACCCCGGCCCGCTCGAGCCGTTGGTCGAGCGCGTGCTCGACGGCCAGCCGCTGCGCCGCCGCGCCACGGCCGAAGTCCTCGATCAGGCGGACCTGCACTACGCCCTGCTCGGCGCGGTGGTGCGCGATCAGGCCCAGGGCGTGGATGGATCGGTCGTGTACGAGCGGGCACGCGCCCTCTGCTGGCTCGTGCAGCCCGACGTGGGCTGGGATGAAGTGGACCTGACCACCTGACCCGGCCCGGTGGGTGCGTCCTTCCGCCGGATTCGGTTAGGATCGTGCCCACGCATGAAACTCGCCCTGCACTGGAAGATCATGATCGGGCTGGCGCTGGGGATCGGCGTTGGCCTCGTGCTCAATACCTACGGCCCCTCGATCCGCGAGGCCGCCGCGGGTGCTGATGGTGCGCCCACCTTCGCCACCGGCGTCATCGACTTCATCGTCAACCTGAACCTGGTCGTGGGCGATCTCTTCAAGCGCTCGCTGCAGTTCATCGCCGTTCCGATCATCCTCTTCGCGATGATCCTGGCGGTCGGATCGCTGGGCGACCTGCGCACGCTCGGGCGGCTGGGCTCCAAGACCATCGGCCTGTTCATGGTCACGGCGTTCATCAGCGTCGTGTTCGGCCTGGGGCTCGTGAACATCATCCAGCCCGGCGGCTCGCGCTTCATCAGCGACGACGCCCGCGCCGCGCTGCTCGCCTCCACCGAGTCCGGCACCGCCGAGCGCGTCATCACCGCCTCAAAGTCCACCCGCGTCTGGGACCTCGTCCGCGAGGTCATGCCCACCAACCCCTTCGACGCCCTGGCCCGTGGCGACATGCTCCAGGTCGTCGTGTTCGCCCTGATGCTGGGCATCGCGCTCAGCCTGCTGCCGAAGGAGCGTTCCCGCCCGGTCATCGAAGTGGTGGAGGGGCTCAACGAGGCGTTCATCTCGATCGTGCGTGCGATCATGCGCACCGCACCCGTGGGCGTCTTCTGCCTCATCGTCCCGATCGTCGCCAACCTCGGCTTTGACGTGCTTGCATCCCTCGGGGCTTACTGCTTCACGGTGCTGCTGGGGCTGCTGCTGATCCAGTTCGTCATCTACACCTTCGTCGTCCGGATCTTCGCGGGCATTCCGCTGCGCACGTTCTTCCGCGGCATCGCCCACGTGCAGATGGTGGCCTTCAGCAGCAGCAGCTCCGCCGCGACGCTGCCGGTCACGATGGAGGCGGTGCGCACCAAGCTCGGCGTGCCGCGGGATATCGCCAGCTTTGCCTGTGCCATGGGCGCGAAGATCAACATGGACGGCACGGCGCTGATGCAGGCCATAGCCACCGTCTTCCTGGCCCAGTTCTACGGCATCGAGCTGACGCTGATGCAGCAGGCCTCGATCGTGTTCACGGCGGTGTTCGCGGCCATCGGCTCGCCGGGCATCCCCTCGGGCGGCATGGTCATGCTCGTCATCGTGCTGCGGTCGGTGGGCGTTCCCGGCGAAGGGATCGCCATGATCCTCGCCGTGGACCGCGTGCTCGATATGTGCCGCACCGTGGTGAACGTCACGGGGGACGCCGCGGTGGCCGTCGCCGTGGCGGGCACCGAAGGCTGCCTGAACTCTGAACAGCCGTCGTCCGAAGCGCAGCCGCGGGAAGCGGCTCACTGAACGTCAGCGGCGGGAGGAGCGTCCGCGCGATGAGCCGCGGCTGGTTCCGCCACGGCTGCCCGTGCTGTTTCGGTTGCCGGCACTCGCCATCGCGCGGCCGCCGGACGAACCGCGCGAGCGTGAGTTGTTGGAACGGGAGCGCGTCCCCTGGGCCTTTCTCGCCCCGCTCCGCGCGGAGCCGTACCCGCCCATGTAGTCGTTCTCGTCCTCGTCATGCTCGCCGAAGCGCGTCGGCGCGTTGGGCAGCAGTTCGCCCTCGCTGATCTGCGTGAGCTTCTCGTCCGTGGCCGATTCCTCGTCCAGCGTCTGCTGGAGCAGGTCCACGATCTCGCTCTCGCCGCACTTCTCCGCGAGCGTGCGGGCCGTGCCGTAGCCGGAAATCTCGTAGTGCTCGATCCGTTGGGCGCAGGCGATCAGCCCGGCATCGATCACCCCTTCCTCCCCCTCCTGGTCGAGGAACTCGGCCCCTTCCTCGATCAGCCCCTCCATGCCCTTGCACTTGTGCCCGCCCAGCTTGATGCCCAGCGATTCCCCCGCCTGCTTGAGCCGCTCCAGGTGGTTGCGCGTCTCCTCCGTGTGGGTCTCAAAGGCGTCCTGCAGCGAGGTCGAGCTGGCGGCCCTCGCCATCCGCGGCAGGGCCTTGAGAAGCTGGCCTTCCGCGCTGTACAGGTCGCGGAGCTGCTGTTCGAGCAGAGATTCGATGCTGTCAAACTCCATGGGCGGTTCCTCTCGTTGGATTGTGGAACCTGGAGATTGACAGGCACGAGTAAGGGATGGCTGAAGAGGCCGTGAGCGTCGCGCGCCGGAGCGCTTCTGCGCGCAAAAAACGGCGGGCATTCGCCCGCCGTTTCGTTGCTCAAACTCAGCCGGAGGTTGGGGATCGTCAGTGGACGAGGTTCGTCGCGGCCTCGATGGCGTCCACGACCTGCCGCACCTGGAAGGGCTTCTTGAGGAAACTGTCGTAGCCCGCCAGCCGCAGCGCCTGCGCCTGGCCGTCGGTCAGCTTGCCACTCATGCCCACGATCTTCGTGAACTGAAGCTGCTCGTTCTTCCGCACGCTGTCGGCGAAGGTCTTGGCGTCGGAATCGCCCAGGTGGATGTCCAGCAGCACGACGTGCGGCTTGAACCGCTCGCACTCCATGCCGGCGCTGAACGCGGAGGTCGCGGTGCGGACCTCGTAGGAAGTCTGCTCGGTCAGGATCTTCTCGAGCGTGTCCACGACTTCCTTCTCGCTGTCCACGATGAGCACCCGCGTGCGGCCGGAGGTCAGCCCCTCCAGCGGGATGCCGTGGGCCCGCATGAACTTCATCAGCTCAGAACTGGGGATGCGGCGGTCGCGCGATCCAGGGATGCGGTACCCCTTGAGCGAGCCTGAGTCGAACCACTTGGAGACCGTCCGCGGGGCCACGTTGCAGATCTTGGCGACCTCGCCGGTGGTCAGTACTTCCTTGTCGAACGCCATGTCTCACCTCGGGGCTAACACACACAAGGGGGAGGCCGGACTCCTCCGCCGGCCTCCACGTCGTGTGTGGAATCGGGCGGATGAAGCGTCTGATTCAGCAGTACCGGCCTGTTCTGGACATGGAAAGCGGTTATGGGAAGCGGTTTCCTCCGACCGGGGGGCTTCGCGGGAGCGCACCGGCTGTTTCCCTAACTTTTGTTCGACCCCGCAACATACACCGGACGGTCCGCGAACCAAGTTGACGCCCTTCGCCACGTTCCAGTAGATTGCGGGGCCTGGGGCGGGGTCCGGTTTCGGCACGGGGATGGCCCTCGTGCCGCGGGACCGGCCGCCTTGTCTGTTGGTTTAGGAGCCGCTCGTGACCAATCGCCGCGCTGTCGCCACCACCGCGGGCCGGGGCCTTTTCGGTCTTCCGGCCTTGACTGTTCTGTGTCTCCTGAGCGTCGTGGGCACCACCGCCGGCACCGGCGCCTACGCCCAGGCCAGCGAGCCGCAGGAAACCGCCGGCGCTCGCAAGCGCACCGACGCCAACCTCCTCGAGGACTTCATCCACTTCACGAAGGTCCGCAACTACGAGGCGGCCGCCAACGCCGCCCAGGAGCTGCTCGACCGCAACATCGGCAACGCCGCGATCGTGAAGCTCGTCGAGAAGGACGCGGCCACCAAGCGCCAGTTCGACGAGGCGGTGCAGGTCGCGATTCAGAACCCTGTCTCCCGCGCTTCGGCCGCGGGCCTTCAGGCCGCCTTTGAGAAGGGCCTGATGGAGCGTGCCCGCAACGCCGACCAGATCGCCCAGAACATCAAGGACCTCACCGGCCCCGCTCGGGCTCAGATGCTCGCCAAGGCCCGCCTCATCGAGGCCGGCGAGTACGCCATGCCCCAGCTTCTGCAGGCCTACCTCGACCGCAGCCAGGTCGCGCTGCATCCTCGCATCCAGCAGGTCTTCCGCGAGATGGGCCGCCAGGCCATCATCCCGCTGGTCACCGCGATGATGAAGGTCGGTCCCAACGAGCAGGAGCGCATCGCCGACCTGCTGGGCCTGATGCAGTACCGCACCAGCATCCCCTTCCTCAGCGACCTTGCCTCCACCACCCAGGTGGACGCCGTCCGCAAGGCCGCCCTCCGCGCCATCGAGAACCTCGGCGGCGCGACGGGCAGCACCGCTGATCTCTACCGCAGCCTCGCCGAGTCCTATTACGACGAGAAGAGCGAGCTGACCAGCTTCCCCGGCGAGGATCACCAGCTTCTGTGGTCCTACGACCCCCGCGGCGGCCTCACCATGACGGCGATCCGCACCCCCGTCTTCCACGAGGCCATGGCGATGAGCCTGCTCGAGCGTGCCATGGCCATCGAGACGACGGGCGGCTCTCCCAACCCCGAGACGCTCGCCCTCTGGGTCGCGGCCAACTTCTCGCGCGAAATCGACTCTCCGAAGGACTACACGAACCCCGCGTATGCGGCGGGCCGTCGCCCGGCGATGTACTTCGCCGTCGCCGCCGGCGCGGACGTCGCTCAGCGCGTCCTCGCTCGTGCGCTGGACGACCGCGACACGCCGCTGGCGCGGCTGGCCCTCGCCGCGGTCGAAGAGACCGCGGGCGGCAGCAGCCTGTGGGACACCGTCGGCCGCATGCCTCTGCTCGAGGCTCTGACTTATCCGAGCCGTCGCGTGCAGTACGAGGCGGCCCTGGCCCTGGCCAAGGCGCAGCCCAAGTCCGCGTTCGTCGGGTCTGATCGCGTCGTGCCCGTGCTGGCTTCCAGCATCCGCGGCGCGACTTCGCAGTACGCCGTGGTCGTCACCGCCGACGCGGAGACCTACCAGGGCATGCGCAACACCCTGGCGTCGATGGGCTACACCGTGCTGCCCCAGGGCCGCTCGCTGGCGGAGCTGGCCCAGCCGATCGCGGAGGCTCCGGCCATCGATCTGGTCGTGACCGTGGGCCTCAACGGCGAGCGCGTGCCCGCCGTGATTCAGGAGGTCCGCGCCGGCGCCAAGACCGCCGCGACCCCGGTTCTGGCTCTCACCAACGCTGATTCCTACAGCACGCTCCGCCACCGCTACAGCACGGAGGCCGCGATTGCGGTGCGTCAGGTGGGCATCCCGGAGGACGCCCTGCGTCAGACGGTGCAGGACCTGCTCGTCGCCTCCACCGGCGGCCCGGTGACGGATGCGGAGGCCCGCAGCTACGCCAGCCGCGCGCTGGCGGCTCTGCGCGACCTGGCCGTGTCCAACAACCAGGTGCTGAACGTCGCCGACGCCACGATCCCGCTGGTCGCGGCGCTCAACGACACCGCCTCCCCCAACCGCATGCAGATCGCCGAGATCCTCTCCTACATCGGGCAGGATCGGGCGCAGCGGGCGATCATGGACGCCGCGCTGCTCGCGAGCGGTGATGAGCGCGTCGCGCTCCTCGGCCTCGTCGGCGATTCCGCGAAGCGCTTCGGCAACATGCTCGACGTTCGGGCCGTGGGCCAGGTCGTTGATCTGGCCGCCAACGGCAACGATCAGGAGGCCATCGCCGCGGCGGGCCTCATGGGCGCTCTCAACCTCCCGAACGCGGAGCTTGTGGGCCTGATCACCCAGAAGAAATAAACCGCACGGTCAACCACGCCTCTCGCTCAACCCCCGCCCATGCGGGGGTTTTTTCATGCGCGCGGCAATCGCCCATAACCGCGCCGGCGCGCCATCTGCACAGTCCGAAGCGTTGAAGTCGGCACAGGCGGACCGGCCCGGTCACTGTGCGCGGTTGTGCGTGAACGTGCTGAATGTGAAGGTCGATGCAGGTTGCGTCCACGCTCACTTCGGACGGCCGGAGCGTGCGCGGACGGCGGCGGGACGGTTCCCGCCGACCTCTCAGGGTGTGTTGCGAGGGAGGACGTCCCCCTCGCAGTGTGTGTGTCGTGATTGGAAGGAGTACCGCATGCGGAACCGTAGTAAGAAGGCCTTTACGCTGGTTGAAATTCTGATCGTGGTCGTGATTCTGGGCATTCTGGCGGCGATCGTCGTGCCCCAGTTCACGAATGCGACGCAGGATGCTCAGACCGGCAACCTGCGGGCTCAGATCAAGAGCCTGCAGAATCAGATCGAGCTCTTCAAGGCTCGCAACAACTACTACCCCGACCTGGTCGCCAACGGCTGGGACGCGCTGATCGACCCCAACGGCGACGGCGACCTCAGCGACGGCTACATCAAGAAGGCTCCCAAGAACCCCGCGGCTCCCGCGGCCGTTCAGGAGGTCATCGGCGCCACCGCAGCCGCCACCTGCGGCTGGCACTACGACGTGACGACCGGCACCCTCGGCGCCACCTTCTACGACGAGGACAACGACGTCCTCACTCCGGGCCAGCCGTGAGTCGGGTTGGTTGAGTTGCTGATTCACGCGGTTTGGGCTGAAACATGCCCAAGCCGCGCTTCCCCGAAGTCCTGAGGTGATCCCATGAAGCTCATGTCCCGCCACCGCCCAGGCTTCACGCTCGTTGAAATTCTGATCGTCGTGGTGATCCTGGGCATCCTCGCCGCCGTCGTGGTGCCTCAGTTCACCACCGCCACCGAAGACGCCCAGCGAACCGCGGTGCAGGACCAGGTCAACAAGATCCGCAAGGCCATCGCCATCTACTACGTTCGCAACGGCAACGTCTACCCCAACATCCAGCCAGGCGCCGGCACCTGGGGCGAGATCGGCCCCGGGACTTCCTACATGCGCACCGCCCCCGCCAATCCCTGGGTCGGCGGCGCCAACGCCACCGTGATCGTCCACGGCAGCGGACCCGACACCGCTTATCAGACGGAACACGGCTGGATCTACGACCCTGCCACCGGCCAGGTCTGGGCAGGGAGCTGCGACGCCGATGACGTTCCCTTGCCGCGGCCCTGATCGGGCGAGTTGGGCTCATCGGCCCCCTGTGTTCTGCCGATGCACCCCGAAACCCCCGAGGAGCACACCGATGAACGCCCACTCTCAGCCCGTTCGCTCCAGCCGTTACACGCAGGCGGTCCTCACCGTCATCGCCGGGCTGCTGGGCTTCAACGCCCTCAGCCAGCACAACGCACTCACTCCCGCGCCCGCCTACGCCCAGTCGGGCGACGAGGGGCTCGTCAGCGCCGCCGAGCAGCGCAAGGTCATCATCGCCGAGCTGCGCTCTCTTTCCAGCCGCATCGAGCGGCTTGAGAGCGTGCTGGCCCGCGGCGTGAACGTCAAGGTCATCGACATGCCCGCCGTCCGTCTGGCCGATCCCAGCCAGATGTCCGAGTCTCGCGACGCGCGCAACACCGCCCGCAAGTCCGGCAAGTAGTGGGAGTGGGAGAGGGAGACGTCATGCGACCCCGCGCTGCACGCAGGGCCTACACGCTGATCGAGGTGCTGATTGTGGTGACCGTGCTCGGCATCGCCGCGGCATTGGTCATCCCCAGCATGTCGCAGGCGAGCGTGCTGCGCATCCAGGGGGCGATTCGCACCCTGGTGGCGGACATCGCCGTGGCGCAGTCCGACGCGATCGCGTACCAGAAGGGGCGTGCGATCGTGTTCTTCGACGACGCCACCGGACCCAGGTACGTCGTGTGCGAGGTGAACGGCGCGACCCTCGATCTCACCGTGGACAAGATCACCGAGCAGAGGCTCGGCGGCGAGCAGTTCGGCTTCGCCACCTTCGAGAACATCAACCTGCCCAACAAGATGCTTGTGATCGACGAGCTGGGAGGGCCCGTGATGGCGCCCGACGATCCCACCCCGGCCCCCGAAGGGTCCATCGACATTGTCGATGCAACCCAGCGTTTCCGCGTCAATATTGAGGCGTACACCGGGAGAGTGACCGTCAGCTCGCACCCCCGATAGGAGATCGGCGTCATGGCGTGTGGAACGAAAGTGTGCGGCATTTCCGTGCGGTCGGTCACCTGGGCCCTGGTCCTGGGCGGCTCCGTCGCCCTGCTGATCTGGGCCAAGCTCCGGCTGGTGACCACCGTGCCGCGGACCGCCTACGCCGATCCCGAGACGGCTCAGGTGGATTCCCCTCCGAAGGACCAGGCCGACTCGGCTCCGGAAACCCCATCCCCCGACCAATGACCGTGCCATCGGCGCGGTAGGATGGGCGAGTGAACTTTGAATCCGCAACGCCGCTTGTGACCACCGACCTCCGCGAGGAGTTCGATGCGCACACGCAGACGCTGCTCCGCGAGCGATTCATCTGGTTCACGGGGACCATGGCCGTCTTCGGCTGCCTGGTCCTGCTGGTCATGCTTCTGGCGGGGTTCGCCGCGCTCATCACCGACCCGGCGATGGCCGCGCCCTTCAAGACGCTGACCAAGAGCCTCAAGCCCCCCTGGCAGTCCATCCTCACCTGGGCCTGCCTTGTCACCCTGGCCGGGGCGTACGCCTCCTGCTTCTTCCTGGCCAAGCTGGGCAAGATCAGCTCCGACCGCATCCTCCGGACCAGCTATCTGTTGGTCATGACCGACGGGCTGATCCAGGTCTGCGGCGACTGGGCCGGCGCGCCGGGGTCGCCCGGCTTGTTCGCCGTGCTGATCTCGCACGTCGTGGCGTGCTCTTTCCTGCCCTGGACACCCACGCAGGCGCTGCGACCCATCGTGCCGGTCCTGATCCTGCACCTTGTGCTGGCCTTCATCCTGACGAAGACCACAATCGAGGGCGCGATCTTCCGCGTCCTCTTTGCCTCGGTGACCGCCTGTCCAGGCGTTGCCGTCTGCTGGATCCGCCACTCCCGCCGCATGGAGGAGTTCAAGCTTGCCTTCTTCCAGCGGCGCTACGGCCAGGTGCGGCGAGAGCTCTTCGATGCCCGCAGGATCCATGAGGCGCTCTTCCCAACCCCCATTCAGGAAGGCCCCGTTCAGTTCTCGTATCTCTACGAGCCCATGCACCAGATTGGTGGCGATTACCTTTACGCCGCCTGCGATGCGCCTGGAAAGCCCGTCAACATCGTGCTGATGGACGTGACCGGCCACGGCATCCCCGCCGCGCTCACCGTCAACCGCCTCCACGGCGAGCTTCAACGGCTCTTTGCCGAGCAACCGAACATCGCCCCCGGTGAGGTGCTCTCGGCGCTCAACCGCTACGTGTATCTCACTCTCGCCGATCACTCCGTCTTCGTCACGGCGCTGTGCATGCGGTTTGATCCAGTCGCAGACATCGTTGAGTACGCCAGCGGCGGCCATCCCACGGCCTATCTGCGCGGCGTGGACGGCACCGTCCACGAGCTGCCCTCGACGTCGCTGCTGCTGGGCGTCTGCCCGTCCCAGGAGTTCGATCCCGGCCAGGCCACCATGCACTTCCAGGAGGGTGATTCCGTCATCGCCTACACCGACGGCGCGCTCGAGGCCCGCAACAGCGAGGGGCGCATGCTCGGCCTCCGAGGCATGCAGCGCATCGTCGCCGGCATGCACGACGTGAAGCCCGGCCAGTGGCCGCGCGAGCTGATCCGTGCCGTGGAAAGCCACCGCAAGGGCCCGCCCAAGGACGACACCCTCGTCATCGAGGTTTTCCGGCCCGTGGGCGTGCGGCCGGACACCCCAACGCGGGTCAGCCCGGCTACTGCTTCACGCCCTCAACCCGTGTAGGGTCGGTGTACTTGGTCAGGGCCCGCTCAAGGTCCACGCCGTGGATGTTCGCCAGGGTCGTGACCCAGGCGATGACGTCGGCGAACTCCTCCTCGAGGTTGGCCCGCTGTTCGGGGGTGGGGGACTTCCCTGGGGCGTTGTCCTGGAGGGCCGTGGCGAGCTCCCCGACCTCCTCGATGAACCACATGAACGTTCCGGGCGTCCCCCGGGCCGAATCGGTGGCGTAATAGCGATCCCGGATGAGCTGCTGAAAGGCGGATACGGTCAGAGCCATGCGGGGAGGGTAGACCCCCCATCCGGCCCCCCTGCAATGGAATCCGGCCCACCGGCCCCCGCCCGAGGTCCGGCGGACTTCGCCCTAACGCTTGCCCGCTGTAGTCTAACGGCTACACTTTCCCCCCCGCGCTCCGGAAGGTTTCCGGGGTGTGGACTTGTCTTTGGAGCCTTCCCGGACACCGCCATGCCGACGATCAATCAGCTTGTTCGCAAGCCCCGCCGACCCGTTGTGACCAAGTCCAAGGTCAAGGACCTGGCCGGGTCCCCGCAGAAGCGCGGCGTGTGCCTCATCGTCCGTACGACCACCCCCAAGAAGCCCAACTCGGCGCTCCGCAAGATCGCCCGTGTGCGGCTCTCCAACGGCCGCGAAGTCACCGCCTATATCGGCGGCGAGGGCCACAACCTGCAGGAGCACTCGATCGTCCTGGTCCGTGGCGGGCGTGTGCGTGACCTTCCCGGTGTCCGCTACCACATCGTCCGCGGCGCTCTGGACTGCCTCGGCGTCGAAGGCCGCAAGCAGGGCCGCTCCAAGTACGGCGCCAAGAAGGGCAAGTAAGACAAACCAATGGGGTCGGGGCCGTTCCCGATCCCGGCAGTAATCCCGCTCGGCCGGCCCGGCCTGCGGGGTGAACAGTGAAGGGGCGAAGCCGCCCCCCAGCCAAAGGAGTTTTCGATGGGCAGCAAGTCGTTCACCGCCGCGGAAAAGCAGCTTCGCCCCGATCCTCGCTACGGCGACAAGGTGCTCTCGCGGTTCATCAACTGCATCATGTACGACGGCAAGAAGGCCACCGCCCAGCGGTGCGTCTACGCCGCCATGGACATCATCCAGGCCCGACTCGCCAAGGAGACCGCTCCCGAGGCCCCCAAGCAGGCCCTTGAGGTCTTCCAGCGGGCTGTGGAGAACGTCAAGCCCTTCGTCGAGGTCCGCAGCAAGCGCATCGGCGGCGCCAACTACCAGGTGCCCATGCAGGTCAACCGCAAGCGCCAGCAGAGCCTTGCCTTCCGCTGGATCATCGAAGCCGCCCGCAGCGAGAAGGGCCGCCCCTTCGCCGAGCGCCTCGCCGATGAGCTGTACGCCGCGGCGAAGGGCGAGGGCAAGGCGATGCAGACCCGCGACCAGACCCACCGCATGGCCGAGGCGAACCGCGCCTTCGCCCACTTCGCCTGAGTCTGGCTCATTCATCGAACTCGCAGGGCCCGGCAGCACCGCCGGGCCCCGTTTCTTTCTGCACAGGACGATCCGACCTATAAGACCTGTAGGACCGATCGATGCACGCCCAAAGCCGCTATCACCGCCAGCAGCTCCTGCCCGAGATCGGCGAGGCGGGGCAGCAGCGTCTGGCCCGGGCGCGGGTGCTGATCGTGGGAGTGGGGGCCCTGGGCTGCACGACCGCGGACATGCTCGCACGCGCCGGGGTTGGCACGCTCTTCCTGCTGGACCGCGACGTGGTGGAGCACACCAACCTGCAGCGGCAGACGCTCTTTGACGAGCAGGACGCCGCCGCGGGAACGCCCAAGGCAGCCGCGGCTGCCGCACGCCTCGCCCGCGTCAACTCGGAAGTCGAGATTACACCGCTGGTGCGCGACCTCACGCCCGCGAACGCGCTCGCAACGATGGACGAAACGCGGCCCGACGTGCTCGTGGACGGCTCCGACAACTTCGAGACCCGCTATCTCCTCAACGACCTTTCCGTCAGGCACACCATCCCTTACGCCTACGCCGGCGTCGTGAGCGCTCAGGGCATGGTCGCCCTCTTCTCCCCCCCGGGGGCGTGCCTGCGCTGCGTCTTTCCGAACCCTGCCGCGCCGGGAAGCACGCCCACGTGCGACACAGCGGGCGTCCTGGGGCCTGCCGCGGCGGCGGTGGCGGCGCTGCAGGCCGCGCGCGTCATTCGAACACTCGTCGGCGCGTCCGTGCAGGAGGAACTGATCGAGCTGGATGTCTGGACGGGACGCACGCGCCCCCTGAGCCTGCGCGACGCGAAAGACCCCGCATGCCCCTGCTGCGGGCGAAAGTCCTTTGAGTTTCTCTCCGGGCGAGGTCCCGAGAACGCCGCGCTCTGCGGCCAGAACGCCGTTCAGATCACCCCCGCCGCATCGGCAAAGCTCGACCTATCCCGGCTCGCGTCGCTCCTTGCCGCCCACGGCAGGACTTCCGCGGGCCGTCTCCACGTCCGCTGTTCTCTGCCCAACGGGCTGGAGATCACCGTTTTTCCGGACGGCCGGGCCATCGTCCGCGGCACCACCCGTCCGGAGGTCGCCCGGACCCTCTACGCACGCCTGCTCGGCGGCTGAGCCCTCTCCCTACCATTCTCCAAAGCATGGACGGCCTCTTTGACCAACGCCGCTACCTGATTCCCTTCAGGTCCAGCCTGCTGCCGCAGATCTTCACCGACACCCTCGTGATCGGTTCCGGTGTTGCGGGCCTGCGGGCGGCGATCGCGGCCTCCGCTCACGGCGAGGTCATCATCCTGGCCAAGAGCGACCTGAGCACGACCAACACCGCCGCGGCGCAGGGCGGAATTGCGGGCGTGATGGCCGAGGACGACAGCGTCCAGACGCACGTGGACGACACCCTCGCCGCGGGGGCGGGCGTGTGCGACCCCGCCGTGGTGCAGCTCGTGGCGGAGCGGGGCCCGGCGCTGATCGATGAGCTGATCGGCTGGGGGATGAACATCGACCGCGATCCCTCGCAGAAGCCCGCCCTGGGGCGCGAGGGCGGGCACAGCCGCAGCCGCATCATCCACGCCAACGGCGACGCCACGGGGCTGGAGCTTCAGCGCGTGCTGCTGGAGAAGGTGCGTTCGCTGCCGAACATCCGCGTCTTTCAGAAGTGCTTCGCGCTGGACCTGATCACGCCCCATCACGAGCCCGGATCGCCTGTGATGGGCGCGATCACGTATCACCCCAAGTACGGCCTGCAGATGATCTGGGCCAAGGCGACGATCCTCGCCACAGGCGGCGCGGGGATGCTCTACCGCGAGACGACCAACCCGTCCATCGCCACCGCCGACGGCCTTGCCATGGCCTACCGCGCGGGGGCCACGCTCGCCGACATGGCCTACGTGCAGTTTCACCCGACCACGCTGTATCTCGCGGGTGCGAGCCGCGCGCTCATCACCGAGGCCATCCGCGGTGCGGGGGCGTATCTGCTGGACGCATCGGGCCGCCGCTTCATGCGCGACGTGCACCCGCTCGCGGAGCTTGCCCCGCGCGATATCGTGAGCCGCGCTATCGTGCGGCAGATCGCCAAGCAGGGCGGCGAGCACGTGCTGCTCGACTGCCGCCACATCGAGGGCTTCAGCGAGCAGTTCCCCGGCATCAGCGCCTTGCTCCGCAAGTTTGATCTTGATCCCGCCACGGACCTCATCCCGGTCCATCCCGCGGCTCACTACATGGTCGGCGGCGTGCGCACCGACCGCGCCGGTCGGACGGATGTTCCCGGCCTCTACGCCGTGGGCGAGTGCGCCTGCACCGGCCTGCACGGGGCCAACCGCCTTGCCAGCAACTCGCTCCTGGAGGGGCTGGTCTTTGGCGAAATCGCGGGTCGCACCGCGGTGGAAATGCGCACCCCCGGCGGCGACCGCGACGGCCGCCCCGCGGGCTGGGCCGGTTCCTCCGCTCGCCTCGCTCCCGTTCCGGTCATCAGCGACATTCGCCCCAGCGACCGCGGCGAGCTGGACCTGACCGACGTGCGCAGCTCGCTGCGCTCCGCCATGTGGCGCAACGTCGGCATCGAGCGCGCCGAGCCCAAGCTCTCCAACGTCATCGACATGATCGACTTCTGGGCCCGCTACACGCTCGACAAGATTTTCGATGAACCGTCGGGCTGGGAGACGCAGAATCTGCTTCTGGTGGCCGCCCTCGTCGCTCGCTCCGCGGCGTGGCGCGAGGAAAGCCGCGGCTGCCATGCCCGAGCGGACTTCCCCGAGCCCCGCCCGGAGCTGGCCGTGCGCGATTGCTGGCGTCGCGGCAGGGAAGACGTGGAAGTCTGCGCCGTGTCCGGAGAACCGCAGTGCCACCCCGCACCTGCCTGATCGTTTTGGGGCTTCTGCTGATGGCTCCCGCCGCGTGCGTGGAGACGCGCGTCGTGCGCTACGACCCCATCCTCGGCGGGCTCCCCGGCGTTCAGTCCGGCACTCCCATCGTCGGCACCAAGCAGGGGTACGTTGATCCCACCGCCGTGCCCGAAGACCAGCTCGTCGTCACGGACCCCGACACCGGCCAAAAGAAGCTGACGGCCAAGACCGCCCGTCACCTCATGATCCACATCTACAACACCATCAAGGACGAGGACAAGGAAACATTCGTCCGAGAGGTGCTTTCGACCAAGACGCGCCAGGAGTGCTACGACCGGGGCGTCGATCCCGGCGAGCTCTTCGATGAGTTGATCCGCCGGCGAGAGGACCTGATGGCGCTCTTCAACATCATGCCCGCTGGTGAGAAGACTCCCGGGGCCCTGCTCCAGCCGCTGGGCGGCAAGGAATACCGCGTGATGGTCCAGGGCCTCGCCACGCGCAACCTCACCTGGACCGGCATGGACATGGTGATGGAAAAGGGCAACTGGAAGCTGCGGTGGTTCTACACCCCGCCGCAGTGATCACTCCGGCGCGCGGCAGCACACCAGCGTCGTGCCCTCAATGTGCCGCAGCGGCAGCCGCTTCGCCAGCCTGTTCAGCGTCTTGAACACGCCAGGCGCACGCCCCGGGCCCCGGTAGTCATGCCAGAAGATCAGCCCGCCGGGCTTCACCATCCGCAGCGCCTTGCGGCTGTCGCTCTCGACGTATGACGCGGCGTGCGAGCCGTCCACAAAGATCATGTCGCACTGTCCTACGTACTCGCTCTCGTCGAACGCCTTGCTGTCGCCAAAGAGCTGCGTGATCCGGGTCTCAACGGGCGTGTCCGTGTAGAAGAACTCCGTGTATGCGGACTCCTTCAGCGCTGCTCGCCGGTCTCTGCGTGAATCGCCTGCGACGGCGGCGTAGGCCGGGGTCTGCTCCGGGGCCAGCGTCAGTGTGACGATCCGCGCGTCGGGCGGCGCGTTGCGGGCCAGCAGGTACGTGGTTTTGCCGGTGCAGGTGCCGAACTCGAAGATCAGCTTCGACTTGCCCGCCACCGCGCAGAGCACCCACGTCTCCCGGTCGCTGATGCCCCCGAGCACGTTGATCGAGGGCAGAAAGATGGTTTCCGAGTCGATCTTCGGCCCAAGCTCGCCAGGCGCGAGCACCTCGTCCACGTCTCCCGGTTGTACTTTCGGGATGGGCCAGCGGAAGAGCAGCCCACGCCCCTCGTACTTCGCCCGGTACTGACGCAGGCGAATGACCGCCGCGATCAACGCGGCCAGTAATACCCCGAACAAGATGTAGCCGAACACGTCCCCCGCCCCAGAACTCAACGCGCCGGATTGGCCGCTCCGGCCAGCTCCACGTCAACGGACAGCTCGTCACCGTTGCGCAGGAATGTGATCTTCACCGTCTCGCCGGGCTTGGCCTTCTCCATGCACTGCTGGAGGGACATGATGTCCTTGAGCTCCGTCTCTCCCCAGCGGATGAGGCGGTCACCCGCGCGGATGCCCGCCTTCTTCGCCGGCAGGCCGTCCAGCACGTCTCCCACCAGCACGCCCGGCTGCTCGTCGCTGTAGTCGGCGGGCATGATGCCGAAGCGCACGCGCCGGGCCGGACGCGGCATGTCGTTCCCCTCCTCGCCCGCCGGGACGGCGTGCGGGTCGCGGCGCTTGTCCGCGTCGTCATCGGAGCGGGTGCCGCTCTGGAACGTGAAGGGCTCGGACCGCTGAGCCGCGTCCATCGCGATGCGGAAGGCCAGGTCCGCCACGCGGGCTGCCCCTTCGATGTTGATGGTGTCCACCACGTCGGCGGGCGAGTGGTACTCCGCGTGCAGCCCGGTGAAGAAGAACAGTGCGGGGATCTTGGCGTTGTAGAAGCTGAAGTGGTCGGAGTTCGGGGCGCCGACGTTGCTCTCCTTGATGTTCATCCCCGAGGACTCCCAGTAGGGCTTGAGCCACCGCTTGAGTCCCTCCGCGGTGTTGACGCCGCCCACCTCGAGCTTGCCGCGGCCTTCGCTGTCGGGCCGCAGCCGTCCGATCATGTCCATGTTGATCATGAGGTAGTGCTTTTCCTTGGGCACGATCATGTTCCGCGTGTAGTGCCGCGAGCCGATGAGCCCCGACTCCTCCGCGCTGAACCCGATGAACAGCACCGACCTCGCTTCCTCGTCCTCCGGCAGCCGGGCGTATTCCGCCGCGAGCTTTCGGGCCACCAGCAGCAGCCCCGAGGTGCCCGAGGCGTTGTCGTCCGCGCCCGGGTGGATCTTGCCCCGCTCGTTGCCGCGGGAGCCGAAGTACCCGTAGCCCACGTGGTCGTAGTGCGCACAGATCACGATGTACTCATCCGCCAGCTTGCCGCGACCGCGGAGCACCGCGCCGACGTTGTCCGTCATGAACTCGCGCTTCTCAAGGTTCGCCACGAGCGAGAGCGTCACTTCGGGCTTGAACTCGACGATTCCGCCCTGAGCGTCGGCCATGCGCCGCAGGTCCATCAGCGAGCGGCCTTCGGGGTCCGCCGCGCGGACGAACTCGTCCGCCGCTTCGCGCGACATCATCACCACCGGCACCTTCTGCTGCCGATCGCCGAAGCCCAGGCCCTCCAGCCTGCCCGCGCGGTCATCCGCCGCGCCGGGCGGGTTGACCAGCACGATCGCCGCCGCCTTGTGGTACAGGGCCTCGCGGAACTTGGCGTTCAGGCCGGAAGCGCTGGACCAGGGCTGCTCCTCGTCCTCACGCCACAGGCTCCGCCCCTTTTCGTCCATAGGCTCGAAGCGCAGCATCAAGACGATCTTGCCCGTCAGGTCCGCGTTCACCGGGTAGGACGAGTACTCCTTCTCCTCCACGTCCAGCGAGTAGCCCGCGAAGACCACGGGTCCGGACACCGACCCGTTGCCCGAGTACCCGAGGACGTTGAAGTCCTTTCCGGGAACGAGGTCTCGGGATTCGTCGTTGATCGTGACCGTCGCCCGCTGCTCCACCAGCTTCAGGCGGTCCTCCGGACGCCCGGACGGGGGGGCCTTGAAGGTCTGCCGGTAGGTGCTAAAGGGGATCTTCTCTACCTCATCCCCCCGCTTTGACTCGGTCGGGAAGGCCGGCTCCAGGCCGAGCTGGCGGAAGTGGAACTCCAGGTACTCCGCCGCGGTGGTGTTTCCCCGTGTTCCAGGGGCACGCCCCTCCATGAAGGGGTTGGCCAGGAAGGTGATGTGCCGGCTGTAGTCGCGGACATCCGCCGCCAGCTCCTCCGCCGTGGCCGGGGCGGTCCGGCGTACCTCGGGCGGCAGCCCCGCGAAGGACGCCGTAAGACTCAGGGCAAGCACAGACGCGGCAAACAGGGCGCGAACCGGGCGAAGCAGCATGGGAAAGGCTCCGGGGTGAAGCAGATAAGGCAGAGAGATGGAAGTCTAGCGTCCGCCCGTCACGCCTACCGCGACCGACCCACGCCCCCGTACCCCCCTCCAACGCATCCAAAAACGCCCTCACGCCCACCTACAGTGGGCCACGATGCACACCACCCTTGCAGGCGCTCCCGTCTCCATCGAGCTCTCCTCCGAGCGGCCCGACACCGCTCTGCTCAACCCGTCCGACACCTTCCCGCACCGGCACATCGGCCCCAGCGAGGCCGAGATCGCCGAGATGCTCGGCGTGCTGGGCTTCCGCTCTCTCGACGAGATGAGCGACGCCATCGTGCCCGCCACGATCCGCCTCAAGACGCCGCTGGAGCTGACCGGGCTCGCCCCCGAGGGCCGCGGCGAGCATGAAGTGCTCGCTGAGCTGAAGGCGATCGCAAGCCAGAACAAGATCGCCCGCTCCTTCATCGGGATGGGCTACTACGACACCATCACGCCGCCGGTGATCCTCCGCAACGTGCTGGAGAACCCCGGCTGGTACACGCAGTACACGCCCTATCAGGCCGAGATCGCGCAGGGCCGCCTCGAGGCGCTGCTCAACTTCCAGACGATGATCAGCGACCTTACGGGGCTGCCGCTCGCCGGTGCGTCGCTGCTGGATGAAGGCACCGCCGCGGCAGAGGCGATGGCGATGTGCCACTCCGTCCTGGAGCACGCCGCGGATCGCGCCGTCTTCTACGTTGACCCGGAGTGCCACCCGCAGACCATCGCCGTCTGCCGCACCCGTGCCGCGTCGCTGGGCATTGACCTTCAGCTTCTGCCCGCGAACCCCGACTGGTCACGCGCCTGCGGCGTGCTGGTGCAGTACCCCGACACCAACGGCGAAATCCGCGACTTTGCGCCCCTCGCCGAGGAAGTGCACAAGGCCGGGGGGCTCGTGGTCGCGGCGTGCGACCTGCTCGCGATGACCCTCCTGACCCCGCCCGGAGAGTGGGGGGCGGACATCGCCGTGGGCAGCGCGCAGCGATTCGGCGTGCCGATGGGCTTCGGCGGGCCGCACGCGGCGTTCATCGCCTGCAAGGCCGAGTATGTGCGCAAAATGCCGGGCCGCATCATCGGCGTGAGCAAGGACGCGCAGGGCAACCCCGCGTACCGCATGGCGATCCAGACCCGCGAGCAGCACATCCGCCGCGAAAAGGCCACCAGCAACATCTGCACCGCCCAGGCTCTGCTGGCGAACATCGCCGGGCTCTACGCCTGCTACCACGGGCCCGAGGGGCTGAAGCGCATCGCGCAGCGTGTTCACGCTTACGCCGCGGTGCTCGCCCTGGGCCTGCGCCGACTGGGCCACACCGTCCTCACGCAGACCTTCTTCGACACCATCCGCGTGCGTCCCGCGGCGGGGGGCAACGACGTGCTCGCCGCGGCCCGTGCCCGCGACATGAATCTCCGCGACTTCGGCGACGGCACCGTGGGCATCTCGCTCGACGAGACCACCACCCGTTCTGACATCGCCATGCTGCTCGAGGCGTTCACGCCCGGCGTCGCCGTCGGCAAGGGCGGGGCCTTCGACGCCGACAAGCTGCTCTCCGAGGCGGCTCTCTCATTCCCGCCGCGGTTCACCCGCACCAGCGCCTACCTCACTCACCCCGTCTTCAACTCCCACCACAGCGAGCACGAGATGCTCCGCTACATCTTCAAGCTCCAGGGGCGCGACCTCTCGCTGGCGCACAGCATGATCCCGCTGGGGTCGTGCACCATGAAGCTCAACGCCACCAGCGAGATGCTGCCGGTGACCTGGCCCGAGTTCGCGAAGCTCCACCCCTTCGCGCCCGCCGACCAGACCCGCGGCTATCAGAAGCTCTTCAGCACCCTCGAAACCTGGCTGGCCGAGATCACCCGCTTCGCCGCCGTCAGCCTCCAGCCCAACTCCGGCGCTCAGGGTGAATACGCCGGTCTGCTCGTCATCCGCGAGTACCTCAAGTCCATCGGGCAGGGGCACCGCAACGTCTGCCTGATCCCCCAGTCCGCCCACGGCACCAACCCCGCCTCCGCGGTCATCGCGGGCATGAAGGTTGTCGTCGTCGCCACCACCAAGGACGGCGACGTGGACATCGAGGACCTCCGCCGCAAGGCCGCGGAGCACCAGAACGATCTGGCCTGTCTCATGATCACCTATCCCTCCACGCACGGCGTGTTCGAGGAGGGGATCCGCGAGATCTGCCAGATCGTGCACGAGCATGGCGGGCAGGTATACATGGACGGCGCGAACATGAATGCTCAGGTGGGCCTCTGCGCCCCCGGCGACATCGGCGCCGACGTCTGCCACCTCAACCTTCACAAGACCTTCTGCATTCCTCACGGCGGCGGCGGTCCGGGCATGGGGCCCATCGGTGTCGCCAAGCACCTGGCGCCCTTCCTCCCCGGCCACCCGGTCGTCAATCCCCGCGGCGACGGCGATTCATCCCGCGCCATCGGGCCGGTCAGCGCCGCGCCGTGGGGCAGCGCCAGCATCCTCGCCATCTCCTGGGTCTACATCGCCCTCATGGGCGCCAACGGCCTGAAGCGCGCGACGCAGGTCGCCATGCTCGCCGCCAACTACATGGCCGAGGTCCTCAAGCCTCACTACGGCATCGTCTACAAGGGCAAGACCGGACGCGTGGCTCACGAGTTCATCCTTGAGTGCCGTCCCTTCGAGAAGTCCGCGGGCATCAAGGTGGACGACATCGCCAAGCGGCTGATGGACTACGGCTTCCACGCCCCGACCATGAGCTTCCCCGTCCCCGGCACGCTCATGATCGAGCCCACCGAGAGCGAGCCCAAGGCCGAGCTCGACCGCTTCTGCCAGGCGATGATCAAGATCCGCGAGGAAATCGCGGCGATCGAGCAGGGCAAGGCCGACAAGGCCGACAACCCCCTCAAGCACGCCCCGCACACCATCGCGATGGTCAGCGCCGACACCTGGAACCACGCCTACTCCCGCGAGCAGGCGGCCTTCCCGGCGAAGTGGCTCCGCGATCACAAGTTCTGGCCCACCGTCGCGCGGATCGACAACCCCTACGGCGACCGCAACCTCGTCTGCGTCTGTCCGCCGGTGGATTCGTACTGAAACCGCGTCCGCATCACGCGGACGGGCGGCTTCTGAGCGCTGCTGCTTTCAGCGCGGGGCTCACCGCGGCCGCACGCGCTGCGCCTCTTCCTCCATCGCCTTCTTCCGCTCTTCTTCGGAGCCGGGGATGATGGGCACGATCTTCGGCGGCTCGCGGTCCGGGTTCGGAGCGACGTCGAGCTGCTCGCCCTTCGGGCGCGTGATGATGAGGTCGCGGTCCTCGGGGCTTTCCGGCCTGCGGGTGATTTCTGCCGCGGAGCGGGCGTCCAGCACCTGCAGCTTGAGCGTGTCCGTCTCCTTGGCGAAGGCGGCGCGGGTCGCCCCGGCGTCCACGATTGCCGCGAGCGCGCCCACCACCTGCGAATAGCTCAGGTCCAGCCCGCTCCGGGGATCTTCGGGCGTGGTCTTCCGCGCCATGAACTCGATCAGCCGCGGCAGGCCGCCCTTCACCCGGTGCGTCACCGGACGCTCGCGGGGAGTGGGGGGGGCGTAGTAGATGCGGGTCACGTCGGAGTCCTCGTCCGCCGCGATCATCAGGCGGTTGTCCCACGCCGTCACCACACTCGGCCGCCGCAGTTCGAGGTCGGCCCCGAAGAGCACGACCCGCGGCTGGCCCTGCTGGCTGATGTAGATCAGCGGGTCGCCCATCGGCACCACGTCCAGGAAGAACTTCTCCGCGATCAGCGAGCGCTCCACGCCGTAGATCGAGCGGCCGGACAGGCTCCGGCTGGCCTCGAACTGCAGCACCGTGGGATGCACGCGCGACTCGGGGGCGTCGGGGTCCTGGGCCCGCTTCTGCAGACGCGCGAGCTGCGCCCGCTCCGCACGCCCGGCCAGGGCCTCATACGCGGCGATGCGCACGCTCAACTCTTTCTCTTCGAGCAGCTCGCGCAGTGTCTCTTCCACGCCCGGCCCGCTGTTCATGATCTGGCCGAGCAGGTGGATGGCTCGCGTTTGGCGGATGCCCCTCCCGGAGCGGGCGATTTCCTTGAGGTGCGGCACCGCCAGCGGGTCGTCCAGGCGAGCCCCCGCCCGCAGCGCCGCGAGCTGCACCGCGCCCTCCGGCGCGTCGTACAACTCGCGAATGTACGGCAGCGCCTTGATCCCGAGCGCCTCCAGGCACCAGGAGAGCTCGTCCGCCATCCCGGGCTCTTCCCGCATCGTCTCCACGTACCGGCGCGCGTGCAGTTCGGGGTAGGACAAGTCCACGGGGAGCGCGGCGACCAGCTTCAGGAAGTCGCCGGGGTTCTGCCGGTAGCGATTGGGGACGCGCAGCTCGATGCTGCCGCCGACACCCGTAGCCGCGTCGGGGCCGGTGCGGCCGCGGGCCGTCTGATGTGCATCGCCCGGCCCGGCCGGGAAGCGGCTGTTGATCGCCGAGACGATCGCCCGCGTCCGGGCGTAGCTGGGCGTGTAGAGCACCATTTCAATGCCCAGCGGGTTGGTCACCTGCCCGCCCGCCAGCACGCGCCCGCTCACGCGGTTCGACGTTTCCTTGGTCTCGAAGGGGTTGATGAAGATCGGGCCGCGTGCCTTGGCGATGCGCCGCGCCTGGGCGCCGCCGAAGACGTTCGCCTGGCCGAGGCGCAGGTCCGTGGTCCAGAGCTGCCCGCCCTCAAGACTCGTGGCGTTGAGGGCCTGCACGTAGACATCGAACGTCGAGTTGAGGGGAGCGCCCGGCGGGATCGCCGCCTGCACCAGCACAACAGCGACGTTCTTGTCGCGCAGCACCTCGCGTGGGCTGCGCCCGGAGATCGCGTCCGCTCCGCCCTCGGTGGCCTTGGTGATCCCCATCAGGCCCATTTCGCGTTCCATGGTGGCCGCGATGCTGTCGGGCAGCACGTCCCCGCCCGTGCCGTTGAGGCCCACCACCAGCCCGTAGCCCGAGACCAGGACCGGCTCGATGCCTCGGAACTCCACTTCCGCGCCGATGGTGCCCCGGAGGACGGGGTGAACCTCGCGGGTCTGCACGGCGACCATGCGGGCCTGGGGCTTTTCCTTCGCGCAGCCGGTGGGCAGGGAAAGGGCCAGACCGCCGACAAGGGTCAACATCGCCGGCGCGATCAGGTGTGCGCGCGGAGCGCGGGGGTTGCTCATAACCATCTCCAGCACAGCCGTTTTCGCGTCCGCCAGCCCCTGTGGGCCGGCGCGCCGCCGTGCGCGTCACAATGTACGGAAATTCCCGCTCCGCGGCCTTATCGGCGGGCTTCGGATCGCCACTTTCCCCATCCTGCCGCGCTGCTGTTGCCCCGCGCCCCTGTCGGTTGTGGGGGACAACCTGCCCTCAGACAGCCCTCACTCACCCGAACAGATGAAGCGATCAGAGTTGTCCACCGGCGCGGCAGGGAATCAGGCCAGGATTTTGACCGTTTCCAACGTCCCATCAGGGCAGAGGTTGCGCCCAGCCGACAGGCTCCGCACAAAAATGCCCCATCATTTTGTGCCCGGACCCCGTTGCACCCACGATGGCTAGTGGTATCCTCGACTCCCTCAACACAACCCGTGGCGGGTGTCGGGAAGGAGGAACCAGCCCTTCACACTCTTCCACGCCGTTGGTGAGAACTCTGTACCATGGTCGCTCGGGTGGGAGCCCGGCCGATCTATTCGGGTTATGATAGGATATCGGTAGGTCTGGATCAGCAGACCGGGCGGGGCCTGAACGGGCTCGGTCCGGAAGGTTGTTGCATCCCCGCGAGCTGTTCGGCGGGACGGGAAAGGGCGGCGCGTGGGCGTTCTCTGTGACAGGCAAATCCGTGAACTGGTGAAGATCACCCCCTTCGAGGAGGCGGTGAAGCGGCCGGGGCGCGTCTCCTACGGCGTTTCGAGCTACGGCTACGACGTCCGCGTCGGCACGCACTTCAAGATCTTCACTCCCACGCCGCGCACCGGCGGCATCACGGTCGTCGATCCCAAGAAGTTCACCGACGACCTGATGGTGGAGATCGACACCGCCAAGACCGGCAGCGACCACATCATCATTCCGCCGCACAGCTTCGCGCTGTGCGAGACGGTCGAGTACCTCGAGGTTCCGCGCGACGTGCTCGTCATCTGCGTCGGCAAGAGCACCTACGCGCGCTGCGGCCTTATCGTGAACGTAACGCCGCTGGAGCCCGAGTGGCGCGGCAAGGTCACGCTCGAAATCTCCAACACCACGCCCCTGCCGGCCAAGATCTACGCCAACGAGGGCATCGCCCAGTTCGTGTTCCTCAAGGCCGATCAGGTGTGCGAGAAGTCGTACGCCGACAAGGGCGGGAAGTACCAGGATCAGAGCGGATTGACCCTTCCCAGGGTTGATTAGTTCAGGTCGAGTTCGATGAAACGGAACGTTCGCTTCGCAGGATTGATCAGGAGTCTCGGCGGCTGACTCAATGCCATGATGCCGCGTGCCTTGATGCCTTCTGCAACCCGAAATCCAGATAGCAAGGCGGGACGGACATGAAGATCACACGGAAGTTCACCAAAGCCGGCTCTGACCCCTTCGCCTCCGTGAGGTGGGTCACCCGTTCCTCCAGGATCACCAACCCCGACGGCTCGGTTGTCTTCGAGATGAACGACGCCGAGGTGCCGGAGAACTGGTCCCAGCTCGCCACGGACATCATGGTGAGCAAGTACTTCCGCAAGGCCGGCGTGCCCGTGCGCGACGAGAACGGCAATCCCGTGCTCGACGAGAATGGCAAGCCCGTCACCCGTGGGGAGAAGTCCGCGCGCGAGGTCATTCACCGTCTCGCGGGCTGCTGGCGCTACTGGGGCGAGAAGCACGGCTACTTTGACACCGCCGCGGACGCCCAGGCGTTCTACGACGAGCTCGTCTACATGATGCTGCACCAGATGTGCGCGCCGAACAGCCCGCAGTGGTTCAACACGGGGCTGAACTTCGCGTACGGCATCACAGGCCCGGCGCAGGGTCACTGGGTCGTCAACCCCAAGACCGGCGAGCCCGAGCTTGCCCCCGACGCCTACACCCACCCGCAGCCCCACGCCTGCTTCATTCAGAGCGTGAGCGATGACCTGGTGAACGAGGGCGGCATCATGGACCTGTGGGTCCGCGAGGCCCGCCTGTTCAAGTACGGCTCCGGCACCGGCACCAACTTCAGCAATCTCCGCGGCGAGGGCGAGAAGCTCTCCGGCGGCGGGCGCTCCAGCGGCCTGATGTCGTGGCTGCGCATCGGCGACCGCGCCGCCTCGGCCATCAAGTCCGGCGGCACCACCCGGCGCGCCGCCAAGATGGTCTGCCTCGACATGGACCACCCCGACATCCGGGACTTCATCAACTGGAAGGTCCGGGAGGAGATCAAGGTCCAGGCGATGGTGGAGGGGATGAAGCTGCTCCGCCAGCACAACAAGGACATCGCCGCGCAGGCCGACAAGCTGGGCCTGAAGCTCGACTACGACTTCAACGGCGAGGCGTACCAGACCGTCAGCGGTCAGAACAGCAACAACTCGGTGCGCATCCCCGACTCCTTCTTCGAGGCGCTCGACAAGGACGGGGAGTGGGTGACGCACTACCGCACCGACCCGACCAAGACCAAGTCCTTCAAGGCCCGCGAGCTGTGGGACGACATCGGCTTCGCCGCGTGGCGGTGCGCCGATCCGGGCGTGCAGTTCGACACGACCATCAACGCGTGGCACACCTGCCCCAACGGCGGGCGCATCAACGCCAGCAACCCGTGCAGCGAGTACATGTTCCTCGACAACACGGCGTGCAACCTGGCGTCGCTCAACGTGCTGAAGTTCTACGACGCGCAGACCCGCACCTTCGACATCGAGGCCTACGAGCACGGCATCGACCTGTGGACGATCGTGCTGGAGATCAGCGTGCTGATGGCCGCGTTCCCCAGCCGCGAGATCGCGGAGCTGAGCTACAAGTACCGCACGCTGGGCCTGGGCTACGCGAACCTCGGCGCGATGCTGATGCAGGCGGGGATTCCCTACGACAGCGACGAGGCCCGCGCGGTGTGCGCGACGCTGACGGCGATTCTCACCGGCCGCAGCTACCGCATGTCCGCCCTCATGGCCGCGGAGCACGGCCCCTTCCCCGGCTACGCCGCGGACAGGGACAACATGCTCCGCGTGATCCGCAACCACCGTCTCGCGGCGCACGGCGAGCCCCGCGGCTCGGCCCGGTACGAGGGGCTGAAGATCACCCCCGTGCCGATCGACCACGCCCTCATCAAGTCGGGCAAGGTGAACGTCGCCAACAGCAAGGAGTTGCTCAAGCACGCGGTGAAGGCGTGGGACGACGCCCTGAGCCTGGGCGAGAAGCACGGGTACCGCAACGCCCAGACGACGGTGATCGCGCCCACGGGCACGATCGGCCTGCTGATGGACTGCGACACCACTGGCGTCGAGCCGGACTTCGCCCTGGTGAAGTTCAAGAAGCTCGCGGGCGGCGGCTACTTCAAGATCGCGAACGACTCGGTGCGCCCCGCGCTGAAGGCGCTGGGCTACACCGACGCGCAGATCAAGGACATCATGGCGTACATCCTGGGCACGCTCAGCCTCGATGCGCCCATCCCGGGCTCGAGCCGGGCGGAGACGCTCAGCGCGTTCCTCAAGGCAAGAGGGCTCTCCGATGCTGACCTCCAGAAGATCACGGATACTTTGCCGGGCGTCTTTGAACTCTCATTCGCGTTCACGGCGTGGAGCCTCCCCGATATGGCGCTCCAGGCGTGCGGCGTGGACCCCGTGGCGGCCCGGAAAGACCCGGCCTTCAACCTCCTCACAGCCCTCGGCCTGACCCGCGAGCAGATCGACGCCCTCAACACCGTCATCTGCGGCACGTCCACCATCGAGGGGGCGCCGCACCTCAAGCCCGAGCACCTGCCCGTCTTCGACTGCGCCAACAAGTGCGGCAAGCTCGGCAAGCGGTACATCCATCCCCACGGCCACATCAAGATGATGGCCGCGGCTCAGCCCTTCATCAGCGGCGCGATCTCCAAGACCATCAACCTGCCCAACGAGGCGACGGTCCAGGACATCAAGGACTGCTACCGCCTCTCCTGGGAGTTGGGCCTGAAGGCCAACGCGCTCTACCGCGACGGCTGCAAGCTCAGCCAGCCCCTCTCCGCCACCGCGGATGAGGCGAAGAAGGAGACCGCCAAGGACGCGAAAGCAGCGCCGGACCTGGAACCATCCTCCTCCGGGAAGGGGGCCCCGGCTACGCCGGTCCCCGCGGCACAGGGCCTTGCGGCGACGCCGGCTGCCAGGTCTGAGGACTCCTTCGCGGAGCCCAAGCCGCGGGCCTTCCGCCGCCGCCTCGCCGACACCCGCGCCTCGCGGACGCACAAGTTCAACGTCGCGGGTCACGAGGGCTACCTCACCGTCGGTCTGTACGAGGACGGCCAGCCCGGCGAGCTCTTCATCACGATGAGCAAGGAGGGCTCGACCATCGGCGGCCTGATGGACAGCCTCGGCACCGCCACCAGCGTGGCGCTGCAGTACGGCGTGCCGATCAGCAGCCTCGTCACCAAGTTCAGCCACCAGCGCTTCGAGCCGGCGGGCATGACGGAGAACCCGGACATTCCCTTCGCCAAGAGCCTCGTTGACTACATCTTCCGCTGGCTCGGCATGGAGTTCATCCCCGGTTACCGCGAGCAGAACTCGCCGAGGGCGATCGCCCAGGCTGCCGCGGCACAGCAGAACACACCCCGCACCACGGAGGATCAGGAGTGGAAGAGCGATCCCGCACGCATGAGCTCGCTCCCCGCGTACCCGTACCCGAAGCCCGATGGGGGCGCGACGACGCCGGAGACGCGCCCGAACGTGGTCGCCTCCGCAAGCGCCACGGTCACGGGCGCTGGGGTCGTGGGCCTCTCGAGCACGCTCTCGATCGCGATGGAGAGCATGAGCGATGCGCCGGCGTGCGACGTCTGCGGCACGATCACCGTCCGTAGCGGCACCTGCTACAAGTGCGTGAACTGCGGGAACAGCATGGGCTGCTCGTAACAGGGTTCAAGTGCAGAGGTTCAGTGTCCAAGGTTGGCAGACGGGGCGCTCCGGCGAGGGGCGTGCCCGGTGGGAAAGGGCCGGTTCGCGAAAGGATGTGCGCCGGGGCGAGGGTTGCGGAGCAGCCCCGTCCAGCGCCCGGGCCGCTCGCGGGGCCAGACGGCTTGTTGGTACGGGGACGCCGGCGAACGGCACACCTGGCCAGCATCGAGGAGAGTCGGCGTTCCCGTCCCACGGACGGCCGCCAAGCCAAGGAGGTTCCCGCAGGGTCACGACGCCGGGGCACACGCCCGCTTCGCAAGGAAGACGCCCCGTCTCCAACCCTGGACACTGAGCTCCCACCCGCAGGGCTGAGCGCGGCGGCTCCACCCCCGCCATGACGCCGGCCCTGTAACCCCAAACCCCCGGGCTCCACCTCCCGGGGGTTTCTTTATGCGCACAATGCCTTGATCGCCGCAAGTCAGCCTCGCCGCGTCACACCAGCAGTGTGGCGGGCTTCTCGAGCAGCTCGCGCACCGTGGCGAGGTACGACGCGGCCATGGCGCCGTCCACCACGCGGTGGTCCGAGGACATGGTCATCGACATGACGTGGCCGGGCACGATCTGCCCGTTCTTCACCACCGGGCGCTGGATCGCCGCGCCCACGGCGAGGATCGCCACGTTCGGCGGGTTGATGATGGCGTTGAAGTGCGAGACGCCGTACATCCCCAGGTTGCTGATGGTGAAGGTCGAATCGCTCATCTCCTGAGGAGAGAGGCCCTTGGTGCGGGCCTTGTCGGCGAGCTGCTTGGACTGGGCGGAGATCTGCCGCAGGCCGAGGTTGTCGGCGTTGCGGATGGTGGCGACGAGCAGGCCCCCGCCGCGGTCCTCCGGGAGGGCGATGGCGATGCCGATGTTGACGTCGCCGATCAGCTCGATGGTCTCGCCGTTGCTTCCCCAGCGGCTGTTCACGTAGGGGTGCCGGTGCATCGCCAGGGCGCAGGCCTTGACGAGGAAGTCGTTGACGCTGAGCTTCACGCCCTGGCCCGCGAGCTGATCGTTGAGCTGGGCGCGGAGGGACATGAGGGCGTCCATGTCCACGTCCACGGTCACCTGGTAGTGGGGGATCGTCTGCTTGGATTCCTGCAGGCGGCTGGCGATGACGCGCCGCATGTTGGAGAGCGGCACGCTCTTGCTCTGGAGCGTCGAGTCCACGCCGGGCAACGGAGCCGGCTGCGGACGGGCCTGGGCCTTGGCGCCGCCGGAAGCCAGGGCTTCCTCAACATCGCGCCGGATGATGCGCCCGCCGGGGCCGCTGCCGTGGAGCCGGCCCAGGTCCACGCCGGCTTCGTGCGCGATCTTGCGGGCCAGCGGCGAGGCGAAGATGCGCCCGCCCCGGTCGGAGGGAGCCGCAGCGCGGCCGTTGGTCTCCTGCCGCGGGGGCTCGGGGCGTGCGATGGTGGCGGTGCTGCTGGCGGAGGCGGGGCGGCTCATGCCGTGCTCGCCCTCGACGGCGGCCCGCTTGCCGGTCGGGGCGGGGGCTTCGGCGGGGGCGGCGGCGGGGGGGGAGGCGGCCCCGCCCTTTCCCGCGGCGGCCCGGACCTCATCGACGTTCTCGCCCGCCCCGGCCAGGACCATGATCAGCGTGCCCACGGGCACGGTCTGCCCCTCGGGCACGGCCAGCTTCGCCACCGTGCCTTCGTCGAAGCTCTGCAGCTCCATGGTGGCCTTGTCGGTCTCGATGTCCGCGACGACGTCGCCGGACTTGACCTTCTGGCCTTCCTTGACGTTCCACTTGACGATCGTGCCCTGCTGCATGGTGTCGGAGAGCCGGGGCATGGTCATTTCGATGGGCATGGCAAAACCCTAGCAGGGAACCGCGTCAGACGCCAAAGGTCAGGAGCAAGGTTCCGGTGGTCAGGAAGTTCGGGAAGCGGCTTGATCTGAGATTGAAGCAGCGCGCACAGCGAGGCCGTCCGCGGGTTCCCCACCCGCCCCCGGACGATCCGCGTGATTCAGTGCACTCGTCGGCCATACAGCACCAGCTTGCCGCGGGCCTCACACCCCCAGCGTCTTCCTGACGGCCGCCATGATGCGGTTCTTGTTGGGCAGGTACTCGGCCTCGAGGTTCTTGGCGTAGGGGGTGGGGACGTCGGCGGAGTTGACGCGGACGGGCTCGGCGTCGAGCAGGTCGAAGCCGCGCTCGATGACCTGCGTCACGACCTCGCTGGCCACGCTCGCGAAGGGCCAGCACTGGTCCACGACGACGATGCGGCCGGTCCTGCCCAGGCTTTCGAGCACGCTGTCGATGTCCAGCGGGCGGATCGTCCGCATGTCCAGCACGTCGCAGGTGATGCCCTCCTTCGCCAGCTCGTCCGCGGCCTCGATGCAGAAGTTCACGGGCCGGCCGAAGCTCACGAGCGTGCAGTCCGTGCCCTCGCGGGCGAGGTGCGCCTGCCCGAAGGGGATGTAGTACTCCTCCGGGGGCACGTGGGCGCGGTCGCCGAGCATGCGCTCGCTTTCGAGGAAGAAGACGGGGTCCAGCTCGCGCAGGGCGGTCTTGAGGAGGCCCTTGGCGTCGTAGGGGTTGCTGGGGATGACGATCTTGACGCCGGGGACGTTGCTGTAGAGCCCCTCGACGGTCCAGGAGTGGGTGGAGCCGAGCTGGCCGCCCGCGCCGTCGTTGCCGCGGAAGACGACGCCGCAGCCCCACTGGCCGCCGCTCATGTAGAGCATCTTGGGGACGTTGTTGAGGATCTGGTCCGCGGCGACGAGCGAGAAGGACCAGGACATGAACTCGATCACGGGCTTGAGGCCGTACATCGCCGCGCCGACGGCGAGCCCCGCGAAGCCGTTCTCGCTGATGGGGGCGTCGATGACGCGCCTGGGGCCGAACTCGTCGAGCATCCCCTGGCTGACCTTGTACGCGCCGTTGTACTCCGCGACCTCCTCCCCCATCAGGAAGATGCGCGGATCGCGGCGCATCTCCTCGCAGAGCGCCTCGCGCAGCGCCTCGCGGAACTGGATCACCCGGTCCCCCTCCCGCGGCGGGAGCGGCTTGCTGAAGTCCGGCAGGCCCGGAAAGTCGTGGGGGGGCAGGCGGCGGAGCGTCGTGGAGGTGGCGGTGGTCATACAGGCTGAGTTCCTGGGTGGTGCAAAGCCTTGATGATAGGAAGTGGGAACCCGATGGAGTTGGCGGAAAGAGGCCGGCGGACGCCCGCCGCAGGCACCACGCCGACGAGCCCACGCAGACCACTCAGGACGCCGCCCCCCCCTTGAAGCCGGGTGAGGGCATGCGGCCCGCCGCTCGGCGAGGGATGCTCCGCGTTGGTGAGAGGGGGAGAGGGGGCGGGGTGGGGGGAGGGGGATTCCAGGGAGGTCCAAGGGTGGAGCCTTCATTCATCGCCGAGCCCCGGACGGGGCGGCAGGGCGTGTCGTCCCGAGCGGCGGAGCCGCGGGCGTTGGTAGCCCAGGGCGTGAGCCCTGGGTACGCGGCGGGCATTTCCTCCATTGCCTTCTTCTCATCCGAGCGGCGGAGCCGCGGCCGTTGGTAGCCAGGCCGCAAGCCCGCGATGTTTGAGCGGCAGAGCCGCGGCCGTTGGTAGCCCAGGGCGTCAGCCCTGGGAATGCGTGCGGGCATTTCCTCCATTGCCTTCTTCTCATTCGAGCGGCGGAGCCGCGGGCGTTGGTAGCCCAGGGCGTCAGCCCTGGGAATGCGTGCGGGCATTTCCTCCATTGCCTTCTTCTCATTCGAGCGGCGGAGCCGCGGGCGTTGGTAGCCCAGGGCGTAAGCCCTGGGAATGCGTGCGGGCATTCCTCTCGTTTCCTTATTCATGACGGAGCCCCGGACGGGGCGGTAGGGCGTGTCGTCCCGAGCGGCGGAGCCGCGGGCGTTGGTAGCCCAGGGCGTGAGCCCTGGGTATGCGGCGGGGATTCCTTTCATCCATTTCCATCGTTTATGAGCCCCGGACGGGGCGGCAGATGCCTTCATGTCGAAGGCGTGTTCGATATCGAA
>CALJIV010000037.1 GCA_937974035.1 uncultured Phycisphaerales bacterium
AGTGTACTTGAGCGGCCCTTCGGTCAGACCACGGCTGGACAAGGCAGGGCTCGATAATGCCGACTCCGTAGAGGAGTTGTGCGACGCGGACATTGAGGCGTTCACGGGGGAGGCAGGAGAACATCGTCCAACGGAGAGTGGTATAGTCGCCCAAGGAGGCAGCGATGCGCAAGTTTCGGACGAAGGAGAGCAGTCCCAGCGAACTCCCGCTGGAGTGCAGCCCGTTCTTCCGGGCGAGGTACGAGCACCTCAAGGCGTACCCGACACTGCTGGAGGCGTATCTGAGCAAGGGGAACATGCACCTGCTCCGGCACCTGCAAGCGACGGCGAACATGGGGGAGAAGGCGGCGCTGCGCCTGATGGTGGAGGGGGCAAGCCGCGAAGAGGCCGCGTGGGCCGTGCTTCCCGACGTGGCGGCACCCGAGACGCAGAACCCAGAATCGACGCTGGAGGCGGAGCCGTTGAGCCAGGACCTGTGGGAGCGGCTCGAAAAATTCGAGACCTGGATGGAAGACCAGCCCTTGACGTTCGTGACCTGAACCACCAGATCGGCCCCGAGGTACGTCCTTGAGCCGCACATCAAGCCAGCCCGGCATGCACTCGCCCCTGTAGGCCTGCTCACTGCCAGATGCCGGCCGCCCTACCTCGCCGTGGCGCTGGGGTCGATCGCGCCCGCATCGGCGGGGAGGATCACGCGGAAGGTGCTGCCGCGGCCTTCGATGGATTCCAGCGTGATCCGGCCGCCGTGCTCTTCCACGACGCGCTTCGCCACCGCCAGCCCCAGCCCCGTGCCCCGCGCTCCCTTGGTCGTGGCGAAAGGCTCGAAGACCCACGGCTGCTTGCTCGCGGGGATGCCCGGCCCGTTGTCGATGATCGCGATTTCCACTTCCGGATGCTTGCGCTCACGCCCGCCGCCGTTCGACCGGTACACCGTGCGCACCGTCACCGCGCCCGTGCCCGGCTCCACGGCCTCCACGGCGTTGCTCAGCAGGTTCATCAGCGCCTGGTGGATCAGCGGCGCGTCCAGCGGGATTGGCGGCATCTCCGGGTCGGTGTCCACGATCAGCGCGATCTGCCGGCTGGCGCACTGCGGCTCCAGCACCTGCGCGCAATCCTCGATGATCGGCGCCAGGCGGTTCAGCTCCGGCTCCACGCGCCGCTGGCGCGAGAAGGCGAGCATGTTCATCGTCAGCGAGATGATGCGGTCGAGGTTGCGCTTGAGGATGGGCCAGCCGCCCTTGGCGATTTTCAGGTCGTTCTTGTTGAGGCCCATCTCCACCACGTCCGCGCCGCCGCGGAGGCCCTGGAGGATGTTCTTGATGGCGTGGGAGAGGGTCGCCACCGTCTCTCCGATCGCCGCGAGACGTTCGGATTGCAGCTTCTGCTGATAGAGTTCGGCGTTGGAGAGGGCCAGGCCCGCGTGCTGGCCGATGGCGTTCATCAGCGCGAGCTGCTCCTGCGTGAAGGTGTAGTTGGCGACGGAGCTGTCGATGTAGATCGCGCCGTAGGTCTTCTCGCGGAACTTGATGGGCGAGCAGATGGCGGAGCGGATGTTCAGCCGCTGCACGCTGTCGCCGCTGGCGAAGCGCGGGTCCGTCATCGCGTTGGTGCAGAGCACGCCGTCGCCGTTCTGCAGCGCGTGGTGCAGGATCGTGCGGCTGACATGGATCTTCGCGTCGTCGGGGTCCAGCGGCGTTTCCTTGTACTTCACCACTTCGGGCGTGGGCGGCTGGCCGGGGCCGTTGAGCATCATGATGCAGCCGCGCTGCGGGTGGAACTCCGCGAAGATCAGGTCCATGACGCCCTGCAGGAGCTGCTGACGGTCCATCACCCGCGTCGTCAGCATGGTCGTCAGGCGGTAGATGATCCGCAGGTGGTCGATCGCCGCGGCACGGGGCTCGGGCTCGGCCAGGATGATGCTGTCGTCGTTGGCCCCTCCCACGAGCGGGACGCTTGGAAGCGTGCGCTCGATCGACGCGTCCACGCGCTTGGGCCCCACCACGCGCACTGCGGACAGGTCGCGGTTCTCCACCTGACCGAACACGAAGAGCGTCTGCCCGGTGCGGATCTGGTCGCCCGGGCGCAGCCGCGTGCGCTCCGTGATCCGCAGGCCGTTGACATACGTCCCGTTCTGGCTGTCGAGGTCGCGGATGTACCACACCCCGTCGTCGGGCGTCAGCTCGGCGTGCCGGCGGGAGACCGCGTTGTCGTCGATGGGCAGGGCCTCGCTGGACCGCCCGATCAGTTGCGGCTCATGGTCCGGAAGCTCGTACTTCCGGCCCTTGTCGGGCCCCTGGATGACCGTCAGGATCAGCACGCTTCATGGTACGTGCTGCACGCCCCGCGGCTGCATCTTCCCGCCGCGCACTGCCCAGGGAACCCCGCCAGACGGCGGGCATTACCCCAGCTTCATCGCCTTCATCATCGCCGCGCCCATGTCGGCGGGGCTCATGGCGACGACCGCGCCGGCCTCCTGGAGCGCCTTGATCTTGGCGTCCGCGGTGCCCTCGCCGCCGGAGATGATCGCGCCGGCGTGGCCCATGCGCCGGCCGGGGGGAGCGGTGCGGCCGGCGATGAACGCGGCGACGGGCTTCTTGACGTGCTTGCGGATGTACTCCGCCGCGGCTTCCTCGTCGCTGCCGCCGATCTCACCGATCATCATGATGCCGTGGGTGTCGGGGTCTTCCTCGAACATCTTGAGGCAGTCGATGTGGTTCAGGCCGCGGACGGGGTCGCCGCCGATGCCCACGCAGGTGCTCTGGCCCAGGCCGAGCTGGCTGGTCTGCCACACGGCCTCGTAGGTAAGGGTGCCGGAGCGGCTGACGATGCCGATGGCCTTGCCGAGCTTCGCCTGGCTGATGTGCGTGTGGATGTAGCCGGGCATGATGCCGATCTTGCACCCGGCGTTGGTGTAGGGGTCATTGGCGCTCTCGCCGCTGCCGGTCTTGGGGCCGGGGGTGATGACGCCGGGGCAGTTGGGGCCGATGAGCGTGATCTTGCGGCCCGAGGCGTTCAGCTCATCCAGCACGGCCCGGGCCTTCACCATGTCCTGCACCGGGACGCCCTCGGTGATGCAGCAGATCAGCGGGATGCCCGCGTACGCCGCCTCGAGGATCGCGTCCGCCGCGAAGGGCGGGGGGACGAAGATCATGGTGGCGTTCGCCCCGGTGGCCTTCACCGCCTGCTCGACGGTGTCGAAGATGGGGATGCCGTTCTCGTCCTTGGTGCCGCCCTTTCCGGGCGTGACACCCCCCACCATTTTGGTTCCGTAGTGCAGGCAGCCGCGGGTGTGCACCGCCCCGAAGGAGCCGGTGATCCCCTGGCAGATGACGCGCGTCTCGGCATTGACAAGGATGGCCATAAGGACGTGACGGTAGGCGGGACCCCCCCCCACCGTCAGCCGGCCCCTCCCCGCGGCTGCCTCCCCGCAAAGGCCATGTTGCTGAAGGTCCCCAGGTCCATCGCGGGCAGGTATCCCGCGACGCCCGGCGAGACGCTGTTCGGGGCCAGAAACAGCGTGCAGGTGCCGTTCACCAGCGTCACCCTCCGCCGTCAAAGACCCCGCGCGTCCCTGCGCGGGGTCTGTCGGTCAGTACCGCCGGCGGTCGATCGTTGCGTCCTTCGGGGCCGGGCTCGTGTACACACTCGTCTCCCGCGCGTTGGAGTTCGCGCGCGACGGAGGCACGGGATCGGGCTTCTGGTTGATGATCCCTCCGCCCACGTAGGGCGAGGCCGAGCTGCCCGTCACGCCTGTGTTGGCCCCGTACTGCGAGACATAGGGAGTCCAGCTCATGTCCACGTGCAGGTTGGCGGGGTCGTTGAAGCCGTAGTACGTTCCGTCCTGGTAGCCCGTGTAGCTGGTCCCTGTATCGCTGCAGCCCACGCCGGCGAAGAACGCCGCGCCGGTCAGGCACGCACAGGCACAACGCATGATGTTCCGACGCATGTTCGGTCTCCTGTATGTGTCACCCAGCACACCCTGCCGCGGCGCGCTGAGCAGGGCATGAAACCGGGCAGGGGCTCGGGGCGCGGCGCATGAAAAAACGCCCACCGTGTGGCGGGCGTTTGATCCGAGCTTTGGGCTCAGCTTCAGCTCTTGGCGGGCTGATCCGCCTCGCCGTTGGCGTGCGCGGGCTGTGCCGGGCGCGGATCCGCCAGCCTGCCCAGCGCCGGGGGCAGCTCGATCCCTGCCTGCTTCGCCAGCTCGTGCAGGCGGGGCAGAGCGCCGACCATGCCGGAGAGGAAGTCGCTCGTGGCGTTCCGACCATTGGGGCCGGTACCCTGGTCCCACACCGTGATCTTGTCGATCTTCAGGCTGCTGATCGCCTTCACCTGCTCCGCCACCAGCTTCGGGAGCTGCTCGATCAGCAGCAGCGTGGGGCCCACGGCAGGGTCGCTGCCGCACGCCTCGATCAGCTTGCGGTAGCCCTCCGCCTTGGCCTCCATCACCATCTGGATGCCCTTGGCCTCCGCCTCGTACTTCGCCATCACCGCGTCCGCCTCGCCCTGCGCCTCGCGCCGGCGCTTCTCGGCCTCGGCCTCCGCGGCGATCTCGACACGCAGCTTCTCGATCTCCTGCGGCGCGATCTGGTCGCGGGCCAGGCGCGCCTTTTCCTGATCGCGCTGGGCGAGCATCACCGCTTCCTGCGCCTTGGCCTGCGCCACCTGCGAGCGCCGCGTCGCCTCGGCCTGAATCTCCGCGAGCTTGGCGTTGCTCTCGGCGATCTGCGCCCGCGCCGCGTTCTCGCCCATCGTGGCCGAGGCCTCCGCCTCCGCCACGCGGATGCGCTGCTCCTGCTCGGCGAGTTTCTTCGCGGCGACGATTTCCGCCTCGCGCTGCGCCAGCGTGATTTCGCGCTCGCGCTTCGCCTGAGCCTCGCCCTTCACCGCCTCGGCTTCCAGCGCCGCCACCGCCACGCGCTGCTTCTGCTCCGCGAGCTTCTCGCCTTCCACAGCCGCCGCGGTCTCCGCAGCGACCTTCACCGTCTTCTCGCGCACCGCCGCGGCTTCGCCCGTGGCGCCCTCGCGCTCCTGCTGCGCGACCTCGACCTTGGCGCGGTTGATCGCCTCCGCCGCGGCACGCTTGCCGATCGCCGCGATGTACCCCACCTCGTCCGTGATGTCGCGCACGTTCACGTTGATGAGGTCCAGGCCGATCTTGTTGATCTCCTGGGCGACGTTCTCGTTCACCAGGTGCATGAACTTCTCGCGGTCCTTGTTGATCTCCTCGATCGACAGGGTCGCGATCACCAGGCGAAGCTGGCCCAGGATGATGTCCTGCGCCTGCTCGCGGATCTGCTGCGGGTGCAGGTTCAGCAGACGCTCCGCGGCGTTGTTCATCAGCACCGGGTCGGTGGACACGCCCACCGTGAACGTCGCGGGCACGTTCACCCGGATGTTGTTCAGCGAGAGCGCCCCCTCCAGCGGAATCTCGATCACCAGAGGCTCGAGCGAGAGGTAGGCGTAGTCCTGGATCAGCGGCCAGATGAACGCGCCGCCGCCGTGGTAGCACTTGCTCGCGCGCCCGCCGCCCACCGAGCCGTACACCACCAGGATGCGGTTGCTCGGGCACCGCTTGTACCGGCTTGCGATGAACAGCACGATGAACACGAAGAGCAGAACCAACGAGCCGATCAGGCCCAGGCTCCACATCGTGCCGTCGCTGATGTCGCCCACCGTCGTCCATGTCTGCATGAAGAAACCCTCCCCGTTCGTTGCGAACGTCAGCATACTTGAACCAGCCGCGCTCTTGTGTCGATCAGACCGGCGTCACCGTCACCGTGTTGTCGCCGTTCACGCGCACCACCCGCACGCGGGCCTGCGAGGGAACCTCGTCCCCGTCGCTCTGCGCGTTGACGATCCGCATCCGGTCGCTCACCACCAGCTTCACCTGACCGGCCCCCTGCCCCTTGGGAGGAATACCCACGTACACCTCCCCCTCGCACCCCACCGTCGATTCCAGCGACACGTTGCCGCTGCTCTGCAGCTCCAGGATCATCCGGAGCATCAGGGCGAGCAGCCACACCATCAACACGCCCGTGCCGCACGCCAGCAGCAGACTGCCGGGCATGCTCCACTTCAGCGTGTACAGGCCCATGATCCCGCCCCAGCCGAAGCCCATCGCGAAGGCCGTCAGCGTCTGAAGCGAAAGAATCTTGAACGCGCCCACCGCGTCGTGCGCGTCCGGAGAAGCGCCGGGGTCCGAGTCCGCCGTCTCCAGGTCGCCCCCCAGCAGCATCAGGAGCATCCGGATGATGAAGAGCGCGGTGCCCACCAGCGCCGGCACACCGAACCATACCGCGTCACCCGTCAGCAGCATCGAGAACACGGGTCACCCCCTTCTCTAAGCAGGCCGGGCCAGTATCCCAGATCGCGCCCGCACCGCACAACTACTTGGAATCACGGGCCTGGGATTTCACTTTGGCTGAGCAAAAATCGTCCGCGCCGAGGGCGCCGGACCCTCTCCGCGGCTCGCCCCCTCACCGCCCGCAGAGCAGCTTCAGCTCCGAAGCGAGATTCGCCACCGCCGCGGGACGCTGCGTGCCCTGCTTCATGTCCTTGACCTGCGCCGCCAGCCCGTTTTCAAGGATGACCGCGTACTTGGCCCGCAGTCCGGCCGCTTCCTGCAGCAGCTTGCCCACGTTCCGCGTCGTCCTGTAGGTGTGGCGTGTGTACAGCCCCGCTTCCCGGAGCTTGGCTACCACGCCGCGGAACGCCGCCTCGCTCTCCGGCTGCCCGTTGCTGATGACGAAGACGTCCGGGGCCGCCCCCACCCGCTCGAGCAGCTCCTCGTCCGAGGGCATGAGCCCCTTGTCCTGCAGCACGAGGCTCAGCACCACGTCCCCCATGCCGAACCCCACCGCGGGCGTGCTCGGGCCGCCGAAGAGCTCCACGAGGTTGTCGTACCGCCCGCCGCCGGCGATCGCGCGCTCGTTGCCCCCCGCCTCGTGCACCTCGAACACCATCCCGGTGTAGTAAGCCAGGCCCCGCACGATCGAGAGGTCGAAGTCCACCCAGTCCACGATCCCGGCAGCGACCAGCTCCTGCGAGAGCGGCATCACGGCCTGGGAGAAGAAGGTCAGGTCCACCAGCTCATTCGGGTGCGCGGGGTCCTCCGCCGTGATGCGGATGATGCCCTTCTGGAACACCTCCGCCTGCTCGGGCGTGAAGCCGAACTCCGCCAGCTTCATGGCGAACTCCGCGGGCGGCATCTTCCCCTTCGCGTCCAGCAGCGTCAGCAGCGCCGGGTGGCGAGCCTCCGGCAGCCCGCGAGCGCTCAGCCACGCCCCCAGCGCCGCGCGGTGATTCACCTTCACCCGCACGTCCGCGGGCGTCAGCCCCAGAGAACGCAGCAGGGAGACGCAGGTGGCGATCACCTCCGCGTCCGCGGCGGGGGAAGCATCCCCCAGCAGGTCCACGTTCCATTGCAGGAACTCGCGCAGACGGCCTCGCTGCGGACGCTCCGCGCGGAAGAAGGAGCCCGCCATGAACCACTTGGTGGGCTTGGGCAGGCTGTTGGCCTTTGTCGCGTAGAGCCGCGCCAGCGTGGGCGTGAACTCCGGCCGCAGGGCGTAGGTCTTCTCACCCCCCGCCCGCTCGAAGCTGAACAGCTCGCTGACGATCCCCTCGCCGCTCTTGACCGTGTACAGCTCCAGGTGCTCGAACATCGGGCCGTCGATCTCGTCGAACCCGTGCCGCAGCGAGGCGTCCCGCCACGCCTCCATCAGGTAGCGTCGGCGCGCGGCGTCCAGCGGGTAAAAGTCCCGCGTCCCCTTCGGAGCCTGAAACACGTGCTGTGAAGCCATCGGGCGGAAGGGTAGCAGCCCCTGCCCGCCTCACCGACGGCGACGGCCCGCCAGCACCCCCGCCCCCGCCAAAGCCGCGAGGCCCGCCGGAGAGGGGATCACGCCCGGAACCTTGTCCGACCCGCCCTGCGACATGCCGCGGAAGCGGGCCACGAACCCAGGCTCGGACGAAGAGCCGATGAAGCTCATCGCCGTGAGGCTCGCGGCGTCGGACGCCGACACCGAGAAGGTCAGCACGCCCGTCTGCCCCACCGCGATGCCGCTGTTGGGGCTCCCCCCGCCCAGCCAGTTCCCGCCCAGGGCCGCGCCCGCGTCGAAGGTGCCGAAGGGAGCCGCGGAAGCGCTCCCCGTGTTCTGGAAAGGCACGTTCGCGCTGATCAGCGTCGCCGTCGCGCCGGGGTCGGTGCTGTCGATCTTGAACACGATGCCCGTCAGGTAGCCGCCGATGCTCGCGGGCGTGGTGTTCGTGATCGAAATCACCAGCTCCGCGAGCGCCGGGTTGTAGCTCAGCGTCCCCTCGAAGGCCCCCAGTTGCTCGGTGCTCGCGAAGACGTCCGACTCAAAGCCGATCACGTCCGCCCGCGCCACGCCCGCTGCACAGGCCAAACCCGCAACGACGATGAGCCCTCGCGCACACCTCATCTCTCTCTCCTCTCTCTCCGAGGCGGCCATGCGCCACGGATTTCTTGTCTCTCGGCATCGAAAAGCTGCCACGCGAACCCAAGACAGACCACGAATGCACTTCGAGGGTCCGTCTGTGACGCCGCGCAGCCGCCACAGGCCTTCCAATCCGATGCCGACTCTCTTGTCTGTCTCTCTGGCCCGCCCCGGAACCGGGACGGCAACGGCAACCGACCGCCATCCTTTCGCGGCGGGGATGATGTAAGTTCCAGAACAAAGGAGCTTTACAGCCGATACCCCCCGGCACGCCCAAGCCGTCCGATAACGCAACCGGAAGAAGGCATACCGCGACCTCCCCGCGCTTGGGGGATGTCGAGACCATCGCCGCGATGCCCGGCTCAATCTCGCTTCAAGCGGACAACCCGCGCGTTTCGGCAGGGCTCGGGGGCTTTCCTCGATCACCAGCCCGGAGCGGTCGAATCACGCCCACGCGGCGACCAACCGACCCACCTCACCATCCGCCGCGGCGAGCCCCCCACCGCTACCATCTGCCCGACATGCCCAGCATCACCATCAACGGGAAGAAGTGCGACTTCACCCCCGGTCAGACCATTCTTCAGGTCGCCAACGCGAACGCGGTGGACATCCCGCAGTACTGCTACCACGACGGGCTCTCCATCGTCGCCTCCTGCCGCATCTGCCTCGGCGAGGCGCTCGCGCCCAACCCCAAGACCGGCCAGCTCGAGCCCTACATGGGCGGCAAGCTCTTCCCGACCTGCCAGACCCCCGCCATGGACGGCATGGTCGTCTACACCGACTCCCCCAAGGCCGTCGCCAACCAGAAGGCGGTCATGGAGTACCTGCTCATCAACCACCCGCTGGACTGCCCTGTGTGCGACCAGTCCGGCGAGTGCTTCCTGCAGGACTACTCCTACCTCTACGGTCGCGGCGTCTCCCGCTTTGAGGAGCAGAAGGTCAAGCAGCCCAAGAAGGACCTCGGCCCCCACGTCTACCTCTACGCCGACCGCTGCATCATGTGCACCCGCTGCGTCCGCTTCACGCGCGAGGTCACCCAGACCGGCGAGCTGATGGTCATGGGCCGCGGCAACAAGGAAGAGATCGACGTCTTCCCCGGCGTCCCGATCGACAACGAGCTTTCGGCCAACGTCATCGACCTCTGCCCCGTGGGCGCGCTGCTCGACAAGGACTTCCTCTTCGCCCAGCGCGTCTGGTTCCTCAAGGAAACCCCCTCGATCGACCCGCTCACCGCCAGCGGCGACAACATCTCCATCCACCACAACGAGGGCAAGATCTACCGCATCAAGCCCCGCACCAACATGTCCGTCAACAAGTGGTGGATCACCGACGAAGTCCGCTACGGCTGGAAGTTCGTCCACAGCGAAGACCGCCTGCGCTCGCCGCTGCGCAAGCAGTTCGGCGTTCAGGTCGAGTGCGACTACGTCCGCGCCTACGACGACGCCGTCGAGGGCCTCCGCAAGGCCGGCAGGACCGCGCTGCTCGTCAGCCCCATGCTCCCCTGCGAGGAGGCCTTCGTCCTCGCTCAGGCCGCCCGGGCCATCGACCCCAACTGCATCCTCGCCATCGGCCCCGTGCCCTTCCACGGCGAGGACCGCACCTATCCCCCCAACGACCCCAACGGCTTCAAGGTCTACGCGGAGAAGGCCCCCAACGCCCGCGGCGTGCGGCGCGTCCTCTCCGCCTTCGGCGAGGTGCTTTCCTACGACCAGTTCCTCGCCGCGCTGGGCAAGGGCACCGGCGTCAGCTCCATCGGCGGCGTCATCCTCACCGGCAACTACCCCACCCAGTGGGCCACCGACGACCTGCTCACCGCGCTGGGCGGCAAGTTCGTCGTCCTCATCGACACCCTCTTCGGCCCCCTCGTCGAGCGGGCCGACATCGTCCTCCCCGGCGCGACCTGGGCCGAGAAGGCGGGCACCTTCGAAAACGCCCGAAACATGCTCCAGGCCTTCCACCAGGCCATCCCGGTCATCGAGATGGCCAAGAGCGAAGGACAGATCGCCCTCGACCTGCTCGCCAACCTCCAGGGCGCGCCGCCGGTCGTCGACGGCGTCGCCAACGTCATGGTCGTTTCGACCTGGGCGCAGGTCGCGGCCGGACGCGAGGTGGTCCTGCCCCGCGCGGAGATGTTCAACGCGGCCAACGTCCGCCGGCAGATGGCCGAGTTCCACCCCTCCCTGGCCGTCTTCACCACCCAAGTGAGTCACCCCGTCACCGAGGTGGCCCAGCAGGCCGACATGCAGATGATCGAGCTCTGAAGACCTACCCTTGGTCATGGCTGTCATGTGGACCGTCATGGCCTTGGTCGTCGTGATCGGCATCCCATTCACCCTC
This sequence comes from uncultured Phycisphaerales bacterium, assembly GCA_937974035.1. GTDB lineage: Bacteria > Planctomycetota > Phycisphaerae > Phycisphaerales > UBA1924 > JAEYTB01. Next base: position 10,800 of record CALJIV010000037.1, read on the forward strand.
TGGTGGTGGAAGGTCGCTGATCGCTGGGCCGATGCCGAGCACCGCCGCTTCAAGGAAAAGCCCGACACCCGGCAGAAGATCGTGGTGAAGAAGTAGCGGGTACGCTCTCTCCGTGCCTCGGTACAAGCTGACCATCGCCTATGACGGCACCGACTTCTGCGGCTGGCAGAAACAGGAGCCCTACGCCGATGCGTCGCACGCCAACCCCGCCACGCTCGAGGAGCGCGTCCGCCCCGGTTCCGCGGGCGAGCTGAAGCTCCAGATCCAGGGCCACATCCAACGCGAGGGGGAGGACCGCGCCCGCGTGCAGCTTCGCACCGTGCAGCATGTCGTCGAGCGCGCCGTGCGCGAGATCGTCCGCGAGCCCGTCCTGCTCATGGGTGCCAGCCGCACCGACGCGGGCGTGCACGCCCGGGGCCAGGTCGCCGCGTTCACCTGCGGCGGCGAGGAGACCGAGAGCCGCACCGGCGGATGGCCGCTCTCCCGCGGCACGGACCGCCTCATGCTCGCCCTCAACGGCCGCCTTCCCCCCGACGTGCTCATCACCAGGGTGGAGCCCGTCGCCGCGGACTTTGACCCCATCGGCCACGCGACCAGCAAGGCGTACTCCTACACCATCCACGCCGCGAAGGTGCGCCCGCTGTGGGATCGCCGCTACGTCGCGCACGTGTGGGAGCCGCTCGACGCGGCTCGTATGCACGAAGCCGCGCAGCGCATCATCGGCGAGCACGACTTCGCCGCCTTCGCCGCGGCGGGCCACGGCAGGCTCACCACCGTGCGCACCGTGTACTCCTGCGACGTGACGCGGAACGGCGACCGCATCCGCATCGACGTCAGCGGCAGCGGCTTTCTCTACAACATGGTGCGCATCATCGCGGGCACGCTGGTGGAGGTGGGCCGCGGGCGCTTCACCCCCGACGATGTATCGGAGATCATCCAAAGCAAGGACCGCCGCCGCGCGGGCGTCACCATGCCCCCCGAGGGCCTCTGCCTGGAGTGGATCAGCTACGAACCGCGCGCCTGACCGCTCCGATACAATGACCGCATGTTCGCGGTCACCGAGCGTGACATCCAGGAACTCGCCGACAAGATTTACAAGTCCGCCGGGCGCATCCTTCGGCTCGATATCCCGCTCGACATCGTGGTGCGTCGGCCCTCCGAGTTTGAGAACTGCGCGGGCGATCCGCTCTGAGCCATGCGCATCCTCCACGTTTCAACCCGCCTGATCCTCGGGGGTTCGCAGGAAAACACGGTTCTTTCCTGCGAAGGGCAGGCTCGCCTGGGGCACGAGGTGCACCTGGCCTTCGGGCCGATCTACGGACCTGAAGGCTCTCTGCTCGAGCGCGTCCAGGCGTTCCGCACGAGCGACGGCCGCGGCATCGCGACGCACGTCATCCCCAACATGGTCCGCGAGGTGAGCCCGCTGCGCGACCTGCGCGCGGAGCGTGAACTGCTCACGCTCATCCGCGAGCTGCGCCCCGATGTGGTGCACACGCACAGCAGCAAGGCGGGCATCATCGGCCGGCGCGCGGCGTGGAAGGCCCGCGGGCCCGCCGTCGTCCACACCATCCACGGCCCGCCCTTCATGCCCATCGAAGGCTCATTCCCGCGACGGCTGAAGACGCGCCTCAACAACTGGATCTACACGCTCGCCGAGCGCCATGCCGCGCACCGCTGCCACTCCATTGTCAGCGTCGCCGATGCCATGACGCGCCAGTACCTCGCCCGCGGCATCGGGAACCCCTCGCTCTACACCACCGTCCGCTCCGGCATGGAGATCGGCCCATACCTCAACCCCGCGCCGGGCCAGTCGCGCGAAGAAGTGCGGCGCGAGCTGGGACTGATGGACACAGACTTCGTCATCGGCACCGTCGCCCGTCTCGCCGAGCACAAGGGGCACGATGACTTGCTTGACGCCCTCGCCGCGGACTTGCGCGCGAATCCGCACTGGCGGCTGCTGTGGGTCGGCAACGGCTGGTGGCGAGAACGGCTGCTCTCCAAAGCGCGGCAGCTGGGAATCAGCATCAGCGAGCTCGACGTTCCGCGCCACGCCGCGGCTCGCCTCACGGAGGCCCGCGCTCAGCTCGTCGTGACGGGCCTTGTGCCGCCGGAGCGCATCCCGGCGATGATGCGCGCGATGGACGTTCTGGCTCACCCCAGCTACCGCGAGGGCCTGCCGCGGACTGTGCCGCAGGCGCTGCTGTGCGGCGTGTGCCCCGTGGCGTATGACGTGGACGGAACGGGCGAGGCGTGCCGCGAGATGCAGACCGGCAGGCTCGTGCCGCTCGCGGACCTGCAACGCCTGCGCGATGCCATCGCGTGGTGCGCGGCACACCCGGAAGAACGCCGCGCACTCGCCTCGGCCGGGCAGCGCGAATGCTCCGAAGCTTTCTCCGCGGAAAAGATGGTCGCGGATCTGGAGCGCGTCTATCAGGCCGCCCTCGAACGCCGCAGCGCACGCTGAGCTACTCGACGGGCTCGTCGTTCAGCGCCGCCTCCACCGCCTCCCGCAGCGCGGTGAAGGTCTCTCCCTTCACAAACCCCGCCTCGGTGTGGATCAGCAGCCCGTCCTTGTTCACCACGCAATAGGAGGGGTAGCGCTTGATGCCGTACGCCGTCGCGGTGGCATCGCCGTTCAACAGCAGCCCGAAGGTGAAGTTGCCTCTGGAAAGATCCCCGATGATGTTGTTCGCGTCCTTCTCGCGCACATTCACCAGGTACACGGCCACGTCCTTGTAGCGGTCGGCAAGCTCCTGCAGCTCGGGGTGCGCTTCGCGCAGCGGGATGCACCACGAGCCCGCGAACTCCAGCACCACCACCCTGCCGCGGAGGGAGGAGAGCGAAACCGTGTCCCCGCTCGGCGTCTTGAGCGAGAAGTCCGGCGCGGTGCGCACGCGAGGCTCGGGCGGAGGAGGCGGGGGCGGAGGCTGAACCGGCTCCTCGCCGGCGGCTTCCTTCGGCGGCTCGGGCTGCGCCACGGCAGGCTGAGGAGCCGGGGGCGGCTGCATCGGCGGCGCGGTGCGATCTTCCTCATACCCCTCCGGAACCGCGACGCGCACCATCTCCTGCGGCATCCGCGGCGGGTTGCTCTCATCCACGCGCACGTCCGTCAGCTCCAGCACCATCGAGCCGGACATCGCGCTGGTGTTGACGATGCTCTCGCGCCGGCGGGGCAGGTGGTCATCCACGCCGAAGGCCCAGCGCGTCGTGGAACGCCCCTTCTGCACCGAAACGATGTCGCACAGGACGCCGTTGACCTCTTCCCGCGGCTCGACGAGATACTCCATATTGGGCGCCAGCTCGGCGCGGAAGGGGTTGATCTCCAGCATCTCATCGAGCTTGGTGCCGTTGCCGATGGTGAACGCCTCGCCCTTCGACTCGCGGGGCAGCTTCTCGTACACCTTCTTGTTGGCGTGATCCACCCACTCGTTGGTCGCGCCCATGTACGAGATGTCGAACTCAAGATTGGGGTTGGAGCGGGTCTTGCCCGTGCCGATCGTGCGCACCAGCCACGTGCCGCGCCCGGAGCGCAGCATGCGCACGTCCGCCTCCGATGATGGCATCAGCGAGGCCATGCCCCCCGTGCTGTAGTAACGGGCGCGGTAGGTGATCGCCTGGGCGCGCCTCACCGCCGCGGCGGCGGCCTCGAAGATGGCGCGGCCCTCGCTGGTCGCCTCCTCCGGCGCGGGCTGCTCCTCGGGCTGAACCTCCGGCGGCGCCCCCTCTTCCTGCGCCGCCGCCCCGCCCGCCAACACACCGGCCAACACCAGAGCCATCCAGACTTTCATGCGTCGCCCTCTTAGTCCGAACCCATCAACTGCCGCAGCGCGAAGCCGGGGTCTTCGCTCCTGAGCAGGTCTTCGCCGACCATCACGATCCGTACGCCCACTCCCCGCAGTTTGAGCACGTCGTCCCGGTCGCGGATCCCCCCCTCCGCCACCAAGGTAGCACGGTCTTCCACCAGGTCCGCCAGCCGCAGGGTCGTGCCCAGGTCCACCTGCATCGTCTCCGGGTCGCGGTTCTGGATCGCCAGCAGGGCGTAACTGCGGTGGGGAAAGCCCACGTGCGGACGCACCCGCAGCAGGGCGTCCATGTCGTGAACCTCCAGCACCGTCGTGAGCTGGAGCTGCTGCGCCAGGATCAGCATGTCCACCAGCTCCCCCTCACGCAGCAGGTCCGCGATCATCAGCACCGCGTCCGCACCCGCGGCTCGGCTCTCCCAGAGCTGCCACGGGTCCACGATGACGTCCCACCGCAGCACCGGCAGATGGACCGCTTCCTTGATCGCCCGGATGTCCTCCAGGCGTCCGGCGTGAAACTCCGGCTCCGTGACGCAGGCAATCGCCGAGGCCCCGGCGTCGTGGTACCGTCTGGCGATGTCCCCGGGCCTCAATCCCTCTCCCTCGTACTCCGGCCGCAACAAGCCGTTCCCGGGGCTGCGCCGCATCACCTGCGCGATCACCGACGTCGCGTTGAATCCCTTCCGGCGTGTGACGGCGCGAAAAAAGTTCCGCGGCGGCTCTTCCTGCGCCACCAGCAGTTCCAGGTCGCGCTGCGGAGTGCGGGCCTTCAGCTCGTGCAGCCTCGACCGCGTGTGCTCCACCATCCGCGCCAGCGTGACAGGTCCATCTTCCACGCGACCGATTGTTGGCCTGCTTGCGGCCTTCTGCGCCGCTGCGGCCTACGGCCAGACCGGGGCCGATGCGGCCCCGGCGCCCCCTGAGAACGTGCTCACCTCGCCCGTCACCTGGGTGACCCTGCTGCTCGCAGTGGTCTCCGCCGCGGTGCTCTACGCGGTGCGGGCGGTGCGGCCCGGCGTGCTGAGGGAGCACCGGCGCGAGTACGCCGAGCATCCAGCCTGGGTGTGGGGGCTCGCGGCGGTGTTATTGCTCTTGGCCCCCGGGTTCGGGACGCTCTTCGCCGCGCTCTTTGCCCAGGGCCTGTCCCCAACGAGCCCGCGCGCCCAGGCCATCACGGGGCTGGGCGGATACGCGGTCGCCATCGGCGTGGGCGTGATGCTCGCGCGCCTGATCCACAAGGGCGTGCCAGGGGCTGGGTTCCGCGTGCGCCCCAAGGACCTTGCCGTGGGAGCCGCGTGCATGGCCCTGTGCGCGCCCTTCGTGCAGCTCGCCTCGATCGTGGCGGGACTGGCCTACGAGACGCTGACGGGCACGACCATCGACGATCCCGTGGCTCATTCCACGCTGCGCATGATCCTCGACAACCGCACCGACCCCTGGGCGTGGACGATGGTCGCGCTCGCCGTGCTCGCCGCGCCGATTCAGGAAGAACTGCTGTACCGCGGCTTCCTGCAAACGCTGGTGCTGAACATCACCCGCGGGCGGGCGTGGGCTGCCATCGTGATCACCTCGGCCATCTTCGCGCTCATGCACCGGGCGACCGGAATGCCCTGGTACGCCATCGCGACGCTCTTCATGCTCTCGCTGTGCATGGGCTACGCCTTCGAGCGCTCGCGCAGCATCGGCGTGCCCATCGCGATGCACATCGCCTTCAACGCTGCGAACGTGGTCGTCGCGATGATGATCGCCTAGAGCGCTTCTTACACCTCGTCCGGCACCCAGCCCAGCACGCGGAACAGCGCGCGCGTCGCGGCGATGATCTCGCCCGCGTTGGCCTGGTCGAAGACGCTCACGGAGTCCACCGGCAGCCAGAGAACTTCGGTGTACTCCCAGTTCGCCGCGGAGGCCCCCACTTCCTCCAGCCGACCCAGATCGCAGCTGATGCACAGGTCATCGGAATAGGCGACGTGGTCGCGGATGTACGCCACGCCCTCGCCCTGCTCGATCTCCAGCCCGATCTCTTCCGAGACTTCATCGGACAGGTGGGCGATGATGGCGTCGGCGGGCAGCTCCTGCACGCTTGCGTGCGGTGCGGGGATTCCGCCCGAGGGGCCGATCTCCCACATGCCGCCGAAGATGCGCGTCTCCTGCGCGCGCCGCCCGAGCAGAACGTGTTCCCGCCCCGCCTCGTCCCGTGCCGTGAGCACCGCCGTGACGGATAGCTGCTGCACGCCCGTATGCACCCGCGGCTGGACGGCAAGCCGCATGTACCGATCCCGCCGGCACATGACCTCGTTCGCGTCGGGATCGAACGTGACGACGGAGAGGATCGGCCCATCGAAGTGGCGCGGGTTCTGAGCGCACAGCTCGCGCCAGCGTGCCTCCGCCGCGGGAGAAACCTCCGGCGGCCCCGCCGGGCGCGTGAGCGCCACCCGCGGCAGGTCCTTCAACCGCCACGCCGTGATGCCCTCGATGGAACGCAGTGGAATCATGGAGACTGATACGGTGAGAGGGTGATCCGGTGAGAGGACAAGTCAGGATCGGATGAGCCAGCGCTCTGCGTGGAAGATCATCCCCACGAGTGCTTTGAGAATCCGGTCATATTCGCGATGGTGCCCCGCTCCCGCCTGACCCGTCAGATAGCCCGCCATGCCGAAGCCCCCCCAGAATTTCTCACCGTCTCACCCTCCCAACAGCCCCGGAAGCCCCGGCAGGCCGTTCTCGAAGCCCAGCGCCTTGGCCTCCAGGTCGATGGCCTCCTTCATCTTCAACTGGGCTTTTTGAAGCCCGTCATTGGTGGCCTCGGCGATGAGCTGCCCGGCCAGGGCGCGGGTCTTTTCGTCGGCGTTCATCCCGACCACCAATCCGGGGGCCAGCTCCACCCCCAGGACCTTCATGGACCCGCTGACGGTGACGCGGACGGCCCCCATCCCAGCCTCCCCGACGACGCGGGTGGCCTCGGCCTTTTCCTTGATCCGCTCCCCGGCTTCCCGGAGCTTGTCCTTGTTCTTCATCAGCCCGGCCACCGCGGCCATCATCTTCATGTTGTCGAACATTGCACCTCCCAGGGCCGAGTGTACGACCCGGCCCGGTCCGTCCGATGAGTATGATTCCGCCGCGGCCCATCGCGGCCGGACTCAGGGACTCCTGCTACATGCCTCACGTCATCACCGAGCCGTGCATCGGGACCAAGGACACCTCCTGCGTGGGCGTATGCCCCGTGGACTGCATCCATCCCAGCAAGAACGAGCCCGACTTCGCCACCACCGAGCAGCTCTACATCGACCCCGACACCTGCATCGACTGCGCCCTGTGCGTGGACGAGTGCCCCGTCAAGGCGATCTTCCAGCAGGAAGACGTGCCGGCGGAGTGGACGAAGTACATCCAGATCAACCTGGACTACTACAAGAACAAGGGCTGAGCCGGGCTCTCACTTTTCCTTCTTGTAGAGCAGCTTGCCGCTGCCGTCCGCGACGACCTCCCACCGCTTGCCCTCGCGCTCGTCGATGACGGTGGCGATGTAGCGGGTCTCGCTCGTGCGGGCCTCGCGGACGATCGTCGTGATCTTGCCCGGACGGGCGCTCTTCTCCAGCGTGGCCAGAACCGGACCGGGGACCTCGGTCTTGCTCACGCCCGTGCGCTGCTGCACACAGCCGGCCAGAAACACCAGGATGACGGCGAGCAGGGTTCTCATGCCCGCAGCGTACCCGATCAGGCCGCCCGCTCGTGCCAGCGGGCGGGCCGGACGTTGCTCGGCGTGTTGGGGGCCTCGCGCCAGTCCTCGGCGTTGCGGAGGGTCAGCTCCATGGGCATCGTCTTGCGATAGCCCAGAAGCCGGATCACCTCCAGCACGTCCATCCACGTCGGGAAGGCCTTGTTGTTGCTCTTCTTGAAGGCCTCGATCGCCATCAGGAACAGGAACTGCTCCTTGGTCAGCTCCCCTTCCTCCGCGGAGCGCGTGAAGTCGGAGAGGCGGCGGCCCACCCCGCGCCGGCGCTCCAGGCCCGTGGGATAACCCTCCACCTTGATGGCGCGCCGGTCGCCCCAGATCCGCCTGTCCACGACGTTGCCGGGGGGCGGACCGGGGGGCTGGTTGCTCGGGGTCGGGGCGGGGGGTGTCGCGTCGGGCATGGGTGCTCCCTGAGGCCCGCCGCCGAGCCGACGACCACTGGGCTACGGGAGCGGGCTAGAGGTCTTCGTCGTCGTCGTCCTCGTCGTCCGCATCTTCATCGTCGGTGTCGTCGTCGTCCTCAAGGTCTTCGTCGTCATCTTCGAGGAAGTCTTCGTCCTCATCGTCAAAGTCGTCGTCTTCCTCAAAGTCGTCATCGTCGCCAAAGACCTCATCCTCGTCGTCGAGGTCATCGTCGTCGTCGTCGATGCCCATCACGGCCGGCATTGCCACCGCCGGTGACAGCCACGGGAGCACGGGGTCGAGCGTCTCTGCTTCCTGCGTTGCGATAGACATGGGCCACCCTCTCGAAGATTTCTGTTTCACACCGAGCTGCCGCGCCGTCGCGGCCTGTCTTCCCGCCGCCGCCTCTTCGCCGGGGCGATCACGCCATTCGGGACCGGCAGGGCTTTGGTTCCGGACCGGGCGCGACCATTGTTCCGCACACCGGCGACCGGGACCACTTGCCCGTCCCGCCCAAATGCGGCGGTACAGTACAATCCACCCGCGCCAAGTCAATCCGACCCCCGCCCCGCTCTTATCCACCAACTATTCACCGCGGGTCTCCCGGCATGAAGACCGACTCAACCTCTGAACCGCGGTTCCTCGCCCTCCTCGCCGCCGCCCTCTTTCCGGGGCTCGGACACTTCATCTCCGGGGAGCGTGCCCGGGGCGGGCTCGTCGCCCTCGGCGTCCTGGGCCTCTTCTTCGGCGGCATGTTCGTCGGCGGCATCGACGTCATCGACAGCAAGGAAAACCGCGTCTGGTTTATCGGGCAGGCCCTCGTCGGCCCCCTCGCCTTCGGCGTGGACTGGGTCCATCAGGAGCACTTCAAGGGCTACGACCCCAGCGTCCGGGGCATCGTCAACGCCGCGGACCTCGCCCGCATGTCCCGCCGCTCCGCCTACCCCGACGAGAAGCGCGTCATCGAAGAGATCTCCACCAACCAGGGGAAGTTTCGCGTCCCCGTGTTCGTGAAGGCCGAGCCCGGCTCCGCTCCCAACCGCTCCTCGGTCGGCAAGGTCAACGAGCTGGGCACGCTCTTCGCCACCCTCGCCGGAATGCTCAACCTCATCGCCGTGATCGACGCGGGCTTTCCCGGCCGGCCCCGGCCCGACCGCAAGTCCGACGAGAACGAGGGGGCCAAGCCGTGACGATGCTCGCCTACACCCCGTTCATCGACCCCATCGAAGCGCACTCGTGGTGGTATCTGCTGATCCTGCCCTGCGCCCTGTTCACCTCGATCGCGTACAAGGCGGTGCGGGTGTATGACCTGCGCACCTTCCCCAAGGAGGTCGCGGTCATGACGGTGCAGATCGTCGTGGTGATGGCGCTGCTGGGGTTCGCCAGCTTCCTGTTCGTGGAAAAGGTGCTGCCGCTGATCGCCACGTAAGGCGTCGCGTCAGCTCACGCTGCCCACAAGCCCCGCGTTGGTCGGGAAACGCTTGAGCGCCGCCAGAAGCTGCTCCACCTGCTGATACGGCGGCATCGCCAGCAGCCGGCGGCGCAGGGCCGTCATCGTCTTGACCTCCTGCTCGGTCAGCAGCAGGTGCTCCTTGCGCGTGCCGCTCTCGGCGAGGTTGATCGCGGGGAAGATGCGCCGCTCCGCGATCTTGCGGTCCAGGATCAGCTCCATGTTCCCGGAGCCCTTGAACTCTTCGAAGATCACCTGATCCGCCTGGCCGCCCGTGTCCACCAGACAGCTGGCGATGATCGTCAGGCTCCCCGCCTCCTCGGTGTTGCGGGCGCTGCCGAAGAGCTGACGCGGCACCTCCAGCGCCTTGCTGTCCAGCCCGCCGCTGAGCGTCCGCCCGCTGCTGGCGTGCTTGCGGCTCTGGTTGAACGCACGCCCCACGCGCGTCAGCGAGTCCATCAGCACCACCACGTGCCGCCCCGCCTCCACCATCCGCTTGCAACGGTCGATCGTCTGGATGCACACCTCGATGTGCCGCTCCACCGGGTGGTCGTTGCTCGAGGCGATCACGCGGCAGCGCTGGCGCGGGGGCGTGATCGGCCCGGCCCCGGCGTTGGCCTCCTCCACCAGCTTCGGCCCCTCGCCGCGGGCCAGCATCTCGTTCGCCAGCGCCACGCCGCCCGTCGCCGCGGGAGACACGAACGTGCGCCGGAAGTCCGTCACCTCCTCCGGCCGCTCGTCCACCAGCAGCACCACCACCTCCACGTCCGGGTGGTTGCGGAGCAGGGCGATGGCGATGTCCTTCAGAAGCGTGGTCTTGCCCGCCTTGGGAGGAGAGACGATCAGCCCGCGCTGACCACGACCGATCGGACAGAACAGGTCAATCAACCGGCACGAGGCCGGGCAGCCGGGGTACTCCAGCGTCAGACGCGGCTGGGGGTCAATCGAAGTCAGGTCTTCGAAGCGCTTGGCGTTGGGCGGAAGCTCGATGGGCAGGCCGTCCACATCCAGCACCCGCTGCTGCCGGGCGGGCTGCTGGTTCTGCTGGGGAGGTCGGGGCTGCGTCGCCGTCCCCCCCGCCTGTTGAAAGCCGGCGTGGCGACCCCCTCTGCCGCGACCGCGGCGCCGACGGCGCCTGGAACCTCCCCCGTGCATGTCCATGCGAAAAGCTCCCCCGCGCTCCCAGCGCGGTCCTTCACACCTGGCTTCGCTTTGCCCCAGCCCGAACCCCCAGGGGTTCCCGGGCGAACCCCGGTCGCTGGGATCAAGCCGCGTTTCTCCACGGCAGCCCGGAACGCCCACCGGCGCTCGGGCTTACGAACCATGGATCTGTCCGTGTCAGCGATCCGGGCCCCATGGCCCGTTCACGCCGTCGCACACACACTCTCTGCTGCGCTCCTGGAAGCAGGCCCTTGCAACCTTCAGCCAGACGGGCCCGGCGCAATGAACTTTCCTTGGTCCGCCAGAGATTCCTTGCGTCCCGCACCCGGCCATGCCGGGGAGACGGGCCCGGCCGCGGACGGCCAGCCCTGCACAATGAGAGCCAATTTTGCTCTCCGAGTCAAGGGGGCACTCCCCGGCGTTAGAATCCCCGCCCCTGACGATCGGGGCCGGACTCGCACGTTGGCTAGTAAGCGCAAACAACCCCCGCCGCCTCCTCCTCCACCACCCCCGCCTCCCCCTCCCTCCGCGGGCCAGGAGGCGAGCGACGCGCCGCCCATGCAGGTCTTCAAGGGCCTGCCCGTCTCACCCGGCATCGTCATCGGAACCGTCCTCGTCGCCGACGAAGAGGTGCACCACGTCACGCGCCGGAGCATCCCCCCCGCGGCGGTCCCCGAGCAGCTCCGCCGTCTCGACGAGGCCATCGCTACCTCCGTCGCCGAGATCAAGCGCGTCTTCGAACGCGCCCAGAAGGAAATGGGCGAGGAAACCGCGGGCATCTTCCGCTTCCACATCGGGATGCTCCAGGACCCCAACCTCGTCCGCCAGATCAAGTCGATGATCGAGAAGGACCTGGTCACTGCGGAGTACGCCACGGACCAGACGCTCGCCTCGCTCGCCGACCGCTTCCGTCACGCGGGCGACTCGGTCTTCGCCACCAAGGTCAACGACATCGACGACCTGGCCCACCGCCTGCTCACCCACCTCTCGGGCAACCAGCGCCGCAAGCTCGCGCACCCCGACGAGAACACCGTCATCGTCGCCCGCGACCTCACCCCCTCCCAGACCGCGGGCTTCGACCGCTCCAAGGTCCTGGGCTTCGCCACCGACCTGGGGGGCATGACCAGCCACACGGCGATCATCGCCAAGGCGCTGGAAATCCCCGCCGTGGTCGGGTGCCAGACGCTTTTGCGCAACGCCTACGACGGCATGCCCATCATCGTGGACGGGGACAAGGGCACCGTCGTCCTCAACCCCGACGAGGCGACGCTGGCCGAGTACCGGCGCTTCATCGAGCAGCGCCGCCTGTACCGCGTCTCGCTGGAGGACGTCACCAAGCTGCCGTGCATCACGCTCGACGGCGTCCACATCCACGTCCTCGGGAACATCGAGCTGCCCGACGAAGTGACCAAGGTCTACCGCGCCGGCGGCGAGGGGATCGGCCTCTACCGGACCGAGTACCTCTACCTCACGACCAACGTCGAGCCCACCGAGGCGGACCACTTCAAGGCGTACAAGCGGTGCGTGGAGCTGGCCGAGGGCAAGAAGGTGGTGATCCGCACCGTGGACCTGGGCGCGGACAAGTACACCCAGAGCCGCGAGGAAACCCCCGAGCGCAACCCCTTCCTCGGCAACCGCTCGATCCGCTACTGCCTGCGGAGCGTGCCGATGTTCAAGCGGCAGCTCCGCGCCATCCTGCGGGCCAGCGCCCTGGGCCCGGTGGCGATGATGTTCCCGCTCATCACCTCCATCGGCGAGCTGCGCCAGGCCAAGTTCATCCTCAACGACGTGATGGAGGACCTGGACGAGGAAGGGCTGAAGTTCAACCCCGACATCGACGTGGGCATGATGATGGAGGTCCCCAGCGCCGCCATCCAGGCGGAGAGCTTCGCCCGCGAGGTGGACTTCTTCTCCATCGGCACCAACGACCTGGTGCAGTACACCCTGGCGGTGGACCGCATCAACGAGCGCGTCGCGCACCTCTACCGGCCCACCCACCCCGCGGTCATCAAGCTGATCCGCGACGTGGTGCGCGCGGCGCGCCGCCACGACACCCCGGTCTCCTGCTGCGGCGAAGCCGCGGGAGACCTGGAATACGCCATGCTGCTGATCGGCCTGGGGCTGCGGACGCTCTCCGTCACCAGCTCGGTCATCCCGCAGCTCAAGCGCTTCATCCGCAGCGTGACCGTTCAGCAGTGCGAGCGCGTCGCGCGCCAGGCGCTCACGCTCGACTCCGACGTCCAGATCTCCACCCTGCTGCGCGACCGGGCACGGAAGATCGTCCCCGAGGCGTTCGACGGCCGCGCGGCGGAGTAAACCGCCCCGCTCACCGCTCGCCGGCTTCATGAGTGACCTCGCCGCCGAAGGCTCCCGCTCAAGCGTCAAACCAACGCAGGCGGCGAAAGCGGGATCTCGCATGACCACATGCCCTGAATGTGGACAAGCAGTCGAACCGCCTCACCCCGCCGCTTCTGCGGGCTCCGGTGGGGCTTGCTAGAATCCGCCGCGAGCACGCGGCCGAGAGGCCCCGTTTCTCGATTCCGACGCCCGTGCCTCCCAGTGGAGCCGGGCTCGAAAAACGTTCCTGAGGTCATCGACGGTCGTTCCGCCGAGCAAGCCGAGGGAAAGAGAAACCAGCGGTGCGGCGCAGGGGTCTTCGTGATCCGCGTCGTGCCGGATCAGACTTGGCCCTGGGCACGCGGCAACTGCCCGACGTCCCAGGGTCAGACGACCGGGTTGTTCGCGGCCCCGCCGCCGGCTTGACGTAAAACCGGCCCCAGGGCCGAATCGGCTGAGACAGCCCCCAACCCCGTCGGGCGAGGCTCCCCAGGCCCCGTCAGGCCGCGGCTCATCAACGAGCCCGCCGACGGCGAGACCCACGGGAGCGCGGGCCGGACGTTTCAAGGCCCGACCGAGCGTTCCTCCGGCGCGATCCCCCCACCCCCTTCGCCGCCCCCAGTTCCGGCGCCGCGCTTTGCCGCGCCACCGTCCGGCGTCACCGCCCGGGCGGCCGAAAGGGCCCTATGTCCGAATCAACTCCCCACGCGCAGATGCTCATCAACTACGTCCCCGGCGAGGAGTGCCGCGTCGCCATCGTCGAGGACGGCAAGCTGGAGGAGCTGTACGTCGAGAAGTTCTCCCAGGCGTCGCGCGTCGGCAACATCTACGTCGGCCGCGTCGTCAACGTCGAGCCCGCCATCCAGGCGGCGTTCGTGGACTTCGGCTGCGGCGAGAACGGCTTCCTCCACGTCACCGACCTGCACCCGCGCTACTTCCCCGGCGAAGGCGACGACACCACCGAGCGCGTCGGCTTCAAGACCCCCCGCCGCGAGCGCCCGCCCATCCAGGCCGCGCTCCGCCGCGGCGACGAGGTCATCGTGCAGGTGCTCAAGGAGGGCGTCGGCACCAAGGGGCCGACGGTCACCAGCTACCTCTCCATCCCCGGCCGCTTCCTCGTGATGATGCCCCAGATGGACAAGGTGGGCGTCTCGCGCAAGGTGGAGGACGAGGAGCAGCGCCGCCAGATGCGCGAAATCCTCGACCAGCTCGACCTGCCCGAGGGCTTCGGGTTCATCCTCCGCACCGCGGGCCTTTCCCGCACCAAGGCCGAGCTGAAGCGCGACCTGGCCTATCTCCAGCGGCTGTGGAAGGACATGGACCGCCGCCTGCGCGCCGGCGGCAAGCCTCGCCTGCTCTACAGCGAGAGCGACCTGCTCGTGCGCTCCCTGCGCGACATGCTGACCAACGACATCGGCGAGGTCATCATCGACAACGAGCTGGCCCTCCGCCGCGCCAGCCGCTTCATGAAGATCGTCGCGCCCCGCGGCACGACCAAGCTCCTGCACTTCTCCGACAAGACGCCGATGTTCCACGCTTTCGGCATCGAGCGGCAGATCGCGCTCATCCACGCGCGCGAGGTGCCCCTGCCCAGCGGCGGGCGGCTGGTCATCGACCAGACCGAGGCCCTGGTCGCCATCGACGTCAACTCCGGCAAGAGCCGCGAGAGCCGCGACGCCGAGACCAACGCCTACCAGACCAACATCGAGGCCGTGGACGAGATCTGCCGCCAGCTCCGCCTGCGCGACATGGGCGGCATCGTCATCAACGACCTCATCGACATGCGCGACCCGCGCCATCGCAAGGACATCGAGAACCGCTTCAAGGAGCGCCTCAAGCGCGACCGCGCCAAGACCACCGTCCTGCCCATCTCCGAGTTCGGCATCCTCGAGATGACGCGCCAGCGCATGCGCCCCAGCCACGAGAGCATGCACTTCACCGACTGCCCCACCTGCCGCGGGCGAGGCATGCTCCAGCGGCCCGACTCCGTCGCCTCCGACGCCCTGCGCGACATGGCCGCGATCCTCGACGTGGAAAAGGTCGCCAAGGTGGAGATGGTCGTCGCCCCGCGCGTGGCGAGCGAGCTGCTCAGCACCAAGCGGCGCCTCCTCTCCCGCATCGAGCGCATCTACGGCAAGCACGTGGACGTCCGCGTGAGCGAGACCGTCCCCGTCGATCGCGTCACCTTCTACGCCTACGACCAGCAGGGGGCGGACATCGACACCTCCAACCTCCCCCAGCCGCGCAAGCCCAAGAACCTCGCCGTGTGGGAAGAGCCCGGCGAGATGGACTGGGCCATCAGCCCCGAAGAGGAGGCCGCGCAGCTCCCGCCCGAGCCAGAGCCCGAGGCCGAAGAGGAAGACGTCCACCCCATCGAGCTCGACGAAGAGCCCCTCTCCGAGCAGGAGTCCAAGCCTCAGCAGGAGGAGCGCTCCGGCCGACGCAAGCGCCGCCGTCGCGGCGGGCGTGGGCGCGGCCGCGGCGACAAGGGCGAGAAGAGCGACAAGGCCGAAACGAAGGGCGAATCCCGCTCCGACGCCGGCGAGGAAAGCCGCGAAGCGCACAACAACGGCCAGCAGCGCCAGGGCGGCTACCAGAACCGCCTCCGCGCGGCACAGCCCGCGCCACAGTCCTCTTCTCAACCCGCACCCGTCAGCATGGGCGACGATGACGAGTGGGGCGACGCTCCGATCGTCAACCCGCTCCCGGCCCCCGACGCGGCACAGGAGCCCGCCCCCGAGCAGGGCGAAGCCTCCTCCGAATCCGCGCCGACCGAGGGCGAGCCCCGTCAGGGCGGCCGTCGCCGCCGCCGTCGCCGGCGCGGTCGTGGCCGCGGCCGCGCCGAGGGTGAGTCGGCGGAGCAGGCCCAATCTCAGCCTTCGCACGAGCCCGCCCCCGAGCAGGGCGAAACCTCCGAGCCCGCCCCCGAGCCCCGCGTCGAGAAGGCCGCGGAAGGCGAGCCGCACCTCAACGGCGATGGGCAGCAGCAGGCCGAGGGCGGCGAATCCCGCCAGGGCGGCCGTCGCCGCAAGCGTCGGCGCGGCCGCGGCAAGGGCGGCGGTGGCAATGGCAACAGCGGGGGTGGCGGCGAGCCCCGAGAAGCGAGCGCTCCTCCGCCCGCGCCTGTGACGCCGCCCCCCGCGCCCACGGCTCAGCCCTCGCCGGCCCCCGCCCAGCCCCGCCCGCGCACCCTTTACGGCGCGGTCCGGCGGAAGCTGGCGGCCAGCGAGCTGAACCGCAAGGCCAAGCCCGAGTAAACCCGGCTACCCTTCGCCTTCATGGCCCAGTCGGCGAGCAAGCCCGAGCAGCAGACCTCCGTCAAGGAGACGCTGACCTCCATCATCATCGCCTTCGCGATGGCGTTCGTGTTCCGCGGCTTCGTCATCGAAGCCTTCGTGATCCCCACGGGCTCGATGGCCCCCACGCTCCTGGGCGCGCACATGTCCTTCAAAAGCCCCTACTCGGGCTACGAATGGACGGAGGGCCCCAAGGAGTACGCGGACCGTGTCACGCAGTCGGTGCCCCTGGCGGTGCAGCCCAACATCACCGCCACCGACCCCATGACGGGCATGAAGATCGGCCCAAGGAACATGCCGCGGAACTGGGGCGACCGCATCTTCGTGATGAAGTACCTCTACTCGGTCTACGACCCCAAGCGCTGGGACGTGGTGGTCTTCAAGAACCCCAGCAGGCCGGGAGAGAACTACATCAAGCGGCTGATCGGCCTGCCCAACGAGATGATCGCGCTGATCGACGGCGACGTCTTCGTCCGCCCGGTGCAGCCCGGCGAAGACCCGGAGACCCTCGCCCGTGACCTGCGCTGGGAGGGAGATAAGTGGCACGTGGCCCGCAAGCCCGAGGCGGCGCAGCGGGCGATGTGGCAGCTCGTCTTCAGCAGCGAGTACGCCCCCCTCTCCAACCCTTCCCGCCAGTTCCGCCCGCCGTGGGTGCCCTCCTCCTCCACCGCCCGCGACTGGGACGTAGAGGGCAAGGACTACACCTACTCCGGCCAGGCCCCCACCTCTCTGGCGTGGGACGCCTCCAACCGGCTCGTGGACCGCGTCCCCTACAACGAGCAGTCCTATCGCGGCTCGGAGTTCCCCGCCGGCGACCTGCGCCTCTCGATGGGCGTGCGGCCGGGATCCGAGGGCCAGCGCGTCGCCGCGGTCGTCAACGCCCGCGGGCATGAGTTCCGCGCCGAAGTGGAAGGCTCCACGGCGATTCTCACCATGCGCCCCGCCACGCCCGACGCCCCCTGGAAGGAGCTGGCGCGGGCCGAGCTTGCCCGCCCCCTCGCCGCGGGCAAGGTGACCAACATCGACTTCTGGCACGTGGACCAGTCCCTGCAGCTCTTCATCGACGACCGGCGCGTGGTCGCGGCGGAGTACGACTGGTCCCCCTCCGAGCGGCTGCTCCACAGCACCGGCTACGACCTGCAAGCCGTCCAGGGCATGGGCCACCACTTCCTCGTCCGCCCCGAGAACTACCGCTCCAGCGGGGCGCGCTTCGAGTTCTCCGGCGGCCCCTTCACGCTCTACCGCGTCGCCCTCTCGCGGGACATCTACTACACACCCGCCCTCTACCGCGGCGAGAAGGACGGCCTGCCCGCCAAGGCCACCGCCCCCTCCAGCACCGCCTTCCTCAACCAGGACCAGTTCTTCACCCTCGGCGACAACAGCCCCATGAGCCTGGACGCCCGCCTGTGGGGCACGCCCGATCCCTGGGTCGCGGAGATCGACCCCACCCCCGGCGTCGTGCACCGCGACCTGCTCATCGGCAAGGCGTTCTTCGTCTACTTCCCCGCACCCAAGCGCTCGGGCGTCCGCTTCGCCCCCAACGTCGGCGATATGCGCTTCATCTGGTAATCGGCGAACCTCGCCCCCGAACAATGGGTACTGTGTCCGTCCCAGGGGTGCAGGGAGCTCTCCGTGCGT
The DNA here is from genome assembly GCA_937974035.1 of uncultured Phycisphaerales bacterium. Lineage (GTDB taxonomy): Bacteria > Planctomycetota > Phycisphaerae > Phycisphaerales > UBA1924 > JAEYTB01. The sequence goes on from CALJIV010000037.1 coordinate 28,614, forward strand.
CGATGCCTCACAGGTCTGGTCTGCTTCGCCCTCGCCGGCTGCGGCGGCAACCCCTTCGCGCCCGCCGAGGAGGATTACGCCCGGCGCGTGGCGCTGGAGCGCCTGCGCGAAATCGCCCCTGCCCCGATCGAGCAGTACCGCCGCCCCGCCGAGAGCGCTCCCCCCGACGTTGAGGCCGCCCGCCGCCGCTTCGAGAACGTGACGCAGATCGAGCTCTCCATCGAAGAAGGCCGCGCCAGCGCCCTGCGCCACAACCTCGACCTCGCCGTGGCCCTCGTCGCCCCCACCATCGCCGCGGAGCAGGTCTCGGAGGAAGAAGCCCGCTTCGAGTCCCTCTTCACCCTCCGCGCCGGCTACTCGGAGTTCGACTCCCCCACCGCGACCGACCTCGCCTCCGCGCAGGCCAAGAACCTGACCATCATCCCCGGCGTGCGCATCCCGACGCGCACCGGCGGCTCCGTCACCGTCGGCCTGCCGATGTCGCGCAACGAGAACGACAACCAGTTCTCCACGCTCAACCCCAGCTTCGCCGCGGACGTGGAGCTTTCGCTTTCCCACAACCTCCTCCGCGGCGCGGGGCGGCGGGCCAACACCGCCGCGCTGCGCATCGCGGGCTACAACCGTCAGAGCGTCGAGGCGCAGACGAAGCTCGAGGTGATCCGGCAGCTCGCGGCGGTGGACCGCGCCTACTGGCGGCTCTTCCAGGCGCGGCGCGAGCTCGAGGTCGCCCAGCAGCAGTACGAGCTGGCGGTCGAGCAGGAGGCCCGCGCTCAGCGGCGCGTGGACGCGGGGCTCTCTCCGCCCATCGAGGTCACGCGGGCGCAGGCGGGGGTCGCCGAGCGCCTCGAGGCGATCATCACCGCGCAGAACAACGTTCTTCTCCGTCAGCGCGAGCTGAAGCGCATCATCAACCTGCCGGGACTGACGCTCGACACCCCGACGATGATCGTCACCTCCACGCCCCCCGACCCCGTGGAGTACGTCTTCGACACGCAGGAGCTGGTCGCCCGCGCCCTCGACACACGAATGGAAATGCTGGAGATGGAGCTGCGGCTCGCCGCGGACGCCGCCAACATCGCCTTCGCGCGCAATCAGACCCTCCCGCTGCTGACGCTCGACTACACCTACCGCATCAACGGCCTGGGCGGCTCGGCGCAGGACGCCTTCCACACCCTGCAGCGCAACCGCTTCGAGGACTGGGAGCTGGGCCTGACCGCCGAGATCCCGCTGGGCAACGAGGCGGCCAAGTCCCGCCTGCGCATGGCGATCCTCCAGCGGCTCCAGCGCCTTGCGACGAAAGAAGCGCGGCGTCTGGCGATCACCGAGGAGGTCCTCAACGCCGTGGACGCGATCAACGCGGGGTGGCAGCGTGTGCTCGCGGCGCGGCAGTCCGTGATCCTCAACCGCCGCGCGCTGCTGGGAGAGCAGCGGCAGTTCGACCTGGGCGGCTCCACCAGCACCGACGTGCTCAACGCCGCCACGCGCCTCGCCGAGGCGGAGCTGAGCGAGGCCCGCGCCCTCGCCGACTACCAGATCGCGCAGGTGGACCTGGCCTTCGCCACAGGCACGCTCCTGGGCGCGGCCAAGGTCGTCTGGGAGCCGCGCAACATCGACGAAGCCGAAACGCACCCCGCCGAGACAGTTCCGTAACCCCTCACGTTCTTCTGCGGCGGATCTCCGCCTCCACCTCCGCGCCCATCGCGAAGTTCCCCGCGGCGACCTGGCGGATCGCCTCCAGGATCGCCTCGGTGCGCTCGTTCTTGCTGACGTACCCCCACGCCCCCGCCTCCACGGCGCGGTCGATGTACTCGCCTCGGACGTAGCCGCTGAGCATGATGACGCGCGCCTCGGGGTGCGCCGTCGCCAGCTCCGCCAGCGCCTCGAAGGAGTCCTTGCCGGGCATGTCGATGTCGAGGAGCACGACGTCGGCGCGCGCCTCCCGCACCTTCTGCGTCAGCGCCCGCGCGTCGGGCAGCCACCCCGCCCACTCGAACTCGCCGTTGAGCGCCAGCTTGCGGCGGACCGCCTCCGCCACGAAGTCGTTGTCGTCCACACAGAGCACCCGGATCGCGCGTCGCATGTGGGCGGATTGAAGCGCCGCGCGCCGAATAAAAGCATGTAAAGGCGCGCTCACCTTGCGTGCGAAGCGGTGGGGAGGGGATTCGAACACCTGATACCCTGACGGGTATACCGGTTTTCAAGACTACCAGCCCGGCCCGTCCGAGGCCGAGTTCCGGGCGCGAGTCTAGGCCCTGATTTTCCGCCGGAATCAGGCTTCCGCCTAGAAACACGATGTTTTCTGCGCCAGCCGCCCCGGGGTCCGTCCAGATGCACCGTTCTGCGCCAAGCGGAACGCCAAGTCAGCCCCCGCCGGTTCAGAATCCAACAGCCCGTTGGCAATCTCGCTCTCCGCGCCGACGGGTACGAACTTGTCAAGCACGCGGGCGGCTATCGTCTCCTCGCCATCGGTGCTCAAACGCCCGCCGCCACTGCCGACCGCGACGCCGCCGACATGCTCGACCTAGACACGGTGCGGCACCACCTTAAGGACGCTCTCGCCCTCGTCGCGTCGTGCCCGGATGGCGCGATCCGCGCTGCCTGCTCGACCGTGGAGAGCGTGTGCAGCACGATCCTGCACCGGCTCGGCGTGGCCCTCCCCGCCGACCGCTCCATCGCTCCTCTGTACCGGGAAGTCGCCCGGCAACTGAACCTCTCTCCCGACCGCCCCGATCTGGCACCCGACCTCAAGCAGATTCTCGGCAGGCTAGCGAACACTGTCGCGGGCATTGGCGCGTTGCGCACACACGCGGGCGACGCACACACGGCCTCGGCCATCAGCGAGTTCCTGATCGAGACATGGCAACAGCGGGAAGCCCCCATGCGAGAGGAGTCTGGCTGAGTCGCTGATGGGCCGCGTTTGACAGCGGAAGACCGCCCCCGCCGCACCTGCTTCCGGTACGATGACGTCCGTGGAACAACCGCCTCCCTATCCCCCGAGTCCAAAGGTTGTCTTCGACGACCCGGCATCGTACCGCCAATTCCTTCTGGCCGCTCGCTCGGAGGACTTCGAGGGTCAGGAGTTCGACCGGAAACAGGTCGGTCCGGTCGGAGCAGCACGGGAGGACTTGAAGAAGCACCTGTTTTCGCTCCGGGACAAGGTGATGGAGACGGTCTGCGCGTTCACCAATGGCTCGCCGCGCGGAGGATTGCTTGTCCTCGGCGTGGCTGACGACGGGACGCTGCTCGGGGTCGATCACCTTGACGAAGATGCGGTCAATCGGCTCGGTAACATCGGCGCGCGGCTACGGAATCACTGCGCGCAGTGCCGCCTTGTCCCACTCACCGACGCTTCCGGGACGAGTCGGCAGGTCCTGCTGGTGTACGCTGCTTTCAACCCCACGCTGATCTGCGAGACGACCGAATCAAACCCGCGATTCTGGATTCGCACTGGCCGACAAAACCTGCTCGGTGACGATTCTCAGCACGAGGCGCTTAAGCGCCAGAAGGGAATCGTCAACTTCGAGGTCGCGCAGTGCTGCCCCTTCGACGATCAGCAGATCGATCCCGACGTGCTCGCCGAGTACCGAAAGCAGGCGCTGCCCAATGTGAATCACAGTCGCACGACGGAGGACCTGCTCGTAAGCCTCGGCGCTGCCGATGGCCGGGCGGGGGCGCGGTACTTCACCAACGTCGGGTATCTGTTCTTCGCCGCGAACCCGGATCGGGTTCTTGGGGCGCGCTATATCAGACTGTTGCGGTTCGAGGTTCCTATCGCCGAGCGTGATAAGCGAGGCACCCCGACGCTGGAACGCCGATTCACCGGCCCTGTTGCTCAACAGATTCGGCGCATCCGCGCGTTCTTCCGCGAGTCCGGCTTCTTCAAGGTTTATCAGGTCCGTCGCCCCGAAGGCGGCTTCCGGGATGAGCACGAATACCCGCCCATCGCCATCGACGAGGCAATCGTCAACGCTGTAGCACACCGCGACTACGGCGTGGGGGAACCCATCACCTGTGAGGCGTACCGCGACGCCTTCGTCGTGCGCAATCCGGGGCGACTCCGGCAGCGGGGGCAAGTCGTGCCCGGCGAGTTTCGTCTCTCGGACATACGGCTTGAGACGTTGCGCAACAACCCCATCCTGACAGAGTGGCTCTCCCGGATGCGGGATTCGGAAGGCACCCCGTACGTCCAACTCGTCAACGAGGGGACGAACACCATGCGTGAGGTCATGGCCAAAGCGGGCCTGCCCGCGCCGCTCTACGTCGTGACCGAATCGGAAACGCGGGTGACGCTGTTCAACGATATTGAACGGCGAGAAGCGCAGTACCGCCGCGCGGCCGCACCCGTGGAGGCGAGTCCAGACGAGTTCACGAACCTGTTCCCGCTCCGCGTGACGAGTCCAGAAGGTGCTCCGCTGGACGACGCTGTCCTATTGGATCAGCGCGGGGAGGTTCTGAACCTGCTCGCCGCTGCGCTGAAGGGACAGAACTGGCATATCGACCACTTCTGGCATGGCACACTCGAAGCCCACCGGCGCGGGAACGACCTCGACGCCCAGGACGAGGTTCGGCGGTTCGTCCGTTTTTATCCGGGGTACGCCTTCCGCCTGCGTGGGTACGGCGCGGGCGCGTACCTGTGCATCGACTACGAGTTGCAGGTGAAGAACGTCGCCTCCGTCGCGGCCCTGCGGCACATCATCAGGCCAGAGGAACTGGTCGGACGGCTGTGCGCGTTCCAGTGGCAGGGTTGGCGAGAGGGGCGGATTGTTCGCCTTGATGACGAACACGTCATCGTCACGGAGGAGGACACGGGTCTTGAACGGACAGTGCCAGTCACCGAAGTAATCCCGTTCCTCCCGGTGCGCCTCATCGCCTCAATCGTCCAGCAGCGCTGTCCGGACTTCGACTTTCACAAGGTGCAGCGGGCACACAGCCTCGTGTCCGTACCCACAGCGGCACGGATTCGCGCCGCGAAGACGCTCGCCACGGCTTCACTGGTTGCCAAGACGATCTTTCCCCTGCGTCTTGGGACATCTCTCGTCCGGCTGGACCCTGCCCCCGCGTCACTGGTGCGCAGGGCCGACCCTCGGACAGTACTTGCTGTCACTGGGCTGCAAGAGCCGAAGGTCGTTTTCAATGACCGCCAGCAGAGCGCCGACATCCGCGACGGCATCACGCGGTTTGGGTCCTACGCCCATGACCCGAAGCAGATCGAGTTGATCCCCGTGTGCCTCGAGGGCTCCCGGAGTCGCATGGAGGCTCTCATCGAACGCCTCAAGGCGGGCAAGTTCAAGTACAAGGGCGCGGAGCGGACCTTCGGTGTCCGCTTCACCTATCCATCAGTCGTGACAGTGGCCGAACTCTCGCGCATGCGCGCGGACTGCGAGCGGCTACTCACGGAGCATCACGAGTGGTGCGGAGATGAGTCACTCCGGCGTATTTTTCTGGTAGAGGCACCAGAGTCCCGCTTCGCGCTCGATGACGAAGCCTCACCGTATTACGCCGTCAAGCGGTTGATGTTTGAGCGCGGTGTGCCCTGCCAGATGGTTGACACACCCACGCTCAACAACCCCGATTGGAAGGACCTAAATCTGGCCCTGAATCTCGCCGCGAAGTGCGGCGTCCGCCCGTGGGTGCTCCCCAATGCGCTGCCGGATGCTGATTTCTTCGTGGGGCTGTCATACACGCAGAGCGAGCGCGGACCGAACGAGCGGTTGATGGGGTACGCCAACGTCTTCAACTCGTTCGGTCACTGGGAGTTCTACTCCGCGAACACGCAGGCGTTCAAGTTCGAGGACCGGCACCGGCACCTTCGAGAACTTGTCCGTGCCGCACTGAACCGGCTGACGCTCCCTGAATCGCCGCACATCCACTTCCACTACAGCAAGCGGTTCTCGCACGAGGATCGGGCGGTGCTCCTTGACGCCGCCCGCTCAGTCAGGCCGAATGGCATCTACTCCTTTGTGTGGGTGAACATTGGGCATGGCCTTCGGTTCTACGACCGCCGTCCCGACACTGACGGCTCGCTGGCGCGCGGGAACTACGTCATCGGGGGACGCAATCAGGTGTACGTCTCGACCACGGGGTTCAATCCGTACCGGAAGGCGACGGGTACGCCTGTCGTGCTCGAAGTGAACGTCCGCACCGAACGTCCTGACGGTCGCCCGATCCCGCCTGATCTGCGCGCGATCGCCGTGCAGATTCTGAGCCTGACCAAACTGAACTGGGCGTCAACAGATTCGCTGTGCGCCGAACCCGTCACGACGAAGTATGCAGGAGACATCGCCTATCTGACGGCGGCGTTCCTCCGTCAAGGTGGGGCGTTTCGCCTTCACCACGTTCTCGAACGGACGCCGTGGTTCATCTAATCGCCTCAAGGAGCACGGGCCTCTCAGGCGAGGCATTCAGCAGTTCCAGAGTCAGCAGTTCCAGAGGGAGTTCGGCGGTGAGCAGCGTTGACGAACAATCGGACGCCAAGCAGCGAGTCGCACAGGTCATGCGCTTTTTGGCCGAGGTCGCACGCCGACGCTCGCCGGTGGTGCGGCGCTGGACGGACCACGATTGGACGCTCGATCTCACCACGCTACCCCGGCACCCGGCCATTCGGCTCGGGCAGGAGGCTGACGACGGGGCAGTCGTGCTATGGGTCAAGCGCCCGGAGGAGACACCCTGCGATCCGCCGCCGAAGGCAATCGCTGACTGGGTGCTCCCCGGCTGGGCCAGCCCCGAGGGAGAAGCCCAGTTCCAGCCAAGTCGCAACGTGAAGCAGGACGACGAAACGATCACTCTCGCGTTCGCTGATGATCCTGACCGCGTAACGGCGTTCGAGGCGTGGAAGGAGAAACGGGCCAAGTGGGCTGTCGCCGAGCAGCCCGTGCGGCGCGTCGGAGCGCTGTTCCAGCGCCTGTTCGAGTTGCGGGGCCGACTGGAGCGAGAGTCGGAGCGCCTCGTGCTGTACGCGGGCGATGG
>CALJIV010000038.1 GCA_937974035.1 uncultured Phycisphaerales bacterium
CCGCCTCCCCCACCCCCTCCACCCCCGGACCCAGAACCAGAACCGGAGCCCGAGCCGGAGCCCGAACCGGAACCAGAACCCATTGCCGCGACCTCCGATGTGCTGCCGGAGCCTGTGGAGGCTCCACCATCGCCGGAGCCGCGGCGGGAAAGCACGCCCGCCCCGCCGGCGCGGGTCGAGGCGCCCGCTGCCGCGCCCCCAGTGCGTGCCGAGTCCGCCCCGGTTCCGGTGTCGTTTGCGGGCGTGGAGGGGGCGCGGGCCAAGCGGGTGGTGTATGTGGTGGACGCCTCGGGCGCGATGACCAGCAGCCTGAAGTTCGTAAAGGAAGAGCTGATCCGCTCCATCGCGCGCCTGGACCCCAGCCAGTCGTTCCAGATCATCGTGATCCGCAACCCGATCGAGCAGTTCGCGGATGGGCTGGTGCCCGCAACGGGGCCGGTGCGGATGCGAGCGGCGGCGTGGCTGGAGACGATCCAACCCAGCGGACGATCGGATCCGTTGCCGGGGCTGGAAGCGGCGCTGCGTCTGAAGCCTGAGCTTGTGTTTCTGCTGACGCGGAGCATTCGGCGGTCGGGGACGAACGCGGAATGGGGGCAGGGGAGCGCCGCGACACTCGATGCGCTGGACCGACTGAATCCGGTTGACTTGCACACCGGCCAGCGGCCGGCGGTGATCAAGGCGATCCAGTTCCTGGATGATGACCCCACGGGGCTGCTTCAGGACATCGCCCGCCTGCACGGGGACGGGCCGGGGTCCTATCGCGTGCTGCGCATCCACGAGCTGAAGTGAGCGTCCGTACACTGGCCCGGCGATGACGGACTATCCCTGGATCAACTCGCTGCGCGGCAAGTTCCTGGCCTTTGAAGGTCCGGACGGGTCGGGCAAGAGCACGCAGTACCGGCGGCTGCTCTCGGTGTGCAAGGAGGCGCAGATCACCTGCTGCGAGGTGCGCGAGCCCGGCGGCACGGCGATCGGCGAGCGGGTGCGCGAAATTCTGCTGGACCACGCGCACCACGACATGACGCTGCGGTGCGAGATGCTGCTGTACATGGCCAGCCGAAGCCAGCTCGTGGAGCAGCGGATCCGGCCCGCGCTCAGCCGCGGGGAACTGGTCATCGCCGACCGCTTCGTCTCCTCGACGTTCGCGTACCAGGGCTACGCGGGGGGCTTGCCGGTGTGGGAGATCGCCGCGGCGGCGGACATCGCGCTGCAAGGAACGGTGCCGGACGTGGTGGTGATCTTCGACGTGGACGAGGTGACGGCGGCGCTGCGGATCAATCCGCTGCTGGGCGTCGCCGCGGATCGCGACGGCAAGGGCCCGGACCGGATCGAGGCCCGCGGGCGCGAGTTTCACCGCAAGGTACGGGAGGGATATCTCGACATGGCGCGCAAGGACCCGGCGCACCACCTGGTGATCGATGCCAGCCGCGGGCCGGATGAAGTATGGGCGGAGCTGATGCGTCGCCTGCCGGAGCGGTTGGCGGGATGAAAGAGCCGCTCTTAGTGCTGCTCGGGTTTGTGTGCGGCTCGGTGCCCTTCGGGCTCCTGATCGGGCTGGCGAAGGGGGTGGACATCCGCGCGCACGGGTCGGGCAACATCGGCGCGACGAATGTGGGACGCGTGCTGGGGCGGAAGTTCTTCTTCCTCTGCTTCGGGCTGGACTTTCTGAAGGGCTTTGCGCCGACGCTGGGCGCAGGAGCGGCGCTGGGGGCGCTCGGCGAACCTTCTCAGCGCACGGCGTGGTGGTGGCTGGCGGTGATGGCGGCGAGCGTGCTGGGGCACATCTTCTCGCCCTGGCTGAAGTTCCGCGGGGGGAAGGGGGTTGCGACGGGGCTGGGCGCGCTGCTGGCGGTGTTCCCGTTCCTGACGATTCCCGGGGCGTGCAGCTTCCTGGTGTGGCTCGCGGCACTGGCGGCGTGGCGGTACATCAGCGTGTCGTCGATGCTCGCGGGGCTGACGCTGCCGGCGTTCACCGCGGCGTGGATCTGGGCGACGACCACGGGGCCGCTGTCGGGCGCGGCGCTGTCGCGCCTGGCGACATTCTCGGACGGTGCGCCGTTCCTCGGGGTGAGTGCCGCGCTGGCGGTGCTGGTGGTGTGGACGCACCGGGGGAACCTCCGCCGCCTGCGGGCGGGGACGGAGCCCCGTGTGGGCGAACGCGCCAAATAACTGAATTCAGGGCCGGGTCGGTTAACTCGCGCCGGGTGCGGGTCGATAGGGACGGGGAGTATCGACCTCGCGCGCGGCCGTGCGCGGGGCGAACCGACCGGGAGCTTGCCGTGGACCTGATTCAGATCCTGAAGGCCGCGTACGAGGCCGACGCCTCCGACGTTCACCTGATCAGCGGTCAGCCGCCGATGATCCGAGTGCACCAGGTGATGACCCCGATGGACTTCCCGGTGGTCACGCCGGAGATCGCGAAGCAGTTCGTGGAGCAGATGGCTCCGCCGGAAGCGTTGGCGATTTTCAGCAAGCAGAAGGACGCGGACTTCTCGTTCCAGGTCGAAGGACTGGCCCGCTACCGCGTGAACGCGCACATGCAGCGCGGCACGGTGGGGCTGGCGATGCGAATGATCAAGACGAAGGTGCCGCCGCTGGCGAACCTGAACCTGCCGGAAGTGATCGCTCGTCTGACGTACCTGCCCCGCGGGCTGGTGCTGGTGACGGGCGACACGGGCTCGGGCAAGTCGACGACGCTGGCCGCCATGATCGAGGCGATGAACCAGCGGTACAAGAAGCACATCATCACGCTCGAAGACCCCGTGGAGTACGTCTTCGAGAGCAAGCAGTGCGTGATCGAGCAGCGCGAGCTGGGCGCGGACATGCCGAGCTTCGCGAGCGGCCTGAAGCACGCGCTGCGTCAGGACCCGGACATCATCCTGGTGGGCGAAATGCGCGACCTGGAGACGACGGCCCTGGCGATCTCGGCGGCCGAGACGGGGCACCTGGTGCTCTCGACCCTGCACACGGTGAACGCGTCGCAGACGGTGGAGCGCATCGTGGACATGTACCCCGCGGCGCAGCAGAACCAGATCCGCTCGATGCTGGCGAACACGCTGCAGGCGGTGGTGAGCCAGACGCTGTTCAGCCGCATCGACCGTCCGGGCATGGTGCCGGCGGTGGAGACGCTGCTGTGCACGCCGGCGGTGCGGAACCTGATCCGCGAGGCGAGGACGTTCGAAATCCCGAACGTGATCGAGACGAACCGGGCGATCGGCATGACGAGCCTGGACAGCTCGATCGCGGAGCTGTACTTCAACGGTCTGATCAGCCGCGAGGACGCGATCGCGCAGGCGGCGTACCCGGACAAGCTGGAGCGGCAGCTGGCGGCGTGAGGCAGGTAGGCCCCGCAGGGCCCGGGCGCCCCGCGGGGGCCGGAGGACGAGACTCACATGGGCAACTACCGCTACCAGATTCGGACGAGCAGCGGACAGGTGCAGTCGGGCGTGATCGCCGCGGACAGCGCGAGCACGGCCTCGACGCTGCTGCGCAACCAGGGCGCGCACGTGCTGTCGCTGTCGCCGGTGGGCGGAGAGGTCCGCGCGAGCGGGCTGCTGGCGAGGCTGAAGGAGCTGAACCAGGGCCAGCCCACGCAGAAGCACGTCCTCGACTTCACGACGCAGCTTGCGGTGATGATCCGCGCGGGCATCAACCTGCGCGCGGCGCTGGAGGGCATCGGCGAGCAGACGACGCACCCCGGCTTCCGCAAGGTGCTGCAGCAGCTCAAGACGGACGTGGAGGCGGGCAAGCAGTTCAGCGAGGCGATCGCGAAGCATCCCAAGCTGTTCAACCCGCTCTACGTGAACATGGTGCGGGCGTCGGAGATGTCGGGCAGCTTCAGCAAGATGCTCGACCGCATCGCGCAGTACATCGCCCAGCAGATCGAGACCAAGAAGATGGTCGTGGGCGCGGCGATCTACCCCGGCATCATCGGCACCCTCGCGGTGTGCGTGACGGTGTTCCTGCTCACCTTCGTGCTGCCGAAGTTCGCGGCGGTGTTCGAGGGCAAGGAGGACATCCTGCCCTGGGCGACCAAGTTCCTCATGGGCCTGTCGAAGTTCATGGTGGAGAACTGGTACCTGCTGATCGGCGGCGTGGCCGTGATCGCCGGGTGCATCTACGCCTTCACCCGCACGGAGGTGGGCTCGTTCTGGGTGGACAAGCTCAAGCTGACGATCCCCGTGCTGCGGAACATGTTCCGCTCGCTGTACATCAGCCGCTCGCTTCAGACGATGGGGCAGCTCATCAACGCGGGCGTGCCCATGCTCGACACCCTGGCCATCACCGGGGACATCTCGGGCAACGTGATCTTCCGCAGCCTGTGGCGCAAGGTTCACGCCTCGGTGAAGCAGGGCAAGAAGCTCACGTCCATGCTGGGCAAGGACGACATCCTGCCCAAGGCCGTGACGCAGATGATCAGCGCCGGTGAGGAGTCCGGTAAGCTCGGCGAGGTGCTTGACGAGATTTCCGTTTATTACGCCAAGCAGCTCCGCGAGAACATCAAGGCCGTCACGTCCATGATCGAGCCCATCATGATCCTCATGATGGGTACAGTCGTCGGATTCATCGCGATGGCCATCATCCTCCCGATCTTCAAGATGAGTCAGATCGTGAAGTGACCGATGACTTCTCCGGGCGGCGTGCGCCCCACGCGGCAGGGAGATGCCATGAGGACGATCGGCTCAGTGCGCCAGGGTTCCCGGAACAGGAGTTCCCGGAAGGGCTTCACACTCCTGGAAACATTGATGGCTCTGGTGATCATCGGGGTGGGCGTGCTCGCCTTCGTGGACGCCCAGGCCTCGTTCTCCCGGACCAACGCGTGGTCGAGCCAGGCCGCGACGGGCATGCTGCTGGCGAACGAGATCCGGGAGATGACCCGCCGCCTGCCGCGTCACGACCCTGTCACGGGCCTGACGCTGGTGGGCACCGGCCCGTCCGCCTCGGTTGTGGGGTGGGGGCGAGAGAGCGGCGAGGTCACGGTGGACGACATCGACGACCTCGACGATCTGGACGGGATGAGCTTTGGTCTGGGCGGCACGCTGCCGGGCCCGGTGGACGCCTTCGGCAACATCGTGCCGGAGATCGACCCCGACGGCAACGTGGTGCTCGATGAAAAAGGCGACCCCAAGCCGCTGACGGGCTGGTCGCAGCACGTCACCGTGGAGAAGGTGGACCCGTACAACTTCAACACGGTGCGGGCGCCCAACTACGAGCAGCTCGCCGTGGGGGCGTACCCCTCCATCCCCGTGGATCACTTCCCGCTGCGTGTGACCGTCACGGTGCAGTACCAGGGGCTGACGCAGAGTCAGCCGATGGAAGTCACGCGCCTCACCTGGATCGTGTTCCCCTGAATGAAACCCCGCGTGGCCGGAGTTCGTGACATGAGGACGGCAAACACCGTCACCAGGAAGCACTGGAAGAAGCATCGCCGCGGCGTCGCGGCGGTGCTGGCCATGATGTTCCTGATCCTGTTCGGGTCGCTCGCGGTGGCGATGGCGATCTCGAGCAAGGGCAACATCACGACGGCGGCGACGCACCTGCACGTCTCGCGCGCACAGAGCGCGGCGGAGACGGGGCTGTCGGTGGCGGCGCGCAGGCTGAGCAACGCCGCGGGCCGCTTCGTCATCTCCAAGAGCACGGTGGACGGGACGTTCGGGTGGAACCTGTGGAGCGGCAACCTGGCGGCGCTGGGGCAGCACGAAGTCCTGCCGCCGGTGACGGGCCGTCAGGACATGCCCACGCCCGCGGGCCTGGCGGCGGCGGTGGCGGAGGACCACGCGCAGGACCAGGACATCGTCACGGAGGTGGGCATCTCGACGGTGACGATCGGCAACCGCCCGGCGGACATGGGCAACGAGTACAAGTCCACGGAATGGGTGTTCACGCCCGCGGTGGCGGTTGAGCCGCGGGTGCCGGGCTCGGTGACGCCGCCGCTGGCGTACTCGATCACGTACGCGCCGCTGGCGAACGGGACGGACATCCGCGCGATCGTGACGGGCTACGACTTCGCCTACGGGCGCGCCGGCCAGCCGGTGAAGCGGACGATCATGCAGGACTTCCGCATCGCGAAGCGCGTGAAGAGCGCGATCATCAGCCCCACGCGCGTGATGATCGGCAAGAACGTGATCGTGAGCGGCGACATCGGCTCGCGGTACACGACGGTGGACACGGCGAACGGGCACCCGCTGGTGCTGCGGTCGGACTTCCGCAAGCTCGACCCGCTGCTGGACGCGAAGCTGGACGAGTTTTACGCGAAGCTGCCGGTCTACGACGTGGACGGCGACAACCGCCTGCGCGTCAACCACCCGATCGAGTCCACGGGCATTCCCTCCGGCGCGCAGGACTTCGACGGCGACGGCATCCCGGACCAGGCCTTCGACGACGTGACCGGCGACGGCTACGTGGACGAGTTCGACCTGTTCCTGAAGCACTTCGACAAGAACAACGACGGGCGCGTGGTGCTCTCTCCCGCCCTGACCGCCGGCACGCCCGCCGAGCACGAACCTCCGGAGTTCGTCCGCAGCGACGGCTCGCCCATCGACGACGAGCTCGCGCTGCTGATCGATTCCTACAACCCCGACCGCAACAAGAACGGGGTGTTCGGGTTCATCGACGCCAACCGCAACGGCAAGTGGGACGCGGGCGAGGTGATGCTGGATTATGACTCCAGCAGCAACACCTACCGCGACCAGGTGCTCGGCTACCGCGACGGCGTGATCGACAAGAAGGATCAGTACGCCAAGGTCGCGGGGCAGCTCTCGTTCCGCGTGGACCGCGGCGCGTGGACATCGGCGCAGGGCGCGCTGCAGCCTGTGCTGCGCGGGCCCATCGCCCCGCCCTCCGGCAAGTCGCCCATGGTCTTCCAGGTGGGGGACACCGACCTGCCCGACCTGAACGTGGCGATCTTCGGGCCGGCGCAGAGCAATCTGCAGGCCGCGGCGGACGGGGCCAGCTTCGCGCAGCAGGTCGCCTCGCAGCTGGGCGTCTCGGTGGCGAACCTGGCGACCTACGTGGAGACCAAACCGCCGGGCAGCTCCAGTCCGCGCTACCTGCGCGTGGACCCGGACACCAACCTCGACGGCCTGCCCGACAACTGGGACACGGCGTACTTCGAGCGCACTCCATTCAACTCCCCCGCCTACACCGATTACTACTACCGCCCCGTGTTCGAGAACATGGTGTTCAAGGACGTGCAGATTCCCAAGGGGCTCAACGCCCTGTTCAAGAACTGCACGTTCGTGGGCGTGACGTACATCCGGTGCGAGACGAACAACACGCACCTGCTGTGGGGCGAGTACGGCAGGATGGTGATCCCCGCCGGACAGACGCGGCCCCAGCCGCGATTCCCGCGCACCATCTACGGCGACACGGCGGACGAGACGCAGTATCCCACCATGCTCCCCAGCTCGGCCAAACCGCCGAACCAGTTCATCCTGATGTCCATGGCCGAGCCGCTGGACCAGGCGGACCTGCCCGCGGACCAGGCGGCGGTGACGTCGGGCTTCTTCGACCTGCCGGAGCCGCTGATCCTGAACGACTCCAGCGGCACGCCGCGGCGCGTGGTGGACACCAAGCCGCACTCGAACAACATCCGGTTCCACGACTGCCTGTTCGTGGGCTCGGTGACGAGCGATGCGCCGCAGGGGTACACCCAGACGCGCAACAAGCTGCAGTTCACCGGCGCGACGAAGTTCGTGCAGGTGCACCCCACAGCGCCGGATGACCCGACCCTCAACCCCCAGCCCTCGGACATGGAGGACATCCGCTCCAGCTCGATGATGGTTCCCAACTACTCCGTGGACCTGGGCTCCTACAACAGCCCGCCCGAGCAGGACCTGCACCTGACCGGCGCGATCATCGCGGGCGTGCTGGACATCCGCGGCAACGCGCAGATCGACGGCGCGCTGCTGATGACCTTCTCGCCGGTGCTGGGCATGGGTCCGCTGCAGGACGCCCTGGGGCGGCCCGCCGGCAACCCGTCCAACTACAACACCACCATCGGCTACTTCGGTCCCAGCGACGGCGACGAGGAGGCCCTGGACCCCAACGAGCTGCCGATCATCAACGGCGTGCGCATCGCGGGCTGGGACCTCGACGGCGACGGGCTGGTGGACGTGGGCGCGGACCAGCCGCAGCCCGCCGGCTCCACGCCCATTCCGTTCTACGGCTACGGGCGCGTGCAGCTGAGGTTTGACCCCAAGATGCAGATCCCCAGCGGCATCATGCTCCCCATGTCGATCGAGCCGCTGCCGCACACGTATCGGGAGGGACGCCCATGAGAACCTTCAAGCCCCGGCGTGGGTTCAGCCTGGTTGAAGTCCTGGTGGCGCTGACCATCATGGGCACGCTGCTCACCGCGGCGATGACGGCGCTGGACACCTCGTTCAAGAGCTACAAGGTGACCACCGAGGGCGCCTCCACGCACGTGATCGCGCGCATGGTGATGAGCCGCATCATGACCATGGTGCGCACGGGTACGCAGTTCGGCCCCTACCCCGTGGACCCGCTGGACAGCGACCAGAACCCGGTGCACTCCAGCTTCATCGAGTTCGTCACATGGGAGAACGGGACGGACAAGACCATCGTGCGGATCGAGCGGCGCGAGCAGCCGGACCCGGACTCGGGCCCCTTCGAGCTGTGGTACGTGCAGTCGGAGTACCAGAACGGCGTGCGCACGGGGCTGTACGCCCGTCCGCTGCTCTCCGGCCTGCAGGACGCCCGCTTCACGCTCGAATACGACGTGGGACAGAACCTGAAGCGCGCCACGGTGGACCTGACCGTCAAGCCCACGAACTTCCAGGCCGCGTCGATCGGAGGCACCATCGAGGCCCCGTCGATCCGGCTGGTGTCGTCGGTGAACCCGCGACGGCTGCAGTAGGGATCAGGCCCTGAGCGATTCCAGCACCGCTGGCAGCTCGTCCGCCAGCTCCTGGGCCAACAGCCCGGCCGACGCCTCGCGCGACTGCGCCCAGCGCTCGCCCGCCGCGGCGTGGGCGTAGACCGCGGCGCGGGCAAGATCGAACAACGGCATGGCCTTCGGGCCCGTCCCGTGCTGGGCGATGAGGCCCGCGATGAGGCCCGCGAGCACGTCCCCCGTGCCCGCCGTGCCCAGGCAGGGATGGCCGCGGTCGCACACCCACGTCTGGATGCCATCGCTCACCACCGTGCCCGCTCCCTTGAGCACCGCGACGCACCCAAGCCGCTGCGCGAGCGCTTCCGCGGCAAGGGGGCGCGAGGCGGGGTCCACGGGATCGTGCGTCATGCGAAGCGCCTGAGCCAGGCGTCTGAACTCACCGGGGTGCGGAGTGAGCACCGCAGCGGCGTTGAAGTCGCGGTGAAGCTCCGGGACCGCGGCGAGGTTGTTGATCGCATCGGCGTCGATGACGACGGGAATGTCCTGCTGCTGCACGGCCCGAAGGCTGATCGCCGCGGCGCCCGCGTTTGCTCCCAATCCGGGGCCGATCGCCATGCACGTTGACTGCATCAGAACGCCGTCGATGACCTCCGCGGCTTCGTGCGCGACAACTTCGCCGCGCCCGTCCACGGGCAGGCCGATGCCTGTCGCCGAGGGGCACATGGCGATGCCCGCGTTGAGGATCGGGTTCGGCATGACAAGCCGCACCAGCCCCGCGCCGGCGCGGAGCGCCCCAAGCCCGGCGAGCGCCGGAGCGCCGATCATCCGGGCGCCGTCGGCGCACGAGCCTCCCACCACGCTGACGGTGCCGAAGGTGCCCTTGTGGCCCGCGGCGGGCCGTTGTGGAAGCGTTGGACGGTTCATACTCAATCGCGCCCCGCGGGAACTGCCGCGCGCCCGTGCTCCACGGATTCGACCTTGACCTCAAGCCTGCCCAGGAGCGTGGCGATGGCCGCGAGTCCGCCTGTGGGAGAGCCGTCGGCGAAGTCGGTGGTGTCGAGGGTGATGTGCGTGGCGTCGTAGGGGGTGCGGTCGTCGAGGGTGGCGTCCAGGTCCACCCAGCGGGGCTGTCCGTCGATGGTGAGCAGGGCCTGGGCCCACATGTGGTAGCCGAAGATGTGTTCCGCGCCGGCGAACTGGTCGGCGTAGATCAGGCCGACCACGCCGCGGGCGGGGATGCCGTTGGCGCGGAGCAGGGCGGTGAGGAGCACGCCGTGCTCGGTGCAGTCGCCCTCGGGGCGTGCCGCGATTTCCGAGGCGGTGGCGAAGGCGACGTTGAGCCCCTTCTTCCTGATGAACTTGTAGACGAATCGGCGACAGGCCTCGGCCTTGTCGGCCGGATCGTCGCCCGCATCGGCGACGGCTCGCTTCGCCAGGCGCACGATGCGCTCGTCCTCGATGTTGACCATTGTGGTCGCCTTGAGGTACACGGGGTTCTCCGCGTCCTTTTCGGGGGCTGGCGCGGGCAGGCCGGCGTCGATGGTGAGGCGGACCGCGTCCCCCACCTTCTCCACCGACTGCGAGCCGGTGGTTGGAAGCTCGGGCATCGGCTCGTCGGGCACGCTCAGGAGCAGCACCGTGCGCGTGGTACGGCGCGGGTTCTTGATGGGCTTGTCCGGCTTCGAGAAGGTGTTGACCATGATCTCCGGGGCCGGGGCGGAGCGGGTGGCGAGCTCCTTGCCGGTCGCGATCACGTCGAAGGGCATGCCGCCGATGTTGACGCGGCTCTTGATGAGCTCGCCCTCCTCGTCCACGTACTCGGTCGTCTTGATGCCCTTGGCGCTCTTGGAATAAATCGTCGCCGTGCGCCTGGTGGCCTCGATCGTGCGGCCCTCGACCTCGACGGTCGTCTTTTCAAAGTCGGAGTAATGGATGCGGGCGGGCTCCACGCCCTCGATTGGGTCTACGGTGCGGACGGTGATCTCATGAGCCCCGGACTTCATCCGCTGACGGATGTAGCGGTCGGCCGCGGCGGGGGTGAGCCACACGCCCTCGGGCTTGGGGAGCTCCTGGGTGAGCTTCTTCCCCGCCTGCTCGGTGACCATCTCGATAGCGCCGTCGGGGCGGAAGGTGTACTCCGTCTTGACGGGCACCGCGCCCATGCGGCTGATGGACTGCATACGGACGGGCTTGCCGTCCTCGGTCTCGACGAAGACGGATTCGACGGAGATCTGGATGTCGTTGTTGTTGCCCCGCTTCAGGCCGATCCGCATGACGGAGGTCGTGGTGATCAGACCGTCCTCGGTCACAATGGTGGTGTGCAGGTCGCCGCAGCGCTGCCCCATGAGCTGGAGCATGTACCAGCGGTCGCTGTCGGCCCACGCGGCGGAGGCGAGCGCCAGCACCGCGAACACAACGCCGGCGAAGACCGCCCGCGGACGGGTGAGTATGGTCAACATCCCTCCAGTGTAAGACATTCCCACCCTACCCTTCGGCCACCCGGGGCCTCCATTGATCGACACCCACTGCCATCTCACCTTTCCCGACTTTCAGGAGCCGCGCTGCCCCGGCGGGGTGGGCGCGGTGCTGGCCCGCGCCGGGGCGGAAGGCGTGACCGGAGCGATCACCATCTCCACCACCACCCGCGACTGCCTTGAGGCGCTGGCCATCGCCGAAACCTTCCCGAACGTCTGGTGCAGCGCGGGCGTTCACCCCCTGTACTCGCACGAGGGGCCGCACGAGTGGGAGAACCTGCGGAAAGTCGCCCTCAGCCCGCGGTGCGTGGCGTGGGGAGAGCTCGGACTGGACAACCACTACGACGGCCCGCACCGCGCCGTGCAGCACGGCGTCCTTGAAGAGCAGCTCGCCTTCATCGAGAGCTTCCATAAGCAGGAGTTCACCAAGCCGGTGGTGATCCACTGCCGCGAAGCCTTTACCGACCTGATCCCCGTGCTGAAAAGCTCGCACCTGGACCCGAGGCGGGTCGTGTTCCACTGCTTCACCGGGACGGTGGACGAAGCACGGATGATCCTCGATTACGGCGCGTGGATTTCCTTCACCGGCGTGGTCACGTACCGCAACGCGCCGCAGGTGCGTGAGGCGGCGAAGCTCACGCCTGCGGACCGCATCATGATCGAGACCGATGCGCCGTTCCTCTCTCCCGAGCCGAAGCGCGGCGTGCGGCCCTGCGAGCCCTGGATGTCTTCCCTCACCGCCCGCGCCGTGGCGGCGCTGCGGGGCGAGGCGTGGGAGGAGTTCCACGCCCGCATCAACGACAACACCCGCCGCTTCTTCGGCGTGGGGTAAGGGAAACCCTACAGTCGATCATGTTCCTCACCCCGCCGACGCTGGCCGCCTGGCTGCACGACCTGAACCCCGTTCTGGTCCGGTTCACGGATACCTTCGCGATCCGCTATTACGGCCTGGCGTACGCGATCGGATTCCTGCTGGGGTGGGCGTGGCTGCGGTTCATGTCCCGGCGCGGCATGACCCCTCTTTCCCCCCAGCGCATCTCCGACATGATGGTGGCGATGGTGCTGGGCGTCGTTGCGGGCGGGCGAATCGGCTACGTGCTGTTCTACGACCCAAGCCTGCTGACGGACTTCAACTCGTCCTTTCCCTTCTGGGGCGTGCTGCGACTGAATCAGGGAGGCATGTCCTCCCATGGCGGCATCCTGGGCGTCATGATCGCCACCTGGTGGGTGTCGCGGGGCGTGAAGGATGAGCAGGGACGCGTTCAGTTCCGCGTGCCCTGGATGCACGTGCTGGACCTTGCCGCGGTTGCCTGCACGGCGGGCCTGATGCTGGGGCGCATCGCGAACTTCATCAACGGGGAGCTGCTGGGGAAGATCGTCGCAGCGCCGGGCGAGCCGGCCCCGTGGTGGGCGGTGAAGTTCCCGCAGGAGCGCGCGACCTACGACCCCGCGGCGGCGGTGGAGCACGCGCCCGCGCTCTCCCCCGAGCAGACCGAGCAGTTCAGGAATCTGCTCGACCAGTTCCGCGTCGGGATGGAGTCGGACCAGACCGCTTACCAGCGCGTTCTTCACGTGCTGCAGAGCGGGGGCGTGGAGGCCGAGGCGGTTGCCCGCCAGCTCTCGCCGCTGATTGCCGCGAGATTCCCCTCGCAGCTGCTCCAGGCGGCGACGGACGGGCTGGTGCTGGGGGGGATCCTGTGGCTGATCTGGGCCAAGCCCCGGCGCGCGGGAGTCATCAGCGCGTGGTTCGGGATCATCTACGGCGTGCTGCGCATCCTGACGGAGCAGGTGCGGCTCCCCGACGCGGCGCTGCAGAACGTCAAGGCGTCCACGGGGCTGTCGATGGGCCAGTGGCTGAGCGTGGGGATGGTGGCGATCGGAGCCGCGATGCTGGCGGTGTTCATCCGGCGGCCGGGGCCGGTGTTCGGCGGGTGGCTGCGGCGTGCATGAGCGGGCCTTCACCGGGCCACGCTAACCTTGCGGCTTGAGCGAGGAGTTCGGCATGGGCACGATACTGGTCACGGGCGGGGCGGGGTACATCGGTTCGCACGCGGTGCAGCGGCTGCTGCGCGACGGCCACAGCGTGGTTGTGATCGACAACCTTTTCCGCGGCCACCGCAAGGCCGTGGACCGACTCTCCGAGCAGGCCCCCGGACGGCTGCGCTTCATCGAGGCCGACATCATCGACCGCGGGGCGGTGCGCAGCGCCGTGCTCGACCACAAGGTTGACACGGTGATGCACTTCGCGGCGGTGGCGTATGTCGGTGAATCGGTCGAGCAGCCGCTGCGCTACTACCGCTGGAACGTGGACGGGCTCGTCAGCGTGCTGGAGGCGTGCGAGGCGGGGAACGTCCCGCGGCTGGTGTTCAGCTCCAGCTGCTCCACCTACGGCCAGCCGCCGCAGGAGATGATCCCGATCCCCGAGCATTGCCCGCAGAACCCCGTCTCCCCATACGGCCGGACGAAGCTGATGGGGGAACAGATCATCCGCGACTTTGCCGAGTCACGCCGGGTTGCGGGAGCGCCCTTCGCGTATGCCCTGCTGCGCTACTTCAACGTCGCCGGGGCGGATCGCAGCGGCCTGCTGGGCGAGGACCACACGCCGGAGAGTCACCTTGTGCCGGTCGTCCTGCAGGTGGCGCTGGGGCAGCGCCCGCACGTCGGCATCTTCGGGACCGACTACCCCACGCCCGACGGCACGTGCATCCGCGACTATGTGCACGTCGAGGACCTCGTGGATGCGCACGTGCTGGCGATGAACAAGCTTCAGCCCGGCGATGGGCTCTTCTACAACGTCGGCATCGGACGGGGGTACTCGGTGCGTGAGATCATCGAGACCGCCCGCGCGGTGACCGGACACCCCATCCCGACCGTTGAGTCGCCACGCCGGCCCGGAGACCCGCCGATGGCCTACGCCGACCCGTCGAAGATTCGGCGTGAGCTGGGCTGGCAGGCCCAGGTGACAGACCTTTCCGAGATCATCGCCTCCGCGTGGCGATGGATGAGCCGACATCCGAAGGGGTATGCGTCTTGAAGCGGTCCGCGGCGCTGCTGCTGTCGTCGTTGCTGAGCCTCGCCTTCGCCGCGACGGGCATTGCGCAGCCCGCGGCGGAGGTTCCCAGCTCTCACCCACGCCTCTTTGCCGACTTCCCGCGTCCCGCGGCGGACCTGCCCGTTCTGCCCTACCAGGACGCGTGGCCCGACCGCTGGCCCGAAGGGCCCGGCCCTATGGGCGTGATTCTGCCCCTGGACAACCCGCGTCAGTTCCCCGAGGGCGTCCGCAGCGGCTCGCCCTCGATCACGCTGCCTCCCACGTACCCGGCGGTTCAGGCGCTCACGAACGCGTTCCCTGACGCGAAGCCGGGGCAGTTCGCCGCCGCCGGGCCGGGCAAGTTTGTGTTCCGGTTCGTTGATCCACCGGCGGGGCAGAGCGTGCCGCGTTCACGCCGAAATACCGCGAGCGCGATGTTCTCGTACCTCTCCGCCCAACCCGCGGCGTTGGATGGAGACCCCGTGCTCATCGTTGAGCAGACGTGGTTTGCGCTCTATGACCCGGCCTCTGACAAGCCCGCCCGCGGCGTGGCGCTGGTCTCGCCCGGCCTGCTCGGCACACCGCCGGGCACGCTCAACACGCTGACGGAAGAACTGCGCAAGCAAGGATGGGCCGTGCTGCGCATGCTCGCGCAGCCCTCACGCTTCACCGAAGAAGTCGCGTTCGAGCTTGACCCGGCGGGCGATCTGGAAGCGCAGGCGAAGCACATCGCGGCGGTGCTGGGCGGGCGCGCGGCGGAGTGCGCCTATGCCGTGGAAGCGGCGATGGCGCACGTCGAAGCGCTAAGGCCGGGCCTGGCGGGCAAGCCGCGGATCGCGGTGGGGTTCAGCGGCGGCGCGATGACGCTGCCGACGATCATCGCGCGTGAGCCGGAGCGGTATCGCGCGGCGGTCATGGTGGGCGGCGGGGCGGACTTCTGGCTCATCAATCAGCGGAGCAACTACCGCACGCTGATCCGCGCCATCGAAGAGCGCTGGAAGCGCGAGCCCACGCCGGAGGAACTGGCGCGGCTCGACGAGCTGTATCTACGCAACTCGCCGCTGGACGCGTATCACACCGCGTCGGCTCTCAAGAGCATGAAGGTGCTCATGATCCAGGGGTCCGCGGACCTGGCCGTGCCCGCGCCTCTGGGCGACCTGCTGTGGGAACGTCTGGGAAGACCTGATCGCTGGGTGGAAGAGGCGGGGCATGAGGCGTTGTTTATGAGTCTTCCCGCGGAAAGCTTCCCAAGAATGATGGAGTGGCTTAACGCCGCCGTCCCCGTTCCCGATACACCCTAAATCATGCTCATCGCCGTCAGCCCCTACCACCTCACGACCCGCGAAGCCCCGGCGATGGCTGCGCTGCTGCTGGCGGACCAGGTGCTGACGCTGGTGCCGGCCCCGGCGCATGACGGCTCGCCCGAGGCGGCGCACGCCGCGGGCGCGCGGATTCCCTCTTACCTGCGCTTCATGAGCACCTGGAGCTGGACGGCGCCGCTGTGGAAGGCGGGCGTCATCGTCAGCGAGCTGGAGGGGCAGAACGCGGTGGACGACATGCACGCGGTCTCGAGTCAGGTGGACCAGGACGAGCAGCTCGCGCCGCTGCGCCGCTTCATGCATCACGACCTGTACGAGGATGAGCGTGCGTACCTCTCCGCCGTCGCCGCGGACCTGCTCAAGGGCGGGCCAGACCCCGGCATCAACGTGCCCGTCGCGGCGGGGCTGGACCGCTTCGCGACGCGCCATCAGATCATGGTGGCGCGGGCGCAGCCGACATCGGTGGTGCAGGTCGCCGAAGCTCGCATGAGCGAAAGCCTGGGCGCGGTGGCGCTGCCCATATTGCTGCAGGCGGACGCGGATCGGCTTCTGCACGCGCGCGAGGTGCTGGCCGACGCCGTGGAAGCGCTGTGGGATGCGTACGAGGGGGTGGAAGAGCCGGAGGGGGCGGAGGGCCTGCGCCAGGCCGCGGGGGTCTACACGGATGCGTACCAGTCCCGCTACGACGAGCTGATGGAAGGCAGCGAGGACGACGAAGTCCGCGTGGTGGAGGGGACGGTCACCATCAGCGCGATGCGGATGCCCGCGGACGTGGTGCTGCGCTCCAGCCTCGCGGCGATGGCGGGGATGAACCTCGTCCCGCGGTCGCCGGAGCCCTCGACGCTGCCCGCGAAGTATGACCCCTACGCGGGACGGTCCTTCATTTCGCTGCTCGTCAAGCCGCTGGGGGCGCGGTCCGCCGCCCGGCGGGCCTAGGTGCCCTTCCCGCACGCGGCCTAGGGTCAGGGCGGTGCCCCATGCCCAATCGCCTCGCCCACGAAACCAGCCCGTACCTCCTCCAGCACGCCCACAACCCCGTCAACTGGTGGCCGTGGTGCGATGAAGCGTTCGAAGAAGCGCGGAAGCGCGACGTTCCCGTCTTCCTCTCCATCGGCTATTCCACCTGCTACTGGTGCCACGTCATGGAGCGGGAGAGCTTCGAGGACGCCCGCACCGCGGCGGTGCTCAACGAGAAGTTCGTGCCCATCAAGGTGGACCGCGAGGAGCGGCCCGACGTTGACGAGGTCTACATGGCCGCCACCGTGATGATGACCGGGCACGGCGGCTGGCCCATGAGCGTCTTCCTGGAGCCGCACAAGCGGCGGCCCTTCTGGTGCGGCACCTACTTCCCGCTGCACCCGCGCCCCAACATGCCCACCTTCATGCAGGTGCTGGACGCGATCTCCCGCACCTACCGCGAGCAGCGGATCGAGGTCGAAAAGCAGGCGGAGGAACTGGCCGCGGCCGTGCGCGAGAGCATCTCGGGCATCCCGACAACGGCGCAGCTGGGTCAGCACCAGGTGGCGGATTCGGTGGCGACGCTGCTCAAAGTCTTCGACCGAGCGGAGGGCGGGTTCGGCTCCGCGCCCAAGTTCCCCCAGCCGGTGTTTCTCGAGTTCCTGCTCGATGCGCGCACCCGCGCCGCGGACGACTCCACCGCTGACGCCATCGACATCGCGGTGCGGAAGACGCTGGACAAGATGGCGTGCGGAGGGCTTTTCGATCAGGTGGGCGGGGGCTTCCACCGCTACAGCGTGGACGGCATGTGGACCGTGCCGCACTTCGAGAAGATGCTGTACGACAACGCCCAGCTCGCGCGGGTGTACGCGCGGGCGGCGCGTTACTACGGCGATTCCTGGTACGAGCAGATCGCCCGCCGCACGCTCGCGTACATCCAGCGCGAGATGACCGGCGCTGAGGGCGGGTTCTTCTCCGCCCAGGACGCGGAGGTGGACGGGCGCGAAGGGCTCAACTACCTCTGGACCCCGCAGGAAGTGCGGGACGCGCTGGAGCCCGAGGACGCCGAGCTTGCCCTGAAGGTCTATGGCCTCACCCTGGGCCCCAACTTCCAGGACCCCCACCACTCCACCGAGCCCCCGCGCAACGTCCTGCGGCTGGAGAACAGGCCGGAACGCCTCGCCCCGCGACTCGGGCTTGCGCCCGCAGTGCTCGAAGAGCGACTCGGGAAGATCAACGAAGCGCTGTACGTCGCCCGTTCCGTTCGCAAGCAGCCTCGGGTGGACGACAAGGTGATCGCGGGCTGGAACGGGCTGATGATCGGGGCCTTCGCCTGCGCAGCGCGGGAGCTCTCCGATGACTCCCTGCTGGCTCCGGCGCGCCGTGCCGCGGCGTTTGTCCTTTCGCACCTGACCGACAGCGCGGGCGAGGGGGGCGAGCGCCGCCTGCTGCGCACCTACCGCGCCGGTCAGGCCAAGACGCGCGGCTTCCTCGACGACCACGCCATGCTCATCCATGGCCTGCTGGAGCTCGCCCGCGCCTCCACCGGCCACGACCGCGACCTTCACATTCAGCAGGCCCAGGCCGTGCTGACGCTCGCGCAGGCGTCGTTCCTCGACGAGAACACCGGGGGATGGTTCGACACGCGCGACGACGACGCCGAGATCTTCGTGCGCATCCGCTCGCTGCACGACGGCGCCGTGCCCAGCGCCACCTCCGTCATGCTCCACAACCTGCTCGACCTGGCGGAGCTGACGGGGGACAGCTCCTACAGGGACCAGGCCCTCAAGTCGCTCATCGCGATCAGCGGGTCGGTGGCGCAGACGCCCGTGGGCGCGATCAACTCGACCCGCGCCCTGCTGCGATTCCTGCTCGCCGCGCCGCCGGAGGAATCGGCCCGTCTTCAGGAGGCCCCCGCGCCGGTGCTCGCCGCGAACGCTTCCGCGCCGCAGACCACGCCCGTGGAGGTCTTCGCCTCCACCGACCGCGTCAGCGTCAGCGCCGACCAGCCCGCGCAGCTCACGCTCTTCATCCAGATCGCGGAGGGATACCACGTCCCCGCGGCGGACCCCGGCGACGGCCCCGACGCCGCGCCGCTGGTCCCCTTCCGTGTCAGCATCATCAACGGCACCGGCGTCGCGGCTTACGCGGGCTACCCGGAGGGCAAGGCCGAGGGCAACGGGCCGCGGGTCTACACCGGCGGCTTTGAGCTTCCCGTGGTTCTGGAGCGCACCGGCGAATGGACGGGCCAGCCGCTGCTGAGCCTGATGTACCAGGCGTGCACCGAGACCGAGTGCCTGGCCCCCACCATGGTGGAGCTGGACATCGCGATCGACCGGGCCTGAGCCGTTGAAAGTCAGAACACTTCGTAGCGGGTCAGGTGTGCCGCGAGCTGCGCGGCGGTGTCGCCCGTGTAGTCGATCAGCTCCGCGTGCCAGCCCACGCTGTGGGCGGTGTTGATGTTCTCCTGCAGGTCGTCGAAGAACAGCACGTCGGTGCCCTGGAAGCCCGTGACCCGCTCGAAGGCGCGGTAGATGTCCGGCGATGGCTTCACGAAGCCCAGCAGGTGGCTCGCGTGCCGATGCTTGAGCAGGCTTGCGGTGGGAAAGTCCCTCATCCGCTCCCAGTGGCGGGCATTGGTGTTGGAGAGCAGCCCCGTCTCGATCCGCGGCAGGGCGATGAGCCGCTCGATCAGCTCCCGCACGCCGGGGTATTCCTCCGTCAGCCAGGCGTCGTGCACCTGCCGCACTTCCTCGGGCGTGTACAGGTCGCCGGTGGCGCGGGCCAGGGCGGGGTAGAACTCCTCCGGACTGAGCAGGCCGGCCTGAAACTGCTTGTTCAACTCCCGCCGCTGCACGATCAGGTGCGGCTCGTCGTGCCCGGTGCGCACTTCCACGCCCGCGGCGGCGCAGGCGTCCGCCCATGAGCGGTGGTGCTTCAGGATCACGCCGCCCCAGTCAAAGACCACGCAACGGATCGGTTTCCACGCCACGCCCGAGTCTAGACAAGAAAACAACCCCGCGAGCGCGGGGTTGTCGGTCTCGACTTCGGGTTGTCGCGGGCGATCAGCTCGCCTTGATCGTCACGAAGGAAGCGACGGCGGCCAGAGAGCCGTCCATGTCGCGGGAGTAGGGCATCGTCCACGACTTGCCCTTGGCGACGTGAACGACCTTCGCGGCCTTCTCGCGGCTGTACCAGTCGCGGTTGCCGCGGTTGTAGACGACCATCCGCTGACGGCGCATCCGCTGGGCGCGGCGGAGGGCCTTCTTGTTCTCGGGGTCCATGCGCATCAGGCGTGCGATCGTCGCGACCTGATCGTCGGTCTTGGGATCAGCGCTGATGGTGCACACCAGGTTCTGCCCAGGCTTGAACTTCGAAGTATCCAACGCGGCCATGACCGACCTCCAGAACGCCGGGACGACCCCGGCAGGGCGGGAAGTGTAGGCGTGACCCCCCGTTCGTCCACAAGTTCCGGCCATAGGGGAGGGGTTTCGGCCCCGGATGAGCTAGACTCTCCCCCTATGACCTCCCCCGCCCCGGCTCAGCCCGTCTTCGACCCCTCCGCCCCTCACATGCAGATGCCCCGCCTGCGGCCTGTCCGGGGCTTCCGTGCCCAGGCCGGAGACCAGGAGGCCCTCGGCCTGGCCGATGCCCGTCAGGTTTCTGACCGGGTGGTCTTTGTCGCCCCCGCCGCCCAGCTCATCTTCCCCCTCATGGACGGCCAAAAAACCCTGGACGAGATCGTCCAGCAGGTGGGCCGGGGGCTGACGCGGAAGGACCTGGAGAACCTGGTCGCCCAGCTCGACTCCGCGGGCCTGCTCTACGGCCCGACCTTCGACGCGATGCTGGAGAAGATGCGCCGGGAGTTCGACAGCGCCTCGATCCTGCCGCCCGGCCCCAGCGCGGCCCTGGCCGACGCCCTCCTCGACGCCGAGGTCCAGTCCAAGGGCGGCACGCCCCCCACCGACGAGGAGCGTCCCGCCCGTGCCGCGGCTGCCCTGCGCACCGCGATGGACCAGTGGATCGCCCAGGCGCTGAAGGACGTTCCCAACCCCAGCCTCGACACCCTGCCCGGCGCGGTGGTCGCGCCGCACATCGACTACCCCCGCGGCTGGCTGAACTACGCCTCGGTCTGGGGGCGCCTGCGCGTGACCGACCGCCCCGACCGGGTGGTGATCCTCGGGACCAACCACTTCGGCGAGGGCACGGGCGTGACGGGATGCGACAAGGGCTACGCGTCCCCCTTCGGCGTGTCGGAGGTGGACACGCAGCTCATCGAGGTGCTCCGCAAGCACCTGGGCGAAGAAAACAGCGCCAAGCTCTTCGCCAACCGCTACGACCACGAGCGCGAGCACTCCATCGAGCTGCAGGTGCCGTGGATTCACCACTGCCTGGGCTCCGAGGAAGGCAAGGGTTTCTGCAAGGTCTTCGGCGTGCTCATCCACGACCCGACGGTCAACAACGGCGAGTCCTACGACGGCAAGGGGCTGGCGCTGGCGCCGTTCATCGATGCGATGAAGGCGACGCTCGCGCAGCTACCGGGCAAGACGCTGGTGGTCGCCTCGGCGGACCTGAGCCACGTGGGCCCGGCCTTCGGCGATCCGGTGCAGCTCGCGGGCGACAACGAGCAGGCCACGGCGATGCGCAACAAGGTCTTCAGCCACGACCGCGACATGATCCAGCTCATCATGGAGCGCAAGCCTGATGAGCTGGTCGCCGCGATGAGCTGGCAGCAGAACCCGACGCGCTGGTGCTCTATCGGCAACCTCGTCGCCACGCTGAAGATCGTCGAGCCCTCCAGCGTGGTGCTGTACAACTTCGCGGCGTCCATGGACGAGCAGGGCACGGCGCTCGTCAGCAACGTCGGCATGGCGATGATGCGGTGATCCTGCTGATCGGGGCAACGCAGTCGCTCCGCGTCGCGGCGGCCGTCGCCGCGGCACTCCTGACCCTCTTCGCCCTGTGGATGCTCTGGGGCGGGCGGGACTTCTCGCCTGAGGAACCCGAAGACGGGGATCGCCCCGCGCCCAACTTCCTGCAGGCCTTCCGCCGCTCTCTATCGCGCTCCAGCCGAAGCGCGCTCGGCATGTCCGCGCTCGTCGTGGGATACCACCTCGTGGCGTACGCCAACCCCCACCTGCCGCTGGTGCAGGTTCCCTTCGACCGCTGGTGGGCGCTGGCCCTGGGCGTGCTGATCGTGATCTGGGCGTCGCTGGCGATGGACCGGCTCGAGCGTCGCTAAGCGCGGCCCGCCGCGGCACGGCTCGCCGCGACCGCGAGCTGGTCGCAGCGCTCGTTCTCCGGGTGTTCGCTGTGGCCGCGGATCCAGTGGAAAGTGACCTTGTGCCTGGACACAAGCTCGTCCAGCGCCATCCAGAGGTCCTGGTTCTTGACGGGCTGCTTGCTCGCGGTGCGCCAGCCCTTGGCCTTCCAGCCCTTGAGCCACTCCTTCAGGCCGTTGAGCACGTACTGCGAATCGCTGTACAGCTCAACGACGCTGGGCTTCTTCAGGGCGCTGAGCCCCTCGATCACCGCCTGCAGCTCCATTCGGTTGTTGGTGGTCTGCGGATCGCCGCCGCTGGCCTCGCGCACCGAGCCGGACGCCGGGTGCTTGAGGATGTACGCCCACCCGCCCGGGCCTGGGTTTCCCGAGCATGCTCCGTCCGTGTACAGCTCGACGATCGGCGCCTCCGTGCTCATGACTGCAGCGACTTCTCCCCTCTCGCCTGTACGGTGCGGCCAGGCTTGGGCTCTTCGTCCCGCGTGCTCAGCATCGAGGCCGAGATCATCGCCACGCCGCCATCGCCGGTCTCCTGAGCGAAGCGCGCCAGCGCGAGGTCGTGGGCCGCGTGATAGGCGCGGCCGAGCTTGCTCCAGTCAAAGTCCCACGAGCGGCGGTCCACTTCGTTGCGCAGCGCGATGCGGTCGCGCCGCTCCAGCTTGCAGAACTCGACCAGATACCGCGCCAGGTCCGCCGCGGCGTCGAAGAAGCCTCGCCCGCGCCGGCGGAGCACCATCAGGCCGCTCTTCTCCGGCTCCTGATAGTTCTCGTTGACGTAGCGTCCGAAGCCTGCGAGATCGCTCGTCACCGCGGGCACGCCCATGGCCGCGCACTCCAGGGGCGTGTAGCCCCAGGGCTCGTAGAGGCTGGGGAAGAGCCCGAGGTGGCAGCCGCGGACGAACTGGTCGTACTCCACGCCCCACAGCCGGTTGGTGGGCGTGATGAAGTCGGGGTGGTAGACGACCTTGACGGGGTCTTCCTGGCGGTTGAAAAGCTGAAGGTGGCGGATCTGGTTGAGCACCGGGTCGTTGACGTCGTCCTCCAGAATGTGGGTGACGACCATCGGCAGGCCCTGCTGACGCAGCGCGTGCTGGGCGCGCCGGTAGCGGAGCATCCAGTATTCATCGATGAGGTCGTCGAGGCGGAGCTTCTCGCCTCCCGCGGCACGGGGGAAGAGCCGCCTGCCCACGCCCTCGGTGATGCGCTCGCACACCTCCTCCAGCTCGTTGAGCACGCCTCGCTTCTCCATCGCGAGCGGGTTGATGCTCTTGGTCGCCTTCTTGGAGATCACGAAGAAGACGACGGTCTTGTCCGAGCCCTGGGCCTTCAGCTCGGCGTTGAGGCGCGCCATCGCCTCGAGGCAGAGGTCGAAGCCCTTGTTCTTGGGCTCATACCGGCCGCTGGTGAAGAAGTACAGCGTCTTGTCGAGGTCGAAGGAGTAGCTGGGGAAGAAGTGCCCCATCGTGAACTTGTGGATTTCCTCCTTGTAGACGCCGTGGAGCCGCTGCTGCTCGTGCCCGGCGTTGTAGAGGCCGATGGTCAGGCCGTTGGGCGTGACCACGTCCACGGGCCGGCCGAGCAGATAGCTGCACTCCTCCGCGGTGACGCTGGAGACGGTCGTGAAGACGTGGGCCCCGTGGGCGCAGGCGCGCTCGATGCGGTGCTGCGTCACGACGTTGTACCGGCGCGCCTCCTGCTCCTGGTTCAGCCATGGGAGCTGGTCGTAGAAATCATCGCGCGAGCTGGCGATGTAGCGGCCCAGGAGGGTGGCGTGCGTGGTGAAGACGGTCGCGATGGGCAGCCGCCGCTTGCGGATCGCGGGAATCGCCAGCCCGCCCATCCACTCGTGGAAGTGCGCCAGCAGCGGCTGCGGGTTGGAGCTGCCCGGCCCGGCGGGGCTGTGCTCCGCCAGCGTTTCCAGCAGCCGGCGCACGCCGTCGGCGAAGGTCACCACGCCGTCGATGAGCCAGTCCTGGCCCGGCGTCTCGATGCCGTGGTCTTTCCACAGCTCGTACTTGACCATCCCGAGGCGGTCCGCGGGCATCCAGTGCTCGATGAGCATGACCCGGGGCCGGCCCGGCACCAGCCAGCGGCCGTAGTGGACCATCAATCCCTGATCGCGGAGCTGCTGGAGCGCCCGCGAGACCCATCCGGCTGGCTTGGTCTCCTCAAACTCGACCTGGGCCTTGCCCGCGTCCCAGGGGCCGATCATGCAGTAGTGATCCCCCCACCGCTGCACCATCAGCGGGGCCTTGCTCCGCAGGACCTGGTAAATCCCGCCGACCTGGTTGCAGACCTCCCAGGCGATCTCGAAGAGCATCGGCCCCGGCGCGGGAGGCGTTGAGCCATCCTCCGCCAGCGTCGGCGCGCCCAGCACGTGATCGCTGCTGGCGGGGTCGGTCTGGAGGTTGCGCTCGGCCATGGCGTCAGACTGTACCCGGCCTCACGCCCGCGCGCGTTTCAGCAGGAGCCCCCCGCGAGGACGCGGAAGAACGCCTCGATGTCCGCGTCCGTTCCCACGTCGCCATCGCCGTCAAAGTCCGGGCCGCGTTCAAAGCAGGTGGGACAGCAGTTCCCCGAAAGGCAAACGAAGAAGGCCTCGATATCCGCGTCGGTGCCCACGTCGCCGTCGTTGTCAAAGTCCGCCGTGCCGCAGGGAAGCACCTGAGGACCGTAACGCGCCACCAGACCCGCCTTGTCCAGGTCGCTCAGATACGAGCGGTTGCCCATGACCCCCTGAAGGTGAGCGTACTCAGGTTTGGCCTGGATGGAGGCGCAGGAAACGGCGCAGTTGCACACCGACCCCGCCGGGCAGCACACGCTGAACGAGCAGGGGTGATAGAGCATCACGCTCTCGAAGTCGAAGGGCCCCACCACCGTTGAACCCGCCCGGATGCTGAAGTTGTGCGCGTAGCCCTGCTGTATGTTGTTGGTGTTGATCGTGACGTACAGCTCGCGGTCGGCCCGCTGCTGCTCGTGCCACATGCCCAGAGCGTGCATGAGCTCGTGGCAGATCACGTAGTGCGATGACCAGCTCACGAGGTTGATCGTCTGGGAGCCGCCGACCATCCCCACGAAGGAGTTGTTACCCCCGCCGTTCTGCACGTAGATGTAGTTGGGCTGGCCTGTCCGCGGGATGAAGTGGATGTTCGCCGCCTGCTCCAGCTCGTCCATCGCGGCACGCAGGCGGTTGCGGTTCGTCAGGGTGACTTCCCCGTCGATCTCGTAGGGAACGACGCCGCCCGACCACAGGTTGGCGTTCCAGGTGCTTTCCGCGGCCGGGGGCTGTGGCGGTAGGTTGCAGGGCTCCATCGCGTCTGGCGTGGGCTGTGCCCAGGCCGTCCCGCACATCACCGCCAGAACGCAGCACGCCATCAAACGCATACGCACCCCTTCCTTTGGATGAGCCCAGTGTACAGGGTCGGTCAATAGACACCGAACCCCACCCGGCTTTCAGCCGTTGCTCATGCACACAGGCCCTTGTTGCGGATGGACCGGACCACCCCGACAGGAGCCGTTATGCGCCTCATGCTTCTTCTCCTCCCCCTGCTCGCCGTTTCCGCGGCGATCACCGCCTGCGAACGCGAACCCTCCACCGGAACCCGCCCCGATACCACCTCCGGGGCACGCGATCAGCCCCGAGCGCCCGACAACACCGCCCGCAACAGGCCCGACCGCGATATGGACTCCTCCATCACGCCCGAGGACCAGTCCAACACGGAGAGCGACATCGAGCTGACCGCCGCGATCCGGCGCGCCGTCGTGCAGGACGAAACCTTCTCCATCAACGCCAAGAACGTGAAGATCATCGCCGACAAGAGCGGCACGGTGACGCTCCGCGGCGTGGTGGACACACAGGCCGAGAAAGACGCGGTGGAGGCCAAGGCCCGCGCCATCGCCGGCGTCCGCGCCATCAACAACATGATCGAAGTCAACACCCCCTGAGCCCCCCAAGGAGGACCGCATGGCCACCAACGTCTTCTGCCTGGCCGATACCGAATCGCAGGCCATCGCCATCGTCAGCCAGCTCAAGAGCAGCGGCTTCTCGGACAACGACATCTCCGTCCTGTTCCCGGACAAGACGGGCACGCGCGACTTTGCGCACGAACAGCACACCAAGGCCCCCGAAGGCGCCATGACCGGCGCCGCGACGGGCGGCGTGCTGGGCGGCGTGGTCGGATTGCTGGCGGGGATCGGCGCGCTGGCGATTCCCGGCGTGGGGCCGCTGATCGCCGCGGGGCCGATCATGGCGACGCTCAGCGGGATCGGCGTGGGCGCGGCGAGCGGCGGGCTCATCGGCGCGCTCGTGGGCATGGGCATCCCCGAGCTGGAAGCCAAGCGTTACGAGGGCAAGGTCAAGAGCGGGAACATCCTGATCTCCGCCCACTGCGCGAAGACCGAGGACGTCAAGACGGCCAAGGACATCTTCAACAGCGCGGGAGCCAAGGACATCGTCACCGGCGGCGATGCCAGCCTGCCCCGGACAGACCGCTCCGACCGCCCCCGCGGCGCGGACGCCTCCATCCCCGGCGGCGCGACGCGCCCCGCGGCACAGCCCACCACGCACTACGACAAGGACCGCCCCGGCCCCGTGATCTGAGTGGAGTTACTCCGCCGATGGCTTCGAAGGGCCCCGGTCGTGGGGCCCTTCTTCCTGCGCGCGGCTGTGGTATGCGTCGATCACCCGCTGGATGTCCACCCGCACCTGCTCCATGAGGGCGTCCGGGCAGCGGAAGCCCGCATCAAACACGATGTTCTTGAACACCCCCTCCGCGCTCACGCGCCCGATCTGGATCCTCTTCCAGTAGGGGCTGATGCGCTTGATGCGCACGGTGTCCGACGCTCCCCAGGGGATGAAGAGCGAATCCGCGGGGCGCGCCGGCGGCGGCGTCCCCTTGCGGTGCCTCGGCAGGGCGAAGGGAATGCGGCAGATGCCCCCCGGCGAGAGCACGAACCGCTCCACCCCCGACCGCTCGCGCTTGCTCGTCATCAGCATCGCCGGGATCCCCAGGAGCATGCACATGCCCAGGATGATCACCATCCAGCCCGGCATGAGAAACCAGAACTGAACGACGGCAACAGCCGTGAGAAACAGGAGGACCCACAGCGCGCGGCGATAGCCGGAGGAGGCGTTCTTGGGCACGCCGGCGAGCACAAGGCTCTGCTCCAAGTAAGGCTCGTTGCACTCGGGGCAGACGCCCGCGTCGGGCAGGCCGGCGAGCGAATACCCGCAGCGCAGGCACGCGCGTTCGTAATGCGTTTCGCCGCACTCCGGGCACGTCACCGTTTCGCCCGGCGTCAGCCCCTCAAGCGTGTACCCACAGCGCCGGCACTCGCGCGGCCGGTAGCCCAGTTGAGGATCAGGGAGATTCTGCCGAGCCACGGCTTACGACGCCGCGGCAGGCCCCTGGTACTGCGCATCACCGAAGCCCAGCACCGGATAGAAGATGAAGGGCAGGAAGATCAGGCCCAGCGTCGTCCCGATCCCTTTGCCGAACGACTTGGAGATGTCGTTGGTGATGATGATGAGGAAGATCCAGTTGATGAACGGGATCAGGCACAGGATCACCCACCAGCCGGGGCGACCCGCGATCTTGCACAGGAAGTAGAGATTGACGATGGGAATGATGCAGGCCCAGCCGGGCTGGCCGGCCTTGATGAACACCTTCCCCATCCCGATGATCACCGTGACGATGATCGCCAGGTAGATGATGCTGACTATCAGACCGCCGACCTCGTCACTCATGGGAGCCTCCCTTGTCTTGGCGCAGGTTAATAGGAAATCCGCGTCCGTTTATTCGGGCGTCGTCCCCTTTCCGCTTGAATGGGCGATTTATTAACGAGCTTGCAGGTGCTGCCGCAGGAGGTCCCCCAGCATGTCGCCGGGCCGGAGGTTCTGGCGGAGGTTCTCCATGAACAGCCGCATGTCGAGGCTGGTCGTGGGGTCGTTCATGGGGCCGCTGGTGCGGAGAGGAACCATCGTCGCGGCGCTGACCAGGGTGCCCCCGGCCTTTCCTAAGACCTGATTTAGACTGGTGTTCAGTGTGCTTGCCGCACTCTCCGAGAGCTGGCTGAAGGGCACGTAGGTCACGACGTTGACCGTTCGCTGCACGAGGTCCACGGTCCCCTCGGTCTGCACCTGGAACTCTCCGAGCGGGATCGACCAGCGCTCATAGGTGGCGATGCCGTTCACCACGCGGACGTTCAAGGGCTCCAGCCGCCGCCCCACCACCCCGGTCTGCGTCTGCCCCTTCAGGAACCGGGCGATGCCGGTGCTGGTGTCGAACCGGGCCTCGCCGGGGTCGATGCGGAAGTTGCCGTTGAGCTTGCTCATGTCGTCGCTCAGCGGCACGGTCAGGTTCGTGCCGTTGATGAGCGCCGGGGCGTCCTTGCTGTTCTTGGAGAGTGTGCCCAGCAGGGGCAGGCCCTTGATGAGCCGGCGGGCCAGGTCGTCCGTCAACTCGACGATCGTCACCTCGAGCGGGCGCTCGGTGACGAAGAGCTGCTCGCGGATGGTGCCGCGGATTTCCGCACGGGCGCGCTGCGACTCGGCCTGCATGAAGACGACGGGCGGGAGCCCGCCTTCCTCGACGAACTGACCGAGTGGGTAGCGCTCCACCTGCACCTTCACGGAGGCCACCGGCCCCAGGGCATCGACGATCAGCCCGTTCTGGTTGAAGAGCGCATCCACCATCGCGGTGGGCACCGTGGGCAGGTCGCCGTTGAGGGTGACCATCGCGTGATCCATGGAGACGTTGCCGCGGGTGTCGAGAAGGTCCGTAACGGACCCGCGCAGGGTCATGATCTTGGCCGAGGGCTGATCGCCCACGCTCGCCTCGGCGACGTCCAGCTTCAGGTTCACTGGCACGGAGCTCATGAAGGAGTTGTCGATGGCCCGCACGGGCGTTGCGTCCACGCCGACGACCACCTGCGAGAGCCGGACTTCCTGAGCATCGCGCGTCACCATCTCCAGCGCCGGGATGGTCAGGGTGACGGCCGTCTCCAGCGCCGCACGCCGCGCCGCTTCGGACTCGCCGAGCGGGTACGTGAACTTCGAGATCGCGAGCGTCGCGCTGGTGGGCCGGCTGAGCTGCACGTCCGGCGGCGGGGGCTTGCCCGCGAGCACGTCGGGCGGAAGCGGCTTCTCGAAGAACTTGTTGACCCACGCGGGCTCCACGTCCATCACCAGCCGGACCGGCTTGGCGAGCGTCACAGCGCCGGCCGCGACCGTCGCCTGTATCGGGCCGTCGCTCCGCAGACGCGGGGCTTCCAGCTCCAGCCGCACGTCCGTCGTCGCCTGCGTGAAGTCGAAGCCCTGCGCGGCATCACGC
This sequence comes from uncultured Phycisphaerales bacterium, assembly GCA_937974035.1. Taxonomy (GTDB): domain Bacteria; phylum Planctomycetota; class Phycisphaerae; order Phycisphaerales; family UBA1924; genus JAEYTB01. The sequence continues at coordinate 29,248 of CALJIV010000038.1, forward strand.
GGCGGGGTCAGATTCGCCGTGAGCTGCGCGGAGAGCGTGTTCCCGATGGCCCCGGAGATCAGCCCATCCTGCTTCACGAACTGCTCCAGCAGGCGGGTGTTCACGTCGCTCACGCGCGCTTCCGCGACGAGACCGCCCGCGAGCTTGCTGTCGCTCACTTCCGTATCCAGCTTCGCGTTCAGCACCAGCAGGGACTCATCCTCCCCGCCAAGCACCGTGCCCGAGAGGGTCGCCGTGACCTTCCGCTCCTCGGGCAGCGCCGGCCCGACCAGCGCGGCGACGGGGGCCTTCACCGCGACTTCCAACGAACCGACGCCGACGCGACCGAGGTCGCGCAGCGTTCCGTCCTCCTGGCGAATCTGCAAGCCGTCCACGAGCGTGTGTCCGGGGATCGACAGCCGCAGCCCCGCGACGCCCGTGCGGTCCAGCTGCGGCGAGAACTCGCGCATCGGCACCGTGATCGGGTCCGCCTGCACGATGATGCGCGCGGGGCCGACCAGCCGCGGCACGCCCGCGACGTTGGGCGCGAATGCCTGCGTGAGACCCGACACCGTCTGCGGCGTCACGCTCGCCTGTGCCGCGAGCTTGCGCAGCGCAACCTGCGTATCGCTGACGTCCGCGTTGACCTCCGCGATCGTGGTGGGCGTGTTCACAGTCACAAGCGCGTTGAGCGTGCCGGGCGCACCTTCCGCAACCGCGGTGGTTACCGCGGCGGTCATCGTCGCGCCGAGGGTGTCGGCCAGCAGCTTGGGAAGGTCCAGCGCCTGCTCTCCCTCCGACGCGGGCTCTGGGTGCATGAAGAGCGCGGCAAGGCGCGTGGGGACATCGCGCAGCTCCAGCTTTCCGACCGGCCGCAGCTTCATCGGCGGCGTCATCTCGACGCTCTCGCCCTGGCGAGTAAACAGACCCGCGATCCCGTACGTGGCCTTGGCGGAGAAGGACTGACCCGCGTACACCATCGCCGAGTGCAGCGTGAGGTTCGCGCCACCGCCTTCGAGCTCTGCCGCGATCGTGGTGTTGTTGAGCGCGAGGGCGTCCTTCTGCGCGGGCGCGGTGGACTCGACGACGAGCCCGCTCAACGCCACATCCACCTGCGCCCGGGCCTGGTCCAGAAGCAGGGCCCCGTCCGCCGCGTTCCGAGGCACGTCGAGCCCCTTGATCGTCACGATCATGCCCTGGCCGCGCCCCTCCTCCTTCGTGGGCGCGAGGCGCAGCCCGGTCTCGGGGTCCACGAAGTTCGCCGCGATGCTGACGGGACGCTTCACCTCCAGCTTCAACCCGTCGCCGGAAGTGCGGATCGCCTCGCTCGACACCTGCACACCACCGCCGACGCGCAGGCCCTCGCTGGCGACGGAGATGGTGAGAGCAGCGGGCGGGGTCGCGCCGGGCGCAACACCCCTCGCGTCGGCGCTCGCGCGCACTTCAACATCCAGCGTGGGGCCGATGTCCCGCGGCAGGTCGATCTTCGCCGCGGCGAGGAAGGGTTGAGCAATCGCCGTCGCGATTTTGCGCACGGAGACGGCGCCCTCGATGGTCCCCGGCGGGCCGCTGATGGGCGCGCCGGAAGCATCCAGCAGCCCCGCGACGCGCAGGTCCACGTTCACATCGCCCGCGGGCTGGCCGCTGATGGAGGCGCTGGTCGCCGCGGTGACGTGAGCGCCTTGATCCACGCTCGCGCTCTCGACGCGCACCTCCAGCGGCGCTATGCGGAATGGCTCCGGGCGCTCGCCGGTGATTGTCACCGTGCCCCTTGTTTCGCTGACGCCCAGCACCACCGTGCCCGCGGCGCCGCGCAGGTCGAGGCCGTTCGAGCCGGGGATCGGGAACTTCAGGTCAGTGACCGACACGGAAAGGTCGGGGAACGCTTCAAGGGTCGCGGCGCCGTCCGCGGCGAGCGAAGCATCGATCTGCGGCACCAGCGCCCGGACAGCGTTGCCCTTCACCGAGACATGCAGAGGGCTCTCGGTCGTCAGCATGCCCTTCGCGATCTTCAGGTTGCCGTTTGCCTGAAGGTTCTGCGCCGCGGCGGAGAGCTGCGCGCGGGCGTCGTCCAGGCTGCCCTTGGCCTTGATCGTCACGTCGATCGTCTCGCCGACGCCCGCGCGAATCGAAGCCCCCTCGGGAAGATCGGCCAAGGCGTCGGCCAGAGCCAGCGGCAGGCCGATGAGCTCGACCGATGCGTCCACCGTCGCACGCGCGGGCTGAATGAGCCCGTCCTTGCGGATGAGCTTCTGCGCATCGACATCCAGCGCGATCTTCCCCGTCTGCTGGCCGGAGATGGCGTCGGCGTCGAAAGAGAGCTTCAGCGGCTCGCCGGGAGCCAGGGTCAGGTCCATGTCCACGTTCTTGATGAGGGCCGTGGGCGAGCCCTCGCGCCCGCCGTGGGAGAGGTCGGTGAACGCCACCTGCATCTTCCGTGCGACGACGCGGGCCTTGAGCGAGTCGGGGATGCGGGTTTCGCCCGAGTCCTTCGCGGGCGTCGTCGCGGCCTGCTTCTTCGGCGCGACCGCGTCCTGCAGGTTCGTCGAGCCATCGGCCCGCTTGACGACATCCACCTTCACGCCGGTGAGCGTGACGGTCCCCAGGTCGAGGTTGCCGGTGAGGAAGCCGAAGAGCCCCTTGCCCACCTCGATGTTCGCGGCGACGACCACGCCCTCCTTGGGCGCGCGCAGCTCGAAGCCCGTGATCTTCTGCGGTCCGAACCACCCGAAGCTTGCGTCTTTGACGCGCACGGTGCCGGCGATCTGCTCGCCCGCCTTCCGCTCGATGATGCCCGGCGCGAACGACCCGGCGACCGTCGGCGCAATCGCGATCAGGATGAGGAACAGCAGCAGAAGGCTGCCGCCGGTGATGAGCAGGATGCGGCGGCGACGGCGGCGACGCTGACGCTTCTGCTCATCGGTGGGCGTCGCGGCCTGCTCCCGCTGACGCTTCTTCTTCGCCTCGGCCTTGGACCAGAAGCCCTCTTCGGCCTCGGGCTCCTGCTTGCCGCCGGCCCAGAACCCCTCCGTCGGACGCTCCTGCTGAGGCTTGCGTCCGGCGGCCTTCCCCCAGAAGTCACCTTCGTCTTGGTTGGCCATGCAAGGAGGGTAGGAAGTGCGACGCACCGCCTGCGGAGGGGTGAAGGGCGCGTGAGCGCAAAGAAAAAGGCCCGGCGTGCCGGGCCTTGTGCTTCGTTGTCGAAAGCGTCAGACGCCTTCGGACTTGCCGATCTGCCACTCCTCGAGCTCGATCGGCGCCTGGCGGCCGAAGATGGTGACCAGCACGCGGACCAGGCCCTTCTCCGGCAGCACCTCGTCCACGGTGCCCTCGTAGCCCTGGAAGGGGCCTTCCTTGATGACCACGTGCTCGCCCTTCGTGAAGACAAGCTTGACGCTGGGCTCGTCCTCGGGCTTGCGGCTGTCCTTGAGCATCTTCTCGATCTCGTGGTCCTTCATGGGCGAAGGCCGCCCGGCGGTGCCCACGAAGTCGCCCACGCCCGTGGTCTCCTTGATGAGGAAGAACACGTCCTGGGGGATGCGGCCGTCGGGCTCGAGGCGCATCTCGACGAACACATAGCCCGGATAGAGCTTGGTCTCGGTGACCTTCTGCTTGCCGGCCTTGATGGTCTTGGTCTTCTCGGTGGGGACGAGGATGCGGCCGACCAGGTGCGTCATGCCCTCGATCTGCACCTTGCGGAGCAGGGTCTCGCGGACGGAGGACTCCTTATTGGAGGCGACGCGCAGGACGAACCAGTTCATCCCCTCCTGCCGCATCACTTCGTCGGGCCGCAGCACGTCGGCGCGCTCGTTGGGGCGCCCGTCGAACGCCGTCCCAGCCTCAGTCTTATCCATCGCACACCTCGCAATCGGACCCCACACCCGGAGCGGGCCGCCGTGTGAACGGCACTCGCCACGCTCCCCGTCCTCAACTCGTTGGCCGCGGAACGCAGCGGCCGGCCTTTCCGGCGCTCGACGCGCCGGCCCCCCTGAATCGCCCGCTCAGCCGCCCGTCCCGATGATGTGGAGGGCGCGAGCGATCTGGGCGAACAACGCATCAGCCGCGAAGATGACCGCCGCGATCAGGAACGTCGCCCCGATCACCACGTAGGTCGAATCGAGGATCACCTTGCGGGTGCCCCAGTTGACCTTGCGCATCTCGCCGTCGGTGGCGATCAGGAAGTCCACGGTCTGCGGCTTGCGGCCGACGTAGTAGTAAGTCATCGCACCGCCCAGCACCACGATCAGGCCCGCGACGGCGGTCTGCAGGTAGACGAGCTTGAAGAGGCGGATGCCGTCGGCACGGGAGACGCTCGCGACGAAGGCGCGGGTCCCGTCGTCACGGCGCACCTCAAGCTGCTTGGCGTCCAGGGGGCTGTTGGTGCCCAGGTCGAGCGAGCCGACGACCAGCCGCGCGTTGCGTCCGGCGGTGGTGAAGGACTCGACCGTGCCCTGGCCCAGCGGCTCCCCCTCGCCGATGGGCAGCATGGCGACCCGGTCCCCCACCGCCACCGAACCCTCGATGGCGGTGACGTCGAACGCCCAGCGCGGCGTGGGGATGTCGGCGCGCGCGCCGATCTGGCCCCAGGCCCAGGCCGCGGCGGAGAGGACCAGCACGCCCGCGAGCATGGCGGTCATCATCCGGACCCAGTAGCCCTGGCCGTACTTGTAGATGCCGAAGGAGTAGTGGCTGGGCGTTTCCAAGCTAACACGGCGGGAGGGACTCGAACCCGCAACCTGCGGATTTGGAATCCGCTGCTCTACCAATTGAGCTACCGCCGTCTGATTCTGCTGACCGTTGCGGGCCGCGTCGCCGCCGCCCGCCCCGGGGTTGGATCGATTGCCGTCTTGGTTGACCTCACCGGCCACGTGTGCCGCCTTCCGAAAGGACCAGGAACCTGCCTTCTACGCCGCCGGACGGGCCGGGATCGGTCCGTCCGCCCTTGATCACTTGCGCTTGATCTTGTGCAGCGTGTGGCGGCGGAGACGGGGGCAGTACTTGCTGAGCCCGTCCTTCACGCCCTCGGGCAGCCCGCCTTTGGTGTTAAGGCTGGTGCGGTAGTTGAGGTCGCCCGTCTCCGTGCACTGGAGCCACACGTACTCGCGGGCAATGCCTTTCTTCTTCGCCATTGGAACACCCACCTGTGCCGACGGCCCCCGGGGGCAGGCCGCCTTGAAGCTGGTTGCGGAATCGAACTCTTGAAAACCCCGTCCGGGCGGCTAAGCCCGGACGGGATTGAACTTTAGGCCGGCGGGGGCCGAAGCGGCCCGGCCGACGCCCCCGGCGGGGGCGGTCGATCAGTCGAGGATCTCGACCACGACGCCGGAGCCGATCGTGCGGCCGCCCTCACGCACGGCGAAGCGCAGACCCTTCTCCATGGCGACCGGCTTGCCCATGAGGTCGATCTCCATGGTGACGTTGTCGCCGGGCATGCACATCTCGGCACCGCCGAGCAGCTTGGTGGTGCCCGTCACGTCCGTGGTGCGGAAGTAGAACTGAGGCCGGTAGCCGCTGAAGAACGGCGTGTGACGGCCACCCTCTTCCTTGGTGAGGACGTAGACCTCGCCCTTGAACTTGCTGTGGGGGGTGATGCTCTTGGGCTTGCAGAGCACCTGGCCGCGCTCCACGTCGTTCTTCTCGATGCCGCGGAGCAGGGCGCCGATGTTGTCGCCCGCCATGCCGCTGTCGAGGGTCTTGTTGAACATCTCGACGCCGGTGACGACGGTGGTCTTGATCTCGGGGCGAAGGCCCACGATCTCGACGGTGTCGCCGACCTTCACCTGGCCGCGCTCGATACGGCCGGTGGCCACGGTGCCGCGGCCCTTGATCGAGAAGACGTCCTCGATGGACATGAGGAAGGGCTTGTCGATCTCGCGGGCGGGCTCGGGGATGTAGCTGTCGATCGCGTCGAAGAGGTCGTCGATCGGCTTGCAGGCCTTGTCGTCGTGGGGGTTCTCAAGAGCGAGCTTGGCCTGGCCGCGGATGACGGGGGTGGTGTCGCCGGGGAAGCCGTACTTCTTGAGCAGCTCGCGGACCTCGAGCTCGACGAGGTCGAGCAGCTCGGGGTCGTCCACGAGGTCCACCTTGTTCATGAAGACGACGATGTAGGGCACGCCGACCTGACGGGCGAGCAGCACGTGCTCGCGGGTCTGGGGCATGGGGCCGTCCGCGGCGGAGACGACCAGGATGGCGCCGTCCATCTGGGCGGCGCCGGTGATCATGTTCTTCACGAAGTCGGCGTGGCCGGGGCAGTCCACGTGGGCGTAGT
>CALJIV010000039.1 GCA_937974035.1 uncultured Phycisphaerales bacterium
GAAGCCGTCCATCTCGACGAGGATGGCGTTGAGGGTCTGCTCGCGCTCGTCGTGGCCGCCGGTGGTGAAGCCGCTGCCGCGACGGCGGCCCACGGCGTCGATCTCGTCCAGGAAGATGATGCAGGGGGCCGAGTCCTTGGCCTGCTTGAACAGGTCGCGCACGCGGCTGGCGCCCACGCCCACGAACATCTCCACGAAGTCCGAGCCGGAGATGGAGAAGAAGGGGACGTCGGCCTCGCCGGCGATGGCCTTGGCGAGCAGCGTCTTGCCGCAGCCGGGCTCGCCCACGAGCAGCACGCCGCGGGGGATGCGCCCGCCCAGCTTCGTGAACTTCTTGGGGTTCTTGAGGAACTCGATGATCTCGGCGACCTCTTCCTTGGCCTCGTCGATGCCGGCGACGTCGGCGAAGGTGATGCCGGTCATCTCCTTGTTCATGGTGCGGTGCCGGCTCTTGCCGAAGTTGCCGAGCATTCCCGCCCCCGCCCCGGCGTTGCGCAGCCCGCGGCTGATGCCGTACCACAGCAGGAGCAGCAGCAGCGCCGCCGGCGCGAAGAGAATCACGAGCTGGAGCAGCTGCGAGGAGGGCGCGAAGCGGTACTGATCGTTGGTGATTTCCCCGATCTTGCGCACGATCTCATCGCCGGAGCGGGCGTTGAGGGGCACGATCACGAGGGTGGCCTGCGGGCTGTCCGGGCCGGGGAGGCGCTTGGCCTCCACCGCGTCGTCGCGGATCACCACGCTGTCGTGGTCGATCTGCCGGTTCTCCCACAGCCGCTTGAACTCCGCGATGGTGATCTTCTGCCCCTGCCCCGGCGAGTTGAACATCATGAAGATCAACACGCAGAAGATGAGCAGGGAGACGACGCCGAAGAGCCCGCGGCTGGGGGGCGGCGGGCCCTGTTTCTTGTCGCCGGAGCCTCCGCCTTGCCCATCAGGGCGCGTGTCACGCCCCCGGCGGGGGCCCTCGGCCATCAGCATCCGAAGCCCGGCGAACCGTCGTGTCATGCTCAAGTCTCGGGTCGGCAAAGGTTTGTACTCGCTCGCAGTCCGCGTGAAAGAGTCCTCGCGGCCCTTCCCTGTTCTTTCGGCACCCAGGCGGGCCGGATGCACTCACTCCGGACGGGTGGTCTCAAAAGGGTAGGCGGCCCCCGGTACAACCCGAGGCCCCTCTCGGAGATGCCCGAGGCACTCCTTATACGCCGCTTCTCACCATGCGGAGCGCATTTCGGCCACGATATCACGGGCCAGGCGTTGAACCGCGCCCGCCTGCCCCGTTTCCAGCCGCTCGCCCGTGGGACGGGCCGGGATAAAGGTGTCCGCCGCGGCGAAGTTCCGGCGGCTCATGATGACCTTGCCGGAGCGGATGTCCCGCCATTCAAAGTCGATGGTGACTTGGAAGGCCTGCTCCTGCACGAGGCCGGTGGTCTTGTCGAGGGTCAGGCGGCGGAGCTGCGCGTCGGTGATGGTGCCGGACAGGCGCGAATCGGCGGAGCCCGCGCCGACCACCCTCAGCCCGCTGGTCGCCTGGATCTGCTTGATCAGCGCTTCGGTGAGCTGGACCTCCAGCCCCGGATAGAAGGTGAGGTTCTCAAAGACCGGCACCGTGACGGTCTGCACCCCCGCCGGGTAGGTGGAGGCAAAGGAGTACCCCTTTCTCGGGTCGGAGGAGCAGCCGGTGATGAGGCCGGCAGCCGCGATGAGCGCCATGAGCATCCTCATGGCTCACCGGCTCCGTTGCTGGCGGGGGCGTCTTTGATCCAGCCCCGTTCCTTGAGGATGGCGTAGCCCTCCGCGGCGGAAGCGGTGGCGGGGTGCCGCTGCACGAGGCGGGTCAGCGTCAGGCGCGCGGAGGAGTCGTCCTTGCGGGTCATGTACCAGCGGGCGACGGTGAGCAACTGTGCCGCGGCGGACTCGTCCAGACGAGCGAGCAATGCGTCGGAAAGCCCGCTCGCCGCGGCCTGGTGGGGGTACTGCTCGCGGTATTCCTCGATCTGGTAGCGGGCCTCGATGAGGCCGGAGGCGTCGTAGCGCGGGCCCTTGAACTGGGCGATGGTGGCGTAGATGCGCCGCTCCATCGCCTTCTGGCGCTGATCGCTGCCGGGGAAGAGCAGGATGAAGCACTCGTAGGCGGTGGCGGCCATCTTCAGGTCGCGCTGGCGGTAGTAGTAGTCGGCCAGGTCCATCAGCGCGCGCTCGGCGAGCTTGCTCCCCGGCAGCCGCTCGTTGATGCGGACGATCAGCTCCTCGGCGATGTCCACGGCGGACTCGAAGCGGATGCCGAACTGGCGGCGGCGGAGGCCGTTGAGGTACTTGTTGCTGACCTCCAGCTCGCGCTCCAGAGCCACGGGGAAGGCCGCCGATTCGGGGTAGTGGCGGGCGACGTGCTCGAAGTCGAAGAGGGCGTCGAACTCCTTGTCCCGGCCGATGAGGGCGGTGCCGCGGAGGACGTAGGCCTCGGGGAGCTGGGGGTTGTCCGTGTCGCGGTTTTCCTCGATCCAGTCATCCACGAGGTCGTAGGCCTCGCGGAACCGCTCCTCGGCGATGAGGCGGCGGACACGGGAAAGAAGCGTGGAATCCCCGGACTGGGTGTTGTGGAGCGTCGGCTTGACGCCTGAATCCAGGTCGAGCTGGTAAGTGGTCTGGGCCGGGGCCACCGCCGCGGCGAGCCCCAGCAGGACACACATCGCGCACACGTTCATGCACGGAGTCTAACGGGGTCGGCGAGCCCGCGTCCGAACGCCACGCGAGCGGGGTGTGTCGGGTAACATCCGCCGGGGGAGGGGCCCATCATCCGCCCTGGGCAGCCCGTTCTTACCCTCCAGCCCACGTTCATGCTCCGTTCTGCAATGACGCACCCGCGTCCTTCGTTCATCCTTCTGTACAGGCCGACTCCGATTCTCGAGCCCCCCACCGAACCATGAAGAAGTTTGGCATTGTCGTCATCATCCTGATCGTTCTCGGCGCGGGCGGCTATGCGTACTGGAAGAAGACGCAGGAAGCCGCGCCCGCCGCCACGGGCGCTTCGCTCGCCACCGCCAAGGTGGAGCGAGGATCCATCTTTCAGGCGGTCGCGAGCACCGGACGGGTGGTGTCGAATCTGGACGTGGAGATCAAGTGCCGCGCCAGCGGCCAGGTCATCACCCTGCCCTTCGACGTGAGCGACGAGGTCAAGCAGGGGGACCTGCTGCTCCAGCTTGATCCCACCGAGCAGCAGCGCAATGTCTCCCAGCGGGAGGTGAGCCTGACGATCGCCCAGGCGCGGCTCGCCCAGGCGCGTCAGAACCTTCTCGTCGCCGAGCAGGAGGTCGTCACCGCCCGCGAGCGTGCCCAGGCCAATCTGACCGCGGCTGAAGGCCGCGCGCGCGAGGCGATGGAGCGGGCGGAGCGGCGGCGGCAACTGCTCGCCCAGCAGCTTGGGTCGAAGGAGGATTACGAGGCGGCGGAGACCGCCGCGATCATCGCCGCGGCGGAGGTGAGCCAGGCCAGGGCCGCGCTGGCCGAGGTCAAGACGAAGGAGCTGGCGCTGGAGGTGCGGCGCGAGGACGTGAAGCTGGCGGAGGCGTCGCTGGCCGATGCGCAGATCGCTCTTGATCTTGCGAACCAGCTTCTCTCGTACACGACCGTCACCGCGCCGATCGACGGCGTGGTCTCTTCCCTCTCCACGCAGGTGGGCGCGATCATCGCCTCGGGCGTCACCAATGTCGGCGGCGGCACGACGATCATGACCATTTCCGACCTGTCGCGGGTGTTCCTGCTCGCGGCGGTGGACGAGTCGGACATCGGCAGCGTGGAGCTGGGCCAGCCCGTGGACATCACGCTCGACGCCTACCCCGGCCGCCGCTTCCGCGGCGAGGTGGTGCGCATCGCCACCAAGGGCGTGAACGTGAACAACGTCGTCACCTTTGAGGTGAAGATCGAGGTGAAGTCCAAGGACAAGCAACTCCTCAAGCCTGAGATGACCGGCAACGTGCAGATCATCTCGGCGCAGAAGGAAGACGTGCTGACGATCCCGATGGCGGCGGTCCAGCGGCGCGAGGGGCGGCAGGTCGTCACGGTCGTGAACGCCGACGGCACGACGCAGGACGTCCCCGTGAAGGTGGGCCTGAGCGACGGCGAGAAGTACGAGGTGCTCGAGGGGCTGTCCGAGGGTCAGACGGTGCAGTACCGCGCGGGCGAGGACCTCAGCCGCTGGCGCGCCGACAACCGCCCGCGGATGGGCATGTTCCCCGGCATGGGTGGCGGGGCCCGCGGGGGCCGGCGATGAGCCCGGCGGTCATCGAAGCCTCCGATCTCGTGCGCACGTACCGGCTGGGCGACAACGTCGTCCGGGCGCTGGATGGCGTGAGCCTGCGCATCCACGCGGGGGAGCTGGTGGCGATCCGCGGCCCGTCGGGTTCGGGTAAGTCCACGCTGATGAACGTGCTGGGGTGCCTGGAGCGGCCCGACAGCGGGAAGTACCTGCTGGAGGGCGAGGACGTGAGCCGGCTGTCCGCGGACCGGCTCGCGGAGATTCGCAATCGCCGGATCGGCTTCGTGTTCCAGACGTTCAACCTGCTGCCTCGGATGACGGCGCTGGAGAACGTGGAGCTGCCGCTGCACTACGCGGCGAGGCGGGACGCGCGGGAGCGGGCGATGGAGGCGCTGCGGATCGTGGGGCTGGCGGACCGGATGGAGCATGAGCCCAACCAGCTTTCGGGCGGGCAGCGCCAGCGCGTGGCGATTGCGCGGGCGATCGTGTCGGACCCGGCGATTCTGCTGTGCGACGAGCCGACGGGGGCGCTGGACTCGCGCACGGGCGAGGAGATTCTGGCGCTGTTCAAGTCCATCAACGAGCGCGGGCACACGGTGATCATCGTCACGCACGACCTGAACGTGGCGCGTCACTGTCAGCGGGAGATCTATCTGAAGGACGGGCGGATCGTCGATCCGCCGGAGCGCGTGGCGGCGAGCGAGGCCCCGGCGGAGGTGGCCGCGCCATGATGTTCTGGATGATTGCGAAGGTGGCCCTCAAGAGCCTGGGCGCGAACAAGCTGCGCTCGGTGCTGGCGATGCTGGGCATCATCATCGGTGTGGGGGCGGTGATCTCGATGCTGGCGCTGGGGGCGGGCGCGAAGAAGGCGGTGCTGGACCGCATGTCGGCGATGGGCACGAACCTGCTGATCGTGCGGCCCGGCCAGCGCGGCAGCATGGGCGTGGTCACGGGCACGCAGCAGAACCTGACGCTGGAGGACGCCGAAGCGATTCTGGAGCTGGAGGGCGTGGACCGCGTCGCCCCCGTGGTGCAGGGCAACGCGCAGGTGAAGTACATGAACCGCAACGCCCGCGCCAACGTGCTGGGCACCACCGTCACCTACTTCGCGCTGCGGGACTTCCGCGTCGAACGCGGCCACAACTTCACGGACCTGGACGGCGACCGCATGGCCCGCGTCGCCGTGATCGGCCCGGTCACCGCCACCAACCTCTTCGGCGAGATCGACCCGCTGGAGAAGTACATCAAGGTCAACGGCATCAACTTCCGTGTGATCGGCGTGCTCAAGAGCAAGGGCGATCAGGGGTGGTTCAACCCCGACGATCAGGTCATCATCCCCCACACCACCGCGATGAAGCAGGTGCTTGGGGTGGACCGTCTGCGCGAGATCGACATCCAGGCCAAGGCGGGCACCGACCTCTCGAAGCTGCAGCAGGAGGTGCAGTCGCTCATCCGCAAGCGTCACCGCGTCCAGCCGGGGATGCCCGACACGGTTGAAATCCGCAACCAGGCGGAAATGCTTGAGGCCGCCAACGAGATGTCGCGCACGTTCACGGTGCTGCTGGGGGGCATCGCGGGCATCTCGCTTCTGGTGGGCGGGATCGGCATCATGAACATCATGCTCGTCACCGTCACGGAGCGCACGCGCGAGATCGGCGTCCGCAAGGCCATCGGCGCGAAGAACCGCGACATCCTCCGCCAGTTCCTGCTGGAAGCGCTGCTCATGTCGGGGCTGGGCGGGCTGCTGGGCGTCGGGCTGGGCATCGGCGGCGCCGAGATTCTGCCGATGATCTCGGACTTCCAGTCTCAGGTGGAGCCTTTCAGCGTAATTCTCGCCCTCAGCTTCTCCGCGGCGGTGGGCATCTTCTTCGGCTACTACCCGGCGTACCGGGCCGCGCGCCTGGACCCCATCGAGGCCCTCCGCCATGAGTGACCGTGGCTTTGTGCAAGGTGCTCTCGCTCTCTGCTGCGCTCTGCTGGCGGGCTGTGCCGTGGACCAGCAGAAGGAGGTCGCCACGTACCGGGCGATCCTCGACGAGCACGCGCCCGCGACGATCGAGCCTCTGGAAGAAGGCCAGGTGCTCACCCTGCAGCACGCCTTCTACCTCGCCAACAAGAACGACGAACAGCTCTCGATCCGCGGCGAGACGTACCTGCAGTCGCTGATCGCCCGCGCCCGTGCCGCGGCCGGGTTCCTGCCCTCGGTGGACGCCTCGGCGCGGTACACCCTCGCGGGCGAGGGCACGAACGCCAACGACTCGTTCAGCGTCAACGCGGGCGGGTCGGTGACGCTCTTCAACCTGCGGACGCTGAGCAACCTGGAGCAGGCCCGCACGGCGGTGGAGCAGCAGGAGCTGGTGCTGCGCGATCTGCAGCAGACGGTGCTCATCGGCGTGGCGCAGAACTTCTTCGAGGTGCTCCGCGCGGATGAATCGGTGCGGATGCTCGAGCACTCGCTCGCGCTGCGCGCCGAGCAGGTCCGCGACGTGCGGGCACGGATGGAGCTGGGCATCGCCCGGCCGCTGGACCTGGCGCAGGCGGAGGCGGACGAGTCCGCGACGCGGGTTTCGCTGATGCAGGCTCGCTCCAGCGCCAGCCGCGCGCGCACGACGCTCGCGTTCCTGCTGGGCCTGCCGCGGCTGGACAACCCGCTGGGGGATGACTTCACGCCGGGGTCCGACGAGCGCACGGTGGAGGAGTTCGAGGTGGAGGCGGTCCAGCGCCGCCTGGACCTTGAGGCGGCCCGGACAGGGGTGCGGCTGGCGAGCCAGGCGGTCACAGCCGCGTACCGGCAGTATTACCCCACGGCGAACCTCAACCTTTCGTTCCTGGTGTACTCCCACCCTGGGGACGGGAACCCGTGGTCGCTGGGGGCGTCGCTGCTTCAGCCCATCTTCAACGCGGGGCTGACGCATCAGGACGTGCGCGAGGCGTACTCGCGTCTGCGGCAGGCGGTGCTTCAGCAGGAGCGTCTGGCGCGCCAGGTGCACGAGGACGTGGTGCTCGCGTACGAGGATTACGCCACGAGCACGGCCAAGCTGCGCGAGCTGGAAGTCACCGTCATGGCGGCGCAGCGTGCGTATGACCTGGCCGTGGCCCAGTACCGCGTCGGGAACGCGAGCAATCTGGACCAGCTCACGGCGAACAACGCGCTGCTCCAGGCGCAGCTGCAACTCATCACCGAGCGGTACAACCAGAAGCTGTTTTATCTGAACCTGCTGCGCGTCACGGGTCAGCTTGAGCTGACGACGCCCTCGGGGCTCAACTGACGGCCCGGCGGGCGGCCTTCTTGCGGAGGGCCTTCTTGGTGACCTTCTTCTTCGCGGGCTGAGCGGCGGATGTTTTTGCCTTTCTCGCCGCGGGCCGGCTCGCGAGCGCGGCTTCGTACGACGCGATGAACTTCTTGAGGGTGATGCGCTTCACGGTGCGTCCGACGAGGTCCAGCGGGAGGTCCTCCAGCTTCTTGAAGCGGATGCACGCGGATCCCATGTCGAGCTTCTTGCCGGTCTTTTTCCACTCCTCCACCAGGCGGGCGCGCGCCTCCGGGTTGGTGTAGACCCCGTGCAGGTACAGGGCCATGTAGTTCTTCTGGCTGGCCAGTCCGGCGAAGGGCAGGGGCTGGCGGGGGTCGCAGTGGTACCCCGCGGGGTAGAGCTTGTGGGGCACGAAGTACCCGATCATGCCGTACTGCATGCCCTCGCTGAAGCCTTTGTCGAGATTGTCGAGGATCGTTCGGCGCACGACGCTGATGGCGGCGCGGCGGTCCTCGGGCAGCGAGTCCAGGTAGGCCTTGACGGTGGCGGCTTTGGATTGCATGGTCCGCGCAGTCTAGCCGGACACACGCGGTTCTCATCAGAACTGGAGCCGCCGCGGGCCAGCTATCGCGCAAAGGAGGCGCTCATGGCGGGCCGCAAGTCACTCGGGCACAAGGACCCGAAGGTGAAGGGAGTTTCCGGGAGCGGGCGCGTGGTGGAGGGCGGACTGCCCGATCGCGGCCGCCCCGGGCGGGGCAGTTCAATCCAGGGGCCGCTCCAGGACGCGAAGGGTGGACATCAGGGGGCCAGCCAGGGCGGGGCGAACAGGGGCGGCAGCCGCGCAGAGCCATCGCACCTGCACGACCGCATCCGCAAGGACCGGCGGAACAAGCACGGGCGCGATTGATTGCGTGTGGGAAATCCACGCCGCGGCGTTTCCGCGCGCGGCGGTGGGAAAGTTCACTTCTTGATGACGCCCTTGAGCTTCGCGTAGTTGGCCTTCGCGGCCTTGGGGTCCTTCGCGCCGGAAACGAAGGCCTTGGCGATGTTCACCGGGCCGATGGTCTTCTTGGTCGCGGGGCCCCTGTTGGCTGCGGTGAGCGCCGTGCCGGCCTTGACGTTCTTGTTGTGCGCCTGAACGGCTTTCACCGAAGCCTTGACCTGCGTAACACCGCCTTTGATCGCCTTGATGGGATTCGGCATACTTGGCTAACTCCGATCGTTTTTCTCCGCTCCACCGGACGCCCGGCGGCTGCGTGTGCAGAGTATCAATCTTCGGCGATTTGTCCCACTTAGCTGAGCGGGAGAGTGAGATACACCTCGTCGAAGGACCGGCCGCCCACCCGGAGCACGTCGGGCTCCACGCCCCAGGCCTTGAACCCGAGCGACTCGTACACCCGCCGGGCCTCGGGTGATTCCGCCGAGACGGAAAGACGCACCCGCGCCACGCCGGGCCAGGATCGCGCGGCTTCAATCGCCCGTGCCACCATCGCGCGGGCGATGCCGCGGCGGCGGTGCTCCGGCGCGACATAGACGCCCCAGATGGTCGCGAGGTGGGCCATCTTGATCCACGGCTCGCGGATCACCCCCCTGATGCCGACGAGCCGCCCGCCGTCCAAGGCCCCGATGATCGCGTAGCCCGATTCCTTTTCTAAGGAGTGCGCGATCTCTTCGAGCGAGCGGTCTTCCTCCGGCGTGTTCGTGAAGGCGTGGGGGACGTCGAGCAGGGCCTGCGTGCGGAGGGCGACGAAGGCGGGGGCGTCTGCGGGAGTCAGGAGACGGATGAGGTGTGACATTTCGGGTGTATGGAAGGGTTGCAGTTGGTTAGTGTTTGGGTTATAGTTGGGTTATGGGACCGCCCTCCTTCAACCCCAAACCCCACCGACAGGAGGAAGGAGAGTATCCGGACCGGCTGCTGCATGGTCCGGTACGGGGGCGGGGGGCGCAGCTCAACCCCGGCAACCGCTTCGAGCGCGTGCGCCTGCACGTGCTGGGCGAGCACCTGGACGAAACCTTCCGGGCGCGTGAAGAGGCGGGCGAGACAATCGGCGTTCAGCTCCGCACCGTGCAGCTCGAGGACGACACGCGGTCGATCATCAACCGCGTCGAGTCGCCCGACCTGGGCATGAGCTGGACGGTCAATCCCTACCGGGGCTGCGAGCATGGGTGCATCTACTGCTACGCCCGTCCGGGGCACGAGTACCTGGGCATGTCCAGCGGGTTGGACTTTGAGACGCGGATCCTCGCCAAGCCACAAGCCCCGGTGCTGCTGGAAAAGGCACTTCGACATCCGAAGTGGAAGGGTGAGCCCATCGTGATGTCGGGCGTGACCGATCCTTATCAGCCCATCGAGCGCGAGCGGGAGATCACCCGCGCCTGTCTCAAGGTCATGGCCCGCTTCCGGCAGTCCGTCGGGATCATCACCAAGAACAGGCTCATCACCCGCGACCTCGACATCCTGCGGGAGATGGCCTCGTGGGGCGGGGTTCACGCGGCGGTCTCGTTGACGAGCCTGGATCCGGACCTGGCGCGGAAGATGGAGCCGCGGGCCAGTGCGCCGAGGGCCAAGCTGGAGGCGATCGAGACGCTGGCGAAGGCGGGGATCCCGGTGCGGGTGATGACGGCCCCGATTCTGCCGGGGATCAACGACCGGGAGATTCCGGCGCTGCTGCGTGCCGCGGCGGACGCGGGGGCGCGCGGGGCGGGGTTCGTGATGCTGCGGCTGCCGTACCAGATCAAGGATCTGTTTCTCGATTGGCTGCGGCGGGAGTTTCCTCGCCGCGCGGCGCACGTGGAGAGCCTGATTTGCCAGATGCACGGCGGGGAGCTGTACACCAGCAAGTGGTTCACGCGCGGACGGGGCACGGGGCCCTTTGCCCAGCAGGTGGCCCAGACCTTCCGGGTCTTCGCGGCTCGCTACAAGCTCGACGGTCCCTTCCCCCGGCTGAACACGGAGGCCTTCGAGCGGCCCCCGGAGGAGAAGGGGCAGCTCGGCCTCTTTGCGTGAGAGGGCCGGGGTACGCTTGGGCCATGACGACTTTCAGCGCTCTCACCCTGGACGAGTTTCTGCGGCAGACCAGCGCCAAGACCCCCACCCCCGGCGGCGGCGCGGTCGCCAGCGCGGTGGGGGCGCTCAGCGCCGCCCTCGCGCAGATGGTGGTTTCGTACTCGGTGGGCAAGAAGAGCCTGGCGGAGCATGAGCCGCGGCTGAAGGAAGCCGCGGCGATCCTGGAGCGGGCTCGCGGGCTGCTGATGGAGCTGGCCCAGGAGGATGCGGCGGCGTACGGGCTGGTCAATGAGCTTCAGAAGCTGCCGGAGGGGGACCCGCGCCGGGCGGAGCTTCCCGCGGCGAACCTCGCCAGCGTCCAGGTGCCGCTGGCGGTGATGGCGGCGTGCGTGGACCTGCTGCGGCTGTTTGTCTCCCTGGCGGGGATCACCAACCGGGCCTTGCGGAGCGACCTGGGGATCGCGGCCGTGCTGGCCGAAGCGACGGTGCGGGCGGGGCGGTGGAACGTGGACGTGAACCTGGCATTCCTGGGGGACGAGGCCGAGAAGAAGCGGGCGGGGGAGACGGCGGGGACGCTGGTTGCCGAGGCGGTCCGGCTCTGCGCCGAGACGGAAAAGGCGTGCGGGGCGTAAGCGGTGGGGTGGGCCGGAGGGATGCGTGTATGATGCCGACGCATGGCCGATGAGCAAATCATGGAGCGGATCAAGACGCTGATGCGTCGCGACCTCAAGCTGGGCGACGCGGTGGACATCCAGCCCGACACGCCGCTTGTGGGGGGGGAGTTCGATCTTGATTCACTGGACGTTCTGCTGCTGGTGACAAGCCTGGAGAAGGAGTTCGGCGTCAAACTCGCCGACGGCCAGGTGGGGCGGGAGGCGTTCAAGGATGTCCGGACGCTCGCCGAGTACGTGGAGGCGGCCCGGGCGGGCGCGTGAGGCGAATGCGATGCTCGAGCACCTGCCGCACGCCGAGCCCTTTCGATTCCTGACGCGCCTGGGGGACGTGACGCCGGGCGTCGAGGGTTCCGGCGCGTGGGCGGTGACGGGGTCGGAGGACTTTTTCCGCGGCCACTTTCCGGGCGATCCGATCGTGCCGGGGGTGCTGATCGGCGAGGCGCTGGCACAGCTCAGCGGGATCGTGGGGCTTTCGCCGGGGAAGGCGGGCCGGCTCGTTCACGTGGATGTGCGGTTTGACCGGAGCGTACGGCCTCCGGCGGAGATGGTGCTGCGGTCGCGGCGCGTCCGGAGCATGGGGGCGCTCCACCAGTTCGAGGTTTCGGCGGAGTGCTGCGGGGAGCGGGTCGCCCGCGGCTCGCTGGTGCTCGCGGAAGGCGGTGCGGCGTGAGGCTGCTGCTGTGCATGATGTTGTGCCTGCTTACGCCGGCTCAGCCCGGCGAAGCGCCCACGCCCTTTGAGCGCACGCTTGAGGCAATCGACGCCAAAGCCGCGGCCATTGAGGATCTGGTCGCCGACTTCGAGCAGCAGAAGAAGACGCCGCTTTTGAAGAAGCCGCTGGTCTCCCGCGGCACGGTGCGCGTGAAAGGTGCGAAAACGCGCTGGGACACGACGCACCCCCACCCGACGGTGATGACCATCGACGCCTCGGAGCTTCGGATCTATTACCCGGAGCAGAAGACGGTGGAGGTGTACCCGATCCGCGCGGGGATGTCGCGCCTCGCGGCGTCGCCCCTGCCCCGGCTGAGCGTGGTGCGCGAGCACTTCACCATTGAGGAGACGCCCGCGAAGGAGCTGGACCCGCAGGCCAAGCCGGGAGAGGTGGGGCTGCGCCTGGCGCCTCGGGAGGAATCGCTGAAGGAGCACGTGGCGCAGGTGCGGGTGCTGCTGGACCCGGCGACGGGCGTGGGGCGGCGGGTGGAGATCACCGACGCCGAGGGGGAGGTGACGACGCTGACGTTCACCAACGTGCGGGCGAACACGGGCGTGCGGGAGGAGTCGCTGGTGCTCCGGACGCCGCCGGGGACGACCGAGTCGCGTCCGCTTGAGGGCGGGAAGCCCAGGAGCGATCGGTGACGGTCGCCCCTTCCAGTGTGCGGGAGTTGCACGCGCCGTCGCTGAGCCATCGCGTGCGTGACGCGGCGGCGGGGTTCTGGATCTGGGCGCTGGCGACGCTTGCGTCGCGCGCGCCGTGGCTGGTCAACGCGGTGAAGCCCTTCTTCGTGCGGATGGCGTGGTGGTGGTCGGCGTCGATCCGCGAGGGGACGCTGGCGAACGCGCGGCGCATCCTGGGGGAGGACTCGACGCCCGCCGAGCGGGCGCGTTTGGGGCGCGCGGTGCTGGGGCAGGTGTACGAGTTCTTCGCGGAGGTGGGCCGCAACTGCGGGCGCACGCGCGAGGAGATGCTCGCCGAAGTGGAGAGCGTGGTCGGGGAGGAGAAGCTGATTCAGGCCCGATCCACGGGGCGGGGGGCGGTGATCGCGGTGGCGCACATGGGGTCGTACGAGGTCGCCGCGGCGGCGCTGACGGGGCGGGAGCGGGGCGTGCACGTGGTGTTCAAGCGCGAGCCGCGGGGGCATTACGAGAAGCTCCGGCGTCAACTGCACGAGCGGCTGGGGATTCACGAAGCGCCGGTGGACGAGGGGCTGGGGGTGTGGTTCCGCCTGCGCGACCGGCTGCGGAACAACGAGGTGGTGCTGATCCAGTCCGACCGCGTGATGCCGGGGCAGAAGGGGGTGGTGCTGCCCTTTCTCGGCGGGCACATGGAGTTTCCCACCGGGCCGGTGAAGCTCGCGCTCGCGGCTGGGAGCCCGATCGTGCCGATCTTCGCGCTGCGCGTGGCGCGGGCGAAGGTGCGCATCATGATCGAGGATTCCATCGACGTGGAGGCATGCGGCGGGCCGGGCGCGGCGCTCTCCCGCCTGGCGAGCGTGGTGGAGCGCTACGTGCGGGAGCATCCGGATCAATGGCTGCTGGTGACGCCGGCGTGGGTTGAAGATCAGGAGCGCGCGTGAGCAAGGGGGGCGCACAGATTGTCGTGACGGGCGTGGGGCTGGCGACGTGCCTGGGCCTGACCGCGCGCGAGACGTGGGAGGGCGTGCTTACGAACCGGTGCGGGCTGGGGACGATGCCCGCGCTGGAGCAGCCGATCCCCTCGGGGCACACCGGCGCACAGGCGGCGGACCTTCCGGCGGATTACCTGCCTGGCGCGGTGCGCGAGGTGCGATACCTGCGCTGGGTCGTCGAAGCAGCGCTGCGCGAAGCGGGCCCCGGCCCCTTCCGCCCCGAACGCACGGGCGTTGTGCTGGGCACGACGCTTCACGGCATCCGTCAGGGCGGGGTGTTTTTGCGCACGGGCAGCCACGAGCCGCTCGACCAGTTCCTGGGCGGGGCGCTTCTGCGTGAGGCGCTCGCGGGCCTGCCCATCTGCGGGCCGGCGCTGACGACATGCTCGGCGTGTTCCTCGGGGCTTGCCGCCATCGCGCTGGGGATGACGCTGCTGCGCACGGGAAAGCTGGATCGCGTGATCGCGGGCGGGTATGACCCGGTCAGCGAGTACGTCTACGCGGGCTTCCACAGCCTGCGGCTGGTCGCGGGCGGGGACTTGCGGCCTTTCTGCCGCGGGCGTGATGGGATGAAGCTCGGCGAAGGGTACGCGGTGGTGGTGCTGGAGCGTGCGTCGGACGCGGCGGCCCGGGGCGCGGAGCCGCTGGGAACGCTGCTGGGCTTTGGCGAGAGCGCCGATGCGCACCACCTGACGCAGCCGCACCCTGAGGGCGAGGGGGCGGCGCGTGCCGCGATGGCGGCGCTGCGCATGGCGGGGCTGGGGCCGGAGCGCGTGGGGCTCTGCTCCGCGCACGCGACGGGAACGCCGAACAACGACGCCGCGGAATGGGCCGCGATGCAGCGTGTGCTGTGCGAGCGTGCTTCGCAGACGCCGGTGGTGGCGTTCAAGAGCCACGTAGGGCACACGCTCGGCGCGGCGGGGGCGACGGAGCTGATCCTGTCGCTGCACGCCCTGCGCGAGCAGGTAGTTCCGCCCACGGCGGGGGCGGACCCCGCGTCGCTGGAGTTCCCGGTGCGCGTCGAGCCCGCGAAGCGGGAGACGGATATCGCCGCGACGATGAACATGTCGCTGGGCTTCGGCGGGGCGAATACGTGCATGATCGCAGCGCGGGGCGGGGCGTCGCCGAAGACCGGCCCGCAGGTGCGCGGTGAGCGGCTCTATCTGCGTCCGGTGCTCATCACGGGCGTGGGGGTTGTGGTTGCGGGCGCGGTGGGGAATGAGGCGCTCACGGCGCGACTGACGGGCCAGAGGCTGCCGATCAGCGCCGACGCGGGCGGGCTTGCGGACGAGGCGATGGCGCACCTGCTGAACGCGCGGCGGGTTCGTCGGATGAGCGAGTATGAGAAGATCACGCTCGCCGCGACGGCGGAGGCGTTCCGGGACGCGGGGGTCGAGGACATCGGCGCGTTCAGCGCCGAGAGCGGTGCGATTCTGGGGAGCCTGCTGGGCTCGACGAGCTTCAGCGAGCCTTATTACCGACAGATCGTGAACGAAGGGATCGCGGCGGCGAACCCGATGCTGTTCGCCGAGGGCGTGCCCAACGCCGCGGCGGCGCAGCTCAGCATGGTCTTCGGCGTCAAGGGTGGTTGCCAGACGGTGATCGGCACGCGCACCAGCGGGCTGGAGGCGCTGTGGCTCGCGGCGCTGCGGATCGGCGCGGGCGAGTGGGAGCGTGCGATCGTCAGCGCGGGGGAGGAATACCACGAAGTGATCAACGGCGTCTGGCGCGCGTGGGGGTTCAAGGCGGGGCCGGGCTTTGTCGGCAGCGCGCGGGCCCCGCGCGGGTTCTTTACGGGGAGCGGCGCGGCGACGATCGTGCTCGAGAGCGAGGCTTCCGCCGCCGCGCGAGGGGCGCGCGTGCGGGCCCGGCTGGACGCCGCGGCGGGTGGAGCCGGGGTCGGGCTGGGGGTGCGGTCCATGACGGATGCCTGCACGCGACTGGTGGAGTCGCTCGGCGCGGTGGACGGGGTGGCGGTGTCCAGCAGCGGGACATGGATGGACCGGGTGGAGCGGGCGGGCCTGCGTCGTGCCGGGTTCACCGGGGCGGTGGGAAGCATCGAGGGGTATCTGCCGGAGCTGTTCAGCGCCGGGCCGCTCGCGGCGATCGCCGGGGTGGTACTGACCGGGCGCGTGCCCGCGCCGCTCTTTGAGCGAGATGGGGGCTCTGCCCAGGTGCGGAGCGTCGGGGTGTTGTGTACAGACTTTGCGGGGGCGTGCGCCGCCGTTCGGGTGGCGCTTGGGGAACATTCCTGATCCTCACGATTGATCGTTTCAGGCCGGGCGACGCCCGGCCCGGTATGCTGCTGTTTGGATTCTTCTGATGCCGACCGCGCATGCACAACCTGATCTTCCGACGCTGGATCTGGTGGAGCCTCCGGCGTGGGTCGCCCGTCTCGTCGGCGGGACGACGCCGACATGCGACCTTGAGGACGGGCGTGTGTCCGTCATCGAGGGTGATGGTGTTGTTCTGCTGAGCGTGCGTGCCGAGGGCGTGCGCGAGCTGGACGACCGCGGCACGTCGGCGCGCGTCACGGAGACATACCGCACGCTCTTCGCGGCGCTGGCGAAGTGCCGGGCCCGCAACCCGGTGCGGTTCTGGAACCACATCCCCGGTCTGCACGACCGCGTGGGGCCGGGGCTGGACCGCTATATGGCGTTCAACGCGGGGCGCTTCGCCGCGATGCAGGAGTGGTTCGGCGGCGTGGACCAGGTGCGCCGGTGCGTAGCGACCGCGAGCGGCATCGGGCACTCCGGGGACGACCTGTTCATCCATTGCCTCGCGTCGGTTTCGGCGGGCACGCCGGTGGAGAACCCGCGCCAGATTCCCTCGTACCTGTACTCGCGCCGCTTCGGCCCGACGCCGCCCTGCTTCGCCCGCGCGACGATCGCGGAGCTGCGGGGCGAGCGCCTCCTGCTGGTCGCGGGCACGGCGAGCATCCGCGGGGAGGAGTCCGTCCACATCGGCGACCTGGGCGCGCAGCTCCATGAGACGCTGATCAACCTGCGCGCGGTAATCGCGCGGGCGGGGGTGGACGAGGCGGCGGCGCTGGACCGTCTGCGCGAAGTGCGGGTGTATCACCCGCGTCCTGTGGATCGGGAGTTCCTCGAAGGGGCGTGCGCGCGGGCGTTCCGCGGAGCCGCGGAGATCGAGGTGCAGCGTGCGGACCTGTGCCGGTCGGAGCTGCTGGTGGAGATCGAGGGAACGGTCCGGCTGCAGGAGCGGTGAACGGAGTCGAGATGGTGTACGACGCGATCGTGATCGGCGGGGGACCGGCGGGATCGACGGCGGCTCTGAAGATGCGGCGCGAGGGGCTGAGCGTGCTGGTGCTCGACCGCGCGCAGCACCCCCGATTCCACATCGGCGAGAGCATGCTGCCGCGGATGATGGCCCTGATTCAGGAGCTGGGGCTGGAGTCGCGGCTGAGCAGCATCCCGCAGGTGGAGAAGTGGGGGGCGGAGTTCGCGTGGGCGGAGGAGCCGGAGAAGTCGATGCACTTCCGGTTCGACGGCGGGCTGCCGGGCGTGGGGTGCACGTACGCGTTCAACGTGGAGCGCGCGGTCTTTGACGACATGCTGCTGCGTGCCGCGCAGGATGAGGGGGCGGAGGTCCGCGAGAACGTCACGGTGAAGGACGTGCCCGTGCTGCGCGACGGCGAGGTGGAGGTGGAGACCTCGGCGGGCAGGTTCAAGGGCAGGTGGCTGGTGGACGCCAGCGGGCAGGGCTCGTTCCTGGGCAAGCTGCTCAAGACGCGCAGGGTGATCCCGAACCACCGCAAGATCGCCTTCTTCGGCCACTTCACAGGCGTGACGCGCAAGCCCATGCCCGTGGGCGGCTATCCCACCATCGTGATGTACAAGGAAGGCTGGTTCTGGATGATCCCGATCAACTCGGAGGTCGTCAGCATCGGCATGGTGATGGACGCGGACGAGGCGAAGAAGCTGCCCGTGAAGCACGATGAGGCGCTGATGTGGGCCCTGCGGCGCGTGCCGCATATCGCCCACCAGATCAAGAACGCGCAGTTTCCCAGCGACAACCACATCCTCGCGGACTTCAGCTACCGCTGCGAGCCCTTTGCGGGGCCGGGATACTTCCTCGTCGGCGACGCGGCGGTGTTCGTGGACCCCATCTTCTCCACCGGCGCGACGATGGCGATGATGGGCGGCGTGCGCGTCGCCGAGACCATCGCGAAGCTCGTCCGCGGGGCGAGGAACGTCGAGCGGCTTCGGAAGGATTACTGCGACTACGTCCACAACAGCAGCAAGCACTTCTTCAACATGATCCGGATGTACCACCACCAGAGCTTCCGCGAGCTGTTCATGGAGGGTGAAGGCCCGCTGGAGGTGCATCGGGCCGTGATCAGCCTGCTGGCGGGGAACGTCTTTCCGCCCGCCCCGCCCTGGAGCATCCGCTGGCGGATGTGGTACTTCCAGATGTGCGTTTGGCTCCAGAAGCGCGTGGAGCTGGTGCCGCACCGGCCGGTCTGGTCGATCTTCGACGCGCCCGAGATCATGCCGGCGGTGGACGTGAAGCCCAGGGCGACGGTGGGGGTGTGATGGAGCTCTTCGCACGCCTGGCGCACCATGCGCGCGAGCATCCGAAGCACGCCGCGGCACGCGAGGTAGGGCCCGGACGCAGCGCTGAAGTCGCGTACGGCGCGCTCGTTGGCCGGGTCGGCGGCGCGGCACGCGCTCTCAAGGAGGCAACACCGCCCGGCGGCGTCGTGGTGCTCGTGACGGGCAACCGCTGCGAGTACTTCGCGGCGTGCCTGGGCGTGTGGGCGGCGGGGCGCGTCGTGCTGCCGGTGCATCCGTCGGCGGAGCGCGAAGTGCCCAGCGCCGTGGCACGCACCGGCGCGAGCCTTGTGCTGGTCGATGCACGACACACGCGCCTGGAGCAGAGCGAGCTTGCAGGGGCGAGAATCGAGGAGTTGAGCGCGTTCCTTGAACGCGCGGGCGAGGCGGAGCTGCACAAGGACGCGGGCGTCGGCGCGGGGCTGATGCTCCAGAGCTCGGGCACGACGGGGCTGCCGAAGATCGTGCGCCGCAGCGCCGAGGCGGTGGACGCGGTGGCGCGGAACGTGGCGAACGCGGCGGGGCTGCTGCCCGAGGATCGCGTGCTCGCCGCGGCTCCCATCTGCCATGCGTACGGAATTGAGAATGGATTTCTCGGCCCGCTGTGGGCGGGCGCGACGGTGCATCTGACCGACGGGCTGGACCTGCCGGTGGCGCTGGCGGAGCTGGAGCACGGCTGCACGGTCTTCCCCGGCGTGCCGTTCATGTTCGAGGTGCTGGCGCGCTCGGGCGGGCGCGGCGGGTCGCTGCGGCTGGCGTATTCCGCGGGGGGCATGCTCCCGCCCGCGGTGGCGCAGGCATTTGAGACGAGCTTCGGAAAGCGCGTCGGGCAGCTCTACGGCGCTTCGGAGCTCGGCTCGGTGACGTTCAACCACCCGGACCGGCCCAGCCCCGACCCGCTGAGCGTGGGGCGGCCGATGGAGGGCGTGCGCGTGCGGATTGTGGACCCCGGCGATCAGGAGCGCGACGTGGACGCGGGCGCGGAGGGGCTGGTGCTGATCCATGCGCCTTCGATGATGTCCGGGTACGTGGACGGCGAAGCGCCGATCGTGGACGGGTACTTCATCACGGGTGATCTGGGGCGGCTGGACGAGGCGGGCAACCTCACCATCACGGGCAGGCTCAAGCAGCTCATCGACGTGGGCGGGCTGAAGGTCAACCCGGCGGAGGTGGAGCGCGTGCTGATGGAGCACCCCGGTGTGGCGGAGTGCGTCGTGGTGGCGGTGCCGGTGACGCCCACGGTGTCGCGCCTCAAGGCGGTGGTGGTGGGTGCGGGCGAAGCGGTGGACGTGGAGGAACTGCGGCGGCATGCGCGCGAGCGGCTCGCCGGGTACAAGGTGCCGCGGCTGTGGGAGGTGCGTGAGAGCCTGCCCCGGACGGCGAGCGGGAAGGTGCTGCGCTCGGCGCTGGAGGGGGCGGTATGAGGATTCTGGTGCTCGCGGCGGTGCTGATGCTGGCGGGGTGCGCCAAGCCCTGGGTGCGGCCCTACGTCTGGACCGACGAGCGCGCGGCGCTGGCGGAGTTGGCGGCCCGCGCCGAGCGCATCAAGGCCGTGCGCGCGGCGTGCGGGCTGACGATGACCGATGCCGCGGGGGAATCCGTCACCTTTGACGGCGCTGTGAATGTGCGCGTGGATGACGAGGGCGTCTGGATGCGCCTGCGGGCGTGGAAGCTGAGCCAGGCGGCCTTCGATCTCACCGTGAGGCCCGACGGCGTGTGGATCGCGGCGCCGGAGCGGGCCGAAGGCGACATGGGCGAGGTGGACGCCTCGCAGATCGGCGCGGCGTGGTCGCTCTTCATGGGCGGGTTCTTTTCTTCGCCGGACGCGGAAGTGGTGGACGACGGCGGGCCGACGTTCATCGTGCGGCGTGCGATGGAAAAGGGCGTTCGCGTGGAATGCACGGTGGAGCGGGCGACGCTGACGCCGACGTCGTACGTCGTTCTCGATAGGGAGGGCGTGGAGCGCCAGCGGCTGACGCTGTGGATGTACCGCGAGCTTGGGCCGGGGGGCGAGCCCTGGCCGATGCGCGTTCGCGCGAGCGGCCCGCAGGGCAGCCTGGAGGTGCGGCTTGAGGATGTCGAACTGAACCCGATGCTCGACCAGAGCGTCTTCACGCCGCCACGGCGGGCGGTGAAGCGGTCATGATCGGCGCGTGGGTGCTCGGTCCGGTGCGCCGGCCCAGGGCGACGCTGCTGGTGACGTGCGCGCTGGTTCTGCTCGCCGTGCTCGCGATGACGCGCCTGCGGGTCAGCTCCTCGGCACGGGACCTTGTCGGCGAGGGGCACCCCAGTGTCGCGGCGTTGCAGACCGTGCTGGAGCGTTTCCCGGCGGCGGATGAGCTGCTGGTTTTCGCAACGATCGAAGAGGGCCCCGGCGGAGCGGAAGGCGCTGAGCGGCTGCTCTCCTTTGCGAAGCGTGTCGAAGAGGCGGTGGCGCAGGCCCGCGCGGGCGGGAAGCCTGTGTTCGGGAACGTGACCTACGCCGTCAGCCCGCAGGTGATGGCGTACTTCACGGAGCAGGCCGTCCCCGCGGGGCTGCTGTACCTGGATGATGAAGAAGTCGCGCTGCTGCGCGAGCGCCTCACGCCCGAGGCGATGGCCGAGCAGTTCCGCCAGAACGAGGCGATGCTCGCCGCGCCCGGCCCCGCAGCGGGTGCGCTGGCGAGAAACCTCGTCCGCGATCCGCTGCGGCTGCGCGAGTTTCTCGGCGCGAGGCTTTCCGGCGCGCGGGCGGGCTTTCGCACCTGGGAATCCGGCCCTGCATTCATTTCTGAAGACGGGCGCAGCCTGCTGATCCGCGTCGAGGGCACCGCCCCGCCCAACGACCTGGCCTTTTGCCGGAAGATCATGGAAGAGGCCCGGCGCGTCATCGCGCCGCTGGCGGGGGGCGGGATTCGCGTCGAGTTCTCTGGGGCCTACGCCATCGCCGAGGCGAGCGAGCGGGCCATCCGCGAGGACATGGTCCGCAACGTCTTCTGGTCGCTGGTGCTTCTGCAGGCCGTGTTCCTGGCCGGGTACCGCAACATCTTCAGCTTTACGCTGGCGTTTACGCCTGTGCTCGTAGCGCTCACGGCGGCCTTCGGGCTCTTTGCCCTCTTTTCTCCAGTCATCACGCCGCTCACCGCGGCGATCGGCGGGTCGCTCGTCGGCTGCGCCATTGACCTCTCCGTGTACGTCATTTCCTACTACGAGGAAGGGCGGGGGCGCGGCTTGTCCCCGCGTGAGGCGTGCGTGGAGGCGGTGCGCGAGCTGGCGCTTCCCCTGACCGCGGCGTGCATCACGACGGTGGTGGGGTTCCTCGCCGTGATTTTCTCGAGCATCCACGCGCTGCGGGACTTCGCAACGCTGGGCGCGGTGGGGCTGCTGCTGGCGCTGCTTGCGTGCATCTGGGTGTTGCCGGCGCTGCTGTCGGTGACTTCCCGTGCGGGCACGCGGGTCGGGCCGCGCGTGGGCATGGGCCGGGCGCTGAACGTGCTCCGGCGCGGGCAGGCGGCGTTCATCGCCGCGTGCGGCGTGACGATGGTTCTCGCCTGCTCCGTCGTCGCCTTCCGCGGCTTGCCGACGTTCGAGACGAATCTGAGCGTGATGCACCCCAACCCCAACGAGCCGCTCGAGACCGAGCGGCGGATCTCGGAGACCTTCGGCAGCGGGGACACGCTGCTCGTGCTGCTCGAGGCCGAGGGGGAGGCGGAGCTGGTGCAGCGTGCCCATGACGTCGATGCGGCGCTGCGGAACATCGGCGGCATTGCCGGGCAGTTCGGCCTGGCCCAGCTCATTCCCGATCCGCGGCGGGAGCCGCCCGCGTTCGACGTGCCCCGCGTGCTGGCGGACTTTGACGCCGCGGCGGAGCAGAGCGACTTTGAACCCGAAGCCTTCGCGCCATACCGCGACTTTCTGCGCACATTGCTGGCGACCACTGTCGCGCCGAAGTTGGAATCGCTCCGTGCGTATCCCTCGCTGGCTGGCATGGTTCTGGCGCGGGGCGACGGCGCTCCCGCGGCGGTCACGCTGGTGACGCTCGATCACCGGCTGGAGGATGCGGCGCAGCGCGACCGTGCCGTGGAGAACCTGCGCGCGGCGCTGAAGAACGTGCCGGGCGCGACCGTCACGGGGATGAGCGTGGTGGGGCATGACGTGGAGCACGCCGTTCGGCGCGATCTGCCGGTGTTCTTCTGGGTGGCGATGGTCGCGATCGTGGCGCTGCTGCTTGCGTGCCTGCGCTCGGTCAAGTACACGCTGCTGACCATGCTGCCCCTGATCTTCGGCGCGTGCGTGCTGCTGGGGCTGATGGCCCTGAGGGGCGAGCGGCTGAACCTGGCGAACGCGATGTCCTTGCCCCTGCTGCTGGGGATCGGGGTGGACTACGGCGTCTTTTTGGCGACGCTGGCACAGCGGAGCGAGCGGGCGGGCGAGTCGCGGGAGGAGCTTCTGGCCCGCTTCGAGGCGAGCTTCCACGCCATTGCGCACACGGCGATCACGAGTGTTATCGGGTTCGGGACGCTGACGCTGACGACCACGCCCGCGGTGCAGTCGTTGGGGCGGGTGGTGGCGTGGGGCGTCGCGGCGTGCGCGGCGGGGGCGTTTCTGCTGTTGGCGCCCGTGCTGCTGCTGATGCGGCCCGCCCGGGGGCGGGGCTGAGGGCTTACACTGCCCGCGCATGGCACGGCTTCACGAATATCAGGGCAAGGCGCTGCTCGCAAAGGCTGGGATCGCGGTGCCGCGGGGCGGGGTGGCTTCTTCGCCCGAAGAAGCCGCGAACGTCGCGCGCTCGCTGGGGTGCCCGGTGGTGGTGAAGGTGCAGGCGTGGACGACCGGCCGCGCCGGTATCGGCGGGGTGGCCTTCGCCGACACGCCCGAGCAGGCCGCGGCGCACGCGTCGCGAATGCTGGCGATGAAGGTGGGCCAGTTCCCGGTGGAGCAGGTGCTCGTCGAAGAAAAGCTCGACATCGCGCGGGAGTTCTTCGTCTCGCTGGCGGTGGATGAGCGGGAGCGTGCGCCGGTGCTGCTGGTCGCGGCGGGGGGCGGTACGGGCATCGAGGAGCGCGGGCGTGACGTCCGCCGCGTGCCCTGCCACGTGCGTGATGGCGTGGACCGCGCCGCCCTGAACGCGGCGCTGGCGGGCGTGGACGACGCGACGCGCGAGAAGCTGACGCCCGCGATTCTGGGCGTATTCACCACGGCGAAGCAGCACGAGGCGCGGTCGGTGGAGGTCAACCCGCTGGTGGTGACGCGCGACGGGCGCGTCGTCGCGGCGGACTGCCGCGTGACCATCGATGACTACGCCGTGTTCCGCCACCCGGAGCTTGGGATCGAGATCGCGCGGGAGCTGGACCATCCGCCCACGCAGCTGGAGCGCATCGCCTACGCGGTGGAGCAGGCGGACCACCGCGGCACGTTCTTCTTCGCGCAGATGAACACCAGCGCTCCGGAGGGCAGCCGTGGGCTGATCGGCTTCCACGGCGCGGGGGGCGGCGGCTCGATGATGTCGATGGACGCGATCACGACCGAGGGCTTTACGATCGCGAACTTCTGCGACACCAGCGGCAACCCTTCGCCCGCGAAGGTCTATCGCGCGG
Source organism: uncultured Phycisphaerales bacterium (assembly GCA_937974035.1). Taxonomy (GTDB): domain Bacteria; phylum Planctomycetota; class Phycisphaerae; order Phycisphaerales; family UBA1924; genus JAEYTB01. The sequence goes on from CALJIV010000039.1 coordinate 23,680, forward strand.
CGAGGATCATCCTCAGTCAGCCGGGCCTGGTGGGCTACTTCGGCAGCGGCTCGGGCGTGGCGAATCAGGAGCAGTTCTGGTCGGCCTACGGGCTCGCCAAGGCGTTCTGGGAGCTGGAACTGGACATCCCCGCGGTGGTGCGCCTGGGCGGGAACACCGAGGATCGCGCGGTGGCGATTCTCGAAGGCGCGTGCAAGGGCCTGCCCGCGAAGGTGGAGGGGTATCGCAAGACCGACACGCCCACGAAAATCGCGGCGCGATTCGCGGAGCTGGTGGCCGAGGCGAAGAAGGTGTGGAAGCCGCGTCCGCCGCGGAAGCCCGCGTTCGTCGGCTCGCCCGGCGCGGTGTCTTTCCCGGTGAAGGGCGGGCGCGTGTGGATCGACACGGAGAAGTGGAAGCAGTCTGGCCCGGCGATCATCGCCCGTGCGAACGGCAATCTGCGCGACGCCGCGGGCAAGCCGGAGCCGACCGTGACCAGCGACGCCCTGCTCGCCAAGGACTCGGACTTCATCGCGTGCGAAGTGGAGTGCCGGATGGCGGGCGTGGAAGGGATTTTTGTGGAGCTGGAAGTGCCTGGGCTGGGATGAGTGCATGGCCATTCTCATTGACAAAACCAAACGCGTCATCGTCCAAGGCATCACCGGGCGCGAGGGCCAGGCGCGTACGCGCCTGATGCTCGACTACGGCACGCGCGTGGTCGGCGGCGTCACGCCCGGCAAGGGCGGCTCCACCGTCCTGGGCGTGCCGGTGTTCAACTCCTGCGCCGAGGCGGTCGCGGCGCTGGGCGGCGTTGATGTCTCCGTCCTCTTCGTTCCCGCGGCGTCGATCAAGGACGCGGCGCTCGACGCCATCCACGCCGGCGTCAAGCTCGTGGTGCTCGTGGCGGACCGCGTGCCGGTGTGGGACGCGATGGAGATTGCCGCGGCGGCGAAGGAAAAGGGCGCGGAGTTCGTCGGCCCCAACACGCTGGGCATCGCCAGCCCCGGCCAGGCGGTGGTGGGCATGATCGGCGGCAGGGCCGAATCCGCCCGCGAGTGGTTCAAACCCGCCAACCCCACGGGCGTGGGCATCATTTCGCGCTCGGGGGGCATGTCCTCCAGCACGGCGTACTACCTCGGGCAGGCGGGCGTGCGCATCAGCGGCATCGTCCACATCGGCGGCGACGCGGTGCTCGGGCTGCGCCTGCCGGACGTGGCGCTGAAGTTCCAGGATGACCCCGCCAACGACGCCATCGTCGTGTTCGGCGAGATCGGCGGCTCTCAGGAAGAAGACCTCGCGGACCTCATCCGCGCCGGGCGCGTCACCAAGCCCGTGATCGCGTACATCGGCGGCAAGGCGGCGAAGGAGGGCACGCGCTTCAGCCACGCGGGCGCGATCATCGAGGGCGGCAAGGGCACGCACGAGGGAAAGGTCGAGGCGCTGCGCAACGCCGGGGCGACGGTGGTGTCGGCCTTCGGCGAGCTGCCCGCCGCGGTCGTCGGCGTGCTCAAGAAGCTCGGCAGCAAGAGCCTGATGACCGAGCGAGAGATCAAGGCCAAGTGGACCACTGCGGTCACGCACATCGAGCCCAACCGCGTCGCCGTGCGCGGGCACGACATCGCCGGGCTGATGGGCAAGGTGTCCTTCGGCGCGGCGGTGTATCTCATCCTCCGCGGCACGCTCCCAGACGAGCGTGTCGGGCGGCTGATGGACGCGGTGCTGGTGTCGAGCATCGACCACGGCGCAACGCCCCCCAGCACGCTCGCCGCGCGCACGGTCGCCAGCACCGGCGCTTCGCTCTCTCAGAGCGTCGCCGCGGGCATTCTCTCGATCAACAAGCACCACGGTGGGGCGATCGAGGACGCGGCGCGGTTCCTCAGCGCCTTGATCGCGTCCGCGGCGGAAAAGGGCGAAACGCTGGACCAGGCCGCGCTGCGGCAGGTGGCGGAGATCAAGGCGACGGGCGCGCGCGTCTCCGGCTTCGGCCACCGGGTGCACACGAAGGACCCGCGCACGACGCGCCTCTTTGAACTGGCCGCGGAAGCGGGGCTGAAGGACGAGGGCCGCACGCACATCGCCGCGGCGAGAGCGGTGGAGCGTGCCTTCGCGGCTCTGGGGCGTCCGCTGCCGATCAACGTGGACGGCGCGCTGGGGGCGATCCTGATGGACCTGGGGTTCGACCCGCGCGTGATGAACGGGCTGTTCATGATCGCCCGGACGCCGGGTCTGGTCGCCCACGTCACCGAGGAGCAGACGCGCGAACGCCCGATGCGCCGCATCGACCCGGAGCTGCACGCCTACGACGGCCCCCGCGGCGGCTTGTGAGCCACGCAGGCACCTGGATTAGGCAAGCCGGTTCAAGCATCCGCAACTCTGTGCCCCCTCCGGTGGTAGGCTGTCGGAGGGATGGCGACGGAACAGGCAAAGCTGCCGGCGTTGTGCGCACGCTGCCGCGGACCTTTGAATGGCCGGGGCGAAGGGCTCGCGGCTTTGTACTGCGAGGCGTGCGCTCGGGCGCTGGCAGAAGCGGCGAAGCGAGGGCGCGCGCGACAGGAGTCCGACATCGAGCCCGAAGTTGAGCGGGCCGAGCCTGAGCCGGCGCCTCAATCCTCTCCCCCTCCTTCCGGCGCCCCGCTGCCTGTTTCCGACCCGGACCCCTCGGTCAAGATCGTTACACGCATCTGCATGAACTGCTCGCACACTGTGGCCGCGAGCAAGCCGGTGTGCGCCTACTGCGGGTGGGATGAGCGCAAGGGGCTGCCCAAGCGTCTCAAGCAGATGGAAGAAGCGCCCAAGCCCGTGTGCAGCAAGTGCGGCTATGACCTTCGCGGGCTGGAGACGCCGGTATGCCCCGAGTGCGGCACGCGCAACCGGCTCACCAGCCGCGGCACGGCGCTGGAGATCGCCTCGCAGGAGATCGCGAGGTGGGCGTATCTGCGTCCGGCGTTGATGCTGGTCTGCGGGATGCTTGTCCTGCTGCTGTTCGAAGGCTGGCAGGGCCAGTGGGACCCGTGGCTGCTGGTCTTTACGGTCGTGAGCTTCATGATCAACACGGGCGTGCTGACGGGGGTGTACGTGCTGTGCGCCCTGGGCTGGATCGGGCTGGACATGCCGACCCATCTGGCGGTGCTGCGGCTGGCGGGGGTGCTGGCGGTGACGAGCGTGATCTACGCGGTGATCGCTCTGGCGCCGGTGCCGGTGCTGGCGGTGGGGCTCTCCGGCTTCGCGTTCGTGTGGATGCTGCACCAGGAAATGGACCTGGAACTGCAGGACGCGGTCATCGTCGCGATCCTCGCCGCGGGAGCGGGAGGGGTCGTGTGGGTGATGGGCACCCTGAAGCTTGCCGGTCTGATGGGCCTGTCGCTCTGAGCGCAGGCCTTGCGCCCCGGTGGGAAAGCGTGAGCTTGGGATTGGGCGCCTTCCATGGTCGTACCGGCTCGGTCGGGTTTCATCAGCCTTCCGGCCAAACGGGGGGTCGGAGGCGGGCCGGGGGCTCCCCTGACAAGGCGTGACGTCTGCAAGGAATGCGCGCAAAACGCTGAGTTGGGTGGCGTTCCTGTGTTTTTGGGTTAGTTTTCAAGAGAGCGGACCCGAGCATGGGTTTCCGACGCGGCGGGAGGTGTGTACGCCCTGCCCGGCGCTATCGGTGCGCTCGGAGAGTTGGGAGGTTGTGATGGTTCGCACCAGTCTGATCGCGGCTGTTCTGTTGGCCGCTCCTGCCATGGCGGGCATCACCCCGCCGTCTCCGGAGGGGATTGGCAGCAACATCGACGCACCTTCCTACCAGCCTCAGGTCCAGACGGTCACCGTCGGCGGCGTCATGCCGAACGACACCGCCAGCATGAGCCTGTGGATGATCGACGCGAGCGACAACTCCGTTTCGATCAACATGGGCGGGGAGTTCTCCGTCACCCGCGGCCCGGTCTTCACGAACATCGGCACCAACCGCAACGGCGGCGGCCAGATCCAGGCCTCGTGGGACGAGGTCGTCCAGGGCAACAACGTCTTCATCAACGTGATCTTCCGCACCTCCGACGGCTCGATGTTCATGCCGCCCACGGCGACGGTGAACGGGCAGCCCGCGTTCTTCTGGACGTGGCACTTCGGCGTGGCTGATCCGGTGAACTACCAGCCCTGGGTTGACAGCGTGAACCTGCTGAGCGCCCGGATCTTCTTCTCCGACAACGGCGGGCAGTCGTTCAACAGCTTCAGCAACATCTCCGGCCTGGGCAGCAGCTTCATGTCGGGCATGGACGGCGGCAACTACCTCGCCTCGATCGGCGACGGGACGAACTACATCATGCTGCAGTACCAGATCCAGCCGGTGCCGGCGCCCGCGGGCGTGGGCGCGGTGCTGGGCGGGACGCTGCTGGCCCTCCGCCGCCGTCGCCGCTGAACTCATCCATCTCAAGCCCAATATCCGGACGCCGACGGTGACCTCCATCCCGCCGCGGCGTCTTTTTTTTTTGAACGATGCTCGCCCCTCGCCGGCACGCCCGTCCCTGGGCGTGCCGGGGCCGTCCGGTATCAGCGGCCGTACTTGCCGCGGGTTGTCGGCGCGGGACGGCGGTTGAAGTATCGGCTGGGGCGGTCGTCGTTCAGACGCGCGTTGAGCTTGTTGAGCGAGTCGTCCAGCACCTGACGGACGCGCTCGCGGCTGATGCCCACCTCGTCGGCGATCTCCTGCAGCGTCAGGGGCTGGCAGCCGTCGAGCCCGAAGCGCAGGCGCAGGACCTCGGCCTCGCGCCCGTCGATGGTGTCGAGGAGCTTCTTGAGCGTGTTCAGCTCGTCGCGGTGCAGGGCCCGCTCGTCGGGGGTTCCGGTGGAGGTATCGGCGACAAGGTCGCAGAGGCTCACCATGTCTCCGGAGCTGTTCTGAACGTCGCTGGTGGGTGATTGGAAGGCGCGGAGCGCCCGCCGGATGATGCGGACCTTCTTGAGGGGCAGGTTCATCGCCTTGGCGAGGTCCTGCGGCGAGGGCTGGCAACCGTTCTCGCTCTCGAGCTTGCGGAAGGCCGCCTTCCACTTGCTGATGAGCTCGACCATGTAGGCGGGGATGTGCACGGGGTGACCGGCGTTGAGCAGGGCCCGCATGATCGCCTGCTTGATCCACCACGAGGCGTAGGTGGAGAAGCGTGCCCCCTTGGCCGGGTCGAAGCCTTCGACCGCGCGGAGCAGGCCGATGTTCCCCTCCTCGATGAGGTCGGTGATCGAGACGCCGGGCTTGGTGAAGCGCTTGGCGATCGAGACCACCAGGCGGAGGTTCGAGCGGATCATCGTCTCGCGCGCCTTGGGGCAGTTGTCGTTGATGATCTTCCACCCCAGCTCGCGCTCCTCCTCGGCGGTCAGCAGGGGGTATCGGTTGATCTCGCGCAGGTAGATCTGCAGGTCCGATTGCACCTCGGAGCTTGCGGAGTACGTGCGCGGGGCGGGCTGGGGACGGGGCTTCGCGCGGCTCTCGGCCGTTCGCGAGGTGGTCTGCCAGCGGTTGAAGGACACGGGCTTTGGTTGCGTCATGCCCGGAATCATCGCGGGCGGGATTAACAGCCTGACAGCGCGGGGTGATTGTCTTTCACCTCGCCGCCGGCCCGACGTGCCGTGGGGCGCGGTTCATGCGTCAAATGCCCGCGTTCCATAGCGTTGGGCCGACTCCCAAGAATGCCGAAAGACCGTGCTAAATCGATCTCACGCCTCCGCCGAGCGGAAGGTGCGGGCGGGTTTGAGCCGGAATACCGTTGAGCCCTTTGTTGCGAGCCGCGTGCTCGAGTCATCGGAGAGAGCCGTATGCCCATTCTGCACAACGCCTTGTGGACCGTGACGCTGGCCCAGGACGCTTCTTCTTCGCCAATCCTGACGCCCGACGCCTGGTCGTCGCTGGCGTCGGAGCTCGGGCGGTTGATCGCCGAATACGGCCTGCGGGCGGTGGGCGCGCTGATCTTCCTGATCGTCGCGTGGATCGTCTCTGCGTACATCGTGCGCGCGATGGTCCGGGGCCTGACCAGGGCCAAGGTCGAAGTGACCATCGCCAAGTTCCTGTCCAACGTCGTTCGTTGGGGGCTCCTGGTGCTGGTGGTGATCGCCTGCCTCGGCATCTTCGGCGTGCCGGCGACGAGCTTCGTGACGGTGCTGGGTACGGTGGGGCTGGCCGTGGGCCTGGGCGTGCAGGGCGCGCTCTCGCACCTCGCGGCGGGGATCATGCTCATGATCTTCCGCCCCTTCCGCGTGGGTGACTCGGTGGTCGTGGCGGGGCAGGCCGGCGTGGTGGACGAGATCGAGCTGTTCTCGACGAGGCTGGACACGGGGGACAACCGGCGGGTGATCATCCCCAACGGGCAGATCTACGGCTCGATCATCGTGAACGTGACGCACCACGAGCACCGCAAGGTCGATATCCCCATCGGGGTGTCGTACAACGCGGACATCGAGACCACGCGCCAGGTGCTGACGAACGCCGCGGGCTCGGTGAAGAACCTGGCCCCCGGGCGTCCGGTGTCGGTGGCGCTGGTGGAGTTCGGCCCCTCGTCGGTGAACTGGATGGTGTCGGTGTGGGCGTCCAACGCCCATCTTGGCAACGTGAAGCAGGAGGCGATGCAGCGCATCAAGGAAGCGCTGGACCGCGCCGGGATCGAGATTCCCTATCCGCAGATGGTGGTCCACACGCCGGGACCGAGTGCCGCGCCGGCGGGAGCCTGAGCCGCCGTGCAGCCCACCGCCGACTTCTACGCCGATCCGCTGGTCTACGACGTGCTGCACGCGCCGGGCACGGCGGGGGACGTGCGCGTGCTGCGATCGGTGGCGAAGCGGTTCACGCCCGCGCGGGCGAAGCAGCGGTGGCTGGAGCCCGCCTGCGGGACGGCGCGCTACCTGCTGCACGCCGCGAAGCTGGGCATCTCCGGCGTGGGCTTCGATTTGAGCGAAGGGATGATCGAGTACGCCCGCGCACGGGCGCGCGAGGCGGGGGTATTGCGCCGCCTGCGGCTGCGGGTCGCGTCGATGGAGTCGTTCGTCGAGGCGTGCGGGCTGCGCGAAGGGAGCGTGGACTTCGCGTTCAACCTCATCAACACCATCCGGCACCTGGGGTCGGACCGGGCGATGCTGGCGCACTTCGCGGAGGTCGCCTCGGTGCTCCGTCGCGGCGGGGCGTATGTCGTGGGCCTCTCGCTTGCGGCATACGGCCAGGAGCCGGTGACGGAGGACACTTGGAAAGGGCGCGGACGCGGGCTCTCGGTGACGCAGGTGGTCCAGTACCTGCCGCCCGCGCCGTGGGGGGGGGATGCACGTCGCGGCGAGGGAGCGCGTCAGGAGCGGGTCATCAGCCACATGACGGTCCGGCGCGGACGCGAGGAGTCGCACATTGACTCGACCTACGCCCTGCGCGCGTACAACCTGCGGCAGTGGACGGAGCTGCTGGAGCGCAGCGCGCTGCGGTGTGATGCCGTGCTGGACTCCTCCGGGAAGGAAGCCAGGGCGAAAGAGCCGGGGTATTACCTGTTCCTGCTGCGGGCGCGGTGAGGCTTCAGGGCACGACGACGGACTTGTTCACCCGCGCGCGGGAGTCGGGGTCGAATCCCGAGACGACGATGCGATGGCCGCGGAGCTTGTGGGCTGCGCCGGGGTAGAGGAACCGCCGCACGGCCTGGTTGCCGGGGGCAAGCCCCGTGACCGAGGCCTTGGAGCGCGGGTGCCCCTCCGCGAAGGCGGTGACTGCGAGTGTGAGGGGGGCGGAGCCGGTGTTGGAGATCAGCGCTTCCACGACGAGGTCGTCGCCCTCGGCGGTGGCCGTCAGATCCATGCCGATGTTGCGCACGGTGACTTCGATGGAGCGGCGGATTTCGAGAGCGTTGTAAGAGCGATCCGCGGCAAGGTCGATCGACACCACGAAGGGCTTGGGGCCGACTTCCTCCACCGGGCTGAAGGCGACCTTGAAGGGCAATCGTTCCGTCCTGCCCGGCGCGATGGAGAACCGCAGCGAGCGGGGCGAAATGCGCCAGGTGCGGTCCTTCTGCTCAGAATCAAAGCTGCCCGGCTCCAGGATTCTCACCTCGCCGGTGATGTTCACGTCCCAGGGATTGGAGAGCACGATCTCGCGCTCGTGCTGCTCGATGCTGGACTCCAGGAAGGGGGGCTCCACGGCGAAGGAAGCCGCGAAGCTGACGAGCTGGACGTCGATGCCCTCAATGAAGACGGGCTCGGAGGTGAGCGGGATGGTGACCTGCGGACGCGGGCCGCCGTTGGAGGGGCGGCGGGAGATGGGCGTGACGTTGCCGTAGATGTCCACGAGGCGCAGGTTGTCGCCGAACTCGCCGGTGAGCACGGCGTCGGTGGATGAGGCGTTCCAGGCGACGAGGGCCCCCCCGCGGGCGCCGCGTGCCGCGGGGGCGAGGATGTAGCACACCACGCCGGGCCCGGCGGGATAGGTGCCCAGCACGCGCCGGCCCGCGAGTCGGTCGGGCAGGTTGCGCCACACCGCCGCCTCGGGGCGGGGCATGAGCTGGGCGCGTCGCCCCAGCGTCACCCAGGCCCAGGGGTCCTGGAGCATCAGCGACGCGCCCGGCAGCAGGCGGCCTTCACGCGAGCACGCCGCCCAGAACTCGACCGCGCGCTTGGCCGTCTCCACCGCGCCCGCGGAAACGCCGTAGCTCGCAGCGGGCAACGGCTCAAGCACGAGTGAGAGCTCGCCCTTGCCCGCGCCGAGGAAGTCCGCCGCGGAACGCACGGCGAGCCCGACGGCTTCGGATGTGGTATCGGGGGGAACGGCCTGCACCAGACGCGGGACGAGCCCGTTGAGCTGTCCCGGCCACGAGGAGCCCAGTTGCCCCGGCACGCCGAGCACCGGCCCGGGCGCGAGGGTGGAGAAAGACTGCACGATCGCCGCGGCTTCGGAATGGAACTCCTCGCGCCACAGTGCACGGTCGGCGGCGGCGGGGCCGATCTGCCAGTAGGTGACGCGCGGTCCGAAGCGCTCCAGGTATTGCGCGAGGTAGGGCATCCAGACGCGCGAATCGCCTGAGAGCAGCGTCCAGGCGTCCTGCGCTTCAAGCTGTAATGACTTGGCGAGCGTTTCAGGAACGGGCGCGAGCGCGATGCCCACCTGGCAGCGGTCCGCGATCAGCGCGTCGATGACGGGCTCAAGAGACTCGGCGCGTGCCGCGGCGTGCTCGGGCAGAAGGCTGCGATCCCACGCCGGGAGGGTGACCGCGCCGGCGCCGGTGCGGCGGACGATTTCGGGCAGCATGTCCCGCAGACCTGTGGGCAGCTCCGTCACGTCGAAGCCGAGGCGGACGCGGTCGGCCGCGGCTCCGGGATCGCCCGCCAGCGAGCTCGAAGCCTGCTCGGCGACGGAGGGCACCCAGATGAAGTCGGTGTAGGTCCGCCCCACGCGCGCCCCGTTCTGCGTGGTGACTTCCATCACTGCCCGATACCAGCCCAGTCGCCTCAGGCGGGGCTTCCAGGTCTCGGTGGTGAAGCCGGACCCGATCTTGTGTTCGCGGGCGTCTACGGTGCGGCCTTCGATGTCCACCACGCGGAGGCGCGCGGTGAGTGTTTCGCCGGTCAGGTCGCGCACCAGCATTTGCAGTTCTGGCTGCTCCGGCGCGGCGACGATGTTGGAGGGGCTGGCGGTGCGAAGCTCCAGGCGCGGAAGCTGCATCACCGTCACATCGTCGAACCACGCCTCGCCCTGAACGTCCTGGGGCCAGATGGTGGTGGGGGAGGTCTCGCGTCCTGGGAACTGCTGCCGCGGCTGGAGCAGGAGCAGCTCGAGCTGGATATACGCTGCGTCGGCGTGAGCGCCGACCAGCTCCAGGCTCACCGTGGACCAGCTGTCGTTGGAAATGGCAAGGGGAGAGCGGGATTCGCTGGCGGGGATGGGCTTGCCCGCGGCGTCGAGGAAGCGAGCCGCGAGGCAGGCTCGCGCGTGCGTGAGGCCCCGCGTCAGCACCTTGGCGCTGATGAGGTAGTCCGCGTTCTGAAAGACGGGGACCACGCCCCCGCCCAACAGGAGCGAAGTGCTCCCGCCCACGGTTGGGAGGCGCACCGCGCCCGTGCCGGATGCCGCCACGCCGCCGGAGCTGGTGAAGCGAAGCTCGGCGCGGTTCCACGCCGGGAAGCCGGGACGCGGGCGGGTGGGAAGCTCCTGCGCACGGAACCAGTGCTCGGGGACTTCGCCGGGGTTGGTCTGCTCCTCCTCGAAGTCGAAGACGCGGACGATGCGGCCGGAAGCCCCCGGACGGGCGACCTCGGGGGCGGGCTGCGGCTCACCGGGCAGGATCTCGATTTTCTGCTGTGCGCACAGCGGCCCGGCCAGGGCGAAGCCCAGCAGCAGGGACAGCAGAGCCGTGCAGGGGCGCGGCCGGGGGCGTGCGTTCATCCCGTGATTATCGGCGGGCCGGGCCGCGATGCTTCAGGGAGGTCACTTGGCGCGGGAGGTCTGGGCGGCGAGGATCGCCTGGGCCCACCGCAGCACCAGGTAAGCACCGGCCAGGTACACCACGGTGTTCAGCGCGCAGGCCAGGAAGAACCCCGCGAACCCGATATAGCGGAACTCGAGGAAGTGATAGACGCCCGTGCCGCTTCCCACCGTTGCGTCGATGGCCTCGACGATCATCGGGAAGGGGTTGAAGACCATGAGGCAGGTCATCACATTCTCGCCCAGGTCGTCCATGTCGAGCAGCCCGAAGAAGAACCAGGCGACAAAGGCCGGGAAGATCGCCCACAGGCCGAAGGCCAAGGCAAGGTTGGCCGTGGCGGCCCCGACGCTCTTGCGGCAGAGCAGGCTGAACAGCGTGCCCGTGGCGACCAGGAACAGCACCGGCGGCACGATGATCATGATGAGCCACAGGACAAGCTCGGGCTTCACGCCGTGGGGATGGAACAGGGACCAGACGACCGCGATGGTGTAGTGGGCGGCGAGCAGCGCGGGGACGAACCACAGACGGCGTGCCGCGCCGATCGCCTTGCCGAAGACAATCGCCCGCGCGGTGAGCGGGGTCGTCTGGAGCACCTCCCAGGTGCGGGATTCGCGCTCGCCGCTGATGGCGGGAGTGGCGACGGTGGCCGCGGTGAGCAGCATGATGACCGCGCCGATGACGGCGATCATGCCGTGAAGGGCCTCTTCCGTCATGGAGACGTAGTAGTACAGCAGGCCGAAGCCCAACACGGCGGCGAGGACGGCGGTGACGAGCTGGATCCTGGACCGGAACGCGGCCTGGCGCAGCTCGCGCCAGAGCACCGGGTGATCGCCGACCTCTCGGATGCGGCCCTCAACAACGGAGGAAGCACGCCGGCGGCGCTTCTTGACGGCTGGCAGGCGCGGATCGGCTTCCGTTGAAGCCGCATCTGCCGGGGCGGGTGCGGTGGGGGCGGCGGGCGAAGCCTTGCGGCCTTTGGGCGCGGCTTTGGGAATCACGGAGCCCCCTTCGCCCTCGCGCGCGAGCACGCCGCGGAGGCGGATGGAGGCCGCCACGAGCACGATCACGCACATGGCGAGGGTGTAGCCGGTGCTGGCGATCCAGCCGAGGCGTGAGTTGAGGTTGGAAGCCGCGCCCATGCTCTCGATGGTGGTGACCAGGAGCGCCCCCGGCGTGGAGAAGCAGACATACACCCACTGGGGCAGTTGATACCACCCGCGGATCTCGGTGAGGAACGCGGCGAGGGGGACGATGCCCTGGATGGCGACGAGCATGACGAAGCCGCTCGTGCTCGCGCCGGGCGAGCGCTTCGCTCCGATGGAGTAGAACACGCCGCAAATGCACGAGAGCAGGGCCGTGGCGAGGGCGAGCGACGTGCCCGCGATCACCACCTCGGCGGAGACGCCGCCGAAGATGCGGATCGCCAGCAGCAGCGGCGCGGCGATGAGCGTGAGGATGAGAAGCTGCACGAAGCAGGCGAGGGTCTTGCCCAGCACAATCTGCCACGCCTTGAGGGGCGTGGTAAGGAGCGTGCCGAGCGTGCCGGCGCGCTTCTCGTCGCAGATCGTCGGTGCGCCGAACACCGCGCCCGCGAAGGCCAGCGCGATCAGCTCGAACCAGATGATCACCTGCGTGGTGATGGGGGCGATTTCCTGCAGCGACTGGAGGCGGAGCGTCGGCGAGGCAACCCCGTTCAGATGGGACGCGACGTTGAGGAAGGTGATGCCGATGACCACCAGCAGCGCCGCGGCATAGAGGCCGCGGATCCAGTACGTGCTCGCCTTGCGCCCGCTGATGCGGACGTCCTTGTGAAAGATGGGGCCTGGGATGGAGCCCAGGAAGTTCGACGGGCGCAGGAAGAGCCGCAGGCGCTGGCGCAGGCTTTCCCGCGGCGGGGGCAGGTGGGCCGCCGCGGAGGCTCTGGGCGGGGGATCGAGCAGGTCTGAGCCGCTCATTGCAGGGCTCCGGTGGTGAGCTTGAGGAAGGCGTCCTCAAGCTTGACCTCCTGGGGCTGGAAGCTGGCGATGCGCGCGCCGCAGGCAAGCAATCGCTCGATGACGAAGTGGTGGCCGTGGGTGCCGGCCGTCAGCTCCACCAGCAGGCCGGCGCCGTCGAGCTCTTTGACGTCGGCGACACGGCTGTCCTTGAGGAGGGCTTCGCGTGCCGCGGCGGGCGTGGCGCCCTCGGGCTCGAGGCGGACTTCGATGCGCTCGCCGACGGCGCTGATGGCGCGGGTCTTGGCGAGGGCGTCCTTCATCGAGCCGCTGTAGAGCAGCCGCCCGCGCTCGATGATGCCGATGCAGGTGGACATTTCGCCCAGCTCGGTGAGGATGTGGCTGGAGACCATGAGGGTCTTGCCCATGCGGCACAGCTCGGTGAGGAGCGAGCGCATCTCGATTCGGGCGCGGGGGTCCAGGCCGCTGGCGGGCTCGTCGAGGAAGAGGACCTTGGGGTCGTGGATGAGCACGCGCGCAACGCCCAGGCGCTGCTGCATGCCGCGGGAGAGGCTGTCCACCAGCGCGGCACGCTTCTCCGTAAGGTCGGTGAGCTCGAGCACCTGGTCGATGATGCGGCGGCGCTCGCGCCGGGGAATCTGGAACGCCGCGGCGAAGAACTGGAGGTATTCATCCACCGTGAGATCGTCGTAGACGCCCAGGAAGTCGGGCATGTAGCCGATCAGGCGGCGGATGTCGTCGGCGCGGGTGGCGCAGTTGAGGCCGCAGACCTGGGCCCAGCCGCTGTCGGGCTTGAGCAGGCAGGCGAGGATCTTCATGGTCGTGGTCTTCCCGGCCCCGTTGGGGCCGATGAAGCCGAAGATCTCGCCGGGTCCGATCTCGAGAGAAAGGTTGTCAAGGGCCGTGAGCGTTCCGTAACGCTTGGTCAGCCCGCTGGTCTTGATCATGGCGCTTCCTCGAGCGGGGTCAGCAGGCGGAGGTAATCCGTCTTGTTCAGTTTGTGGTTGCCGATTCCATCGGGCGTGACGTCCAGCGGCAACCCGCGGACCTTGGCGTACACGCACGCCCACCGTCCGGACTCGAGCATGACATCGATCGCGCCGCAGCGCTCACGGACGCCGGGCAGCGATCCAAGGCTGTTTTGCTGGCTGTACCCGTAGTAATAGTTTGAGTTTGTCTTGGATGTGCGATCGCGCAGCCAGCGGTAAAGCAGAGCGGGCGAGCCGATGTTGTTCGTCAAGTCCGGGCGGAAGGGGGGCGCGTCGGTGGTGAACTCGCGGCCGCGACCGTCGGCCGTCGGGGCGCCTCCCCCGCCCAGCACATGCCAGCCCTCCGAGGTCTGCAGCACCAGTTCTTCGATCACGGCCTCTGAAGGAACGTTGGTGACGGTGATGCGCCATCCGGAGTCGCCGCGCTTGACCTGTGCGCCCAGACCTCCGCTGCGTGCGGGCAGCAGCGGGGTGGTGTCGCACAGCGCGCGGTAGGTCCACTGGGGCACGCCCATGTAGCCGGGCAACATGGTGCGGAGCGGCTCACCCTCGGAGTCGCCCGTGAGCATCAGCGGCAAAGCGGGGAGAAGGGTGATGGGGTTGCTTCCGCGCCAATAGACCTCCGTGGCGGAGATGCCGCGGACCCACACGCCGGGGGTGTCGTGATCGATCAGCAGGCGCAAAGGCTTGCCGGCGAAGACGCCGGTCAGACCGGTGTGGACGGTGTACACGGGTTCGCCCGCGGCGTCGCAGATGCGGTCGGTGACCACCATGCGGCCCATGACGGTCTCTCCGGAACGCATGACGCGCGGGGCCAGGAGCGCGCTCACGCAGGCGATGCCGATCCAGAGCAGGGCTGTGAGCCAGGAATATTGCGAGAGCCGGCGGTACCCAAGCACCAGCCCATCAAAGGGGCCGAGCAGGATGACCAGGGCGAACATGCAGAGGATGATCGCCCAGAAGATGCTCGCGCCGATGGGCGGAACGCCGGCGAGCTCGTCCAGCGCCGCGTTGATTGCTCCCGTGGATTCCCAGTCGGCCGTGGGCATGCCGTAGCTGTACTGTTGCCAGCCGCCCAGGAGCGCGTGCGGCGGCAGCAGCGGCCGGATGATGCCGCGCCACAGGTCCTTGACCTGTTCATCGGAGATGAGCTGCGCGACGTGCTGAGGGTCGAACCCCACCAGCGCGACCATGCCCAGGCCCAGCGGCCCGTAGGCGGCCAGCGCGCCGGGCTCGCTCTCTTCGGCGGCGTTTGCGGAATAGAGCGTGACCCAGCCGCGGGCGCGGCCCTCGTCGGTCAGTGAAAGAGCGCGTGCCTGGAACGAGGAATCACCCCAGCGGCCCAGGCGCTGTCGGAGGTCGTCCCCCGCCTTGTAGTACTGCTGCGGCGATGCGACGATGGGAGGGTTGGCGTCATCAGTGGGAAGGAACGTGGGCCAGGCCGGCCCCGCGGCATCGACGCGCAGCACCAGCCTTCCGCCGGCGCGGACCCACGTCGCCAGCGCCGCACGCGACCGGGGGCTCGCCTTCGCGATGTCGGATGCGTTGGCGATCACCACGTCCAGCGACTCGTAGACACCCCAACTCATCGGCAGCGACGTGGGCGTGGTGGTCGCCGGGAGCATCGACTCCCAGACGCGCTCTTCGCTGTAGTTGGAGCCCTCCTGATAGTCTTTGGGAGAGGGGCTGGACATCGCGGACGCGACGGTCAGCGCCTTCATCGCGGATGAATCACCCACGAAGAGCAGCAGGCCGGAAGAGCCCAGGCCGATCCGCGGCAGGGTTGAGTCGGCCTTTGTGAAGCGGTGCTGCGTGCGGAAGCGCTCGTTCTCCAGCGTGAACACGATCTCGTGGGTATCGACCCGAGGCGAGATGGCGATCTCGATGGGCGTCACGACTCCCGGCGTTGTGGCCACCGGGCCGACCACCACGCGAGCTTCCTGCATTGCGTCCTGCGGGAAGGAGACGGTCAATACGCCGGAAAAGGGCTTGTCTCGGCTGGTGATCCACACCACCGCGGGCTGCCAGCGGTCGCGGGCAAGTTCGGCGGGGTTCCAGCCCAGGTCAACAGAGACGATCTCCGCGGGCGGGGGCCGGCGCGACGACTGGGCAGATACGGGGGGGCAGACCATCGCGACGATGACCGCCGCGAGCGCCCACCATGCAAGCATCCATCGCCACCCCCCCGCGTTCCTCATCACAGGTACACCTTACGGTTGTAGACGAACCACTCGAACATGATGATGCCCAGAGCCGCGAGGATGAACCAGGGCCAGAGCTTCTTGTCCGCCTCGGAGGACTGTCGCCGATCCGCGGCAACGACGGTTGTAGCGAGGGCGATTTCCTCCGCCGCGCCGATGTCGGACTCGTTCGGATCGAGCATGTTGGCGGCGTAGGTGCGCAGCACGCGCTTGCTGGTCCCCACAAGATCGATCGGGCCCGCGGGCCCATCCCATGTGACGTCGTACACGCCGGTCTGCTCGATCGGCCCGAAGACGATGCGGCCGTCGGAGGCCGGCGTCAGTGATTGGGTCTTTCCGTCGGGGCCTTTCAGGGTGACGTTGGTCGCGCCGATGGGGATGCGGTCGGAGAGCTCGCGCCCGGGGGAGAGCGTGCGGGCCGCGCCGCCGAGGCCGTCCTCGCCCAGGTAGCTGATGCTGGAGGCCAGGAAGAGCACGAAGCTGGGCTTGAAGGGCCAGTCGCTGTCGGCGACGTCGAAGGGGACGACCAGCGCCCGCACGTCGGCGGAGGCCGTCTCGACGATCATGGGGCCGTTGTCCGCCGAGGCGATGGTCTCCGCCCCCAGCTCGCGCTGAACCTCCACGAGGCGGGACGTGGCGATCTGCACCGAGGCGATGTTGGCGACGCGCAGGGCGGGGTGGTCGCGGTTCCAGTCCACCACGGCCGCGGCGCCGCTCTTACCTTTGTCGATGATGCCCATGCCCGCGGGGACGGTCCCGAGGATCAGGTATCGGCCCGGCGGCAGGGCCTGCGCGGCTGTGGCGGGGGTGCTCTGGCCCTCACCCGCGGCGGGCGCGGGCACCCAGCCGTTGAAGATCACGACGTCATACTCACCCAGGCGACCTTCGCGCACGAGCTGGTCGAACTCCGCGGGACTCTTGTTCTCAAGGCGCGAGAGGGGCAGGCCCGCGAGCGCGGTGGAGATGAACAGGTCCGGTCTGCCGACGACCGCCACGGCCATCTTCCGCGCGGGCGGCACGACGAGCCACGCGCGATCGTCGCTGGTGAGCACATCTCCCGCGACGGGATCGGCGGTGCCCGGCTCGCGGGCGCGGACCTGAACCAGCGCGCCCGCGCCGCGCTCCAGGTGGAAGACCACGCCGCCCACGCCCGGCTGAGGACGGGGTGGAGCGGATTCAGGCTCGGTGGTGCCGCCCACAGCACGCGCGGCTTCACGCTCGCGGGCGGCGGCCTGTGCCGCGGCGGTGGGGCCAAGATCGCCGCCGCTTGCGCCGGGCAGCCGCGCGGGCTTGATCGCTGCGACCGTGCCGTCGATGAGCATTTCGATGTCGATGGTGCGCTCGGCGGGGCTGTTGTTCTGAAGGGCGACGAAGATCGCGAGCTTGTTGGGGTCGTCGTAGTTGCGTTCCGCGCGCAGGCCGACGATGCCGATGTTGAAGGCGTCGGGCTTGCCGACGTGGTGGTAGACGACCGTGTCCTCGACGCCTGGCCGTGCCTTCTCGGCATCGGGCAGTCGCCCGTCGCTGTAGATGTGCATGGTGACGGGAATGCCCGCCTCGAGCCCCACGCCCTCGACGAAGTTGCGCTTGGGCTTGTGGGCGATGGCCAGACGGATCGCCTCCTCGATGGAGGTGGGCTCGTCGGTGGGGGTAATGGCCTCGATCGCCTTCTTCAGCGAAGTCTTGTCGCTGGTGAACTGCTGCCGGACTTCGGCCTTGCCGGAGAAGGCGATGACCATGGCCTCGTCCGCGTTGGACTTGTTGAAGACGTTGCCCTCGCCCAGTGACTCGACCAGGGCGATGGCCTGGAGCTTGGCTTCTTCCAATCGCGAGCGGACGCCCGCGCGCCCGTCGCTCTCGTCCAGCGCCGACATGCTGCCGGAGCGGTCGATGAGGATGACGTGCCGTGCGCCGACGACGTCCTGCCCTTTCATGGTGAGCTGGCCCAGCGCGCCGATGATGCCCGCCAGGGCCAGAAGCTGCAGGAACAGCAGCAGGTTGCGGCGCAGCTTCTGGAAGGGGGCGTTGGCCTGAAGGTCCTGAATCGCCTTCTTCCACAGCAGCGTGGTGGAGACTTCAAGATCGCGCCGCCGCAGCTTGAGGAAGTAAAGAATGATCAGCGTCGGCACGGCGATCGCCGCGGCGATGACGGCGTACATGGGGGTGAGCCACGTCACTTCACCACCCCCCTCTTTCTGAGGTAATCGAGTATCAGCACGTCCACGGGCGTGTCGCTGCGGACGGTGATCAACGTCATGTCACGCCGCAGGCAGAAGGCGTTGAGCTGCTGGCAGTACGCGGCGAGGTTCGCCTTGTACCGCTTCAGCAGCGGGGCGGAGATGGTCACCTCCGCGAGGTCGGCGTCTTCGACATCCTTGAGCCGCAGGTCGCCGGTGATGGGCGGGTCCAGCTCCTGGGGCGAGAGCACCTGGATGCAGAAGACGTCGTAGCCGTGGCCGACGAGGCGGCGCAGGCCGTCTTCGTAGCCTTCCTTGAAGAAGAAGTCGGAGAAGATGAGCATGACGCCCTTGCCGCGGCGGGTAAGGGCGATGCGTTCCGCGGCGTCGCGGAAAGAGAAACCGCCGCCGGGCTCGAGGGAGCAGATAAAGCGTGCGAGGTCGTGGGTGCGCCGCCTGCCGCGGAGATCGCGGAGCGCGCCGACGACGCCTCCCTCGGCGTCGCCCATGGCGGTGATGGTGACGCGGTTGAGGTTGACCAGACCGATGTAGCCCATGGCCATCGCGGCCTTCTGCATGAAGAGAAACTTGCTCGGCTCGCCGCAGTCGCTGCTGGCGGAGGCGTCGATGACGATGGAGAGGGAGAGGTCTTCTTCTTCAAGGAAGAGTTTGAGGAAGAGCTGATCGAGGCGGGCGAAGATGTTCCAGTCGATATGGCGGATGTCGTCGCCGGTGACGTACTGGCGGTGATCGGCGAACTCGACGGACTGGCCGCGTTTCTTGGAGCGCCGCTCGCCCTTGAGCTTGCCGAAGAACACCTTGCGCGAGGAAAGGTCGAGCGGCTCAATCCGCGCGATCAGCTCGCTGGAGAGCAGATCTTCAACGGACTTGGGGCGGGTTGGTGCGGGTGTCCTGAGCATTGTTATTAACGCGAAGTTCCGATGATGAGATGCCCGACCGACTCAATCCCGGCGGGCAGCTCCTTCTTCAAGGTTTTGACGTTCACGCTCTGCATGCTTCGCGTCTTCGCATCTCTCCGCGTTACACCGCAGCCTTCACCGGCTCGGTGGGCGTCAGGTCCACGATCTGCTTCACCAGCGCGTCGGGGTCCACGCGGTCGGCCTCGGCCTCGAAGTTCAGGATGAGCCTGTGCCGCAGGGCCATCGCCGCGACGCTGCGGATGTCCGCGAAGCTGACGTGGTAGCGGCCCTCGACCAGCGCCCGCACCTTACCGCCGAGCATCAGCGCCTGAGCGGCGCGGGGGCTTGCGCCGCAACGGATGTACTTGTTCGTCGGTCCGTTCGGGCCTCCCGCGGCCAAGCTGCCCATCGGGTGCGTGGCGAGCACGAGACGCGCGACGTACTCCTTGACGTGCGGGGCGACGATCACGCCGCGGGCGAGCTGCTGCATCTCGATGATCGTGGGCCCGTCCAGCACCTTGCTCGCCTCGGGGTGGATCGTGGCGGTGGTGCGGTCCAGGATCGTCATCAGGTCGTCGAGCTGGCTGTAGCCGACGATGATCTTGAAGATGAAGCGGTCGAGCTGCGCTTCGGGCAGCGGGTAGGTGCCCTCCTGCTCGATGGGGTTCTGCGTGGCGAGCACCAGGAAGGGCTGGTTGAGCTTGTAGGTCTGCCCCGCGACGGTGACGCTGCGCTCCTGCATCGCCTCCAGCAGCGCGGACTGGGTCTTGGGCGTGGCGCGGTTGATTTCATCCGCGAGCACGACCTGGGCGAAGATCGGGCCCTTCTGGAACTCGAACTTGCGCCGGCCCGTCTCCTGGTCTTCCATCACCACGTTGGTGCCGATCACGTCCGCGGGCATGAGGTCGGGCGTGAACTGGATGCGGCTGAAGGGCAGGCTCAGCGTCTGGGCGAGCGTGCGCACCAGCAGCGTCTTGCCCAGGCCGGGCACGCCTTCGAGCAGCACGTTGCCCCCCGCGAACAGCGCCGTGAGCACGCCGTCCACGACCTCGGAGTGGCCCACCACCACCTTTCCGATTTCGGTGCGCAGCTTCTGGAACGTCTCGCGGAACTTCTCGCATTGAGCCCGCACCTCGGCGGGGGTGGCCATATCGGGGGTCGTGGTCGCGGCCATTGGGGGCCTCCTCAAAGTCTCTGGTTCAGGGTCACGCTGCTTGCTTCGACATCCGTTTCAGGGTTGGTCTTCCATTTCGTCTCGCGCTTTCTTCTTGGCGCGCAGCAGACGGCTCATGCCTTCGGTTTCCTGGGGCTTGGCGGGCGTCGTGCCGCGGTCCACGGGGCGGGGCTTGTCGCGCGGAATCTCGGGCTTGGCGTCGGGCCCGCCCAGGGCGATCTGCGTCGCGCCCTTCTTGATCTGCTCGGGGTCTGCCTCGAACTTGCGCTTGGCGATGTCCGCCGCGGCTTTCACGTCCGCCTTGGCGCCGGCGCGGAGCTGCGCTTCCGTCAGGCCGCCCGCGGCACGCTCGGCCATCTTCTTCTTCGCCAGCTCGCGCGCCGCCATCAGCGAGCCCAGCTGCTCGCTTCCCTTGCTGGTGCTCCTGCGGAACATCCCCACGATGCCCGCCCACATCGCCGGAATGTCGATGCGCACGCGCCGCACGCCCACGTCCGCCAGGAACACGCCCAGCGCGATCACCGCCAGCAGCAGCCAGATGGAGCGCGACGCAACCGGCATCGTCACGCCGTCGCGCGACCACAGGTCCGGCACGTTCGTTTCCCAGTCCGACAGCACCCGCCCGCGAGTCAACTCAGCCACTTGTGTGAGGATGGGCGTGTTGTCCTCCAGCGAGCGGTACTCGTCCGCGAAGGGGCGCGTGATCGCGGCCTGCACGCTGCCTTCGAGCACGCCGCCCTCCACCTTGTCGTCCGGGGCGACGTAGCGCAGGCTGAGCACGTACGCGCCGGACACGTCCGTGGGCACGGTGCCCTGGTAGCGGCCCGGCCCCACCTGCTTGAGGTCCACGTCCACGCCCTCGCCGCCGGGGACCGCGACGCGCCCCTTGAAGCGGGCGAAGTTGAGCCGCTCGCCGGAGGAGTCCAGCGCGTCCACGGTGATGAGCGTCTGGTCGCCCTTGTTCTCGGTGGTGACGCGGACGTTGCCGCCGCCGCTGGGCCGCATCGTCCAGCGGACGTGCTGCTCCCAGAACTGCCTGTAGTTGGACCACGCCGTCCACGACGCATTCCAGCGCGTGCTCGCGTCGCTGGTGTACGCGACGACCTTGCCCAGCCCATACTGCCAGCTCGCCAGCAGCGGGTCGCTGGCCGTCGCGGCGTTGGGGTCGTCGGTCTTGATCTTGAGCGAGACCAGCGCGAGCCCTTCCCGTTCTCCGGTCACGACGTAGCCGTTGGTGTTGGGCACGCCCGAGAGCCCGCGCATCGCCTCGTTGACGCCGGAGACCATGATCGCCGGGAAGCCCGCACCACCCAGCTCGCGGATGAGCGAGCGCCGTACGGTCTGCGCCTCCTTGATGAAGATCTCGGGGATGGTCGCCAACGCCTTTTCGGTGTTGACGAAGTAGTAGTTGCCGCCGGTGTACTCGGCGATCCACCGGAGCTTGGTCACCTCAACCCCGCCGTGGGGATAGACGCCCACGGTGCTGATGGTGATCTTGGCGTCGCGGAACTTGTCGAGCAGGGCGGTGGACGGCGGGGCGGGGTCGCCGTCGCTGATCATGATCATGTGCTTCTGGCCCGCGTCGGCCTTGCGCAGGCCCTCGTACGCCAGCTCGATCGACGGTGCAAAGTCGGGCATGTCGCCGAAGCGCAGGTTCTGGATCGAGCGCTTCACCGCCGAGCCGTCGCCGACCATCGCGAGCGGGTGCGTCCATTCCGTGCCCGCCGCGGCTCCGAAGCCCGTGTACTCGATGATCCCCACTAGATCGAGGCGCGAGAGCGAGTTGACCGCGGCCTCGCACACCTTCTTGCCGTAGTAGACGCCGTCGGGCATCTCGACGGAGTGGATCACCAGCGCCAGCGCGCCGCGGGGCATCTGCCGCTTCTGCGGCGGGTCGAGCCGCACGGGCAGCGCGTCCTCCAGCGGCGAGCCGATCCACCCGCCCGCGCCGAAGCTCTCCGGACCGCCGATCATCACCAGCCCGCCGCCCGTGTCGTGCACGTACTGCCGCAGCGCCTCCTGCAGCGCCTGGCTGAACTTGTACGCCGACTCGTTGATCAGCACGATCGCGTCGTACGCGTTCAGCTCGGTGAGCGTCTGCGGGGCCTGGTCCGCGGTCTTCACCTCGATGTCGATCTTGGCCTCCTCCATGGCCTTGATGAACTCGGCGCCGTCCTGCGGACGCTCGGCCAGCTCGGTGATGATCAGCACCTTGCCCGGCCCGGAGACGAACGTCACCGACGAGCCCTTGTTGTTCTCGGCGAGCGTGTCCTGCCCGGTCCCGTAGGGCTCGAACGCGGCTTCGAACTGCTGCGGCCCGGTGCGCAGCGCCGTCACCTGCACCTGCTTGACGTTCAGCCCCGGCTTCAGCTCGACCTCCGCCCCCAGCGAGGGGCTGTCCGGGTCCAGGTCCACCGCCTGGCCGTTCATGAGCACGGTGAGCCTGCCTCGGCATTCTCGCAGGGAGCGCAGCACCACCCGCACGCTCATGGTCTCACCCTCGCGCGCGTTGGCGGGCGTGACGAGGCGGTCGATCATCACCTCGTTGGTGTACTTGTACCGGATGGGCAGGACGTCGATGGGGATCTTCATGGCGCGGGCCATGGTGGCCGCCTGAAGAATGTCGCCCACCGTCTCGTTGCCGTCGGTGGCGAGCAGGATGCGCAGACCCGCGTCCGTCGGCGCGGTGGCGATGGCGAGCTTCACCGCGTCCGCGAGATTGGTCCCGTCCACCGCGCCGATGTGCTGCGGCTCCACCTTCGTCACCAGCCTGCTGGGCAGGCTCTGCACGTAGGCGTCCTTCGCCGCGGTCACGAGGCCCACTTCGTCCTCGGGCCGCTTGCTCTGGATCGCCGTCTCCACGAACTTGATCGCCTGGTGCTGCGCCGCGGTGGGGATCGACTCGCTCGCGTCCAGCACCATCGTCACCGCGACGGCCTTGCTCTCCTTGCGCCACGATGGCTCGGCGAGCGCCGCAGCGAGCAGCGCAATCACCAGCAGCCGCACCGCCAGCGACACCCAGCGCGTCGCACCCCCCAGCCCCGAGAGGCTCTTGCGCGCCATCCAGACCGTCAGCGCGCCGAGAATCGGAATCAGCCACAGCCACACCGGCGTTTCAAACTGAATCGGCCCGACGTGCAGGGCCGCGATGAGCGTCATCCGGCCCCTCCCTTGCCCGGTGTTGTGGCAACGACCGGCGTTCTGTTCCGCGGCACGTCAAAGCCCATGACGCGGTTGTTCCCGCTGTCCAGTACGTACGCGGTCTTCCCAATGACCGCGACCCCCCAGGGCGACGCGAGCTGTCCCTCCAAGCGCCCGGGCTGTCCGTAAGTGCCCAGCGACTCGCCCGTGATGATGTCCACGTGCTGGATGCGGTTGTTGCCGAACTCGCTCACCAGCGCCGTACCGTCGCCCAGCAGCGCCAGGCCGTAGGGATAGGCGTACTGGCCCGGCTCGGGCCCGACGCTGCCCGCCGCGTTGATCCACGCGATGAGCCGGCCTTCGAGCGTGAAGCGGCCGATCCGGTGGTTGCATGCGTCGTTGACGATCAACTCGCGCCGCTCCAGGTCGATCGCGATGGACTGCGGCCGGTTGAACTCCACCGGGTCCGGCCCGGTGCTCGAGCCCTGCCGGCCGAAGGAGAACCTGAACTCGAAGGGTGATGAGATGGGGCCGTTCTTCGCCGCGGCGACGAGCTGAGCCTTGGTAACGGGCTCGCGCGCCTCGTAGACGCTGATGCGGTCGTTCTCCTGATATTCGCTCACGTACAGGCGTGAGATGCTGATCCCGTCCGGCCCCGGCAGCACGGCGACATCCGTCGGAAAGACGAACTGCCCCGGCCCCATGCCGTACTCACCGAATCTCGTGAGCGGCGTGCCCAGTCCCTTGCCGTTCAGGTCGCCGCCGTCGTAGATCCAGACCTGGTGATAGTGAGTGTCGGGGATGAGCACGAGCGGGCCGTCCTGCCCCTCCGGGTCCCAGACGGTGATGCCGGTGGGCTTGCCGTCCTGCCACGCGGGCATCTGCCACTCCCCCAGTGATTCGCCGGTGCGCGCATCCAGCCGCTGCACGCGCGCGAACTTGTCGATCACCCACAGCGCGGTGCGATCGTGGTCGATGCAGCGCGGGTAACTGAACTGCCCCGGCGACGTGCCCACCTCGCCGAAGACCACCCGGACCTTGAGCGGGCCGCCCTGAGGCGGGCGTGAACAGGAAAGGGGCAACAGGGCCAGGGCCGCGGCTGCAATCCACCTTGTCGCGGGCGCCTGCACCATCCCAAGCATCCTACTGGAAGCTCTCCGTACGGGATGCACCGGCACGATGTTTGCCATGCAATGTTGTTTCCGCAGAAGACCGTTTTATTTACGGCGTTCTGCGGAGCGTGTGACCCGCCGCCCACGCCGAGGCGAGGGCGATCAGCAGGGCCATCACCACCACGCTCACAGCCGCGGCCGCCACGTCCTGCATCCGCAACTGGTGAAGATGGTTCAGCATCACTTGCGCCAGGCTGGGCGAGCCCGGCGGCTGCACAACCACCGCCGCCTCAATCTCGTGAAAGCTCAACGACGCGAGGGCCAGCCCGATCCCTGCAAGCGCCCCTCCCTGGAGGGGCAGGCACGCCGCGAGCCAGCTCTTCAGGCCCAGCCCCGCGTCCAGTGCCCGCAAGTCTCTTTCCTGTCGGGGCTCGATAGCGGCCAGCCAGCATCCGAGCAACGCGGCGATGAACCCGAAGCGTGCGGTGTGGGCGATGACGAGGGCCAGCGGGGAGTCCCCCAGGTCGTAAGCCCTTGGGGTGATTGTGATTGCAGTCGTGACCGCCGCCCCGGTGAGCACCCCCGGCAGCAGGCCGGTCACCATGAGCAGCAGCAGGCAGAGGCGGAGCGTGGGTGTGAGGCGGCCCGCACCCGAGGCGCTGAGCCCCTGCCAGAAAGCCGCGGCGAGCGCCACGCCCACAAGCCCCACGCCGACCGCCACGCCCGCGGAAGTGAGCACGGGCTGGGAGGTCGTGCGCCAGAAGTTGACGTAAGGCTTGAAGCCGTGGACCGTTGCTATGAACAGGCCGAGCGGGACCGCCACCGCCAGCAGCCAGACGATGGTCGAGGCAATCCGGGTGCCCGTAACGGGTTTCTTGGGCGGCAGTTGCGCTTCGTCCGGGCGGCCGAACTGGCGCGCGATTGCAGAGACGGTCACGACAGCGCCCAGGGTCGCCAGCACCATCAGGGGCCACGCGCCGAGCCAGATGCGCCAGTCGCCGGGGGAGAGAGTGAGGTCTAGCCAGACCTTCACGGCGTAGGTCGGAACCTGGGCCAGGTGCAGCGGCACCGCCGAGCCCAGCATCAGCAAGGCCACCAGGCCGATGCTGGACATGATTCCAAAGCCAGATATGCGAACGACTTGCAGCAAGCGACGCAGCGGCGGGGCGTCCAGACGCAGAGCCTCGAGCACCTGTTCATCCAGTCGGCGGAAGGTGGCCCCCAGCACGACCGCGCTGATCGGCCACGCCCACAGCGCGAGCCCCACGCCGGCGAGGAGTCTTCCGGCCAGGGCGGGGGCGTCGGGCCAGCCGGTATCGACCAAGGAAGCAAGGGCGTTGCCCAGCGGGGTGCCGGCGGCTCGGATCGTGCTGTAACCCGAGTATGGCAGGTAGTTTGGGAGCATGAGCGGGACCAGCAGGAGGGGGAGGATGCGCCAGCCGCGGAGGCGGATGAGCCACGCCGCGGGCCAGGCGAGCAGGGTTGCGCCGATGCCGATGCCTACCCCCCAGGTGATGGTTGAGCCCAGGAGCCGCCAGGCGGGGATATAGGTCAGAGCGGGCTCAAGGCCCGAGAACTGTTTGGTGCGGCTGATGTCGCCGGAGAAGATGCCCGCGAAGAGGCTCCACAGGACGCACCCCAGGGGCCACCCGGCGCAGACCAGGGTGATGAGCAGGGCGATGAGGGCGCCGGCCCTGCCTCCGGGGTGCGTGCGAGTGGCCATCGGGTGCTTCCAACGCGGCGTCGTGATGGGAACGGTATCATCCCCCGCATGCCCGCAAGCTCGGCCGCTGTGTCTAAGTCCCGTGGATCCCACGCGGCCTCTCCTTATAAGGATCGGCTGGCCCGTCTGCGGTCCCTCGCCCAGAAGCAGAACCTCAACCACTTCCTGGTCACGAACCCGCTCGATGTCGGGTACCTGACCGGGTTCTTCGGCGGGGACAGCTATCTGCTGGTCTCGCCCAACGCGGCGACGGTTCTGACGGACGGGCGGTACACGGAAGAGCTGGAGCCGGTCAAGCCGCTGGCCTCCATCTACGTGCGCAAGAAGGGGATGCCGGAGGCGGTGGCCGAGGTGTTCTCCGCGACGCGGGTGGATCGGTGCGGCTACCAGGCCGAGCACCTGACCGTCAAGGACGTGGAGGACATCACCAAGGCGCTGGGCAAGGGGCCGCAGAACCGGCTCGTGCCCACCAAGATGCTGGTGCAGACGCTGCGCGTGATCAAGGACGCGGCGGAGATCGCTCTGATCCAGAAGGCCGTGAAGCTGCAGGAGGAGGCGCTGAAGGCGACCCTCAAGCAGATCAAGGTCGGCCAGACGGAGATGGAGGTCGCCGCGATTCTCGAGTACGAGATGAAGGTCCGGGGGAGCAGCAAGCCCGGCTTCGAGACGATCATCGCGGCGAAGGCGAACGGGAGTCTGCCGCACTACCGCCCGAGCGAGAAGGTGAAGGTCACGGCGGGGCAGCCGCTGCTGATCGACTGGGGCGCCGTGTACCAGGGCTACCAGGGCGACATGACGCGCACGTTCTCGATGGGGAAGTGGCCGAAGAAGATCGCGGAGATCTACAAGATCGTGCGCGACGCGCAGGAGGCCTCCGCGGCGGCGCTGGCCCCCGGGAAGATGTGCCACGAGATCGACCGGATCGCGCGGGACATCATCGAGGACGCGGGGTACGGCGAGCAGTTCGACCACGGGCTGGGGCACGGGCTGGGGATCAGCAAGGAGCCGCCGTGGCTGAACCCCAAGTACCCGGACGCGCCGCTGGAAGTGGGGATGGTGTGTACGGTGGAGCCCGGCATTTACCTGCCGGGCGTAGGCGGAGTGAGAATCGAGGACCAGTACGTGATCACGGAAAAGGGCGCGAAGAACTTCTGCACGCTGCCCAAGGACATGGAGTGGGCGACGCTCTGAGTCGCCCGCGAAGCCTCAGACGCCGAGAGATCAAGGCGGAAAAGGCGGGAAGAAGGGACTAGAAGAAGGAGCGGGTCGGCCCGGGGCGCGGGATTCAGAGTCTGGTTGTCTTTCTCTGCGGCTCTGCGTCTGGTCGGTTGACTTCTGAGGACATCATGATCGACATCAACAAGCTCAAGGAACTTGTGGCCCTGATGGCCGAGCACGACCTTTCCGAGGTGGACATCAAGGACGAGAAGGAGTCCATTTCGCTGAAGCGGGGCACGACGCAGGTGGTGCAGGCCGCGCCGCAGTATGCCGCGCCCGCGCCGATCGCCGCGGCGGCTCCGGCGGCGGCGCCCGCCG
>CALJIV010000040.1 GCA_937974035.1 uncultured Phycisphaerales bacterium
GCCCCCGCACCCCCTCGCCCCCTTCCGTTCCTGCCCCCGCCGCGGAGGGGCGTGGGGCTGGGGCGGAGGCAAGTGGATTCGGACCGGAAGGTCGTGAATCCGCGCCGGAGAAGCGTGGAACCGGGGCAAAAACCCATGAATCCGCGCCGGATTCATGGGTTTTGGCGGCAAAACCACGCGATTTCCCGGCAAAAACAGGGGTTTTTGCGCCGGATATGGGCATTTTTCAGGCAAAAACCGTGGTTTGGTGAGCCGCGGCGCGATCGTGGGAAGGGGATGAAAAGCCGCCGGCCTTCGCATAAGTCTCTGTCGGGCCGAATCTTGCCGCGTTGGGCCGCAGCGCCCGGGCACGCGGGGCCGCCCCGCCTATCTCAAGCGACGGCGAGTGAAGCGGAGGACGCGGGGGGAGGGGGGGGAGGCGGAAGCGCGGGCGACCGCACGCGCCCTCTCACTCAGACAAACCCGCGCTCAGAGAACCCGCGTCCTGCCCGGCACCGCGACGGTCGGCGTGGGGAGGGGGCCGAAGGCGAGCGGGGCGGGGGGAGTCAGGTCTTCCTTGGAGTTCCATGCCTGGTCCCAGGAGATGGTCGCTCCGGTGTAGGCGGCCATGCGGCCCATGACGGCGAGCATGGTGCTGCGGCACATGTCCGCGCCGTCGTTGTGCGCGCTCCCCTCGCGGATGCTGCGGAAGAAAAAGTCCTGCTCGTTCTGGTACATGTCGCGGCGGGGGCCGTCGTAGCTCCACAGCCGCGCGCCGCCGTGGTCGAAGAACTCGTGCCGGCCCGCGAAGCCGTTGATCACCCCGCGGCCCTCCGTCCCCTGGATGTAGTCGCTGTTGTCGTTGGGGCAGTTGTCGATCTGCCTTGTGGTGTGGAAGGCGCGGCGGCCGTCGGCGTATTCGTAGATGACGGTGAAGTGGTCGTAGGCGTTGCCGTGCTCGGGGCCCTCGCGCGCGGCGCGCCCGCCCAGAGCGACGCAGCGCACCGGCGTCTCGTCGCTCATCGCCCACGAGAGGCGGTCGATGGAGTGGACCGCCTGCTCCACGATGTGGTCGCCGCTGATCCAGGTGAAGTGCCACCAGTTGCGGAGCTGAAACTCCATGTCGGACCACTCGGGCCTGCGCGGACGCCTGGGGAGCGTGGAGGTGTGGTAGGTGCTGTGGACGCCCAGCACCCGGCCGATGACCCCCTCCCGCAGCTTCGCGAAGGCGGCCTTTTCCGCGTCGGCGTAGCGCCAGCAGAAGCCGCTGACGAGCGTGAGCTTCCCGGCCCGCGCGGCCTCGCCCGCGGCGAGCACGCGCCGCACGCCGGGGGCGTCCACCGCGACGGGCTTTTCCGCGAAGACGTGCTTGCCGCGCTCCACGGCGTATTCGAGGTGCGCGGGGCGGAAGGCGGGGTACGCGGTCAGGAGCACCACGTCCACGCCCGAGTCGATGACGTGCCGGTAGGCGTCGAAGCCGATGAAGCGGCGCTCCGCGGGGAGTTGAAGACGGTCCATCCGCCCCTGCTCGGAAAGGTGCGCCTCGATGTGCCGCAGGGAGCCTTCCACGCGGTCGGGGAAGAGGTCGCCCACCGCCCACAGCACCGCGTCGGCGTCCGCGGCAAGGGCCTGAAGGGCGGCGCCGGTGCCTCGCCCGCCCAGACCGACGACGCCGACCCTGAGCGTGTCGGCGCGGCGGGGAGTCGCCCACGCGGGGGCAAGGGAGGGGGCGAGGGCGTGGGTGAGGAAGGGAAGAGCCGCCGCGGCGCTGGCTCCTCTGAGGAAGGCGCGGCGGTCGAGGGGTTGGTTCGGCATGGCGCGGTCCTTACTTCGAGCCCGCCTTGAGCGGTTCGCCGGTCTTGGGGTCTGCTTCCAGAACGATGCGGAAGCCCGCGAAGGGCGCGTCGGGGAGCCACCAGCGGCTCTTGGGCATCTGCGGGTCGCTGGCGTTCCAGGAGGGCTCCTGCTTCTCCGCGAGGGTGAAGGAGAGCCGATCCCTGGGCGTGCGGAAGGAGCCCCCCTTGAGCACGGGCTTGCCGTCGCGCCCGACGACCCACTCACCCGCGTTGCCGAGCGTGTCGTACAAGCCCCAGGCGTTGGGCTCGCGCTGCGCGACGGGGTGCGTCTGCGCCTGGCTGTTTTCCCTGTACCAGCCCAGCCGCGGCTCGTCGTCGATGGCGCGCGCGGGGTTGCCCGCGCTCGCGGCGTGCTCCCACTCGTCCTCGGTGGGGAGGCGGAACTTCAGGCCCGTCTGCTCGGTGAGCCATTCGCAGTACGCCTCGGCGGTGCGGAAGGTGACGCTGATGGCGGGGTAGCCCTCGTGGCCGTAGCCGCGGTCGGGGGGGATGTAGGGCTTGCTGGGGCGCGTGGTGGCGTCCGCTTCCGCGTCGGGGTTTTCGAGGTCGAGGCGGTAGACGAAGGGATCGAGGCAATCCCAGGTGACTTCGGTGGCGGAGATGTAGAAGGGGCGCAGCTCCGGGCGCGGCGCGGCGCTCTCGGCGGGCTTGTCCGGCTTCTCCGCGGCTTCGGAGGGGCGCGCCGGGACGCGCACGAGCTTCAGCGCGTAGCGGGAAACGGGCGTGGTGAGCGTGTAGGTCGGGAGCGCGGGAGTGGCGGGAGTGGCGGGAATGGCGGGGGAGGGCGGTGTAGGCTGGGCGAGCGCGGGGGCGGAGAAGAAAGCCGTGAGGAGGATGATGCGGTTGATGCGTGCGGCGTGGTGCATGGCGATGGTGGCGATCGCGGCGGTGTTCGGAGGGGGCTGCTGCGGGCCGCGTGGGGCTTCAGGCCTGACGCGCTGGCATGCTACTCGGGTGTGCATGGGGGTACAAGCACGAGTGGTGCTCTACGCCCCCGACGAAGCCACGGCGCAGCGGGGATTGGAGGCGGCGTACGCGGAGATCGGGCGGCTCGAATCGCTGCTGAGCGACTACAGGCCCGCGAGCGAGCTCTCGCGCGTGAGCGCCGCCGCCGGATCGGGTGAGTGGGTCGCGGTGAGCGCCGACACGGAGCGCGTGCTGCGCCTCGGGCAGCGCTTCGCGGCGGAGACGAACGGAGCCTTCGACATGACCGCGGGCGCGGCGGTGGACCTCTGGCGTGCCGCGCGGCGGGAGGGGAAAGTCCCCTCCGCGGAAGCGGTCGCGCGGGCGGCGGGGCTGGTGGATTGGCGGGCGCTGGAGGTGAAGGCGGGGGCGGCGCGGCTGCCGCGCGCGGGCATGAGGCTCGACCCCGGGGGCATCGCCAAGGGGGACGCGGCGGAGCGGGCGGTGAAGGCGGTGAAGCGCGCGGGGATCCCGTGCGTGCTCGTCGCCTTGGCGGGTGATGTGGCCGCGGGGGACGCGCCGCCGGGCGAAGCGGCGTGGCGGGTGGATGTGCGGGTGGACGGGAAGAAGGTGGGGCTGGTGCGCCTCGTCAACGCCTGCGTGAGCACCTCGGGGGACACGGAGCAGTTCATCGAGGCCGAGGGCGTGCGCTACAGCCACGTCATCGACCCGAGGACGGGGTGGGGCGTGCAACACCGGCACGCGGCGACGGTGGTGGCCTTTGAAGGGGCCGCCGCGGACGCGCTCGCGACGGCGCTCACGGTGATGACGTGGGAGGAAGCGGTTGCCTTCGCGCGAGGAGGGAAGGGAATCACCGTCCTTCTGCACCGCCCCGGAGAAGAAACGTGGGCGCAAGGCGATCGCGGCGTGATCGACGCGGTTGGAACGAACGGGTCGGGCGGGGCGGGCGGGGCGAGATCAGGCGGAGAGTGAGACCCATGCGCCGTTGTCGCGCGCGGAGCGCAGGCAGGCGTCGATGAAGCGCACGCCGCGGAGCCCCTCGGCGGAGGTGGGCAGCCGCGGCGTGTGGTCGCGGCCCGCCCTGCGGGCTTCGAGGGCGTCGAAAGCGGCGCGGTAGATGTTGGCGAAGGCCTCGTAGAACCCCTCGGGGTGGCCGGGGGGAAGGCGGGTCGCCCGCGCCGCGGCGTCGCTCGGCGCCATGCCGCGGGTGAGGGTCTGGGTGAGGCCCTCGGCGGAGCAGAAGCGCAGCTCGTTGGGGTTTTCCTGCCGCCACGCGAGCGAGCCCTTCTCGCCGTAAACCTCGATCTGGAGGTCGTTCTCGCGCCCGATGCACACCTGGGAGATGGAGTACACCCCCTTCGCGCCGTTCCTGTAGCGCAGCGTGACCGCGGCGTCGTCGTCCACCTTGCGGCCGGGGACGATCGTCGAGACCTCCGCGCGGAGGGCGTCGATCTCCAGGCCGGTGATGAAGGAGGCGAGGTTCTCGACGTGGGAGCCGATGTCTCCCAGCGCTCCCGCGCCGGCCTGCGCCGGATCGGTGCGCCACGCCGCCTGCTTGTGGTTGTCCTTTTCCAGCGGCGTGGCGAGCCACCCCTGGTGGTAGTGGGCGACGACCTTGCGGATAGGGCCCAGCGCGCCGGAGCGGACCAGTTCGCGGGCGTGCAGGACGAGGGGATAGCCTGTGTAGTTGTACGTGACGAAGAGCGGGACCTTGCGCTCCTGCGCCAGCGCGTGCATGCGCTGCGCCTGCTCCAGCGTCGCGGCCATCGGCTTGTCGCAGATGACGGGGATTCCGGCGTTCAGGAACGCCGCGGCGACGGGCTCGTGCAGGTGGTTGGGCGTCACGATGACCGCGGCGTCGATGCGGGCGGCCTCGGGCAGCGCGGCTTCCTTGGCGGCCATGTCGGCGAAGGTGGCGTAGGCGCGGGCGGGGTCGAGCCCCAGCTCGCGTGCCTGCTGCGCGGACTTGGCCGCGTCCGACGAGAAGCAGCCCGCGACCAGCTCCGCCCGGCCGTCCAGGGCCAGCGCGGTGCGGTGCACCGCGCCGATGAACGCGCCGGGGCCGCCGCCCACCATTCCCAGACGCAGCTTCATGAGCGGCCCTCGCTGAAGGCGGCGTCGAAGGCGCGTGCCGCGGGGGTGAAGTCGAGCCTGCGCACAAAGTCGCACGCCTCGCGCGCGCCGTGCTCGCGGTCCATGTGGCTGTCCTCCCATTCCACACTGAGAGGTCCGGTGTAGTTGATGCGGTTGAGGGCGCGGATGATGGACTCGAAGTCCACCCCGCCGCGGCCGGGGGAGCGGAAGTCCCACCCCCGCCGATGGTCGCCGAAGGGCAGGTGCGAGGCGAGGATGGAGGACTCGCCGTCGAGGGTGCGGATGCAGTCCTTGATGTGGCAGTGGAACTGGCGGTCGGGGAAGGCGTTGATGAACTTCACCGGGTCCACGAGCTGCCAGTAGAGGTGCGAGGGGTCGAAGTTGAAGCCGAAGGCGGGGTGGTTGTTCACCGCGGCGAGCGCCGCCCGCGCCGTGTGGATGTCGTAGGCGATCTCCGTCGGGTGGACCTCAAGGGCGAAGCGGACGCCCTCCTTCTGGAAGACGTCGAGGATCGGCCCCCAGCGGTCGGCGAAGTCCTGGAAGCCCGCTTTGGCCTCGGCCTCGGAAGTGGGGGGGAAGAAGTAGAGCTTGTGCCAGACGGAGGAGCCCGTGAACCCGTTGACGACGGTGACGCCCAGCGCCGCCGCGGCCCGGGCGGTCTGCTTCATCTCCTCCGCGGCACGCCGGCGGACGCCCTCGGGGTCGCCGTCGCCCCAGACGTGCGGGGGAAGGATGAGCTTGTGGCGCTCGTCGATGAGGTCGCAGACGGCCTGGCCCACGAGGTGGTTGGAGATGGCCCAGGTCTTCAGGCCGTGTTTGGCGAGCAGGTCGTGGCGCGACCGGCAGTAGCTCTTGTCCGAAAGGGCGCGGGAAACGTCGAAGTGGTCGCCCCAGCAGGCGAGCTCCAGGCCGTCGTAGCCGAAGGACTTGGCCTTCGCGGCAAGGTCGGCGAGGGGGAGGTCGGCCCACTGGCCGGTAAAGAGGGTGACAGGACGTGGCATGCGGGGAGTGTAACGGGGGTTGTTGGCGGTCCGCGCGGGGGGTGTGGTAGTCTCCTCGCTATGGATGCAGCTTCTTCCGCGCCGATCGACCGGCTCTCGCTCATGATGTTCCTGCAGTTTTTCCTGTGGGGCGCCTGGTTCGTCGTCCTCGGGCCCTACATGTCCGCACGCGGCATGAGCGGCGTGTCGATCGGCAACGCCTACAGCACCGCGCCGGTGGGCGCGATTCTCGCCCCGCTGTTCCTGGGAATCGTGGCCGACCGCCTCTTCGCCAGTCAGAAGGTCATGGGGGTGCTGCACGTGATCGGCGGGCTGCTGCTCGCGGCGGCGCCGACGGTCGCGGCGAAGTACACGGACTCCACCTGGCCCTTCATCGGCGTGCTGCTGGCCCACATGATCTGCTACATGCCCACGCTGGGGCTCTCGAACACCGTCGCCTTCAACGCGATGAGCAACCCCGAGAAGCAGTTCCCCGTCGTGCGCGTGTGGGGGACGATCGGCTGGATCGTGGCGGGCTTCATCGTGGGGTACGCCGCGAAGCAGCTCGTGCCCGCGCAGGCCGACGAGGCGGCGACGGAGTTGGCCCGGCAAGCTTCTCCGCACTTCTTCTACATCGCGGGCGGATCGGGCGTCCTGCTGGGGCTGCTGAGCTTCGCGATGCCGCACACCCCGCCCCCGCTCAAGGGCAAGCCGGTGAACGTGGGCAGCCTGCTCGGCGTTGACGCCCTCTCGCTGCTGAAGGACCGCTCCTTCGCCGTCTTCATCGTTTGCTCGCTGCTGATCTGCATTCCCCTCGCGGCGTACTACTCCTTCGCGGGGGTGTACGCGGGCGCCGCCGGGCTGACAAACATCCCGGTGAAGATGACCTTCGGCCAGATGTCGGAGATCGGCTTCATGCTGGTCATGCCGCTCTTCTTCCGGGCGCTGGGCGTGAAGTGGATGCTGGCGGTGGGGATGCTCGCGTGGGTCGCCCGGTACGGGCTCTTCGCGGGGGCCTGGGACGGCGGGGCCGGCCAGCACGTCGCCTGGATGGTGCTCGGCGGCATCATCCTCCACGGCATCTGCTACGACTTCTTCTTCGTGACCGGGCAGATCTACACCGAGCAGACCGCCCCCAAGGCCATCCGCGCCCAGGCGCAGGGCTTCCTTGTGCTCATCACGCAGGGGGTGGGCATGCTCATCGGGAATCAGGTGTTCGGCCGCCTGGTGGATCACTACACGGACAAGGTCACGGAGGCGGTCGCCTGGAAGACGGTGTGGATGATCCCCGCCGCCTTCGCCGGGCTGGTGCTGCTGGTCTTCGTGTTCACCTTCCGGGCCCCGCCCAGGGAACAGAACGCCGCGGCCTGAGCCGGGCCAAAAAACCCCCATGGACGCGCCCCCGGCCCGCGCTGTATGCTCGGGCCCAAGTCACAGGGGAATCAGCATGGCACAGCACGACAGGGGTCTGACGCGTCGCGGGTTTCTGAGCAATGCCGGTGCGGTGGTCGGGGCGGGGGTGGCCCTTGGGGCGCTCTCCACGATCAGCCGCGGGAGCATCCTGGACGAGCCGCTCATCAAGGCGAACTCCGCTCCGAAGGTTGATCCCGACGCCACCATCAAGCTGGGCCTGATCGGCGCGGGCGGCATGGGCACCGGGCACGCGGTCGCCTTCACCCGTATGCAGGCCGAGGGCCGGCAGAATGTGGAGATCGTCGCGATCGCCGACGTCTGCACGCTCCACTCCGCGCGGGCGAAGCGCGAGTGCGAGAAGGCGGGGGCCAAGCACACCATCGACACCTACCAGGACTACCGCAAGCTGCTGGAGCGGCCCGACATCCACGGCGTGGTCATCGCCAGCCCCGAGCACTGGCACGCGCAGATGGCCCTGGACGCCATCGCCGCGGGCAAGGACGTGTACCTTGAGAAGCCCATGACGCTGCGCCTGGACGAGGCGCTGCGGCTGTACCGGAACGTGAATGCCAATCCGCAGCTGATGTTCCAGGTGGGCACGCAGATGATGCGCCTGCCGCGGTTTCATGAGGCGCGGAAGGTGATCCGCGAGGGCTCGCTGGGCCCGCCGACCTTCAGCCAGACGAGCTACTGCCGCAACAGCCGCGACGGCGAGTGGAACTACTACGGGATCAACAAGAACTGGAAGCCGGGCGAGAACCTGGACTGGGACGCGTGGTGCGGCCCCGCGGGCAAGCGCGACTGGGACCCGCTGATCATGGCGCGCTGGCGCCGCTACCGGCACTTCTCCACGGGCATCGTGGGGGACCTGCTGGTGCACGTGATGACGCCGCTGCTGCTGGCGGTGGACCAGGGCTGGCCGACGCGCGTGGTCGCCACGGGCGCTCACATCGTGGACAAGGCGATGGAGAACCACGACCTCACGCAGCTCCAGGTGCAGTTCGAGACCGGCCACACGATGGTGGTCGCCGGCTCCACCTGCAACGAGCTGGGCCTGGAGACCATCATCCGCTGCCAGAAGGGCAACCTGTACCTCGGCGGCCGTCACCTGGTGATCCGCCCCGAGCGGCTCTACGCGGAAGAGGTCGAGGAGCGCACGATCGAGTGCGAGGACATCGGCAACGACCAGGAGCAGCACCGCGTGAGCTGGCTCGAGTGCATCCGCAAGCGCGAGACTCCCGCCAGCGGCGTCGAGCTGGGCACCAAGGTCATGGTGATCGTGGACCTCGCCACCCGCAGCATGTGGGACGGCCACGCCTACAGCTTCGACCCCAAGACCATGCAGGCCACGAGGATCTGAGTGGGCGCGACGCTCACAGGGATTCGGCTGGCGTGCGCGGCGATGGGCACGCGGTTCGAGATCGCGCTGGAGGATGCCGACGCGCACCCCGCGGCGGAAGCCGCGCTCGACGAGGTGACGCTCTGGCACAACCGTCTCAGCGCCTTCGAGAGCAGCAGCGTGGTGGCGCACATCGGCCGCTCCGGCGGCGAGTGGGTCCGTGTGGACGCGGAAACCTTCACGCTGCTGAAGCTCTGCCGCGAGTTGTGGGAGCGGACCGGAGGGGCCTTTGACCCGACGGTGGGCCCGCTGATGGAGGCGTGGGGGTTCCGAGGCGCAGCGACCGACCCCGGCGCGGTCGAAGCCGCGCGGGCGTGCACGGGCATGCACCTTGTGGAGCTGGATGAACCCGGCCGGCGCGTGCGCCTCGTCCATCCGGGCGTGCGGCTGGACTTGGGCGGCATCGGCAAAGGCTGGGCCATCGACCGTGCGCTGGAGGTGCTCCGCGATGCGGGCGTCCGGCGGGCCCTGATCCACGCCGGGACCAGCAGCGTCGGCGCGATCGGCCGCTGGCCCATCGCCCTGCGTCTGGAAGGCGGCCAGACGCGCCCCATCACGCTGGAAAATGCCTGCCTGAGCGTTTCCGCCCCCCGAGGCAGGGTCGTCGAGGGCAAGGGCCATATTCTGGACCCGCGCACCGGCGCACCTGCGCCGAGCCGCGTGGCGACCGCCGCGGCGATTCACGCTTCCGCGTCGGTGGCCGAGGCGGTCTCCACCGCGCTGGTGGTGGATCCGTCGCTGGAAGCAACGTTCACCGATTCACTCGAATGCACCACTTATCTCGAGCGACACAATGCAGACACCTGAGCAGTCCCGTCGTGAGTTCATGATCCAGGCCGCGGGCGCGCTGGGCGCCGTCGCCTTGATGCCATCCGTTCTTCCCGCGGCTCCGCGCCCGGCGCAGACGCTGCGGCTGGGGCTCATCGGCGCGGGGCGTCAGGGGCGCGTCATCACGGCCGAGCTCGGCAAGCTGGAGAACGTCGAGCTCGCCGTCGTCTGCGATAACGACTCGACCCGTCTGCGCACGGCCCTGAGCCGCACCAAGGGCGCGCAGGGCGTGGACGATTACCGGCGCGTGCTGGACGACGCCTCACTCGAGGGCGTGATCATCGCCACGCCCACGCACCTGCACAAGGAGATCGCGCTGGCGGCGATCGCCGCGGGCAAGCACGTCTACTGCGAGACGCCGCTGGCCCACACGGTGGACGACGCGAAGGCCATCGCCGTCGCGGCCCGCGGCAGCAAGAAGGTATTCGCCGCCGCGCTGGAGGGCCGCTCCAACCCCGTGTACACGCTTGCCCGGACCTTCTTCCGCTCCGACGCCGTGCGATCGGTGGTGTCGATGCGCTGCCAGCACCACCAGAAGAAGTCGATGCGCACGCCCGTCTCGGACCCGTCGCGCGACCGGCTGATCAACTGGTGGCTGGACAAGGACGTCTCGATCGGCATTCCCGGCGAGCTGGGCACGCAGCAGTTCGACGTGGTCCACTGGTACCGCGACATGTACCCGACGGAGGTCACGGGGCACGTCTCCACGCGCCTGTGGGACGACGGCCGCCCCGCGGAAATCGGCGACACCGTCCACTGCGACTTCGCCTTCGCCGACGGCACGCGGATGCAGTACATGGCCACCCTCGCCAACTCCTACGAGGGCCGCTACGAGCTGCTCCACGGCGTCAACTCCGCGATCAAGCTCGCCTGGACGCACGCATGGATGTTCAAGGAGGCCGACGCGCCCACACAGGGGTGGGAGGTCTACGCCAACCGGCAGCAGTTCCACAAGGACGAGGGCATCACGCTCATCGCCGACGCCACCAAGCTCGCCTCGCAGGGCAAGCTCCAGGCCGGCGTCGGCCTGCCCCACCCGCCCACCTACTACGCCGTCGCCGACTTCGTGCGGGCGGTCTCCGAGGGCCGCACCCCCGCGGCGGGGGCCGAGGACGCCTACCGCAGCACCGTCGTGGCGATCATGGCCCACCGCGCCGCTTCCACCGCGAGCAGGGTCGAGATCAGCCCCGACCTGCTCAAGGTCTGACCAGCTTCGGTAGGATGCGAAGATGAAGCTCCGCGCCCTGCCCTGGTCGGTCCGGTTCTCCATCGCGCTGCTGATGCTCGTCGCGGGGGGCGGGCTCGCCGCGTCGTGGACGCACATCTACATGCACCACAGCAACCGGGACGAGCAGCCCGGGCTGTCCTACGAAGACGTTGCGGGCGCGTACCACGGCGTCAAGGTGACGGCCCCGCTGCTGCGGGCCATCGAGCGAGGCCACCCCGAAGGGCTGCCCCAGGCCGAGCGAGCGGCGCTCACGAAGTGGCTGACCAGCTCGCGCGTGAACGAGGACTACGACAACGCCGACCTGGGCGAGATGGCGCCGGTGGAGATCATCGCCCGTTCCTGCCTCACGTGCCACGCCCGGCCGGAAGCAGCGACGCACCCGATCGCGAACAAGTACCCGCTGGACTACTTCGACGATGTGCGCAAGTTCGCGGTCTCCCGCGAAATCAAGCCCATGGAGAAGCGCGTGCTGGTGATGTCCACCCACACGCACGCGCTGGCGATGGTCCCGCTCACGGCCCTCGTGGCGGGGCTGATGCTCTGCACCACCCTGCCCGGCTTCCTGCGGCGTGGGCTCGGGCTGCTGGCCTCGCTGGGCCTGGCGGTGGACATCGCGGGCTGGTGGCTGGCCCGTGAGACCGAGGGCGCGGTGTGGATGGTCTTCGTCGGCGGCGGGGTGTACAGCGCGGCGATGGCGCTGATGGTCCTGCTCGTCCTCTTAGACGTCCTGCGGCCCGGGCGGGCTACTCCTTCAGCTCCTTGATGAGAATGTTCGCGAACTCCACCGGCGAGTCGTGCTTCTGCAGCGCGATCGGCCCTTCACGCGCCACTCCGGGGAGCTGAGCGTTCTCGATCACCGTCTTGCCGTTGAGGTTGACGGTGAGCCGGTCGCCCTTCATCGTGATGATGAAGCGGTTCCACTGGCCGATGGGGTTGTCCGCGGCCTCCCGGGGCGTGACGCCCTTGCGCACTTCCGGCGGCATGCTCGGATCGGTGCGATAGCCGTACACCTCGCCGGAGCCGATGGGCCAGCACCACATGTTGACCTGGCTCTTGGACGAGCCTCGGAGATAGATGCCGCTGTCGCCCGCCTCCGGCACCTCGCGGAGCACGAGCTTGCCGTCCGCGTCCTTCTGCTCCGTGCCGTCGGGCAGAATGACGGGGAGCTTGG
Organism: uncultured Phycisphaerales bacterium; assembly: GCA_937974035.1. Classification (GTDB taxonomy): domain Bacteria; phylum Planctomycetota; class Phycisphaerae; order Phycisphaerales; family UBA1924; genus JAEYTB01. The sequence goes on from CALJIV010000040.1 coordinate 11,873, forward strand.
CGGGCTTCGGGGGCTGGGTCCAGCGCCAATCCACCATGAGCACGAAGTCGCGGTAGGACTTCTTCGTCCACAGGTCATCGCCCTGGCCGTCGAAGGCGAGCACCCAGTCGCGGGGCGTCCAGTGCCCCTCGTGCACCGGCTTCACGTCCCACTCGCGCAGGTCCACGCCGTTATAGAGCGGCACGAACCCGTCCAGCCCGGGGTCGATGGGGGCGGGCTCCGGGCCGGGGAGGAGCTTCAGGCGGATGTTGCGGAACTCGATGGGCGAGCCCTCCGCCTCGAGCACGATGTGGCCGCGCTGCGGCGTGCACTGCCTGCCGCGGGAGACGACCTTGCCGTTCACGGCAAGGGAAATGTCTCCGTTGTTGCAGGTGATGCGGTAGTGATTCCAGCGCGGGGCGGGGTTGGAGCGGCGCTCGGTGGGGAAGGCGCGTGCCTTTCCGCCGCGGCCGTTCTCTGGGATCATCGAAGCGCCCCAGATGTGGAAGATGTCGCCGTCGCTGGTGTAGCCGTTGCCCTCGGCGCCGTCCATGATCTGCACCTCGATGGCGAGGGCGAAGGGGCCGCCCAGCGCGGGCAGGGGGTCGGAGTGCACGAAGACGCCGGAGTTGCCGCCGGGCCTCAGGTGCCGGTACTCAAGCTCCAGCACGTAGTTCTCGTACACCTTCTCCGTGCGCAGCAGGCCGGTGGGAACGCCCGTGCAGCGGATCACCGGGTTGCCGTCTTCGTCCTTCCCCACCGTGAAGGTGTCTTCGGAGACGTTCACACGCACCCAGCCTTCGAGGTCGCGCCCGTTGAAGAGCGGCTCAAATCCGGGCTCCTGCGAGCGCAGCGGCCGCATGAAGGATTCATCGTCGAGCGTCCACGTCCCCAGCGGCCAGTCGTCGGTGCGGAAGGGCGGGATCGGTAGCTGCGCGTGGTTCCACAGCGTCGCTTCGGCGCTGTCGTCCCAGGCGTAGCGCACTGCGTGAATGCCGGGATGCTCGACAATCAGCCGGTTGCCTTCCACTGCGGCCCGCACGAGCGAGAACTTCCGGTCGCTCCCCGCCGCCCAGACGTACACATCCCGGTCGTTGGTCACCAGACGCTCGGTGTTGGCAAAGGTCAGCGTGGCGGTGTTGCCGCGGACCGACATCCCGTTCCACTCAGGGAACAGGCGCGAAGCGCTGTCGAAGTACGCCACGCCCATCGCGAGCATCGCGAGCCGCTCGCCCACGGTCTTCTTGTTGCGCGGGTGGATGTCGCCGGGGTCGCCGACATCGAGCGTGCACACCATCCCCGTGTTCGGCATCTGGCTTGCAACCTTGGCCTGCTCCCAGCGCAGTTCCGCGGCCTCGCCCTTGTCATTGCGGTAGCCGTATGGGGCGATCTGCACGTACAGGAAGGGCAGTGAGGGGTTGGCAAAGTCCGCCCTCCAGCGCTCGATCATCGCCGCGAAGAGCTTGTCATAGCCGAGCAAGCCGATGTTGCTCTCGCCCTGGTACCAGATCACCCCCGCCAGACGCATCGGGATCAGCGGCGCGATCATGCCGTCGTAGAGCGCCCCGGCGGTGTTGGGGCCGGGGGTGAAAGGCTGCCGCATCGGCGGGAGCTGATCCGCACGCGGCCCGACGCGATAGCGCCACTCGCCCGAGAGCGGGACATCCTCAAGCCCATCGGCCCGCAGCCGCATCGCCTCCGCCTTGCCGTTGATGCCGCCCGGCCCGCCGGTGTCGTACACGCGCACCGCGATCACATTGCGTCCCGCGCGCAGCACGCCCTTGGGCACGCTGTAGACGCGGTGCTTGTGCCACAGGCCGTCAGAGCGCGTCGCGCCCACCAGCGTTCCGTTGATGAACGTCTCGTCCCGGTCGTCGATGGGGCCGAGCTCGATCCTCGCTTCCGCGTTCGCCCAGCCTTCGGGCAGCTCCACCTCACGGATGAACGCGACGATCCCGTCGAAGCCGGCCAGCTCGCCTTCGAACGTCGCGGGCAGCTTCATCGCCTTCCACGATGAAGCGTCAAAGCCGGGCTCTTTCCACGCCTTCCCCAGCGGGTTCGGCCCCACAGCATCGAGCCCCGCCCACCACGCCTCCTCGCCGCTGGGCATCGCGGCACGGGAAATGGGGTTCGCCATCGCGGCGATGTTCTCCAGCTCGGTCTGGTAGCGAGGGTCTCCCTGAAGCTGCTCGCGCGCCATCCACGCCTCGACCCGCGTGCCGCCCCAGTCCGCGTTGATGACTCCCACCGGAACGTTCAGCTTTTCGCGGAGCGTCGCCGCGAAGTGGTACGCCACCGCCGAGCGGGAGCGCACCTGCTCGCCTTTCGCGTGAACCCAGCGCCCCTCGACATCCAGGCGCGGGTGCAGTGAAACCGTGTTCTTGACATCGAACATGCGGATGTCATCGTGAACCGCCGAGGCCACTACTCCGTTGGGGTCGGCGGAGGCCGACACGGGCCACTCCATGTTCGACTGCCCGGAGGCAAGCCACACTTCCCCCAGCAGCACGTCGCGGATGGTGATGGAAGTGTCGCCGGAGATGGTGAGCGTCCAGGGGCCGCCCGCGCCGGCGGTGGGGAGGTCCACCCGCCAGCGGCCGTCGTTCTCCGCCACAGCCGAAACAGTCGTGGACGCATCCCACGAGCCGCGGACGTTGACCCGCTCTCCGGGCCGAGCCCAACCCCACACCGGCACGGTGGTGTCCCGCTGAAGCACCATCCCATCGCTGAAAACGGCGGGGACGCGGACGTCAGCACGCGCGGTCCATGCGATGCAAACCGCGAGGAAAGCAGCAACGAGCTTCATGGTGTGCTCCAGGAAAATGAGACGGGCTGGCCGCTCTGCATCGAGCGCCGTTCCGCGGCGAGCACCTCCGCCACTGCGCCGGCGTCGGAGACAGTGGCGCGAAGCGGCAGAGAAGGATCACGAATCGCGGCGATCAGATGCCGAAGCTGGGGGAGGTACCCCGCGCCGGGCTCAAGGGCGGGCTGCTGCGCGCCGTCGCGGGTGTACAGCATCACCCGCGGCTCACGCGACAGGTCAAACTCCGCCGTGGCGTGCTCGAACACGGCCAGATACTTCATGCGGAAGGGCGTGCCGGGCGTGAGGTCCCACGCCCCTTCCGCGGCGACATGCGGCACGTTCGGATAGGCGTACAGCGTCGTGCAGTGCATGAGCGTGCCGCGGGTGGTGACGGCTTCGGGCAGGCCCAGCGCCCAGCAGACGAAGTCTGTGTCGTGGATGTGCAGGTCGCCCATCGCTCCGCCGCTGGCTTCAAGGTCGCCATAAAAGTCCGCGGCCCATCCGGGGCGCGAGCCCATCCGCTGAAGCGTGAGGCTGCGAAGCTCGCCATGCTCACGCGAAGCGATGAGGTCGCGCAGCCAGTCCCACCCCGGCCAGAACCGCATGCACATGCCCGGCATGCAGCGCAGGCCGCGCTCCTTCCACGCTTCCGCCGAAGCCTGCTCCAGCCGCCGCACTTCGGCGGGGTCCAGCGACACCGGTTTTTCCACCAGCACGTGCTTGCCCGCGCGGAGCGCCTGCATCGCCAGGTCCACATGCGTGCGCGTGTGCGTGCAGATGATGACGAGGTTCACCCGCGGATCGTTGAGCATGTCCTCAACGAGTTCGTACCCGCGCACCTTCGCCGGGTCGAAGAGCGGCCCCTGATCCCCCAGGTCGAGGTTGCCCGCGCCGGCTTCGGACCGCCCGGCGCGGCGGTCGGGGTTGCGGTCGCACACCGCGACAAGGGCACAGGGTTCGCCCACACCCGCGGCGTGGGCAATCGCCTGCGCATGAACCCGCCCGATGAAGCCCAGGCCGATGATGCCGACGCCCACAGGCTCCATTCACCATCCCCCCACGTCGCGGATGAGCGTGCGAGCCGCGCGGATGTCTTCAAGGCGAGACTCGCCCGCCTCGCGCTCGATCACCAGCGACACGCTCTCCGGCAGCGTGCGCACAACGTCGAAGAAGGAGCGCCACTCCACCTGCCCGCGACCCGCGGGGACTTCCGTACCCCACTGGCCCGGCCGCGCCGACGCGATGGCGTCCTTGACGTGAACTTGCGCCACGTGCGGCGCGAGCGCCCGCAGCGCAGCCACCGGCTCGCCCATCCCGTACAGGATCATGTTCGCCGGATCAAAGTTCACCCGCGGCGGCGTGTCCCGCAGATCGTGCAGCACGGAGAGCAGCGTCGCGGCGTCTTCCTGCCCCGTCTCCAGCCCCACCTGCACGCCCTGCTCCGCGAACACGCCGATCAGCCGCCGCAGCCGTTCGGTCATCACCGCACGCAGCGGATCCTGCGGATCATGCGGCAGAAACCCAGCGTGCAGCGTGACCAGCCCCAGGCCGAGCCGCTTCGCCAGCGCGGCGTTCGCCTTCGCCGCGGCGAGGTTCTCTTCCCAGTGCTCGTCGAGCCGAACGCCGCCGGTGGCGCGGATGGTCTCCAGCGTGGAGTAATCCTCGCCGCGGGTAGCCATCATGCCGGAGATGACGCGCAAGCCGGCGTGCTGCAGCGCCTCGAGCGTCTCGTCCGCGTCCCAGGCGCCGGTGCGGATGGGATCAAGAGCAAGCTGCACGCCCATGACGCCGCACACAGCAGCGTCCCGTGCAAGCTCCGAGGGCCCGGCGGGCCGGAGCGACCATGAACACACGCCGACGCTGCGCAAAGCGATACCTCCCGCGGCAATCACGCCGCGGCGCGAGTATACCGGCGGCGGTCAGGCGTACGTGCTCACCGGACCGATGGCGCGTCGCGGGTCCGTGCGGGCGATGATGTCGCTTACGCCCTGCTGGTTGAAGCCCTTGAAGCCGTCGTTGCGCTCCAGGTTCTCAAGGTGCGACCCCAGCGCCCCGTCGCGCCGGAAGTGCTCCGCCTGCTCGCGGTCGATGAACCCGCGGCTGAGCAGTCGCTCGATGCGGGACTCATCCACCGGCCAGCGCTCGCCCTCGGTGAAGGCCTGGCGCAGGTAGGGGAACGTGGTGAAGGGGGCCATGGTGCGGACGCCCGCGTCGCGCTCGAGCTGCTCGACCAGCGCCTGGTGATCGAACTGACATTCGAGGTGGTGCATGCCCGCCTGCAGGATCGCCTCGCCGTGGAGAGCGCACCACAGGCCCACGGTGCCCAGCTCATCGCGCTCGACGAGCACCGAAGGATCGTGGGCGAAGTCGCCCATCAGCTCCTCGGGCGAGAGGTCCACGTCGTTGAAGGTGGTGATCTGGGTGACGGGGTTCTCCATCACCTGCGCGCCCCACCCCGCCTCGGCTCCCGCGTAGAAGGCCTCGCGCGGACGCATCCCCAGCTTCTCCTGAATCGCGATCAGTTGCGTGAAGCACCCGCGGCTGCTGCGGTAGGTGTGGTGGTCGTGGTTCGCCCAGCCCAGGCCCAGCTTCGCCTGGCGGGCGTACTGCACCTGGCCCGCGCGGTTGCGCCGCTGCCAATACTCGCGCTCGCTCGCGAAGAACAGGTCGCACGTCCAGTCCGGGCCGAGGTCCTTCACCGCGGCGTCGATGAGGACGTTGAGAATCGCGAAGCCCTCGGCCTCGGTGCGGAAGTCGCGCTTGCGGCGGCGGAACGCCTCGAGGTGCCGCAGGCTGCGCACGATCTTCGCGGCATCATGACGCGGGGGCTCAAAGCCGCGGAAGCCGTGACGCTCGACGACCCACATCTCCACGCCCCGGCCGCGGAACGCGGGGGCAAGGCGCAGCTGCCCCAGCGGCTCGCCGATGACTTCCTCATCGTCGATCTGCCACACGGCGAGGAAGTCCGCGACGGAATCGACCTTGATCGCCACACGCGTCGCCCCGCCCTTGGCGGTGTCGGATCCGCCGAGGATCACCGCCGGGAAAATCGCGCCCTCGTGCACGTAGCACTGCTCCGCGCCGGGCTGCGGACGGTGCGAGAAGCCCACCTCCAGCAGGCGCGAGCGCAGCTCCGCCGACGCCGGCGCCATGATGTGATCGATCCAGTCCTTGAACCGCGTGCCGGTCTCCTCGATCATCCGCGCCGCAAGGTCCGCGGCTCCGGGGCACCGCGCGATGAACTGATTGACCAGTCCGTCGATCAGCTTCTGCGCGGCGGGCTGAGGTTCAAAGTTGAACTGGGTGAGGGACGCGGGGACCGAAATCGTGCTCATGGAACAGGAAACTCCAGCGGCGGTGCGCTTCGCCCTGCCGTGCATGAACGGTAGGAGGCGAGAAACACTTTTCATGCACCGGGCAACGTCCGGTAGTTTCAGCCCTCGTCCGGGACTTCCGGCTCATCCTCCCCCGTCTCGATGACCACGCCCGTGCCGGCCAGCAGGTCGGCGCGGTGGCGTGCCCCAGGGTCCAGAAGCCCCAGGAGAGCCACGGGCGGCAGGCCCCACTTGATCAGGTTGCGCACAAAGGACCGCCACAGGCTGGGCGTCTTGATCTGCTGATCGCCCCCCGAAGCGGGGGCGGGGCCGGACTGCATCATGATGACCGCGCACCCGGCGATCATCTTGCCCAACGAGCGGCCCATCAGGGTTTCAAGGACGGTGTTCGCGACGATGAGCAGTCCCAGCGCCGTGAGCGCGACGGACTGGCTCGGGCCGGAGGAAAACAGCCCGGACCCGAGGAACTCGCTCACGGGCACGCCCAGCAGCCTGCACGCCACCAGCACGCCCACGAGCAGATCGATCACCGACGCGATCATGCGCCGTCCGGGCTCCGCCATCGAAACGCCCTGCGGCAGATGCACCGACTCCCGCGCCGGCGCACGGATGACGAAGACCAGCACCAGCCCCACGGCATACGCCAGCAGCAGGCCGATCAGCCGGTAATCGCTCACGCCCACCGGGCTGCGGATCACCAGGGGCCCGTCGTGCAGCACCGCGCCGGTACCTACGGAAACCTCCACGATGCGGCAGGGGAGCGGGTCGCGGCTCGTGCCGCGCGGCGGCGCGGACACCACGGTGATGCTCCGCAGGCTCTCCATCGCGGCGACGGCGTGATCGGGCGAGATGTTCGAGACGGCGGCGATCTCACGCCAGATGCCCGGCGCCGCGGCGGTCTGCGTGAAAATGCGCAATGTTCCGTCGCCGTCGCGCGTCGTGAGCACGACGTGCCCCGCCGCGCCTACCGCACCGATCTGATCCGACGGGACCGAGCCATGCGCCTCGAGCAGAAGGTCGCGCCTCGTCCACGTCGCCGAGGGCGCAGCGCCTTTGGCTGATCCGCTGAAGTCCGCAAGGAAAATCGCGCCGCGGATCGGCTCGCTCGCGTCGCGCTTCGGGATCACCGTCACACCCAGGCCCGTGTCGGTGGCGAAGAGCCGCCACGTCGCGAGGGTCGCGGGCCGGTCATCCTGGCGCTGGAACGTCTCCGCGCCCACCGCTTGCAGTTCCGGCGGAAGGACAACCTCCGTCCAGCGGTCGTTGACGAGGACGTAGAGCACCAGCCGCGAGGGGTCGGGTGTGTCGGAGGCAAGCCCCTGAAAGAGCGCCGCGTACCCGACAGGCGACCCCGCGAAGCCCAGCAGCAGGCCGTCGGCCCGCAGCGAAGGCAGCGGGTCCAGCCGCTTTTCCGGAATCACCCGCCATTCACCCTGTCCGGCGAGCGTGGCTCCTAGCGAGAGCACCACCCTGCCGTGGAGGTTCGGCACCCCGTCGCGGGAGTCGGGGAAGACGAGCGCCAGGCGCGACCCGCGTGCCGCGGCGGCCACGGGGGTGGTCGCGAGGACATTCGCGATGCGTGCCTCTCCCGGCTTCGGAGCCCGGGCGCGATGAGACCCGTGCCTGGGGGGGATGTGCAGCACCGTGCAGCGGCCGACCTCGTCCACCGGCAGCACCACCCACGTATGCGTCAGTTCCGCGGTCCCGCCCGATGCCACGAGAGAGCCCGCGGCCAGAACCCCCGCGCCCAGTGCGCACAAGGGTGCTGCGATCAGGTGAAACAACAACGCAAGACGGAAGGCAAGAGACGGCTTCAACGCGGCGGAGCTCCGGGCGCGGGTGGCTGATCTACGTCAACCACCTTATCCACTCCATCGCTTCTGAGCACCGCCGACAGATCGAACACCTGCATCCGCAGACGCGGGCCGGGGTTAGAGGCTTGGTGCGTCTCGATGATGACCAGGGCGTCGTTCTGCGGCAGACGCAGGTCGATCCGCTTGGGGATCAACGGGCGGACCGTGGCATCGCCCGCGACAGTGATGCTTTGGAATCCGGTGATCGTCGCGTGCGCGGCGACCTCGCCCCGCTCGTCGAGCAGCTCGACCACCTGCGGCGCGTAGCTCTGCGGGTCCAGCCAGAAACGCCGCTGCCCCCATCGGCCGGGGAGCGAGACGCCCAGGCGTCGGCCGTCGTCGGACCACGCCACGCGCGCGGCCGCCGCATCGGGCGTGCCGGGTTCCGGCAACGGGCGAATCGCCATCACTTCCAGCAGGTCCAGCGGGTGCATTGGGATGCCCAGCGACTGCACGCGCTCGGGAGTGGCCTCGGAGTGCGCGCCCACCATCGCGATCTTGGGGTCTTTCGTGAGGTCCACCCACCAATAACGGGTGTCGTTGCAGCCGAGCCGGAAGATGGTCTTGCCCACCTTGTCCATGCGAAGGGCAAAGCCGCTGGGCTGGGCGATGCTCAGATTGCCCTCCACCTGCTCGTTGATGGAGTCGCCCTGGGCGTTGCGGGCGCGGATCACCATTGTGATGCCCGCCTGCAGGCGCTCCAGCCTTTGGATGCGGGCGTTGTACGCGCTCGCGACCTCCGCATACGAGGGCGGTTCGCCGCGGGGGATCGGGGCCACGGGCTCCGGCGCACGCTCCGGCCCGCCGCGGCAGGCGGGCATCACCAGCGCGGCGAGGAGGAGGCACATCAGCAGTGCGCGGCCCATGCGTTTATCCCTGCGGTTCGGTCGCCACCACCTGCCCGAGCTGTTCGATCGCGTCCGCGATCGCCTGATCGTCCAGACCCGGATCGGTCACCGCGATGGGCTCCCGGCCCGCCTCGCCCGCTCCCCGCGGCACGACCATCATCAGCCCCGGCTTGGTGCCCACCACCCGGAGCACGCGCCGCCGGATCAGCAGCAGCGCCAGGATGAAGCGGAACGTGACCTGCTTTGGTTCACTGGCCTGGCTCAAATCCTCAAAGAGATCCAGAAGCTCCGCATCCCCCAGCAGCGGCTGCTTCTTGCTCACCTCCTGCTGCGAGTACGTCGCCTTCCAGAAGCCGAAGACCCGCAGGGGCGGCTCGGGCCGGACGCCGTTCTCCCACGCCTCGATGGAATAGTCGAGCCGTTCCAGGCCGGGCTGGCCCTCTCGCTCCACCAGCACGGCGATGAAGGGATCGCCCTCGCCAAAGGCCTGGCCGGACGCGGCACAGCGGCCCGTGGGGCGGGCGACGGGGTACGGACTGCCGGAAATCGCCATAGGCCCGCAGTGTAGATGGCACGCCCGCGCCGGAATGAGAAAGCGGTGTGAAGTCGGCGTGGATCAGCGGCAGGTCACTTCAAACTGCCGCTGATTGGTGCCGTTGGCCCCCACCTGGAAACGCACTTCCTTGCCGCACTTGGGACACCGGGCCAGGTATCGCTGCCCGTCCGCGGAGCGATAGACGCGCAGGTAGGCATTGGCGCACGTGAACATCACCTGAAGGAACGGGCGACCCTTCGGGGAGGGCTTGCCGCCCTCCTCGATGATGTCCAGCCGTCCGGAGGGTGGGAGGTCCATACCTGGTTATCGTCACAAGGGCGGGGGTGGGTCGAGTGGGTGTGAATGGTGCAAACCAGACCCAATCATCCGTTAGGTCGTATTGAAGCACCTGCTGGTAGACACTAAACTTTGACCACTCGCCGGAATCGGCCGTTTGTGCCGATACGTGAGGACCGCCCCTGTGTGGGCGGTGTGCACAGCGCCGCCCGTTCGAGGGCGGCAGACTTGGAAGTCGCTGCTGATGTCTGCTCTCCGGACACTTGCCCCACTGACGATTCTCGCCGATCCGCCTGCGCCACCCACCGCCATCGGGCTGATCGCCGGGGGCGGGGGGTTGCCGCTGCTGATTGCGCGCAGTCTGCGTGAGGCGGGCCACCCCGTGCACGGCCTGGGGCTTGCCAACCAGTACGACGAAACCCTGCCCCAGTTGTGCTCCTCCTTCCGCGAGGTGGGCCTGCTGCGGGTGGGCTCCTGGGGCCGGATCCTCTCCCGCCTGGGCGTTCACCACGCCATCATGGTCGGGAAGGTGGACAAGGCCAAGCTGATGCACGACCCCTGGCGCATCTTCCGGAATATCCCGGACTTGCAGACGCTGGGGGTGTGGTACCGCCGTCTCCGCAAGGATCGCCGCTCGCACGCGGTGCTCACGGCCGTGGCCGACGAGCTGGACCGCTGCGGCGTCACGCTGCTGGACTCCACCGCGCCCATCCCGGCCGAAATGGCCCACGCGGGCGTGATGACGAAGCGCCAGCCCACCCCCGAGCAGCGGGCGGACATCGAGTTTGTCTGGCCGCTGCTGGCTCAGACGCTCCGCCTGGACATCGGTCAGGCCATCGCCGTCCGCGAGCGCGACGTGATCGCGGTCGAGGCGGTGGAGGGCACCGACCGCATGATCGAGCGCGTCGGCAAGCTCTGCCGCGCGAAGGGCTGGACGCTGGTGAAGGGCGCGCGTGCCGGTCACGACCGCCGCGCCGACGTGCCCACGGTCGGCATCAACACCATCAAGAACCTGCACGCGAACGGGGCGGGCTGCCTGGCCCTTGCCGCGGGCGACGTGATCATGCTCGACAAGGACGAGATGGTGGAGCTTGCCGACGACCTGGGCATCGCGATCGTGGGCGTGCCGGCCGCTCAGGGCATCGGCATCACCAACACCATGACCGAGGACGTCGCGGCGTTCGTCGGGGCCTAACGCCCCTTCCTTGATGGCTGCGAAAGACCCGACCAACCCGTATGTCAGCCGCGGGGGGCTGAAGCTGCGCCACGCGCTGACGGAGTTCGGGGTCGATCCCTCGGGCCTGGTCTGCGCCGACCTGGGCGCGAGCACGGGGGGATTCACGGACTGTCTGCTTCAGGCCGGCGCAGCGCGGGTGTACAGCGTGGACACCGCCTACGGCGAGTTCGCGTGGAAGCTGCGCAACGACCCGCGCGTCACGCTCATGGAGCGCACCAACGCGCTGCACGCCACCCCGCCCGCCGACGGCGTGGACCTTGTCGTCGTAGACCTGGGCTGGACGCCCCAACGTCTCCTCGTTCCCGCAGCGTTGGCGTGGCTCAAGCCGGGCGGAAGGATCATCTCACTCATCAAGCCGCACTACGAAGACCCGGAGCGTGCGCGCAGTTCTCCCCGCGGCGTGCTGGGCGACGAAGACGCGCAGGCGATCACGCAGCGCGTGGTGGGAGAGTTGCCGGCCCTGGGCGTGCGCGTCGCCGGCCTTGCTCGCTCGCCCGTGCTGGGCGGCAGCAAGGGCAAGGGCAACGCGGAATGGCTCGTGCTGCTGGAGCGGGCCTGACTCAGCCCGCCCAGCCTTCGGGTTTGAAGTCGGCGGGGTGGAGCATCGCCCACAGGCGCTCGAGCAGGGGCTTGAGCCCTTCGCGTGCCGCGGCGGAGATCAGCAGAATGTCCCGGCCCGGAAGCAGGTCCAGCTCGCGGGCAATGCGCTTGAGGACCTCCTGCGCTTCCTCGGGAGGGAGCAGGTCGGCCTTGTTGAGCACCACCAGCTCGGGCTTGTCGGCGAGCGCTTCGGAGTACTGCCGCAGCTCCTCGCGGATGAGGCGGTAGTTGTCCGCGGGGTTGGATTCATCCATCGGCGCGATGTCGAGCAGGTGGACGATGACGCGGGTGCGCTCGATGTGCCGCAGGAAGTCGTGGCCGAGCCCGGCGCCCTGCGCCGCGCCCTCGATGAGGCCGGGGATGTCGGCGAAGATGATGCGGCGGCCCGCGTCCAGCGGCGCGACGCCGAGCTGGGGGGAAAGCGTGGTGAAGGGGTAGTTGGCGATCTTGGGCGTGGCGGCGGTGAGCGCCGCCAGCAGCGTGCTCTTGCCCGCGTTGGGCAGGCCCGCGATGCCGACCTCTGCGATCAGCTTCAGCTCAAGCCGCAGGCGGAACTCTTCCCCCGGCTCACCCGGCTCGGCGTGCTTGGGGGTCTGATAGGTGGAGCTCTTGAAGTGCTCGTTGCCCCACCCGCCGCGCCCGCCCCGGGCGACGATGACGCTGTCGCCGGGCTTGAGGTCGTGGATCAGCTCGCCGGTGTCGGCGTTGTAGATGAGCGTTCCGGGCGGAAGGCGGATGATGAGGTCTTCGCCGTCCGCGCCGGTGCACTGCTTTCCCTTGCCGGGCTCGCCGTTCGCGGCGGCCCAGACCTTCTGATCACGGAAGTCGTAGAGCGTGGACATCCCCGGATCGGCGACGACCACGACGTTGCCACCCCGCCCGCCGTTGCCGCCGTTGGGGCCGCCCTTGGGCTCGAAGATCTCGCGCCGGAAGGAAACGGCGCCATTCCCGCCGGAGCCGGCGCGGACAGTAATTACAGCTTTGTCTACGAACACGGGATGAGGGTAGGAGCGTCGGGCGTTCCCGACGCTCCCGCCCTTGGATTCACGCCCCGGCCGTCGCCGCCGCTTCCTCGGGGCCGAGCACGCCGATCAGTCGGTCCTTCACGTTCTCGAAGTTGCGCATCGAGTAGAGGTGGAGGTACAGCAGCTCCAGCTCGTCGTTCTTCGCGAGGGAGGCGAGGTTCTCGGGGCTCAGGGCCCGCAGCTTGGCGCGGCTGACGCACTGGAACCCGCTCAGCGCGATCTTGTTGCCCTTGGGGGTGACGACCTGCGCCTGCATGGTCTCGAGCAGGTCCAGCTCCTTGATTCGACGGCAGAAGGCGCGGGTGCGCTCGTAGTGAACCTGGTATTCCTGCAGGAACTTCAGCACGTTGTTCACATAGGGCGTGGGCTTGCCGTCCTCGCCGAAGAGCCGATGGCCGCGGCCTTCCTTGTTGAAGCCGGGGTAGGTCTCGTCGATGCAGAGCGTGAAGGTCTTGTTGTCCGGCGTGCTGGAGAAGACGAAGGGGTAGCGGCGCAGGAACGCCGGGATGTACTTCGCCTGCCACTGCCCATCCGCCGAGAGGTAGAGGTTCTGGTTGTCCTGGATCCCCAGCACCACCGCCGGCGCCACTTCCTCGCCCGAGACGGCGAAGACGATCGCGTACTCCGCCGCTGCCCGGACGAACTCCACCGCCATCAGCGGCGCGGCGTTCAGGGACGCGGCAAAGGCGTAGCCGGGCACCGGCTCGATGGAGTGTCCCCCGTGGCGGGCGACAGTGATCGGGACGGCCGACTCGTAGATGAGCAACTGCTTGGACATGGGCAAAACTCCGGGGACAGAAAGGGGAGCATATCCGACCCGAGGGCTCGGCCAAAGCCCGCTTCCGGCCCGGGGGAGGGTGGGCCCTGTCCGGGGAACGTGCTCGGCCCACCGGCACGCGGGCATATACTCCCCCAGAGCCGCGGGCGTAGCTCAGTGGTAGAGCGTCAGCCTTCCAAGCTGAACGTCGGGGGTTCAAATCCCCTCGCCCGCTTTTTCGCAGCAAACCCGGCCGGTGGTGGCGTTGAGCCCCGGCCTTCAGACGTTCCCTTCCTCAACACGGCTTGATTTCCGGGGCCAGGAGCGGCCCCAGCCCGATGTTTCTTTGGCCGGGGTCGCCTGCGATCGGCGGAAAACGCCGGGAAAAGCTCGACCGTGCGTTACACTGGACGCGTTCCTCCACACGGAGGCCGGGATGACCAGGCGCGCCTTCACCCTCATCGAGCTGCTGGTGGTCATTGCGATCATCGCGCTGCTCATTTCGCTGCTACTGCCGGGGCTGAGGAAGTCGCGCGAGGCCGGGCGTGCCGTGGTGTGTCTTTCCAACCAGCGGCAGATCGGCGCGGCGCTGATGACCTACGCCAACACGTTCAAGGAATGGATCCCGCGGGAGAGCGGCAACAGCGAGGCGGTGCCAAGGGCGGGCGATCCGCGGCCGCGGAACTCATCCGGACGCATTCCGGAGTTTCCCGCATGGTTCCGTTACTGGAGTCCGGCCAGCCAGCGGGCGGAGTACAACATCGCGTGGGCCTTCAATCTTCGTCCCTTCCTCGATCCACGCGCTCATGCCAACGATGACTCGGGCGGAATGAACGACCGCTTCAAGGACTGTGTGTTCTACAGGGATCCGGCTCGTCTTAAGGACGATCACAACATCCATTACGTCGTCAACGGGATGCGATTCCTGCGCAACAACGTGACTGGTCAGACGTACGTGAACGAGTCGGAGTGTCAGCCTCCGATGCAGCTTTCACAGCTGCCCCGCACCAGCAGCGTCCTGTATCTGACCTGCTTCGAGAACGATCCCGGCAACCTGCGCAGCGACAACTACAACAACACCGCAAGCACCGATCTTCATCTCGCAATCTTCTACGACATTCGCTACGTCGTGAACATCAACGGACCGGTGACCGGCACGGGAACACCGACTTCCTGGCGACGGGTTGCCACCAACCGCCACGGCAACGGAGCCAACGCGGTCTACTTGGATGGTCATGCCGAGGCCACGCCGGCCTCAAAGCTGCTGGATCTCAACACCTGGGATGATGGCGAGTACAAGTAACTTTCGCGTTGAACCTTTGACCATCATCGCCGGTACCCCTGTAAGAACTTTCCCGGAGCCCTGTCATGTCGCAAGCCCGCACCACCAGCCGCATGGCCATCCTGATCCCCGCTGTGCTCCTGCTCTTCGCGTGGTTTGTCGTCGTCAAGGCTCCCAAGCTCCAGGGGGGCGGTGGGGGGGACAAGCAGGGGCATCCGAGCCTGTTCCAGACGACGACCTTCGCCGACGCCAAGGCCGCTTCGCTGCGGGATAGCAGTTACCTTCTGGTCGATCTCACCGCCTCGTGGTGCCCGCCCTGCCGGATGATGGAGCAGGACACCTGGCCCGATCCGCGCATCGCGGAGTGGGTGTCGCAGCACGGCAGCGCGATTCAGATCGATATCGACGCGGATCGCGACACCGCGACCGAGTTGCAGATCAAGGCGATACCCACCCTCGTCCTGTTCAAGGACGGCAAGGAACTCGACCGCAAGGTGGGTTATGTCAACGCCGACGGACTGCTTGAGTGGCTGAACGGCGCCGCCCGCTGAGCCTTACAGCAACGTCACCGAGCAGCGCAGTGCTCCGTCCCGGCGCTGGCTTTCGCTGGTGCGCACCTGGCGAACTTCTACGCCGGGGCCGAGGGCTGCTTTGATCGCCTCCGCCGCGGCTGCGTCCAGCCCCGCGAAGAGCCCGCCGTAAGCGGGCATGAGCGCCAGGCCCGTCGTGTGCAGGCCGTTCAGCGGATTGATGCTCCGGTCCCCCTGCCCGATGCCCGGCACCGGGACCACCTTCCACCCCAGGTTGCGCAGCGCCGCGCGGAGCTGAGTCCTGTCCTCCATGCGCCGCGCCAGCGAGCGCAGGTATGCGCGGTGATGCGCGTCGCCCACGCGCTCAATCGCCGCGGGCGTGCCGCTCATCAGCAGGTCCAGCCCCGCCATGATGCGATGCAGGTTCCCGACGCCGGAATCGGTGCTCCCTTCGCGCAGCATCGCCGCAAAGGGAAGCGGGAACCGCCCCGGTCCCACGGCGAATGCCGCGAGGCTCTTCCACACCATCGCAGCACATTCAAAGTCGCGCCCCGTTTGCAGGAGCGTCCGGGCGGCCTCTGCGGTATTGGCGTCCATGTACCCGCGGCGTTCAAGAAGGCCGATGCCCGCTTCCACCGCCAGCCGTGCCCCCGCCGCGGTGTCGAGCGTGAAAGCGACGACCTTTCCATCCACCACGCGGCAGCTCACCTCGTAGTCGATGTGGATGGACGCCGCGGGCAGCACCACGCACTTGTCCGCGCCCAGTTCCGCGCACAGCGCCGCCATCGCCTGCGCCTGCGAGAGCCCCAGGGATTGGTTGCGCAGCACCTCGGCCTCGCCCGCGAGCAATATGCGCCGCCCACTGGGCTCTTCCACCATCAGCAGATTGCCCCCCTGGAACAGCAGCGGCGAGTGCGCCACCCGCAGCCCCGCCTGCACCAGCGCACGCCCCAGGTATGTATCGCCCGCGACGTACAGCGAGACTTCCTCCCCGCGGCTGGCGTACCGGGGCAGCAGCGTCATCGGGCCGGAGGCATCCATCCCGCCCCTGGCCGCGTCCTGCGCCCATTGCGAGACGGTCAGCTCCTGCACCACCAGCTTCACGCGAGAGCGCAGCTCGCCGGGCCACTCCGCCAGCACCCGCCGCAGCTCATCGACGTGCCTCTGCTCCACCGATGCCAGCACGTGCACGCCGGGCATCGACTCGAGCACCTGCCGCAGCACGTCGATCGAGCCGCCGTCCCCTGGGCCGATCCAATACCCCGCCCGCGAGAGCTGCAGCCGCGCGATGCCCGGCTCGTGCTGCCCCGAATCCGGCGAAGCTCGGAAGCCGGGCGCCGTGGGCCTGAACCCGAACATCGCGGCGTTCAGCAGCCGCGGCCACTTCGCCTGGTTCTCGCCCGCGACATCGCGCCGCAGCCACGCCAGCACCGCCGCCGCGCCGACGTGCTCGCCCTTCAGCGTGAAGTGATCCAGCAGATCAATGGGAAAACCGGCGTCCGCCAGCGCCGCCGCGTCGTCGCTTCCCGCGGGGATGATCGACAGCGCCCGTGCCGCGGTCGCGAGCAGGCCGTCTTTCGCCAGGCGCTGCGCGACCAGTTCCGCCAGGGCTTGGCTTGCCGCGGGCTCGCGCGCCACGGCACGGTCTCCATCCAGCACTTTGGGCATGAACCCGCGCGAGGCCGGCGCCGCGGCTTTCTCAGGCGCATCGACGCCCTGGAGATCGGCGTGAACCGTCTCAAGGTCGCAGGGCGCGGCGCTGGGCTTCCAGACCTCGTGCTCCGTCCGACCGGGAATGTCAGAGACGACGATGCGGAAGTTCTCCTGGAAGGAGAGCTGAAGGACTCGGTTGGCGACCCGCCGCAGAAAGGGATCGGGCAGGTGCAGGTCCGCGACCGTGGCCGGTCCGATCCTTTGAGCACGCACGTTGCCCAGCACCTGCGCTTCGACGCTGTGCTCGGGGAGAATGCGGGAGCGGGCGCTGGACATGCGCGATTGTTCGCTCAGCAGGCGCCGCCCGCGAGCACCCGGAAGAACGATTCGATATCCGCGTCGGTGGCGACGTCCCCGTCGCCGTCGAAGTCCGGGGCGCACGCGGGGCAGCAGTTGCCCGCCAGGCACGCGAAGAACGCCTCGATGTCGGCGTCGGTGGCGACGTCCCCATCGCCGTCGTAATCGGGCGTGCAGGTGCGAAGCTGCGCTTCATACGCGCCCATGTCCACCTTCGGGCCGACCAACCGCGCCGCACCCGCGGCGTCAACGGTGGCTTCCGCGGGCACCAGCTCCGTGTTTCCCGCGTCGATCACGGGCGAGCCCGGCATGAGGCGCAGATCGCCCAGGTCATCGTCGTCGGTGCGCCAGTCGCCGTCCGCGCCGGGGTGGGGGAGTCTCATAAAGAGAGGATCCACCTCGATGTTCCCCTCGCCTTCGAAGCCCCCTTGCACGGACGAGAACGCAACGGTGTTGGGGCCGCTGATCTGCTCTGGCGTGTTCCCCCACACCAGCGAGTTCTGCACGTTCGCGGGCGTCAAGGCCAGCGTGTGTATGCCCCCGCCGGGCGAGTCGGAGGCGCGCGAGTGGTTCCCCACGATCGTGGAGTTGATGATGGTGGGGGAGGAGATCACGGCGTTGGCGACCCCGCCCCCGCGCTGGGCGTTGTTGCCGACGATCAGGCAGCTCACGAGCTTCGCCTCGGTGTTGAAGCTGTTGAGCACCCCGCCGCCCCAGCCCTGGTCGAGCCATTCCGTGAAGTTGCGTGCGAAGATGCACCCGACCGTCAGCGGGCTTTCGCCCTCGACATAGAGCCCGCCGCCGCCCAGCCCGGCGCTGTTGCTGTCAAAGAGACAGTTCTGCGTGAAGGTGTTGGCGTAGTACACGCTCATTCCGCCGCCGACGGGGAACTGTCCGCCCGTGGCCCGGTTCCTGGTGAACACGCACTCCAGCACACGGACGGGGCTGAACAGCGAGTACAGCCCGCCCGCCTCGTTCGCGAGGTTGTCCTCGAACCAGCAGCTACGGACCGTCCCCGTGCTTCCCTCGTTGAAGTACGCGCCCCCGCCGAAGGTGGCGGAGTTGTTCACGAAGACGCAGTCCTCCACCAGCGGGCTGCCACCCGACGCCCAGAACCCGCCGCCGCCGCTCCCGCCTCCGCCCGCGGCTCCGGTCAGAACCTCAAGGCCCGCGTCATTGGCGATGAACACGCAATCGCGCACGACGGTGGCCGCGTCCTTGGAATACACGCCCCCGCCGCCGAGCATCGCCGTGTTCTGCGTGAAGAGCGAGCGCAGGATCGTCGTGCTGCCGCCCTCGGAGAGGTACATTCCCGCGCCGTTGTTCGCAAAGTTCAGCGAGAAGATGGAGTCTTCCACCATCGCCCCTGCGTAGCTGCGCGAGTACGCCCCGCCCCCGTCCGCGGGCGTCTCGTTGGCCGTGAACACGCACTGAATCGCCCGCGTGGCGGACGTGAAGTGCATGTACAACCCGGCTCCCAGCACCCCGGCGTAGTTCCTCCGGAACGTGCACGCTACGAGCGTCGAGTCGCCGTGGTCGTTCACCGCGCCGTGATTGCTCGCGTAGTTGCCCTCGAAAATGAGGTTCTCGAAGTGCGGCGCGGCGTCGTAGACATTCGCGCCGCTCCCCTGATCGTTGCTCTCGGGAGTGGCGCCCAGAGCTTCGCCGTCGGCGTGCCCGCCGGTGATGGTGAAGCCATCGAGCCTGCAGTGCCCGAGCTGCACCGCCGTGACCACGTGATAGCAGTTGTCCGACCGGTTCGACCAATCCGGCCCGTCGTCGCCCAGCAGGTCGCCCGAGAGCACGGTGACGTTCGCGGCCCAATCCCGCTGATCGCGCTGGGTCTCGGTGCCTGCGAAACCGCCGTAGATGCTGACGCCGGTCTTGAGCGCAAAGCTTGCGGTTCTGTTCTGGCCGGGAGCGGTGGGGGGCGGGGCCGGGCGGTACACGCCGCGGGCGACCCAAATCTCATCCGCGCTTCCCGCGGCGGCGATGGCCGTCTGCAGATCGGTGTAGGCATCTGCCCAGGAGGTGCCCGTGTTCGCCCCCGTCGCGGCGTGGTTGACGTAAATCACGTCACCGAACGCGGTTGTGCATCCGGCGCACGCCAGCAGCATCAGCAAAGACACATTGATTGGTGGGGTGGGGCGCATACTGGGGGAACCCCGGCAGTGTAACCGCCACTCATTCCGGTGCCAGAGCAACCGGAAGTCTCCACCCCCATGCACCGGATGTTTTTGCGCATGTCTGGACGGGACCCGGGGGTCTATCCGATAACACAACCCGCGGCGGGTCTCCGCCGGCCGCCTGTATAGAGAAGGATCGACGTGAGCGACCAGGCTCCACAGTCCGAGAATCAGGCCCCGCCTCCGCCCCAGACGTGGCGGGACGTCTGGCAACTGCCGCTGCTGGGTCTCGCGGCGGTGCTGCTGGGCGGTGCCGTGATCACGGCCTTTGTCACCGCCCCGAAACCGGATGTCTCGGTAGGCATTGGCGACGCCCAGCGGCTCATGGAAGAGGGCCGGTACGAGCGGGCCCTGGCGATCCTCAACGACAAAGTGCTGCCGGGGATCACCGAAGGCCGGCTGGGGCCGGAGCATCGGCGGCAGTTCCACATCCTCCGGGCCCGAAGCCTCTACCTGGGCCAGAAGGACCTGGGCCTGGACCGCCCGGAGAACAACAAGTCCATCATCTCCGAGTACCTCGAGGCGGAGCGCCTCAACGCCGACCTCACCGACACGGACATCGCGTACCTCTGCTCCGCGCTGCTCTCGCAGGGCGAGATCGAGCGGGCGATGCGGCGGGCGCAGGCGCTCCCCGAATCCCACCGCGAGGAGCGCACGGCGCTGGTGCGTCGCGCCATCGACCTGTGCATCGCGTCGCAGCCGCCCAACCACACCTTCGCGCTGGACCTGCTGACCTGGCTCACGGCGGACGCTCGCCTCACCGTCGAGGAGCGGGCGTGGGCCCTGACGCGCCAGGGGCGGGTGCTGCTCGAGCAGGGCTACACCGACGAGGCGATCTCCAAGATCGTGAGGACGCTGCCACGGCTGGATGACGCGAGCCCGCAGACGCTGGGCGAGATTCACTACATCCTCGCCCGCGCCTACGACGAGCGGAACGAGGTGGACGAGGCCGTGCGCGAAGTGGACCGCGCGATGGCCCTGCTCAACGAGAGCAGTCCGCTGATCCCCGCCCTCACGCTCCTGCAGGGGCAGATCTTCCACCGCAGGCCGACGCTGGGCAGCGCCCGCGACCGCTACCTCACCATCATCAACGACTATTCCTTCTCCGAGGAGCTGGCCCCCGCCCTGCTGGGCATGGGCGAGGTCGAAGCCGAGAGCCTGCTCGCCGCGCAGGTCGTGCGGGGAGAGCCCGGAGAGTCTGGCGACGCCGCGGGCGCGATCGCGCGTTCGCTCGACTACTACACCCGCCTGGTGGACCTGCTCCGCTCCGGTGAGAAGACGAAGCTGGTCACGCCCGAGCGCGTGGGTGAGAGCCTGCTGACGCGCGTCCGCGAGCAGTTCGAGGGCAAGCAGCCCGACTACCGCCGCGCCCTTCAGTTCGCCTCGCTCGGCGAGCAGCTCTTCGGCATCGACAAGACCCCGCCGGAACTGATCCTCGTTCTGGCGGAGGCGCATCACAGGCTCGCCGAGGAAATCCTCGCCGCGGCGGGCTCGGGCGGCGTCCTGAGCCTCGCGAACGCGGACCCCGCGACGCAGCGTGAGGCACGCGACCACCTCATCCGCGCGGGCGAGTATTACCGCACGCACGCCTCCCGCATCGTCGCCTCCAACGCCGCGCACTACGGCGATTCCCTCTGGACCGCGGCGGACGTCTTTGACCGCGCCGGCGACACCGAAGCCGCCATCTCCGCCTTCCAGCAGTTCGCCGCGGACTTCCCCAGCGACGTCCGCCACCCCGAGGCGAACTTCCGGCTGGCGCAGTGCTACCAGGCCCGCGGCGATCTGGACCTGGCTGGTTCGATCTACCGCGACCTGATCGCCGGACGCGAGCGGGGAGAGCGCTCCGGCCCCTTCGCCGACGCCAGCTACGTGCCCCTCGCGCAGACGCTGCTGGCCGACGACGACGCGACCAACGACGAAGAGGCGGAAAAGCTGCTGCTGTCGGTGGTGAACGGCGCGCTGGGCGGCACGCGCACCGCCGCTTTCCGCGACGCGCTGCGCGAGCTGGGACAGTGCTACTACAACAGCGGGCGCTACGAGCGGGCCATCGAGCGCTTCGAGGAGTACCTCGCCCGCAGCGAGCAGGACACGGGCACCTCCGCCGACCCCGTGGGCGACGCGGTGCGCTACAAGCTCGCGGACGCCTACCGCCTCTCCGCCGCGGCGCTGGGCGGGCAGCTCAACGCCGGGGCGATGCCCGAGGGCGAGCGGCGCGAGCTGGAGCGGGCGCGCGAGCAGCGGCTGGCGATGGCGGGCACGATCTTCGAGCAGGTCCGACGCGGGCTGGAGGCCCGCCGCCACCGCACGGCGGTGGAGGACCTGTACCTGCGCAACAGCTACTACTACCTGGGCGCGTGCGCCTTCGACCTGGGCGACTACCAGACGGCCATCGCCCACTACGAGGCCGCGCGCGAGCGCTACCCCAAGGACCCCGCCTCGCTGGTGGCGATGGTGCAGGTGGTCGCCTGCTATCTCGCTCAGGGCGACATCACCCGCGCCATGCTCGCCAACCAGCGGGCCCAGCGTTTTTTCGATTCGATCCCCGCCTCCGCGTGGGAGGACCCCAACCTCCCGATGACGCGCGAGGACTGGCAGCAATGGCTCAACGCCAAGGACGAACTGCGCCGCGCCGCTCAGGGCCGGGCGGAGGTGAACGCCGAGTAAGCAAAGCGCCGCAGGAGGCGGCGAGGAAGGTCACGGATGACCGCGCACAAGCCCAGCAATCACAGCCACACGCCCCCCACACATCCCCCCGCGCACTCAGAGCAGCAGTGCACCGGCTGCGCCGCCGAGTATCTCGCCGTGCTCGCCCGGCAGCGCGCCCTGTTGGGGGAGCTCGACGCCCTCAGCCAGCGCCAGTCGCTGCTGATCGATGAGCCCGTGCTCGATCCGCTGCTGGCGGTGCTCGAGGAGCGCCAGCAGGTGGTGGACAGGATCACGGAGCTGCACCGCACCAGCGAGCAGCTCCGCCAGCAGTGGGAGCGGATGCAGGAGCAGCTCCCCGAGTCCCACCGGCGCGAGGTGCAGCGCGAGCTGGACGCCGTCTCCGCGCTGGCCGAGCAGGTGCAGCGCCGCGACGAGCAGGACCACGCCCGCCTCAAGAAGCGGCTCGAATCCGTCACCGCCGAGCTGGCGAGCCTCTCTCTGTCGCGCCAGGCCGCGACCGCCTACGCCCCCGCGCCGCACAACGCACCCCGATTCCAGGACCGCCACGGCTGATGAGCACCGCCGCCCCCCCAAGCCCGGCCCTCGCTCCGGCGGACCTCGCCGAGCTGATCAGCGCCTTCAACGAGGTCACGGCCAAGCTCCAGGCCTCTCACGATCAGCTCCGCGCCGAGGTTGCGCGCCTCACGCGCGAGCTGGGCGAAGCCAACGCGCAGATCGAGCGCTCCCGCCGCCTCGCCGCGCTGGGCGAGATGGCCGCGGGGATCGCCCACGAGGTCCGCAACCCGCTGGGCTCCATCCGCCTGTACGCGCGGATGCTGGACCAGGACCTGGCCGACCGCCCCGCGGAGCGCTCTCTGGCGAACAAGATCGACAACGCCGCGCGGGTGATGGACGGCATCGTCAACGACGTGCTGACCTTCGCCCGCGAGTTCCGCCTGCGGCCCGCGCCGATCGACGCGCGCGACCTCTTCGACCGCGTGCTCGAATCGTGCTGCCACGACGGCGTGCCCAACTGGCGGAGCGTGCGCGTGGTGCGCGAGGACCGCGGCGCGCCGGAGTTCGAGGCCGACCCGAGCCTGCTCCAGCAGGCCCTGGTCAACGTCGTGCGCAACGCCTTCGAGGCGATGGCCGACGTGCCCGGCGAGCACGTCCTCACGCTCGCGGCGGCCGCCGAGGAGCCCGGCGACGGGGAGACGCCCTCCGGCGTGCGGCTCACGGTGCGCGACACCGGCCCGGGGATCCGCCCCGAGGTCGTGGAACGCATGTTCAACCCCTTCTTCACCACCCGCAACACAGGCACGGGCCTGGGGCTGGCGATCGTGCACCGCATCGTCGATGCGCACGCCGGGCGGGTGAGCGTCACGAACAACGACGGCCCCGGCGCGACGGTCAGCCTCCGGCTCCCGCTGCGCACGCCGTCCGACACGGGCTCAAGGAGCGAGCCGAGGGAAGCCCCCGCGGGGGCGCGTCTGGAGACGATGCGATGAGAACGGTCCTGGTGGTTGACGACAAGGAGATGATGCGGGACAGCGTGTGCGTGACGCTGGAGCGCGCCGGGTTCACCGTGGTGACCGCCGCGGACGGCGCCGCGGCGCTGGAGGCCGTCGCCCGCCGCCGCCCCGACGCGGTGGTCACGGACATGCGCATGCCCCAGATGACGGGCATCGAGCTGCTCGAGAAGATCCGCCAGATCGACGACGAGCTGCCGGTGGTGCTCATGACCGCCTTCGGCACCATCGAGACCGCGGTCAAGGCGATGAAGCTGGGGGCCTTCGACTACCTCACCAAGCCCTTCGAGGGCGACGAGCTGATCATCGCCCTCAAGCGCGCCATCGAGCACCGCCGGCTGGTGCGCGAGAACGCCCTGCTCCGCGCCGCGGCCCCCGCCGCGCCGGAGTCCAAGCCCGGCGCCGCTCAGCCGCGCACGGGGCTCGACCGGCTCATCGGCTCCTCCGAGGCGATGCGGCGTCTGCGCGAGTCCATCCAGTTCATCGCCGCTTCGCAGGGGACGGTGCTCGTCACCGGCGAGAGCGGGGTCGGCAAGGAAGTGGTCGCCCGCGCCATCCACGAGCTTTCCCCGCGCCGCGAGGGGGCGTTCCTGGGGGTCAACTGCGCGGCGCTTTCTCCCTCTCTGCTGGAAAGCGAGCTCTTCGGCCATGAGCGCGGCGCCTTCACCGGCGCGGACCGCCTCCGCAAGGGCCGCTTCGAGTTGGCCGACGGCGGCACGCTCCTCCTCGACGAGGTCTCGGAAGTGAGCCCCCAGGTGCAGGCCAAGCTCCTGCGCGTGCTCCAGGAGCGGTCCTTCGAGCGTGTCGGCTCATCGCTCACCATCGGCGTCGACGTGCGCGTCATCGCCACGAGCAACCGGGACCTGCCCGCCCACGTCGCCAAGGGGGAGTTCCGGCAGGACCTGTACTTCCGCCTCAACGTGCTGCCCGTCAACGTCCCCGCCCTGCGCGAGCGGCTGGGCGACGTGCCCGAGCTGGCGGACCACTTCGTCGCCGAGGTGTGCCGGCGCGAGGGCCGCCCCGAGCTGCGCTTCGACCCCGCCGCGCACCAGATGCTCATGGCCTACCACTGGCCGGGGAACGTCCGCGAGCTGCAGAACATCTGCGAGCGGGCGGTGGTCCTCTCCGCGGGGATGCCCGGCGCGGTCCGAGATGGCTGCATCACCCCGGAGCTGATCGCCCCCTGGGTCGTCCCCGCAGGCAAGGCCACGCCCCTGCACCTCATCGAGCCCAAGGCCGCCCCCGCGTCCTCCCCCTCCGGCCCCTACGCCGAGGCCCGCAAGCTGGAGGAGATCGAGCGGGAAGCGATCATCGCCGCCCTCACCCGCTTCAACGGCCACCGCCAGAAGACCGCCACGGCCCTGGGGATCGGCGTCCGCACCCTGGGCCTCAAGCTCAAGAAGTGGAAGGAGGAGCGGCTGGTCGCGGAATCGCTCTAGCCCCC
>CALJIV010000041.1 GCA_937974035.1 uncultured Phycisphaerales bacterium
TGCCGAGAAAACAGCGTATTCGGCTTCTGTCTGGGGATGGCATGGAAGAGGTCGTGAGTTCGAGTCTCATCGCCTCCACTTTGGATGAATGAAAGCTTCGGCGTAAAGCCGGGGCTTTTTTCATTGGCGCCGCCGCGTGCGGTAGGGGCGGTGCTACGTAAGGCGCGAGAGCGCGAAGAAGGGCTCGGGGTGGTCGTGGCGCTGCAGGAGCGATCCGATCAGCTCCGCCACGGCGGGGGCGGCCTTGAAGCCGTGGCCGCTGAAGCCCGCGCCGAAGACGACGTTGGCGTGGCGCGGGTGGCGGTCGATGAGATAGTGCCCGTCAGGAGAGTTGGTGTAGAGGCACACGCTTGTGCGCACAGGTGCGGCGGCGAGCGAGGGCAGGTAGCGGCGCACCAGCGGCATGAAGTCTTCTGCCTCGTCGGCTCGTGCGGAGCGGTCCACGCCCGCGGCGGTTGTGGGCGTTGAAGGGGCGTGGCGGGCGAGCTTGACCTCGGCAGCTCCGTCAAGGGACAGAGCCGGGAAGCCGTAGAAGAGCGAACCGTCGCCGGGGTCGATGGCCCAGCAGGGCAGGCGCAGGAACGGGCCGGGGTCGGCGGGTGTGAGCCACCCCTGAACCTGGCGCGTTACTTCCAGCCTGATGCCGATGTCGCGCAGCACTTCGCCCGCCCACGCGCCGGCGCAGATGACCAAGTTCTTCGCGGCGTGCTCGCCGGAATGAGTGCGGACAAGGACGCGCTCGCCGTCGCTCTTCCAGGTCAGTGCCGCGGCGTTGGGCCGGACTTCGGCGCCGCGGCGCTTCGCCAGCGCGATCATCGCTTCCACCGCCCGCTCGCAGTAGATGAACCCCGCGTCCTTTTCGAGCAGGCCCACGTAATCCGCGGGCAGGTCAAAGAGCGGGAAGCGTGCCCGAAGCTCGGCGCTGGTCAGCCGCTCGTGCTCCAGGCCGTGCGTCTCGATGGCGAGGAGACAGCCGGAGATCAGCTCCGAATCGGGGCGGCCCATGTACAGCGCCCCGCACGTTTCGATGAGCGGCGCGCCGAACTGCGAACCCATGCTCCGCCAAGCATCGAGGGAACGCCGCAGCCAGGGGATGTAAGCGGGGTGCTCGTAGTAGGAGGTGCGGAACATGCGCACGCGCCCGTGGTGGGAGCCCAGGTCATGCGGGGGCGCGGCACGATCCAGGGCCAGCACGCGCCGGCCGGTGCGCGAGAGTTCGTAGGCAGCCGCGGAACCCATCGTGCCGCAGCCGAGAATGATCGCGTCCCACGCCATGGGCGCGAGTGTAACGCGGAGCTTTGAGTGATTCGGGCGGGGCCGGCGCCGCTCAGCGCAGGACTTCGTCCATCTTGCGCTTGTCCTCGGGCGTGAGGCCTTCGACGGGGATGTTGGCGACGAGGTCGTCGATCACGTCGTCGGTGGTGACCTGGTCGGCCTCGGCGTTGAAGTTGAGCAGGATGCGGTGGCGCAGCACGGGCTTGGCGACGGCCTTGACGTGCTCGGGGGTGACGTGGGTGGCGCCGGCGAGCAGGGCGGTGGCCTTCGCGGCCAGGACGAGGAACTCGCTGGCGCGCGGGCCGGCGCCCCAGGCGAGGTATTCCTGCGCCTTCTCCGGGCGGGGCAGGCCCAGGTCCATCGGCTCCTTGATGCGCGTGGCGCGGACGAGACGCAGGGCGTAGGCGATGACGTGATCGGCGACGGGCATCTGCCGCACGATCTCCTGCACGCGCTTGATGCCCGCTTCGTCCAGCACGCTCTGCACCGGCTCCTGCGTGCGGGAAGAGCCGCGCCGCACGATCTCCATCTCCTCCGAGAGCGAGGGGTAGCGGATGTTGATCATGAACATGAAGCGGTCGAGCTGCGCTTCGGGGAGGGGGTAGGTGCCCTCCTGCTCGATGGGGTTCTGCGTCGCGAGGACGAAGAAGGGGCTGGGCAAGTCGTGGCGCACGCCGCCGACGGTCACCTGCCGCTCCTGCATCGACTCGAGCAGCGCAGCCTGGGTCTTGGGGGGCGTGCGGTTGATCTCGTCGGCGAGGATGACGTTGGCGAAGACCGGGCCGGGCACGAAGCGAAGCTCGCGGTGGCCGGTGGCGCGGTCTTCTTGGATCACCTCCGTGCCGGTGATGTCCGAGGGCATCAGGTCGGGCGTGAACTGGATGCGCGAGAAGCCCAGAGACAGGGTTTTGGCGATGGTCGAGATGAGCAGCGTCTTGGCCAGGCCCGGCACGCCGACCACGATCGCGTGCCCGCGGCAGAAGATGGCCATCAGCATCTGATCCACGACCTCGTCCTGCCCGACGATCACCTTGCGGATTTCATCGCGCAGGCGGCGGTAGGCGTTCTGGACTTCCTGGATGCTCTCGGGCATGGCGTGGGTCATGGCGGATGGTAGGGGCAGCGGCGGACCTGCGACCCGGTGACTGGGCGCGGCCAAGGTGGGGCACAAACCCCCCGGCGTTGGACGGGGTGAATCAACACCCGGCGGGAGCCGGGGCTTACACGCGGAAGATGCTGCCGAGCTTCTTGCCCAGCAGCGTGCTGGCGGCAAAGACGGTGACGGTGAGCAGGGCCATGCCCCAGACGCCCATCGCCGCGGCGATGTAGGGCCCGTCGCCCAATCGCTCGGTGAAGGCCCAGATGGCCTTGGTCACCGGGTAATGGCGGGCCTGCTGAGCGAGGATGAGCGAGTCGCTGACCTCCAGCATCGAGAAGCTGAAGACGAGCAGGCCGCCGGCGATGAGGTTGGCGAGGATGAGGGGCAGAATCACGCGCCGCACGGCGGTGAGGCGGGACGCGCCGAGGTTCACCGCGGCTTCTTCCAGCTCACCGCTGGTCTGCTCCAGCCCCGCGACGGTGGAGCGGACGATGTAGGGCAGGCGGCGAACGGCGTAGGCGATGACGAGGAAGGGGACGGGGCTGGGGTTCACGGCGAAGATGCTCGCCACGCCGCTGAGCGGGCCGTCGCGCCCGAAGGGCCACTGCAGGCTCATGGCGACGTAGCCGAAGGCCATCACCAGGCCGGGCACGGCGAGGGGGAGCATGCACAGGGCGTCGAGCAGCCCGCGCCCGCGGACCTCGGTCCGCACGATGATGTATGCGATGACGATGCCCAGCGCGATGTCGAGGATCATCGCCGAGGCGGCGAGCTTGAGGCTGTTGGTGATGGCGGTGAAGGAGTCGGGCGCGGTCAGCGCCTGCTGGTAGTGGTGGGTGGTGAAGGCGGAGGGCAGGGCCGTGCCGTACCACTGCCCCGGCGCGGCCAGGCTCGTGAGGATCACCCCCACGTGAGGCATGATCGCCACCAGGCTCACGACGGCGAAGGCGAGCAGGGCTCCCACCGCGGGCAGGCCGGTCAGCGGCTTCTCCGCCGCGGCACGCGAGGCCTTGGAGTACATCGCGTACCCCTTGCCGCCGAAGACGACCTTGCCCAGCAGGTAAATGCCCACCGCCGCGGCGAGCATCACGGCGGTCAGGGCGTAGGGCTTGGCCGAGTTCTCCACCTCGCGCAGGCCGTTGAAGATCTGCACGGGCGTGACCTCGTAGTAGTCGAACATCAGCGGTGCGCCCAGCTCCGTGAAACTCCAGATGAACACGATGGTCGCCCCGGCGAAGAGGCCCGGACGCACCAGCGGGAGCGTGACGCGGAAGAAGCGCCGCCACGGCCCGGCGCCCAGGTTCTCCGCGGCTTCGTTGAGCGCCGGATCAAGATTGGCGAGCGAGGCGGTGGCGTTGAGATAGATGATGGGATAGAGCGCCAGCGCCTGCACCAGCATCACGCCGTAGATCTTGGCCGAGCCCAGGATGTCGAGGTCCGTCCCCAGCAGGGCGTTGAGCGCGCCTTCACGCCCCAGCAGGGCCCGCAGGCCCAGGGCGCCGACGAAGGGGGGGAGGATGAGGGGGACCAGCACCGCCGCGTTGAAAAAGGTCTTGCCCGGAAAGCGGTAGGAGGCGGAGATGAGGGCCAGCGGCAGGGCGATGAGGATGGCGAGGGTGGTGGTTCCCGCGGCGATGCGGATGGAGTTGAAGAGCCCCCGGAGCGTGCGGGGATCCTGGAAGATCAGCTTGAGGTGATCGAGTGTGAAGCCGGTATGCGTGGCCGGGTCGGCATAGAAGGCCCCGCGGAGGGTGAGGAGGATGGGGTAGACGAGGAAGATGCAAAGGAGCGCCAGCGCCCCGAGCAGGAGCGTGTAGTGGTAGAAGTGTCGTGTGGCGCGGGGCATGGGGAGGGGAGTTTATCGCCGGGGACAGAAGGAGAAGAGAGGCGTTCCGCCCCCGGCCCCTCGCGTTCGCGGCTCTACAGTGGGCCTATGGCTTGGATCATCCTTGTGGTGGCGGGGTTGTTTGAGGTCGGCTGGGCGGTGGGGCTGAAGTACACGCAGGGGTTTACGCGCCTCTGGCCGTCGGTGTGGACGGCTGTGGCGTTGGCGCTGAGCATGGGGCTGCTGGGGCTGGCGGTGCGGAAGCTGCCGCTGGGCACGGCCTACGCGGTGTGGACCGGCATCGGGACCATCGGCACGGCCCTCTTCGGGATCTTCGTGCTCAACGAGCCCGCGACCGCGTTGCGGCTGACGTGCCTGGCGATGATCGTGGCGGGGATCATCGGGCTGAAGTTCTTCGGGGGCTGAGTCAAGCCAGGGGCTGGATGGGGAGC
This sequence comes from uncultured Phycisphaerales bacterium, assembly GCA_937974035.1. GTDB lineage: Bacteria > Planctomycetota > Phycisphaerae > Phycisphaerales > UBA1924 > JAEYTB01. The sequence continues at coordinate 4,652 of CALJIV010000041.1, forward strand.
GTTCGCTGTGTGATGGGCTCGTTCGCGGTGCGCCCGCCCTTGCGGAGGATCACGTCGATGCTCTCGCGGCAGAAGGCGGGAGGAATGCGCACGTTGCGGGCGGTCATGTAGGTGTACAGCAGCCGCTCTTCGAGCGTGATGCTCTTGATGGCGAGCATCTCAGGGTCGAAGCCGTCGCCCACGACGAGGTCGTTGAGGTTGCCCAGGGCCAGCTCGAACTCGTGATAGCTGACTCCGCGCCCCCAGCGGATGAGGTGCTCGGTCGCCTCGGCTTCGCCCTTGGTGATGGAAGGTTCGAGCGAGGCCCAGAACCCCTCGCGTGGCGACTTGTGCGCATACGCCAGGGCCAGCTCGTGCGGGAGCATGTGGAAGAACGGAAGGAAAGAGGTGTGGTGGTCTGAGTAGGTCAGGCGGTTGGGGGTGTCGGCGACGACGAGGAGCCCGCCGTCCTTGAGCAGCGCCCAGCACCGCCGGAGGGTGTCGATCCGCTCCGTGAGCGTCTGGTGTTCGAGCACTGCGTAGCAGAGCACGATGTCCGCGCCGTCGGGGTGGTCCGCCGCGGCACGGGCGAGCAGCTCCCGCGGCTCGGCGAGGGTGAGCGTGCAGTTCTCGATGCCGAGGATGCGCATGCGCTCGCGCGCGGCGTTGATGCCGGGCTCGTCGATGTCGTAGCCGTGGATGCTTCGGGCAAAGGCGGCGAAGGCGGCGGTGCTCGCCCCCGCGCCGCAGCCGATCTCGATGATGTCCGACGAGGCGAGGGACGTGTGCTTGCCGATCCAGGGGATCGGGGTCGCGATCACGTCGTTGAAGCGCCCCATCGTCTGGGCTTCGAGCTGGGACTTGCCTTCGGGCGATTCCAGAAATCCCGAGGGCGAGCTCGCGAACAACATGTCCGCCATCGCGCTCCGCAGCGATCTGATCTGTTCGGCGGTCGGTGGGCTGAAGGCCATAAGCGGAGTGTAGTGGTGGGGGCGAGGTCAGTCGGGGCTTTCCTGGATGAGCCTTTCCCACGCGTCCGCCGCGGCGGGGCCGATCTCGGAGAAGTTGCCGCTGCGCGCCCTGTGGATCAGGGCCTGCACGTCCTCGAGGGAAAAGACCCAGGAAAGCCCGCCGTGGCTCGGGCCGCGGATGCGCGCTGCCTTGCGGAGCTTGTCGAAGGACTTGGGGGACAGATCGCAGGCGTCGAGGAGTTCCTGCTTGGTCCAGCCGCGGCTGGGCTGTGGAGGAAGGCGTGATCGCATGGCGGTGGCTGACTCGTAGCTCTCGGAGTGTTGCAACGTGGAACGGGCGAACCGCGGTCTCAGCGCTTGCGCTTCTTGAAGCGGGACTTGATGCTCGGCGCTGCGGTGCTGCCCTTGGGCTTGCCCAAACCGGGGATGTTCTTCATCCCCGGCAGCATGCTCAGGCCGTCGCTGCCCATCCCCTTGACGGCCTTCACACGCTCCGCGGCGGACATCGAGGCCATGCTCTTGGTGAGCTTGCTCACCATCTCGAACTGCTTGACCATCGCGCCGACTTCTTCCTGCTGCGTGCCGCTGCCCGTAGCGATGCGCCTGCGGCGCGAGTTGTTGATGATGCCGGGCGTGGTGCGCTCCTCGCGCGTCATCGACGAGATCATGGCCTCGATCCTGTCGAGCTGCCTGTCCTCGATGTGGACGTCCTTCATCAGGCTGCCCACGCCGGGCAGCAGGCCCAGGAGCTGCTTCATGGGCCCCATGCGCCGCAGCGTCTTGAGCTGGGCGAGGAAGTCGTCCATCGTCATCTCGCCCTTGGCCATCTTGTCCTGGAGCTTCTTGGCCTCTTCCTCCGAGACCTGCTCCTGGGCCTTCTCGACGAGCGAGACGACGTCGCCCATGCCGAGGATGCGCCCCGCGACGCGCTCGGCGTGGAACTCCTCGAGCGCGTCGAGCTTCTCGCCCACGCCGACGAACTTGATCGGCGCGCCGGTGACGTGCTTGACGGAGAGCGCCGCCCCGCCGCGGGTGTCGGAATCGAACTTCGTGAGGATGATCCCGTCCACGTTGAGGCGGGTGTTGAAGACGCGCGCGGAGTTGACGGCGTCCTGGCCGGTCATCGCGTCCACGACCAGGAAGATGTGGTGTGGCTGGAGCTGGAGCTTGATCTGCGTCAGCTCGCCCATCAGCTCGTCGTTGACGTGGAGGCGGCCCGCGGTGTCAAGGATCAGAACGTCCACCCCCGCCTTGCGCGCCGCTTCCAGCGCCCGCTTGCAGACATCCACCGCGACGCCCACGGCCTTGCCGTACGCCGCGACCTTGTCCGGCTCGGAGTAGAAGGAGACCTTCGCCCCGCCGGGCAGGTCGGAATCCACCTGGCGGGCGACGGTCTCGAGCTGGTCCACCGCGGCGGGGCGCTGCAGGTCCGCCGCGGCGAGCATGACGGAGCGCCCGCGCTTCTTGAGGTACGCCGCGAGCTTGCCGGAGGTGGTGGTCTTTCCCGAGCCCTGCAGGCCGCACATCATGACGATGGTGGGGCCGGGGCTGACCTTCATGATCGCCGGCTCGACGGTGAGCTGGATGGGCTTGGGGGGCGCGCCGGTCTGGGCGGATTCCGCGGCTCCGCGGAGCACCTCCATCAGCTTTTGCGCGTCTTCGGGCGTGCCGCCGAGCAGCTCCACGAGCTTGTCGTGGACGATGCCGATCATCTCCTGGCCGGGCTTGAGGCTCTTGGTGACCTCGCGCCCGATGGACTCCTTCAGCACCGACTCGGTGAAGGAGTTGACCACGTCGAGGTGAACGTCCGCCTCGAGGAGGGCGGTGCGGACCTCGGCCATCGCGTCGGCGACGTTCTTTTCGGTGATGTTCGCCTGGCCGGAGAGCTTGCGGAACAGGCCGTTGAAGGCGTCGGTAAGGCGGTCGAACATGCGCAATGTCCGCGCGCGAACGCGCGGCCCCTGAGGAGGGGTCAGTGCTGTGACCGCAGCGGGGAGAGTGTAGGATCGCGCGATTGCCGCGACGTGCCGCGTTCAACGGCAACGCAGGGCCGAAGGCGATGACCGTCCGCGAGGCTTACTGGTCCACGAGGTTCGCCAGGAGACGCACGCCCCAGCCGGTGGGCCCTTCGATGAAAGGCCCGGCGTTCTTCTCGGAGACGTGGACGCCCGCGATGTCGAGGTGGCACCAGGGGATCTTCTCGTCCACGAAGTAGCTCAGGAACGCCGCGCCCTGGATGGGGTGCGCCTTGCGGTTGGGGTTGCTGTTGACGATGTCCGCGATGGGGCTCTTCATCATGTCGCGGTACTCCTGGTGCATCGGGAGCCGCCAGACGCGCTCGCCCGAGGCCTTCGCGGCCTCCTCGACTCGGGCGCGGAGCTTGTCGTCCTCGCAGAACATGCCGCAGTAGGTGGAGCCCAGCGCCGTGACGACGCCGCCCGTCAGCGTGGCGACGTCCACGATGCACGCGGGGTTCTCCTTCTCGCACGCCCAGCACAGCGCGTCCGCCAGCACCAGCCGCCCCTCGGCGTCGGTGTTGGTGACCTCCACGGTCACGTTGTTGCGGAAGCGCAGCACGTCGTCGGGGCGATAGGCCTCGTCGCTGATGCAGTTCTCGGCCGAGGCCAGCAGCGCCACCACGCGCCGCCGCGGGCGGATCACCGTCGCGATGGCGTGCATCGCGCCCAGCACGGCGCAGCCGCCGTCCTTGTCGCGCTTCATGCCCACCATGCCGTTGTTGATCTTCAGGCTCAGCCCGCCGGTGTCGTAGGTCATCGTCTTGCCGATGAGCACGATCGGCTTGCCCGTCGCGCCGCGCGGGGCCCACTCCAGCCGGATCATCCGCGGCGAGTTCTCGCTCGCCTTGCCGACGTTGAGCAGACCCTCGAAGCGATCCTTCTCCAGCGCGTCGCCCTCCCACACCTTTACGCGCAGGCCGTGCCTGCGCCCGAGCTTCACGGCCTGCTCGGCCATCCACTTGGGGGTGGCGACGTTGGGCGGCGTCTGGCTCAGCGTGCGGCAGTAGTTGGTGGACTCGGCCAGCCCCAGGCCGCGGACCAGCCCCTCGGCCAGCGAGCGATCCGCGCCGATGGCCAGCGGGACGCGCTTGGACTCCGCGGTGGCCTTGCCACGGAACTCGTCGCACACCCACGCCAGCAGGCCGATCCCCTCGCCGATGGCGACGCCCGCGTCGAAGGGGTCCACGTCCGCGGCGTCGAGCGCGCCCTCAACTTCAAAGAACACGGAGCGGGCCTTGACGGCGGCGAGCCTGCGGCCCACGGCCGCGGCGGCGTTGCGGAACGCGCCGGCCTCGAGCTTGTCCTTGCTGCCCAGGCCCAGCAGCAGCAGACGGCGGGCGGGCTCCTTCTTCGTCGGCGCGGAGAAGGTTTCCACGATCGAGTTGGCGTCGCCCGTCGCCTCGGGGCGGGAGAGCGCCGCGTTCAGCTCGTCGAGCACGCCCAGGCCCGCGGCGATCGCCTTGGTGCGGGCGTCCAGCGGCTGGCCCTTGCCCTTCTCGCCGAAGTATGGGAAGACGATGCACTCGGCCTGCGCTGCGGAGAGGGACGGCTTGAACGTGACGGATTGAAACATGGCGCACTCCTGAAGTTGAAGCCGGAGTGTATCGCTCACATTGCGGAGATTCAGCAGTGCGGACGGCGCACAGCATTCGAAAGAACAGCGCGTGTCTCCGTTCACTTAAGCAAAAAGCCCCGGGCGTTGAAAGCCCGGGGCGTGGATGTTGAGGAGGTGACTGCGGCGATCAGCAGTCGCCGCCCGCGAGGACGCGGAAGAAGGCCTCGATGTCGGCGTCGGTGCCGGTGTCACCGTCGCCGTCGAAGTCCGCGCCGCCGGGGAAGCACGTCGGGCAGCAGTTGCCGGCGAGGCAGGAGAAGAAGGCCTCGATGTCGGCGTCGGTGCCGACGTCGCCGTCACCGTCGAAGTCTGCGATGCCGCAGGTCGGGCCGGTCTGGCCCATGACGTAGCGCAGGGCGTTGGCCATGAGGATGGCGCCGTCCGTCGAAGCGTTCCAGCCCGCGGAGCTCACGTCGGTGGAGTAGGGGACGAAGCCGAGGTCGGCGCGGTTGGGGCGGGTCGTGCTCACGGCCACGAGGGTCTTGCCGTCCTGCCACGCGGCGACGCGCACGCCGTGGGACGTGAACGCCGTGGACGTGGGCCGGTGGTTGGACGTGCCGCCGAGGAAGGTGTTGACGTTGGCGAGGATCGGGTGATCGGGGATGTCGCGCACGCCGATGCCCACGCCCGCCGCGCCGGTGGTGTTGCCGCCGCCGGTGGGGATGATCTGGTAGGACTCATCCCAGCGTCCGCCGAGCTGGCGGCTGGCGGTCGTGGTGCCGACGGAGAACATGGCGTTGACGAAGCCTCCGCCGGCGTCCACGTAGTCGGCCATCATGTTGCCGAGCGCGACGTTGTCCTCAGGCGTGGAGTTGGTCCAGAGCAACACCGCGTCGAACTGGCTGATGTACTCGTACGTTGGCGTGGACCCCGCGGTGGTGATGACCTTGGCCACCACGGCCGGGAAGAAGCCCGTCCCCTCGAGCTTGGACTTGGCGTCGTTGGCGTTGGCGGTTGAGTCCGCCACGAGCAGGAGCACGGAGCCATCAGGGGCCGGCGGGCAGGAGCTGCACGCCGTGCCGTTGCCCATGTACGAGCCGCCGGCCGCCGCGCACTCGGACGCGCTCAGCACGGTGCAGGAGAAGTCGGCGCCGAAGCAGCATGCGCCGGGCTGCGGGCAGTTCGCCGTGTCGCACGTGGACCCGTCGCCGTTGTACGTGCCGAACATGGTCGAGCAGCTCGCGGCGGTGGCGATGACGCAGGAGCCGTCGGGCAGGCAGCAGGAGCCGCTGACCGGCGGGGTGTCGGTCACGGTGAAGGTGAACCAGATGACCTCGGACCTGCCGCGGGAAGCGGGAATGTCCACCGGGCCGAAGGCGTCGGTGATGCGCAGGCCGGCGTTGGCCACGGTGGCGGTGGCGTTGGTGGCAACGGCGTCGGGGAAGTCGAGCACCGCTCCGGTCAGGAAGATGTCGCCGCTTGCCGCGGGCTGGTTGTTGGCCAGGTTGGTTCCGGAATAGGCGACGTAATACGTGCCCGGCGCGAAGGTGCGCGTCAGGCTGTCGGGGTCATCGTTGCCGTAGTCCGGAATGGCGTTGAACTGGTCGTCATAGACCCACATGTCGCAGTCGGCGGTGTTGGTCGCGGCACGGGAGAGCGTGATCTCGCCGGCGTAGTACGTGCCCGCGTCGATGGGTGTCACGGGTGTGGAGTTGAGGGTGAGCACGTAGTCGGACGGAGTGCTGGAGCTGCCCGTGACGCGGACGTACACCTGCTCCTGCTTGCCGAAGCCGTACCACTGGACGGTCTTGGGCGGCACGCTGGTGGTGGACGACGTCTGGATCGTGGCGTCGGTGCCGAAGTTGATGAAGCCGCCGGTCTGGGTCAGCCCCCGGATCGTGACGGTGTGATTCCCCAGCTCGGAGGTAAGGACGAGCTGGTGGAGGTAGATGCCCAGCGGCGCGGGCGTGGTCTGCACCAGGAAGTTGTCCGCCGAGGCAGGGCCCGGAGTGATGGTGGAGGACCCGGTCGTGTTGCCGGTGATGGTGCCGCCGTTGGTCAGGAGGGCGGGGTTGGCAGTCCACTTGTTGTCGTTGGGCTCGGTCTCAACGACCTGGGCGTGCGCCGCGCCCGCGATGGCTAACAGCGCGGTGACAGCAAGCGTACGAATACGAACGTGCGGCATGTGAACTCTCCTCTCTGTGCGGGCGTTCAACGACACGACCATCCCGGAGCAATACCGGGATCGGGGGATTCAGCGTACCTCTTCGTGTCCTGTGATGCAACGCAATTCGTTGGACGGGATTGACGCTAAGCGATTGCTAGCAAACTGGTTAGCATGATCCCCCGCTCAGAACGCGGAAGAAGCTCTCGATATCCGCGTCGGTGCCCGTGTCCCCGTCGGCGTTGAAGTCCGCCGAGCAGCCGGTGGGGGGGCAGTTGCCGGCCAGGCACGCGAAGAAGGCTTCGATGTCGGCGTCGGTGCCGATGTCCCCGTCGTTGTTGAAGTCGGCGGAGTTGATGAACACGCCCGCGAGGTTGGAAGTCACGGCGTCGCAGGGGCCGGTGACGATCACCCGCACCAGCAGGCGCCCGGTGCGTTCGCGGACGCGGATGGTGGTGTTCGGCGCATCGGGGGCGGTGGCAAGGGCCGTGCCGCCGCCGGGAAGGGGCATGGGCTGGCTGGTCAGGGTGTGCCACACGCCGCGGGGGGCCTCGATCTGCCATTCATAAGAAGGCGTCCCGTTGCACGCGGCCTCGACGCTGAGGTCTCCGTCTGTTGTGTAGCACACATTGATCGACCGCGGCTGCATCGTGATGACCACCGGCGAGAAGGGCGCAACCGCGGACAGCGCCACGGCGGGCGAGAGGTCGGCGTTGCCGAGCATCACGCCCGAGTCGGGATCAAGTCGCAAGATGCGGTTGGTGATGGAGTCCACGCCGTAGAGCACACCGCTGAAGAGCGCGATGTCGCTCAAGCCGTTGATCTCCTGGGAAAAGGGGTAGGAGTGGATGAGGGCGGTGCTCTCCGATTCCGCCTCGATGCGGAGCAGATAGATCGCGTCGGACTCGGGATCGCGGTTGACGGCGAGGTACCCCGCGTGGGTGACCTGCCCATCGCTGCCGGAGTCGATGATCAACGGGCAGAGGCCGTCGAAGTCGTCGAGTGCGCCGGTGAAGGTGCGCAGCGGGGTGAGGGCGCCGTCGTCGCCGAGCATCGCGAGCACGTTCGCGACGCCGTCCTGCGTCGGTGAATAAGACGCGATGAGGTTGCCGGCATCGTCGTGGGCGAGCGCCTTGATGTACCCCGGCGCTGGGTCACCATCGAGCGTGACGGCGCGGACGGAGATAAGCAGGCCGTTGCAAGGATCGATCTCGACGAGGTGGGACTGGCGTGCGCCCTGCGAGCCGGAGAGCGCGATCCCGAAAAGGCGGTGGCCGCGGGCGTTGAGGCTGATGATGTCGCCGGGCAGGCTCGGCGTCGCGCCCACGAGCGTTGCCGTGCCGGTTTCCGCATCGACGCGGTAGAGGTTGGAGGTTCCTTGCTCATAGGCGAGCAGGGGCTGGCCGAGGGCGAGGCTCGCCAGGTGCAGGACGAGGGCAACCGCGCCCTTCACAAGAACGTGCAGCGTGAGCGACCTGAGGACGGCGTGCAGCGATGCGATCATCGGACCTCCATAGAGACACGGGCGCAGCCCGGCTGGCTTAGTGTGAAGGCGCGCCGCGGCGGAGGCGGTGAAATGAACGAGCGTTCAGGAATCAGCCCGTCAACCGCGTCGGATCGCCGCGTGATCTGAAAGCGGCATCAAGCCGCGTTCGGGACACGTCAGCAGGAAAGCAGATGCCCGCCCCTGCGCGGGCTGGTAGCTTGGTGGCGATGTCATTTCCGGCGGACCAGGGCCGGCTTCCCGAATGTCCCCGCTGCGGGTACGACCTGTCGGGGCAGGTCGCGGCGTCCGGCGTGGCGCGAAAACGCAGAGCTTGTCCGCGGCACGTGCAGCGAGTGCGGGCTGGAGTTCGTGTGGGTTGACGTGTTCAACCCCGACCGTGTGCGGGTGCAGGGATTCATCGAGCAGGAAGAAGGCGGCTGGCGGACGCTGGTGCGTGCCGCGTGGCGGACGTGGCTGCTCGCGCTGCGGCCGGGGGTGTTCTGGTCGAAGGTGAGCGTCGAGCGCACGCCCAGGCCCGGCCGCATCCTGCTGTGGGCGGCGCTGCTGTTCCCTGGGGTGACGTGGCCCGCGGCGGCGGTGGCGACGCTGGTCACCGTGCTCTTCATGCCGCAGGTGTGGGACCGCGTCGAGCTGCTGATCCTGTCCTACTGGACAGGCGGGCTGCTCACTCCTTCGGCAGGGAAGGTGGTGGTTGGCTGCCCGATCGGGGTGCTGGCGCTCGCGGCGTCCACCGCGATGATCCCTGTGGTCTTCATGTGCCTGCCCGACACACGCTGGATGGCGAAGGTGCGGGGCACGCACGTCCTCCGCGCGGCGGTGTACAGCCTGACGTGGCTCGTGCCCTTGGTGCTGCTGCGGGCGGTGTTGATCGTGGTGATGACCATTTGCGGCGCAGCCGCGACGCTGAGCACCACGGGGACGATGGATCGGCTTTTTACCGATGTCGTGCGCTTTGCCCGCCGCATCGCCGGCTCGTGGGATGAGGTTTCGTGGTGCCTGTTCGCCATCGGAGGGGTATGGCTCGGGGTTTGGTGGGCCTGCGCCCTCCGGGTCGGGTGGAGGGTCCGGATGCCCGCGGCTGTCTGGTGGTCGCTCATGGTGCCCGCGATGCTGGGAGCCTTGATCGTGTTCGTGCTGCTGCGGGGCGAGCGCCTGTTCTGGTGAGGCCCGCGAGGGGGCGTACGATCCTCGCCTATGGCCACCGACCCTATCTCCGCTTCCGTCCTGGACCTTCTTCGCACGCACGACCCCGACGTGGCGACCCTGATCGCCAAGGAGGCGGAGCGTCAGGCGAACACCATCGAGCTGATCGCGAGCGAAAACCACGTCTCCTCGTCGGTGATGCACACCATGGGGACGTGCCTGACGAACAAGTATGCCGAGGGCTACCCCGGCGCGCGGTACTACGGCGGTTGCGAGTTCCACGATCAGATCGAGAACCTGGCCCGCGAACGCGCCAAGCAGATGTTCGGCTGCGCCTACGCCAACGTGCAGCCCCACAGCGGCGCCCAGGCCAACCAGGCCGCGATGATGGCCCTCATGGAGCCGGGCGACACCTTCGCCTCGCTCGTGCTCAAGGACGGCGGGCACCTCTCCCACGGCATGAAGATCAACTTCTCCGGGCGCTTCTTCCGCCCGGTGCACTATCCCCTGCACTACGACAAGGCGCACAAGGACTACGAGCGGATCGACTACGACGCGGTGCGACGCGTGTGCCTCGAGGCGAAGCCCAAGGTCATCATGTGCGGGTACTCCGCCTATCCGCGCACGATCGACTTCGCCGCGTTCCGCGCGGTCGCGGATGAAGTCGGGGCGCTGCTGGTGGCGGACGTGGCTCATATCGCGGGGCTGATCGTCGGCGGAGCGCACCCCTCCCCCTTCCCGCACGCACACGTCGTCACCACCACCACCCACAAGACCCTCCGCGGCCCCCGTGGTGGGCTCATCCTCACCAACGACGAGGAGCTCGCAAAGAAGATCGACAGGGCGGTATTTCCGGGCGCACAAGGCGGGCCGCTCATGCACATCATCGCGGCGAAGGCGGTGGCCTTCGGCGAGTGCCTGAAGCCCCAGTTCCGCGCCTACGCCGCCCAGGTCGTCGCCAACGCCAAGGCGCTGGCGGCGGCGCTGCAGGAGCGGGGGTACCGCTGCACCACGGGCGGGACGGATAACCACTTGATGCTCGTGGACTTGCGTGCCAAGAGCCCGGAGCTCTCCGGGGCGGACGCGGAGCGCTGGCTGGAGCAGGCCGGAATCATCTGTAATAAGAACGGAATTCCGGACGATCCCCGCCCGCCGCGGGTGACCAGCGGCATCCGTCTGGGCACGCCCGCGGTGACGACACGTGGCTTCCGAGAGGCGGAAGTGGTGCAGGTCGCCGGCTGGGTGGACCGCGTTCTGACGGCGGTGGTGTCGGGCGAAGCCGCGGCGAAGGAAGCGGCGGCGAGCGTGCGGGAAGAGGTACGGGCGCTGTGCGCACGCTTCCCGCTCCCGGCGTAGCGGCAACATTTAGTTGACTCAGATGGGCTTTCGTGGGACGCTGTCCGCGCTTCCCGCGGCATGTTGCCGTGCGGGGTAATTGTGCGTTCGGACAGAGGGAGCTCACACATGAGAGCGGTTCGTACGATGAGCGTGGTGGGGGCGCTGGCGGTCGTCGCCGGACTGGCGCAGGCGCAGGTCATGGTGATGCCGGCTTCTCCCACGGAGGAGTTGCAATACGTTCACCCGGTGGGGTACCCGCCCTCAGGCGGTTATTCATCGCGCGACATCGGCGTGGTGTACAACAACGGGGGCCTGGCGAACACGAGCACCAACGGCCTCGCGTACATCGGCCTGGTGAGCTGGGGCGACGAGATGGTGTTCGACAACGGCCCCTGGGCCGGCGTGGGCACGCGCCTTGCGACCGAGCTGATCGTCTGGGTGCAGTCCAGCGGCACCAACTGCCCGGCGGGTACCACGCAGCAGTTCGACATCCTCGTGGACTTCTTCGCGGACGCGGACCACGACTACACCCTGAACCCGATGATCACCGGCGATCCGCTGGCCTCGTTCCGAGTCGCTGTGACAGGCACTTGCGGCGTGCAGACGGGCTTCGTGGTGAACCTCACCGGCCTGCCCGACGGCGGCGTTCTGATCCCCAGCGATGCGGTGTTCATCAAGTACCGCCTGGTGGAGCCGGGGACCGAGATCTTCCGGCCCGCCGGGACGGCGGGTTCGAACGGGCCGACCTTCGGCATCGGCACGACGCTGATTGGTTCGAGCACCCCCAGCTTCGCCGCGGACATCAACCTGGACAACGTCTTTTCGGGCGATCCGACGACGATCGTCGGCGTGGGCGCGGGCACGAACGAGCACCGGATCTCGAACGCGACCATCCCGCGCAACCAGCGCGGCCTGCTCCGCGGCGACATCCCGCCGCCCGCCGAGCCGCCCAACGAGGACCTTGGCATCCTGACCGATGCCGGCGTGGTGCTCTCCCGCCCGCTCGGGTCCGGCGAGGTCAAGTGGTTCAAGTTCATGCTCCTGGGCAGCGCTACCGATGCGGCCCGGACGTTCCTCGACATCGACAACGAGGGCAGTTCCAGCCCCAACGTTTCGATGGCGCTCTACACGGCCACCGGCGGGCTGGTGAACTTCGACCATGACGAAGGCACCGGCAACTTGGCGCAGCTCACTTTCGGCGTGGGCCGTCGTGCCGCGCCCGGCGACGATCGTCAGTTCGACGGCCGCGACGGGCAGCTCAATCCCGGCACCTACCTGCTCGCGGTGGCCAGCGGCAACGCGAGCTTCTCCGACGCCTTCAGCGTCGGCAACATCGGGACCGACAGCGGCGACGTGACGGTGCGGATCACTACGAACGCAAACGGCTCACCACTCGCTCCGGCCGTGGCCCCCGCCGGTCCGAACGTGACGGACGTCGGGCTGCTCATGGTGCCCGGCGCGAACACCGCCTCCCAGACCGTGGGGCGCCAGGACACCCTCTGGTACGTCTTCCAGGTGTGCGCGCCGATCAGCGGCGAGAACTACCTGGACATCGACCTCTCCCAGAGCTCGCCCTCCGCGGACACGGAGATCTTCCTGTTCGACTCCAACGGCAACCTGCTGGTGCAGAACGATGACACCGGCCCCGCGGCGCTTTCTCAGCTTTCCTTCGGCGACTGGATGAACCCGCGGTTCTCATCTGGCGATCAGCCTTTCGCCGGTCAGGACGGCGATCTTCCCCCCGGGACCTACTACCTCGCCGTCGGGCTGTTCAACACGACGGAGCTGATCGGGGCTGCGGCCGACGGCCGCTTCCACCTGCGGTCGGCCTCGGGCTCCGCTCTGCCGGTGCAGCCCGTCTTCTACACGAACGTGTTCGAGTGCGCCCAGACCTGCGGCACCGTCGACTTTGACGGCGACGGCGACGTCGGCACCGATGCCGACATCGAGGCCTTCTTCGCCTGCCTGGCGGGCAACTGCTGCCCGACCTGCTGGCACCTCGGCGCTGACTTCGACGCCGACGGTGACGCGGGCACGGACGCGGACATCGAGTCCTTCTTCCGTGTTCTCTCCGGCGGTCCCTGCTGATTCGCCGCGAGCGTGAAATGAACAAGGCCCGGGGCGGCGTGCCCCGGGCCTTTTCTTTGCGCGTTCATCGTGTCTTACAGGCGGTCCTTGCCCTTGTCGATCACTTTCCCGTCCCGCACGGTGACGGTGATCATCTTCATGCCCTTCTGCCACTTGTAGATATTGGGCGGGGCGGTCTGCGTGCTGCCGATGCCCGCGCCGGAGATGCTCGTTCCGGTGATCGACTCCAGCTCCCCCTTGCCGCCCATGATCTGCTCCACTTCGTGCAGCGGCATGCCGATCTGGATGCGGTCGTAGTTGGCCTGGGTGACCGTGTCCTCGCAGCCTGCGAGCGGGGCGACGATGCACACGGCGGACGCGGCGAGCAGCGTGAAATGGCGCATGGCTTGACTCCTGGCGCGGCGAGCGCGCCAACCACTCTAACCGGGGATGGGCGCCGCCACAACGCCGGAGTCTGCAACGTCAGAGTTCTTCGTCGAAGTCGGGCCGCAGGTCGGACCCGCCGCCGTCGCGGTGGTTCTCCACCGGCCCGGTCTTGGGGCGCGAGCCGAAGGAGCTCATCGGGCGCGGCGTCGGGTCGGGGTCGAAGGGCGGAGGCGTGAAGCCCGACTGCGTCCAGGGCTTGGGCTCCGGCGCGGGGCCCGCGGGCCGGGTGGGGAACTTCGCCGCGGCGTGCGACGGCGTGCTGTAGTCGTCGAACCCGTAGCCGCCGGGCGGCTGCGCGTGCAGCTCCAGGTTCTTGAAGCGCGTGGTCTTCGGGTCCCACTTGAGCTTGACGATGTCCGTCGGCCCGTTGCGCTGCTTGGCGACGATGATCTCCGCGACGCCGATCTTGTCGGGGTTCTCCAGCTTCCAGTCCTCGTCCTGGACGTGGTAGTAGTCCTCGCGGTGCAGCAGGAGGATCACGTCGGCGTCCTGCTCGATGGAGCCCGACTCGCGCAGGTCCGCCATGCGCGGGCGGTTGCCTTCGCGCTGCTCGCTGGCGCGGTTGAGCTGGGCGAGGCACACGACCGGGATGTTCAGTTCGCGGGCCAGCGCCTTGACGCCGCGGGAGATCGTCGAGACTTCCACCTGCCGGCTCTCGCGCGCCGCCGCGGGGGCGGTCATGAGCTGCAGGTAGTCGATCATGATGACCTTCACGCCGTACTGCGCCACCATCCGCCGCGCCCGGGCGCGCAGGTTGAGCACCGTCAGGCTCGGCATGTCGTCGATGTAGATGGGAGCTTCCTTCAGCTCGTCCGCCGCCTGGCCGAGGCGGTCGAGCTCCGCGCCCGAGATCGCGTGCCCGCCTCGCAGGTGCTGACTGCTGACGCCCGAACGCGCCGAGAGCAGACGCTGCACGATCGCGTTCTTGGACATTTCCAGAGAGAAGAAGCCGACGGGCACGCCCTTGCGGTTGGGCGAGCCGGGCACGCCCATCGCCATCTGCTCCGCGAGGTTGAGCGAGAGCGCGGTCTTGCCCATCGAGGGACGCGCGGCGAGGATGATGAGCTCGCCCGGCTGGAAGCCGCGGAGCAGATCGTCCAGGTCCGTGAACCCCGTGCTGATGCCGGTCATCGGCCAGCCATCGCGCTCCGCGGCCATGATGCGATCGACTTCGATCTGCAGAAGCTCGGCCAGCGATTGCGGGTCGCTGGTGGTGGACTCCTGGGCGATCTCAAAGACCGCCATCTCGGCGCGGTCGAGCACCTCACGCGCGCCCTCCGGCCCCAGCTCCCCGGCGTGGTAGGCGTCATAAAGGATGTTGCCCGCGGCGTCGATCAGGCGGCGGAGCTTGGCCTTCTCGGCCACGATGCGCGCAAAGTGCGGCGCGTTCACCGCCGCGGGGACGGACTCGGCGAGCTGCACGAGGTAGTTGGGGCCGCCCACCAGGTCGAGGACGTTGCGGTCGCGGAGCATGTCCACGATCTGCACGAGGTCGCCGGTGTCGCGGGCGTCGTAGATGTCGAGCACGGCCCGGTAAATGTGGGCGTGCGCTTCCTTATAGAAGTCCTCCGGCCCCTTGATGTGGGCGAGGACATCCGGAATCACCCCCGGATCGAGGATCATCGACCCCAGCAGCGACATCTCCGCCTCGATGCTGTGGGGCGGCTGACGGTCGAAGAGGGGGGCGATGCTGGCGCGTTCAACGGGGCGACGGCGACCTTTGGGAGGATGTGCGTCCATGCTGCATCCCAGTGTGGTTCGGCGGGGCTGTTCGCGGTCTACCCGCCGTGTGATTTCAACCTGTTCACAGGTCTTCCAGAGCCCGCAGGCCGGGGGAGAGGGAGGCCGGCGTCCATGGCCCAGTTTCTAACCCGCGTTCCTGTCGGACTTTCCAGAAAGATCATACATGGATCCATGGTCGCGGAGCGCCGCCGGCGGCAGGGGAGGGGAGAGGCGTGTGGACAGCGCACCGGCAGTCGGTCGTGGTTCCTGGCGTGACCGAAGAGGGCTGACGCGGCCGGGGTATGGAGTGTAGGGCCGCGATGGACCCGCGAGCCCACCGGCGGGGGGGCCGTCACGCCAACGATGCCGCCCCAGCGCGAGGGTGCGCCGCTCTTCTATATAGATGGGGTTGGTTGGATGAAAGGTGTGATGCGTGCCTCGCTTCATGTCGCGCGCCATAAGGCAATGGGGCAACGGGACGCTTCAACACCACGCGCGATGAGGTAGCCCATCCGGCGACGGCCCAGACGCGTCGGGTTTGTGCGCACATCCGCGTTTCTGGCGGAGGGTGTTGCTCAACCACGCCAAGCCGCGTGGAGCGCGACGTGCTCGGAACGATCGAAACGTGCGCTCACCCTCAAACGGGCGGCTTCAGGGCCTTGGGGCCGAGCGTCTGGATGGTGCAGTTGCTCAGCTTCCGCGTGGCGAGGTAGTCGTTGAGCTGGTCGAGGGTGACGGCATCCACGCGCTGGGCCAGCTCCTCTAAGGACCTGGGGCGACCGAGCTTGCGCTGGTCCGCCGCGAGGGCCACGGCGCGGGCGCCGGTGGATTCGCCGCTGAAAACCAGGTTCGACTTGAGGCCCACCTTGGCGCGGAGGAACTCGTCATTGGTGACGCGACCCTCCGGCGTTCCGAGGCGCTGCAGCTCCGCGACCAGCACGTCGAGCGACTCCTGCGCGCGCTCGGGCGTCGTGCCGACATACGCCGTGACGGTGCCGAAGTCGCGGTCGGGGCGATAGCCCGCGGAGACGGAGTAGCACAGGCCGCGCTTCTCGCGCACTTCGGTGAAGAGTCGGCCCGACATCCCGCCGGAGAGCACGCTGACGGCGAGCCGCTCAAGGATCGCGGCGTCGGAGCCTTCGGGCGGCGCATCGTGGACGAGGATGATCTGCACCTGGTTGCTCGCGTCGTCCTCGTGGGCGTAGCCGCGGACGGGAGGCGCGGTCGTCGCGGGCTCGTGCGTCTCGCCGGACCAGCCGTTGAGCAGGTCGTTGAGGGCGCGCTCAACGGCGTCGGCGTCCACCGCGCCGGCGACGGCGAGGATGGCCTGACGCGGGCGGGCCAGGCGCTGCCAGCCGGAAACTAAGTCCTCACGAGTCAAGGCTTTGAGGCCTTCCGGCGTGCCCAGGCCCGAGCGGTTGAAGGGGGCGGGGTAGTGCCGCTTGCGGGCCAGCAGCATCGCGCGCTCCTGCAGGTCGTCGCGCAGCGACTCGAGCGCCTGCAGCGCCAGATCACGGCAGGGCGCGATGGACTCTTCATCCATCCGCGGGCGCCGCACCATATCCACGAAGAGCGGCAGCGCATCGAGCAGGCGCTCGCCGAGCATCGTCGAGCCGATCCGCATCGTGTACGTGCCCAGTTCGGTGGCGCGGGTTGCGCCGAGGCGGTCCGCGGCGTCGGCGTGCTCGCGGCTTGACCGCGAACCCGCGCCGCGAAGGAGCAGCTCCGCCCACATGGTGGAGAGACCTTCCTTGTCGGCGGGGTCATACGCGGAGCCTGCGGGGAGGAGCCAGCACAACGCCGCGGACTTGACGCCGGCCATCGTTTCAACGATCAGAGGCATGCCGCAGCGGAGCGTGCGCGTGGTGATGTGTGCCATGAGGGCAGTCTAGGGGGGCCGGGCGTGCCGGGAATGGCCGCATTTTCAAGGGTTTTGGGCCGATTTCACGCAGCCCGCACGACGCGGTGGGCGTGAAGCGGCGCGATGGAAGCGCGCTCAAGCGCCGCCGTCGGTGTTTGTGCGCACGGAGACGCGCGTTGAGGTGAGCGGATGCGCTGGGAGCGATGAAGGGCGCGATGAGCGACCGATCGCGCGGCGTGATGAGGCGTGAAGGGGCGCTGAGCAGAGCGCGACGACGAACCCTCGCGCGGGCATTCGTCACTTTCTCCACATTTTTTCTCTTCGCTCAAGCACAACCGCCCACGATTCCGATAATCTGTACACATTCCAGGAGAATCGCGCGAGCGATGCATTGGTGCTCACTCGACGCGTTCTCGCAACAAGGAGTTTGGATCATGGCGAAGAAGGCTGCGAAGAAGAAGGCCAAGAAGAAGGCGACGAAGAAGAAGGCCAAGAAGAAGGCCCGCTGACGCGGGGCCGCCGTTCTGCGGCGGCCGAAAAATGCCTGTTTTCGAGGCAAAAAATCGAAAACTCGACGATCACGGGGCCTCACGGCCCCGTGATCGTTTTTGCACCGCGCGAGCGCCGCGTCCCTCCAACAATCAGGCGTGAGCACACACCACGACGAGCATGTTCACGCGGTGATGCGCCGGCTGCGGCGCTTCCATGAGGGCGTGCTTGAGGTGGACGGGCGCTTCGATCCGACCCGTTACGTTCTCGATCCCGCGACCAGCCGACCCGTTTTTCCCGCGCCGCCCGGTGTGCTGGAAGCGGAAGCGCTCACGCTCTTTGCCCCGGAGGATGAACCCGGCGCGGTGCGACTCGCCGGCGCGCCGGTGGAGCTCGACCCGCTGCGGGATGAAGCGTGCGACCGATGGCGCTTCTACTTCGGCCGTCCGCGATGGAGTCGCTTCTGCGCCATCGCCATCGACCACATCAAGAGTGTGGACGAGGTGATCTCGGGCGAAGAGGTGCCGGGCAATCCGCTCCGAAGCGTGGAGGGGCTGCTGCTTCGGGAGTTGAACGCCCGCCCGGACGCTCTTGCAAGTGCTTGTGAACGCTTGGCTAAGGTGAAAGTCGCCGCCCCGAAGGCCATCGGCGTGGACCCCTACGGCCTGGACGTCCGCGCCGAGTTCGGCCCGGTGCGCATGGAGTTCGAGGGCGTGCGTGAGCTTGAAGACGAAGCTCGTGCGGCGATCGCCGCCTTGTTGGTGGGCGCATGAGAGAGGCCCACGCCCACCTTCCCTGGCATGCTCGCGCCCTGTCGATGCTCGATCTCGCGGCGTGCGAGGGCGTTGAAGAGTGCCTCGATCGGCTTGCGAGCGCGGCTCGCGGGGTGGACGCTGGGCGCTGGGTGCTGGCGACGGGCGCCCGCGTGGAGGCGTGGCGCGAGCGCCGTTGGCCCACGATCGGAGAGCTTGATCGCGCCTGCGGCGGGCGCGCGTGCCTCGTCATGTCCTTCGATCATCACGCGGTGGCGGCGAACAGTGCCGCGCTGAAGGCGTCGAGCGTGCTGGAGCATGAGCCCGCGGGCGGAGTCGTCTGCCGCGGCGATGACGGCGAGCCGACGGGCCTGCTGCTGGAAGCCGCGGCATATCAGGCGTGGGGAGCAGCGCCGGAGCCCACGGAGCGGGAGTGGCGGGAGCTGATCCCTGCCGCACTCGAAGACATGTCGCGGCATGGATTTACGGAAGTTCACGACCTGTACTCGCCCCCCTGGCTGGGGCCCATGCTGGCGGAGCTGCACCACGCCGGCACGCTGCGGATGGATGTTCACCTCTTTGCGCCGCTGGAAGCGATCGAGGAGGAGTTGGAGCGGTCGCGCGCGTATGCGTGCGGGCGCGTCCGGCTCGCGGGGGCCAAGATCTTCGCCGACGGCACGCTCAACAGTCGCACAGCGTGGATGCTGCATCCTTATGCCGATCCCCTGCCTGGGCTTCCGACCGGCAAGGCGATGGTGTCGACGGGCGATGTGGAGCGCGCCATCGCCCGCACCGCGGCGCTGGGGCTGGAGCTTGCGGTGCACGCGATCGGCGACGGCGCTGTGCGCACAGTGCTCGACGGCGCGGAGGCGGCGCAGCGCGCGGGGGTACGCACGAAGGGCGTGCGCATCGAGCATTGCGAGCTGATCGACGAGGCGGATGTATCGCGGTTTGCGACTCTCGGCGTGCGCGCGAGCGTGCAGCCCTGCCACCTGCTGGCGGACATCGAGGCTCTTCAGAGGCACGTGCCGCACCGCCTGGACCGCGTCCTGCCGCTGCGAGAGCTCATTGAATCGGGGCTGCGACCCGGCGAGGGGTTGCTGTTCGGGTCGGACACCCCCGTGGTGCGGCCGGACCCCAGGGACAGCATCCAGGCGGCGGTGCACCGGGGACGTGCGGGGGCTCCGCCCGGATCGCAGGTGGCGGCTTTCCAAGGGATTACCGAATCTCAAGCGTGGGCGTGCTTCGGCGGGGCGTAGGCAAGAAGGCGGGCGACGAACGGCGGGCGTCGGGGAGCCCGTATCTATAATGAATGTGCCCGGTGCGGCGCATGGAGGGTTCGGTATGCGTCAGGACATCAACTACAACAACATCATCGACAGCGACGAGGCACGCGAGGCCCAGGCCGCCGCGGACCGGGCCCCGGAACTTCCGGCGTCGGAGATCGATGCGGACAAGTTCTACATCACGCAGAACTACCACCTGTACACGCGCGAGAACCACGACGTGTGGCGGGACCTGTTCGACCGGCGCTGGAAGGTGCTTGAGCAGCAGGTGTCGCGTCAGTTCATCGAGGGGATGAAGATTCTGCGGCTGACGCGCGACAGGATCCCGCTGCTGGACGACATCGTGCTGGACCGGGACATTGAGATCGCGGGCGGGACGATCCTGAAGAAGGGGACGCAGCTCGACGGGATCAACAAGTTCCTGCAGCAGCAGAGCAACTGGGCGAGCTACGGCGTGCCGGGGTATCTGCCCGCCAAGGCGTTCTTCGCGTGCCTGGCGCAGCGCGAGTTCCCCACGACGGTGCTCATCCGTCCTCGCGAGGTGATGGACTATCTGCCTGAGCCGGACATCTTCCACGACGTCTTCGGGCACGTGCCGCTGCACACACTGAAGGTGTTCGCGGACTTCCTCCAGACGTACGGGCGTGCGGCGCTGGAGTGCGAGGACGCGGAGCACATCAAGCGGCTGGGGCGGCTGTTCTGGTTTACGGTCGAGTTCGGTCTGATCCGCGAGGATGGGAAGATCAAGATCTACGGCAGCGGCCTGGTCTCGAGCCACGGCGAGTCGGAGTATGCGCTGACGGGCGAGTGGGAGAAGAAGGGGCAGAGCGCCCCCGACTGCATCGAGCGGCCCGTTCCCGAGTGGCGGCCCTTCGACCTGGAGCGCATCTGCAACACCGACTTTGAGATTCACCACTACCAGCCGATCTACTACGTGCTGGAGAGCTTCGAGCAGCTCCGCGACGCGATGAACAAGTACGCGGAGCAGGTGCTCGATTCCCGGCGCGCGGCGGCGGTGGGCGTGGGCCGTTGAGGTCGGGCCGGCAAGCACTGAAACCAGCGGCGTTCGGCTGGCGTAGGAGCGGGTAACCCGCCCATGTCCATCTTCCTTTTGATCCTGGGGTCGATCGTCGCCGCGGACATCGCGTGGTGGTGGTTCGTCCACAGGCTTTGCAACCGGCTGGCCCATCCAGGGGCGTGGAAGTGGGGCGTCGGGCTCTTCATGGGGGTCCAGCTCGGGCTGATCCTGTGGATCATCGCGGCGAGGCGGATCGGGCCCGATACACCAGGCCCGCCCGACTGGGTGATGTCCTTCGTCTACCTGTGGCACCTGCTGGTGATGCCCGCGACGCTGCTCGTGGCGCTGATGTGGGGGCTGTTCGCGGGTGTGCGCACGGGATGGGATCGCCTGCGGGGCAAGCCCGCGCCGACGGTGGACAGCGCCCGGCGCAGGTTTATTGCGAGCGCGGCGATTGCCGCGCCGCCGGTGCTGACCGGCGGGCTGGTGGGCTACTCCATCCCTCACCTTCAGCAGTTCCGCGTGCGGCGGATCAACGTGCCCATTCCCGGCCTGCCTCCGGAGCTGGAGGGGGTGCGGATCGCGCACGTCTCGGACCTGCACGTAGGCACGTTCACGAACGACCGGCTGCTGAGGCGGATTGTCTCTGCGGTGAGCGCGATGGACGCGGACCTGGTCGTGATGCCCGGCGACCTCATCAACAACCGTCTGAGCGACCTTTCCGCGGCGCTGGACGCGGTGACGAACATCCAGACGCGGCACGCGCCGCTGCTGTGCATCGGCAATCACGACCTCATCGAGGATGGCGAGACGTTCATCCGCCGCGCCAAGGAGCGGGCGGACCTGCTCATCAATGAATCACGCACGCTCACCATCCGCGGGCGCGAGGTGCAGGTGCTCGGCCTGCCCTGGGCGCGCCAAGAGTCGCGGATCCGCGAGATGGTCGCTTCGATCGCGAGGCAGGTGCGGCCGGGGGCCTTGCCGATTCTGCTGGCGCACCACCCGCACGCCTTTGACGCCGCGGCGGAGGCGGGGATTCCGCTTACGCTCTCCGGGCACACCCACGGCGGGCAGCTCATGTTGAACGAGCGGGTGGGGTTCGGTCCGGCGATGTTCCGCTACTGGACGGGGCTGTACCGCAAGGGCGGATCGTCGCTGGTGGTGTCCAACGGCGTCGGGCACTGGTACCCGGTGCGCATCGCCGCGCCGGCGGAGATCATCGTTGTGGTGTTGACCGCCGCGTGAGGCTCACTTGGGCTCGGCGGGCTGATCGTCCTTGCCGGGTTCCGCGTCGGGCTGGGGCTGGTTCTGGCGGGCGAACTCGCGAGCGCGTGCGGTGGCCGCGACGACGTCCTTCGCGGGCAGCACCATGACGCCGGTAAAGCCCTTCATGGCGTCGCGCGTCATGCCTTCAAGCTCGTCGCGCTCGGGCAGCACGAGGGTGGTGACGCCCACGACCTTGCCGGAGGCGTCGAAGATCGGCAGGCCGCGCTCCGCGATGGAGTTCATCGAGGGCATGATGAGCGGTCGGGGCTTGCGCACGATCGCGGTGACGGTGCTCTCCACCGCCATCGGGGCGCGGTCGAAGAAGGTGCCCATGCGGCTCACGTAGATCATCTTGTCGCCCACGGCGGGCTCGGCGGAGTCCGTGAGGTCGATGAAGGGGTAGTTGCCCTTGCTCTCCTCGATCTGAAGCCATGCGAGGCCCAGCTCGGTGTCGCGCGCGGCGAAGCGAGCGGGCACGCCCTGGGTGTCGTCGCCGATGAGGACGCGGATGTCGGTGGGGGTGGCGCTGGGCCCGCCGCGGAGGCGCGCCTGCAGGGAGCCGAAGGCGTCGTTGGAGGCGATGACCAGGCCGTCGGCGTCGATGAGGGCGCCGGCGGTTTCGGTCTCCTCCTCGCCGTGTTCGTCCTTCAGCAGGAACTTGATGGTGACCACGGCGGGGGAACGGTCGGCGATGAGCCGGCCCGCGACGGTCTCGTGGCCCGCCTGCGCGGCGTGGGCCGCCTGCGATTCAAGAGCGAGCGCGGACCCGGCGGTCGCGAGGAGGAGAACAGCGGTCAGGATGGTGCGCACGATGGTTGGCTCCGTGGGTGGTTAGTCGTTTGCATCGCCGCTGTCGCCGGCGGGCTCACCCGCGACGATGGGCTTCCATTCGGGCTCGGCGAACATGAAGTAGGTGCGGTTGCCGCGGAGCACGCCGAAGGTGACGCGCTCGGGCTGTTCCCTGGCGAGCTGCTCCATGGCACGCCGGAAGGCGTGGATGTCGGTGATCTCGTGCTGGTTGATGCGTTGAATGAGGTCTCCGTAGCGGATGCCCGCCAGGCCCGCCCAGCCGGCGCGCTCCACGTTCTCGACGATGACGCCGGTGGTGGACTCGTCGAGCCGGGCGTCGTCGCGGTCGAAGAAGGTCAGCTCGCGGACGGAAAGCTCGAAGTCCTTGTTCGTTTCCTTGAGCGCTTCCTCGGGGCCGATGCGGGTGCGCTCGAGGGGCACTTCGATGTCGATCACCTCGCCGTGGCGCAGCACGCTGAGGGTGGCGGTGCCGTCGCCGGCGAGCTGCCGAACGCGGCGCTGGAACATGCCCGCGTCCTGCATCGAGCGCGGCGTCAAACGCTCGCCGTTCAGGCTGAGGATCACGTCGCCCACCTGCAGACCGCTGGTGTATGCAAGCGTGTTGGGATACACGCGCGTGATGCGGAAGCCCAGCTTGTCCTTGTGCCCCAGGTGCTCCGCCAGGTCGCGCAGCACCGGCTGCGTCGCCACGCCGATCCAGGACTTGGGCACTTCCCGCGGCGGGTCGTCGGTGCGGTCGGGCCGGGGCTGGATGAGCGTCACATGATGCTTGCCCGCGCGCTCGAAGCCCACGAGCACGTACTTGGGCAGCGGGTCGCGGGCCATGATGGACTTGTAGAACTCCACCGCGTCGTTGAGCGTCTCTACGTGCTTGCCCTCGACGGAGCGGATGATGTCGCCGGGGCCGATGGAGGGCTCGGCCTGCGCGGCGGGGCCGCCCTGGCGCAGGCCGGTGACGATCGCGCCGCGCGTGCTGTCCAGCCGCCGGTCCTTGGCGATCTTGGGCGTGATCTGCGAGAGCGAGATGCCCCAGCTTCGCAGGGCCACCTGATCGCCCCGGTCCTTCAGGAGCTTTTCGGTGGTGACGATGGTCGTCGCGGTCTCGTTGCCGCGGCGGTACTCGATCCGCATCTGCGAGCCCACGGGACGTGCGGCGATGCTGCGGATGAACGCGGGCACCTCTTCCGCGAAGCGCACCGTGACGGGCTGGCCGTCGATGGCGGTGATGAGGTCGCCGGCCTTGAGGCCCGCCTTGTCCGCGGCGGAGCCCTGGGTCACGGAGTTGATGAAGACGCCTTCCTTGAACTCGGAGCGCTTGATGGGCTTGACGGCGATGCCGATGTCGGAGCGGACGACCTCGCCGTGCTCGATGAGCTGGCGGGCGACGTCACGTGCGAGGGAGACGGGGATGGCGAAGCCGATGTTGTTCCCGCCGAGGGCGTTGATGCCGACGATCTCGCCGCGGAGGTTGACGAGCGGGCCGCCGGAGTTGCCGTGGTTGATGAGGGCGTCGTGCTGAATCCAGGCGGTGAAGAGGCCGGTGCGTCCGGCGTCGAACTCCATCTCCTCGATTTCGTCGCCGCTCATGCCGCTGGTGAAGACGCGCTCGGTGTTGGAGACGATGCCCAGCGTGACGGAGCGGGAGAGGGCGAGGGGGGAGCCCATCGCCATCACGTAGTCTCCGACCATGAGCTGGTCGGAGCTGCCGAAGGTGGCGTAAGGCAGGCTGCCGTTCACCGCGCCGGGGTCGATCTTGAGCACCGCGAGGTCGGTGAGCGGGTCTTCGCCCACAAGGGTGGCGGGCAGCTCGCGCCGGTCTGCGAGGGTGACGCGGAACTTGCGGCCGTTGTCGGTGACGTGCTGGTTGGTGAGGATGTAGCCGTCGGGTGAGATGATCGTGCCGCTGCCGACGGAGCCGCCCTTGGTCTCCTTGCCGCCGTAGTAGCTGACGGTGATGACGGAGATGTTGACCAGCGCGGGGAAGACCTTGTCCCTGGCCGAGGAGACCAGGGCCCGCATTTCCTCGCGCAGGCCGTCGGCCCCCCGGACCTCGATCGGGGGTTCCTGGGGGGTGGAGGTGTGGCAGCAACCGGCGAGCAGGACGAGGGCGAGGGTG
Organism: uncultured Phycisphaerales bacterium; assembly: GCA_937974035.1. Lineage (GTDB taxonomy): Bacteria > Planctomycetota > Phycisphaerae > Phycisphaerales > UBA1924 > JAEYTB01. The sequence goes on from CALJIV010000041.1 coordinate 29,161, forward strand.
GGCAGGATCAGACGGGGCATCAAGGGCTCCTGGAAGTCCGCCCCACGAACCGGGGCGGACCATTTATCGGTCAGCTACGGCTGAATACCCACCAGACGCCCCAAAGTTCACCCCGCGGCGGGAAAACCAAGCCTGTTTCCCGCCCCCCTTGCCCCGCGCCCCGTGCGAGGTACGATTGGGGTGACTTGGGGATTGGTGTAACGGTAGCACGACTGACTCTGACTCAGTTAGTCTAGGTTCGAATCCTAGATCCCCAGCTTTTCCAACCCGTGCGTCCCGTGCCGGTTTGGCCGAAGGCCGAGCCGCGAGAGAAGGGGATGCACAAGCGTGAGGCAAGGTGAAGAGACGCAGTCCCGCGTGAAGCGGGGAGGTATCGCTGCGCATCGGTGATAATGCTGGGGCGAGTCACGCTTATAAGTCGCGCTTTTTCGAGCGATTCAGTAACTTAAGTCTGTTCACGCCGCGGCGCGGGTTTCCGCGCCGGCGCAGAGCTCGTTCACGGCCACGATGAACTGCGATACCGGCGTCGGCGTGCTCAGCACGGCCATGCGGCGGTTGCCGATCACTTCGGGCGGCAGGCGCAGCTGCGTGTTGGCGGTCAGCAGCAGCAGGGGCAGGCCCTGCACCTGCGCCGCCTGCTCGGCCAGCAGCAGCTTCTGGGCGAGCTCCGGGCGCTCCTTCGGCGCGGCGAGGTGGACCACGGCGACGTTCGGCGGGCCGTCGGGCGGGCTTGCCAGCTCGCCGCAGAAGATCGTGTAGGCATCCAGCTCCGGCGCGGAGCTGACGCACAGCGGCCGGAAGGGGGCGGTCAGCGCGTCCTTGTACTTGTCGATGCTCCGCGGCCAGACCGTCCCGCTGGAGGTTGTGAGCAGCACGATCTTCGCCTCGTCGGTCTGCATGCGGGCCGACTCGCGGATCCTGGTGATTGCCGCGGCGTCCACGCCCAGCAGGCGGCAGTGCTCCTCGGTGGGATAGATCGTGTCGTTGCCGCTGCTGCCGAGCATGAGCGCGTGGGCGAGCCTGTTCGCCAGGCCGAGGCGGAGTACGTCCGCGACCTGCGTTGAAGCGAGCGACTTGACCTCGCCCGGCGGGGTGTGGTGCAGGACGATGGGCCGCACGAGCGCCTTGGGCATGTGCCAGGCGTTGAGCAGTCGGTCCATTACCTCGGCGTGGTTCATGAGCAGCAGGCGCGACTCGACCTGCTCGAGCGGGCAGCCCAGCGACGCGGCGGTGTCGAGCACCTTGACGTAGGTTTCGCCCAGACCTTCGGAGAGGATGATGCGTCCCAGGTCGTGGAAGAGGCCGGCGGTGAAGGCGATGTCGGGCTCGGGTTGTTTCAGGGCGTGGGCCAGAGCCGCGGCGATGAGCCCGCAGGCGATGGAATGCTCCCAGAACAGCGGCGTGCTCATGTGCCGCTCAAAGGCGAGCGAGCCGAATCGCTCGACGACGCCGATGTTGAGCACGGTCTGGCGGATGTTCTGAATGCCGATGCGGAGCACGGCTTTCTGGACGGAGTCCACGCGGTCGCCGTGGGCGTAGATGGGCGAGTTCGCCAGCTTCAGAATTTTGAGGGCCACGGCCTGGTCCTGGCTCACGGCCCTTGCCACGGACTCCATCGAACAGTTGGGGTTCGACGTGATGGTGAGCACCTGCGTCACCGTGGGGGAGAAGCCGGTCAGCTCTCCCTGCTTGCTGAGCATTTCGACGATGGCCGAACGGCTCACGAGCGGGCGCAGCTCGCGGAGCGAGGCTTCGGAGTCCTGCGTGAGCTGGAAGACGCGGTCCGCGGCGTTCTGCTGCGCCGCGGGCTGGGCTGTCTCTGCTGCGGGCTTGCTCTGGGTCGTGGAGGATGTTTCCTGGCCGGGCGTGGTGCTTGCCGCGGCGTTGTCCGGCTCGCTGTTCTTCTCTTTCTTGAACAGGGCCTTGCGGACGCGCTCAAGGAGGTCCTTGAGAGAGAAGTTGGACTTGAGGACGTAGCCCTGGATGCCCAGCTCCACGGCTTCGAGGACACGGGCCTTGTCCGCCGCGACGGAGAGCACCAGGACCGGGATGCCGCTTGTGGCGTGGACCGCCCGCACCCGCTTCAGCACGGCGAGGCCGTCCATCACCGGCATGGCGAGGTCGAGCAGGATGAGGTCGATGTGGCTGGTCTGGATCGCCTTGATCGCATCGACGCCGTTGGAAGCGGTGATGACCTGGAACCCGGCGGTGCGCAGGACGACGCCCAGGGGCTCACGGATGATGGCCTGGTCATCTACTACAAGGATGGTCTGCGAGTCAGCGATGGCGAACCCCCCGGGGCTCTGAGGCACGCCATGATCGCGTCGGGCGATCGGAGCTGCCTCGGGGGCAACATCGGCCACGATTCCGGCCTTCTTTGGCCGGATCTCCGGTCAAGCTGTCGTAAGTTCAGAAACCCTTGTATTTCCGCCTGTTGAGGGGTGCATTTCTTGCGCTCATCCCTTGGTGGAAAAGCAAAGTTGCATGCCAGCATGATGTTCGGCAAAATCTCGGATTCTGTCTCGACTCGTCTTGTGGGGGAGTCGATAGCGACGGAGAGGTGTTATCTCCGTCATAACCCTTACGGAACGCACATCCTTTCACGCTCAGGTCCGTGTTGATGTCACGCACCTCTCACCACCCCATGCCTGCGAGCGACGTGCGTCCGCGCGAGCCGCTGGCGTGCGTGCGCTCATTCCCCCGGCGCGGTGAAGTGTTCGGGCTCGGGCGGCGGTGTGCCGCGGCGGTGATCGCGCTGGCAGGGCTTGCGGGCGCGGCGGCGGGGCAGCAAGAGAGCGATCCGCTCACCCCTGAAACAGTGGCGAGCATGAGCCTTGAAGAGCTGATGTCGCTGAGCGTGTTCACGGTGACGGGGACGCAGGGTGAGCTGTTCTCGACGCCCGGGGCGGTGAGCGTTCTGACGGGAGAGGAAGTCCGCCTGTCGGGCCGGCGCATGCTGGCCGACATCGTGGGCCTCGCGCCGGGCGTGTATTCGGGGCGGACGGCCTCGCACTCCTTCTCCGTGGGCATGCGCGGTTTCAACGGCAGCCTGTCGAACAAGACGCTGGTGCAGATCGACGGTCGTGCCGTGTACGACCCGCTGCTGGGCGGCACGTACTGGGATGTTCAGGACGTCTTCGTGGAGGATCTGGACCAGATCGAGATCGTCCGCGGCCCGGGCGCGACGCTCTGGGGCGCGAACGCCGTGAACGGCGTCATCAGCGTCACCACCAAGAGCGCAAAGGAGACGCAGGGGCTGGTGGTGAACGGCGGCTTCGGCACCTACGAGCGGGCGTTTGTCGGCGCGCGGTACGGCATGAGGGTCGGTGAGTCCTCGTGGCTGCGGCTCTCGGGCAAGTGGGACCTGCGCGACGCCATCTCCGGCTACGGCGGCGGGAGCGCCCATGACGACTGGAGCATGGCCCGCGGCAGCTTCCGCTTCGACCACGAGGGCGACAACAACCTCACCTTCACGCTGCAGGGCGACATCTACAACACCGAGCACTTCGGCGAGTACACCCTTTCCGCCCCGGTGCCTGGGCAGGACATCCAGTTCGTTTCGGATTATCGCGACGTGCGGCGAGCGGGCGGAAACATCCTTGCGCGGATCAGCCGCGAGGAAGGCCGCGAGGGCTGGGCGCTGCAGGTCTACTACGACCGCACCGAGCGGGAGACGGACCTTACCTTCGAGGTCCAGCGCGATACGTTCGACTTCGACTTCCGGCACCACTTCCAGCTGGGCGAGCGGCACGAGATTCTGTGGGGCTTCGGGGTGCGGCACACGATGGACCGCACGACCCCCGGCTACAGCCTGATGTTCGATCCGCCAAACGGGACGTTCACCAACGTGGGCGGGTTCGTGCAGGACACCATCACGCTCGTGCCGGACCGCCTGACCGCGCTGATCGGCTCCAAGTTCTCGTACAACACCTACACGGGCCTTGAGGTGCAGCCCAGCGCGCGCATCTCGTGGAAGCCCAACGACCGGAATGTGATCTGGGGCGCGGTGTCGCGGCCCGTGCGCGTGCCCTCCCGCTCCGAGGAGCAGGGGATGATCGCCTTCGGGTACATCGACACGGGCACGCTCGTGGGCGCGCCGCCGACGGGGGTCATCATCCCGCTGGGCGTCCCGGCCAACGACAATCTGGAGCCGGAGACGCTCATCGCCTATGAGCTGGGCCACCGCGTGCGGATCACCGACTCCCTGTCGCTGGACACCGCGCTGTTCTTCAACGATTACGAGAACCTGATCTACGTCGCGAGCCTGGTGGACCCGTGGACCAACGACGGCTTCGCCGAGACCTACGGCGGCGAGATTTCGCTGACGTGGCGTCCCTCGGAGCGGCTGCGCGTCGAGGCGAGCTACAGCTACGTCGACGTGCACGTCCACGGCCCGGCGGCGGAGTTTGACGAAGTCAGCACGCCGCACAACCTGGCCACCGCGCGGGTCCATTACAACGTGACCGACTCGCTCCTCCTCACCTCCACGCTCGCGTACGTGGACAACGTCTCCCACCCTCGCATCGAGGCGGAGGCGCACTGGCGGCTGGACGCGGGTCTGATCTGGAAAGTCTCTGAGAACTTCGAGCTTGGCGTGTGGGGTCAGAACCTGCTCGAACCCCGCCACCAGGAGTTCTCCCTCCACAGCGTCGAGCGGGGCGTTTTTGTCAGCGGCACACTTCGTTTCTGAGGGTCTTCAGCGGGCCATCGACACCGGGAAGCCATCCTCCATGACCGCCCCCATCCTCCAACTTCTGCTCAGCTTCGTGCTGGCGTTCGGCGCCGGGCCGGCGCGCAATCAGAGCACTGAGGCCGAGCGTGCCGGGCGGATCAAGGCCGGCATGGTGCTCAACTTCGTGCGATTCACTGAGTGGCCCAGCAACGCCTTCCCCACCCAGGACAGCCCGATCCTCGTCGTCGTCGTCGGCGTGAGCGAGGTCACCCCGCACCTCGACCAGACCCTCGTCGGCCAGCAGGTCCACGGGCGCAAGCTCCGGCTCATCCAGATGGACTACCCCGCGCCCGAGCCCGGCCACGAGGAGCCCTCGGAGGTAGCCCTGCAGGAGTTCCACGCGGCTCTGCGGAAGTCGCACGTCGTCTTCTTCGCGACCGAGGGGCGTCTTGAGGACACCCTCGACGCGATCCAGGGCACCAGCGTGCTCACGCTCAGCGACCTCGGCCACTTCGCCCAGCGGGGCGGTATGCTCGGTCTGACGCTCCGCGCCGGGCGGGTGACCTTCGAAGCGAACCCCGACGTCATCCAGGCCTCGACCTTGAAGGTCAGCTCCAAGGTTCTGGGTCTGGCGCGCATCGTCAGACAGGAAAGGAGGCGCCGGTGATGAAGCCCCCGCGCATCCGATCTTTCAGAGCAAGGCTTCTGCTGCTCGTGACGCTCGCCAGCGTGCTGTCGAGCTTGCTCGTCGCGGGCTCGCTGGTCACTTCCAACATCCTGCGACTGCGGCGCGAGGCCATCGCCGACCTGGAGGCTCAGGCGGACATCATCGCCCTCAACGCCGCGGCGTCGCTGGCCTTCCATGACATGGACTCCGCGACCGCGCTGCTGGAGGCGCTCAGCGCCAAGCCGCACATCGCCTCGGCGGTCCTCTTCGACGAGGACGGCGTGGAGTTCGCCCGCGTGGAGACCCCGGGGGTGGGCACGCCGCCGATCGACCCCTCCACCCGCGGCAGCCGCCGGCACGATTCCTGGCTGCTCGTGACCAAACCGGTGGAGCACAAGGGCTTCCGCGCGGGCACGCTGGTGGTTGCGTATGACCTCGGCGGGCTGACCTCCGGCCGCATCACGGACCTTCTGCTCTCGCTGCTTCCGGCGATCGGCGCGTCGGGCGTGGCGCTCATGATCGCGGTGCGGCTCCAGGACAAGCTCGCGGCGCCTGTGGCCGAGCTTGCCCGGACGGCGCGGCGCATCTCCGAAACCCGCGACTTCTCCCTCCGCGCTCACAAGCACGCGCACGACGAGCTCGGCATGTTCACGGACGACTTCAACCGCATGCTCGGCGAGATCCAGACGCAGGCCCACGCGCTGGAGGAGGCCAACGAGCAGTTCCGCCGCAACCACGAGCTGATCGTCGCGAAGGAAGCCGCGGAGGCGGCCAGCCGCGCCAAGAGCGAGTTCCTGGCGCACATGAGCCACGAGATCCGTACGCCGCTCAACGGCGTGCTGGGCATGACCGACCTGCTGCTGGGCACGCACCTGAACGAGGAGCAGGCGCGGTACGCGGAGCTGGTCAAGGCCTCGGCCGAGTCGCTGACCACGGTCATCAACGACATCCTCGACTTTTCCAAGATCGAGGCGGGGAAGCTGGAGATCGTCACCGGAAACTTCAACCTCTCCGAGACCGTGGAGCGGGTGATGTCGATCCTCGCCCTCAGCGCGGCCTCGAAGGGGCTGGAGATGGCCTGCTACGTCCACCCCAGCGTCCCCTGCTACGTGCGGGGCGACTCGGACCGCCTGCAGCAGGTCCTCATCAATCTCATCAACAACGCCATCAAGTTCACGGACAAAGGCGGCGTCGTGCTCCGCGTCACAGTGGATTCGGACAGCGGCGAGGACGTGGTCATCCGATTCACCGTGACCGACACGGGCATCGGCATCCCGGCGGACCGCATCGACCGGCTCTTCAAGGCTTTCTCGCAGGCCGACGCCTCGACCACCCGCGTCTACGGCGGCACGGGCCTGGGGCTGGTGATCTCCAAGAAGCTCGCCGAGCTGATGGGCGGGTCGGTCGGCATCGAGAGCGAAGTGGGCCGCGGCTCCACGTTCTGGTTCACCGTCAAGGTGCAGCGTGCGGAGGCCCCCGCGGCGGTCACGGAGCCGCCCCCCGAGGACCCTCGCACCCTGCGCGTCCTCGCGATCGACGACAGCGACATTCAGCGCGAAATTCTCAGCCAGCAGATCGAGTCCTGGGGGCTCGAGGCGGTCCCCGCGCAGGACGGCGAGGCGGCGCTGCGCCTGCTCCACGAAGCCGCGGCAAAGGGCAAGCCCTTCCGCGTCGCGCTCATCGACAACGACATGCCCGGCATGGACGGCTTCGAACTGGCGACCGCGATCAAGGCCGACGCGGACATCTGCGGCACGTCCCTGATGATCATGCTCTCGGTCGAGTCGGCGATTCAGCCCGACCGTCTGCGCGAGATGGGGTTCGCGGGGCAGCTCACCAAGCCCGTGCGGCAGTCGCAGCTCTTCGACGCGATCATGAACGCCATCGCCGCGGACAGGCGCGAGCCAGTCCCGGTGGACCGACCCGCGGCGAAGGGGTTCATCGCGCTGCCGAAGCCGACCAGGACCGACGCCCGCGTGCTGGTCGCGGACGACAACCGGGTCAACCAGCTCGTCGCGGAGAAGGTGCTGACCCGCGCCGGCTTCACGTGCGACGTGGTCGCCAACGGCCGTCAGGCGGTCGAGGCCGTGGCGTTGCGCATGTACGACCTGATTCTGATGGACTGTCAGATGCCCGAACTGGACGGGTTCCAGGCCACCGCGGAGATTCGCGCGATGGAGGCCGCGGGCCGCAAGTGCAGCCCCAACGGCCGCGTGCCCATTGTTGCATTGACCGCCAATGCCATGAAAGGAGACAGGGAACGCTGTCTGGCGGCGGGGATGGACTCATACGTGAGCAAGCCCATCGATCCCAAGAAGCTCATCGAGACCATCAACGCACTCCTGCCTCAGCGGCGTGCCGCATAAGGAAGGGGGACTCCCGTGGACAACAACGGATCAACTCGCCAGGGAATGGATGCTCCGCTCAGCGTCAGCGAGCTTTCCTCGCGATGCTGCGACGACGCCGAGACCGTGCGGATGCTGCTCGACGAGTTCGAGCAGGAGCTGCGGAGCGACATCGAAGCAATGGAGTCTGGCCTGCGCGCGGGTGATGCCGCGTCGGTGGCCCGCGTCGCGCACGCGCTGCGCGGAGCCGCGGGCGCGGCGGCGGCGGCGCGTCTGGGCGCGCTGGCCGAGATGGTGGAGACGTACGCCCGCGCCAACGCGCTGGAGTCGCTCCACACGGAGCTGAAGACGCTGCGTCAGGAGGTGGAGCGCTGCCTGGCGTACATCCCGAAAGTCCGGGAAACATGCGGCTCTTCCGGTGGGTCGCAAGGGGGGTAATGACGCATGAAGATTCTCGCCGTTGATGACAGCAGGGTTTCTCTGACGCTCATCGAGCAGACCCTGAAGCGCGCCGGGTACGAGGTGGGCACCGCCACGGACGGGAAGACCGCCCTGGAGATGGTGCGGACCGGGGAGTACCGGATGGTCATTTCCGATTGGGAAATGCCCCACCTGAGCGGCTTGGACCTCTGCCGCGCGATTCGGCGCGAGAACATCCCCGGCTACGTCTACTTCGTGCTGCTGACGCACCACAACCTGCCGCGGGAGCTGGTGGAGGGGTTCGACGCGGGGGCGGACGACTTCATGGTGAAGCCCTTCCATGCGCCCGAGCTGCTCGCCCGCGTGCGCGCCGGCGAGCGCATGCTCTCGCTCGAGACGCGCGAGGTCGCCATCTTCGCCATGGCCCGCCTGGCGGAATCGCGCGACCCCGAGACCGGCGCGCACCTGGAGCGCGTCCGCGGCTATTGCCAGGTGCTCGCCGCGGACCTTGCACAGGTCCCCAAGTTCCGGGGCGAGGTGAACGATGAGTTCGTGCGGCTCATCTATCTGACCAGCCCGCTCCACGACATCGGCAAGGTGGGGATCCCCGACAGCGTGCTCCTCAAGCCCGGCCGCCTGAGCGACCGCGAGTTTGAGATCATGAAGATGCACACGACGGTGGGGGCCCAGACGCTGGACGACGCGTGCAAGGCCTTCCCGAACGTGAAGTATCTCCAGATGGCCCGTGATATCGCCGCGAGCCATCACGAGCGCTGGGACGGCACCGGGTACCCCGATGGGCTGACGGGCACGGACATCCCGCTGTGCGGGCGGATCGTCGCGCTGGCGGATGTCTACGACGCGCTGACGTCCAAGCGCGTGTACAAGTCGGCCTTCTCGCACGAGGTCGCCAAGGCGACGATCCTCAAGGAGTCCGGCACGCACTTCGACCCCGATGTGGTCGAGGCCTTCCAGCGGCGCGAGGAGGACTTCCTGGCCATCCGCGCCAAGTACGACGAGCCGATGGAGAGGGCGGCGTAAGAGCGACCCGCGGCACGCACGTGCGTGCGTCCTTTGCCACACCAGGCTTTCAGGAAAGCTGTTTCAGGGAAGCTGCTCGATTCTCGCGGCGAGCTGCGCCACGCACGCGAGGAGCGTTTCCTTGTGTGAGCCGTACTCGGGCGCGGTAAAGCCCGGCTCGGCGATGAAGCGTGGGCCGTCCCCCAGGAGCAGCCAGCGCGGGCTGATCCCCAGCCCGTCGCACAGCGCCGCCAGAAATGCCCCGCTCGGGGGAGACTTGCCGGTGACGTACCGGCGCACGGTCTCCGGATGCACGCCGGTGATCGCGGCGATGGAAGAAATGCGCACTCCCTCGCACGCGGCGGCGACGCGATCGCTGATTTCGCGGGTTCGTTCTTCGGGGGTTGGCGCCGCGGCGATCGTCGCTTGCTGCGGGGTGGAGATCATGGCGGGATCTCCTGTCGCAGATCGTTGATGTCTGTGAGGAGAATCTCTTTCCCCACGGGTGAGAGTGTGGCCTGGGGGTCCTCGATGCATATCTCGAGCTGATCGAGAAGTACGAGAAACTCGTCCCTGGCCTCTTTATCTGGAAACTCGGGCGGCCCCCCCTCGCGATACGCGATGTCGACCGCCCGAGCTTTGTCGTCTGGAGTGCCTTTCAGATCCTCGCAACTGCCGCCGAGAGCCTGGTAAAGCCTGCAGATGAGTTTGTCAAACCATTCTTCCCACATCCCCAGCGCCTTACGTTCCGAGGATCGCCCCCCACGAAACCCGGCGTCTAGTAGCATGTACACCGCACGAGGCGGGATCGTGAGCGAATTTTCATGGAAAAGCAACAGATAGGGCTGCGCGTGCACCAAGAGCTTTCCGGAGAAGGGCTTGAGGATCTGCCGCTCAAGGACCGAGAAGCCATCGCCAACTACCTGATGGAGCACAGGGACCGGATCCGTGCGGTGGCGCGCCGCAAGCTTTCCGCGAACGCCCGGACGGTCTTCGACAGCGAGGACGTGTTTTCGTCCGTCCTTCGTCGGGTGGACACGATGGTGGAGGCGGGGACGCTGCGGCCGCGGTCGGTGGCGGAGCTGTGGGCGCTGATCGACGCGATCACGCGCAACAACGCTCTGAACAGAACGCGCCTGATCGAGCGTGCCCGGACGCTCCTCGACGAGGAAGGGCCGTATGCGCAGGCGCTGCTCGACCGTCTGTGCCGTTATAAGAGCGACGACGAGGCGACCATCCTGCTCTACCGCATGATGGCCTGTCTTTCGGATGAGATCGATCGTCAGGTGCTGTCCCTGCGCCTCAAGGGGGCTTCGCACCGGGCCATCGGCACGCTCCTGGGGCTTTCGGAGGAGGCGACGCGCCAGCGGTGGCGCGCGATCCGAACGCTGCTGCAGGAGAAGTTTTCGGCGGGGGTGCTGGATGGATAAGAACCTTCTGGCGAGCGTGCTGGTGGACGAAGCGCTGGCGTCGAGCATGATGCCCTGGGCCTGCCCGTGCGACTTCGGTCCGGAGGGGCGGTACAGGCTGCTGGAGCTGGTGGGGGCGGGCCGCGCCTCGCTGGTGTACCGGGCGCAGGACCGCAGCATGTCCAGCGAAGGGTTCAGCGCCGACGTGGCGGTGAAGATCGTGCGCGCGGGCGGGGCGGAGCGCGAGGCGCTGGCGGGCCGGCGCGTCACGCACCCCAACGTGCTGCGCGTGCTGGACAAGGGCGTGGACACGGCCTCGGGCGCGGCGTTCATGGTCATGGAGTTCGCCGACGGCGGCGACCTGGGGCAGCAGAAGCTCCCCTGGCCCGTGCCCAAAGCGGTGGAGTTCGTCGCCAAGCTCGCCCGCGCGCTGCAGGCCGCGCACGAGGCCGGCGTGGTGCACTGCGACCTCAAGCCCGACAACATCCTCCTCACCAGGAGCGGCGAGCCCAAGATCGGCGACTTCGGCCTCGCCCTGTCGGTGCTCAACCCCGAGCGCGGCGCCCGCGGCAACATCGCCTTCATGTCCCCCGAGCAGTTCCTTCAGGAAGAAGACTGCCTCGCCCCGCCCGCGGACATCTACGCGCTGGGCGGGCTGCTGTATTACCTCATCACCGGCGAGCTGCCCAACGGCTCGACCCACGATGAAGTCGCCGCGATGCACAACTCCCGAGGCGAGCTGCCGCGTCGGAAGATCCGGGGCGACGTGGGGGGGATCATCGAGCGCTCCCTTTTGCACGACCGCGGCCGGCGGCACCACTCCGCCGGCGAACTCGCCGAGGACCTGGAGCGGATCCTGCGGCACGAGCCGATTCCGTGGCTGAAGCCCGGCCCGCTGAAGCGGACCGGCATGTGGGCGTACCGCCATCCGTTTACCGCCGCGGCGCTGCTCGTGGGAGTCGTGCTTGGAATCTCTTTCACGGTGCAGTACGTCCACGCCAAGGACTCGGAGCTTCGCCGCCAGGCCGAGGCGCACGCGGAGGCGCAGCGCCTGTGGGATGAGGAAAAAGCCGCGGTACGACAGGAGATCAAGACCCTGGTGCAGATCGTGAACGCCAAGAACCTGGGCGGGGCGTCTTCGGCGGACCGCTACGACCGGCTTCTGCCGATGCTCGTGTGGCTGGAGTTCATCAGCAACTGGAAGATTCTGGAGCCGGACGGCAGGCTGGCGGGCGCCATCGAGCGGCTGCAGCTGCTGGATCGCGAGTACCAGCAGATGCTGCGGACCGGGCGCGGCGAGCACTTCGACGCCCTGATGAGCCGCTACGCCCTGGCGCATTACATGATCAGCCTGGGGCAGCACGAGCGGCCGCGTGTGCTGCTGGAGGAGCTTGAGCAGATGCTGCTCCCCAAGCTCGCGCCCGACGACCCGCTGCATCTGGCCGTGGCGGCGATGAAGCGCTGTGCCGAGGCGATGGAGGCTCCGAACGATCCGGTACGCCTGCAGGCCCTGCGCGAAGTTGAGCAGACGCTCGCGAAGCGCAAGACGACGCAGAGCGTTCACCGGCTGGTGCAGCGCGTGATCGCCAGGATCGAAGACCCGTCACCGGACTCGGCTTCGGTCCCGGCCTCAATCAGGAACTGACCCCGGGCGTCACTCCAGTGAATCGGCGACGGATTCGAAGGTCTCCGGCGTATCGGGAGAAGTGCCCACCGGCAGCGCGTCGGGCAGGGGCTTGCCTGTCGCGTCGGTCAGCGGCTTGCCGCTCAGCGTGCGGATGATCGGGATGGGGTTGGCCTGCTCGTGGGCCTTGAGCTGGGCTTCCAGCGACGCCCGCGTCTCCTCGGGCAGCTCGTTCCACTTGCCACGTCCGCGGCACTTGGGGAACCGCGAGCAGGAAAGCCACGGCCCGCGCACGCCACTGCGCAGCACCAGCGGCGCTTCGCACTTCTCGCAGGGCACGTTCGTCATCAGCGGCGGCATCGAGGGCGCGGTGACGCGGCCCTTGCGGTCCAGGTTCAGGATGCCGTCGCAGGGCTTTTCCTTGTTGTTGTAGTTGCTGCAACCCAGGAACGGTCCGAAGCGGCCGACGCGCTTGGTCATCGGAGCGCCGCACTTGTGGCACGCCACGTCCACGGTCTCCGCCGCGGGACGCGGGTTGCCCTCGCGGTCCACCGGGCTGGCGTACCCGCACTCGGGGTAGGTGGAGCAGGAGAGGAAGCGACCGTTCTTGCCGAAGCGGTACACCAGCGAAGAGCCGCACTGCGGGCAGCGAAACTGCTCCGGCGCGGGGACGACTTCCGCCTTCGCGTGGACCAGGTTCTCCTCCGCGGCCTTCAGCGACTGCTTGAAGGGCCCGTAGAACCTGTGCAGCATCTCGATCCAGTCGATGTGCTCTTCCTCGATCTTGTCGAGCTGCTGCTCCATGTCGCGGGTGTAGCCCACGTCCATGATCTCGGGGAACGCCTCGACGAGCTTGTCCGTGACGACCTCGCCCAGGTCCGTTGCGTAGAACCGGCGGTCGATCTGCTCGACGTACTTGCGCTCCTGGATCACGCTGATGATCGACGCATACGTCGAAGGCCGCCCGATGCCCTCGCTCTCCAGCACTTTGATGAGCGAGGCTTCGGTGTACCGCGGCGGGGGCTGCGTGAACTTCTGCTCCACGTCCAGCGCGAAGGGAGAGACCGGCGTCTGCTCCGTCAGGCGGGGCAGGGTCTGCTCGTCGCCGGAGGTGGGCACGCCCGTGGCCTTGTAGAAGCCGTCGAAGACCAGCGAGCGGCCGGTGGCGCGGAAGGTGCAGGGACGCTTGGGGTCGCGCCCACCGCGGATCAGCGCCGTCGTCGAGTCCCACTGCGCGGGGACCATCTGGCAGGCGAGGAAGCGCTCCCAGATGAGCTGGTAGAGGCGGAACTGGTCGGGGGTCAGGGCGCTGCGGACGCGGTGCGGAGGGTAATCCGTGCTGGTGGGGCGGATGGCCTCGTGCGCCTCCTGCGCCGCCTTGTTCGACGAGGTGTAGACGTTGGGCTTCTCGGGCAGGTACTTCTCGCCCCACGTCGAGCGGATGTAGTTCCGCGCCATGTCGATGGCGTCGGCGGAGAGGTTCGTCGAGTCCGTACGCATGTAGGTGATGAGGCCGACCGGGCCTTCACCGGGGATCTCCACGCCTTCGTACAGCTGCTGCGCGGTGCGCATCGTGCGCTGCGCGTTGAAGCCCAGGCGGCTCGACGCGGCCTGCTGGAGTGTGGAGGTGATGTACGGCGCGCCGGGGCGGGAAGTCGTTCGGCGCGTCTCGATCGAAACGACGGTGTAGGGGGTGGAGGGGTCCAGCGTGCCGCGGACTTCGCGCACCCACCGGGCCGGGCCCTTGCCCTTGGGGTCCTCGCGGACCTCGGTGTGCACGTCGGTCAGGCCGGCGTACATCGCCACTTCCATGACGCGGTCGGAGCCGTCGTCCGGGGGCTCGGGCAGCTCCGCGGTCGTGCCCGGCACGCGCACGTCGAACTTCTGGCCGTCGAACTCAACCAGCTCCGCGTGGAAGCCGGCGTGCTCGGCCAGCCACGCACCCTGCACGCGCTGCGTGGGCGGGTTGCCCTTCTCGTCGCGCCGGGCCATGAACTTCGCCCACTCGTCCGCCAGCCCCGCGGCTTTGGCGAGCTCGGTCGTGAAGTTCGCGGTGATCGCCCAATATTCATCGGGAACAAACGCGCGGATCTCGCGCTCACGCTCCACGACCAGCCGCACCGCCACCGACTGCACGCGCCCGGCGGAAAGCCCGCGCGCCACCTTCTTCCAGAGCAGCGGCGAGACCTGATACCCCACGATGCGGTCGAGGATGCGCCGCGCCTGCTGAGCGTTCACGCGGTCCACGTCGATGGGGTGCGGGTTCTTGAACGCCTTCTCGATCTCGGTCTTCGTGATGGCCGGGAAGATCACGCGCTTGGCCTGCTCGGGCTTCACGCCCAGCTCCTGCGCCAGGTGCCACGCGATCGCCTCTCCTTCGCGGTCCAAGTCCGTTGCGAACCAGATGTCGCGCCCGGTGCTGATCGCCTCCTTGGCGGCACGCTTGAGGTCGCTGAGGACGCGCTCCTTGCCCTCGGAAATCTCATACGTGGGCTTGAAGTCGTGCTCGAGGTCCACGCCCGGCACGGGGTTCTTCACGCCCTTGGGGTTGCGGCTGGGCAGGTCGCGCACGTGCCCGACGCTCGCGAGCACCAGGTAGTCCTTGCCCAGGTACTTGTTGATCGTCTTGGCCTTGCTGGGCGACTCGACGATCACCAGGTGGCGGTTCTTCGCCGCGCCCGCGACGTAGGAAGTGGATGCCTGGCGACGGCCCCCGCGCCCGCCGCGGCCGCGGGATTTTGCGGGCGCAGCTTCCTCAGTCGCCGTTGCGGCGGTGCCGGCGGCCTTCGCTTTCGCGGGTTTCTTGGCCATACGCGGTTCCGAATCCTTATAAAACGCAAACAAAAACCCGGGCGCGGCCGGGGTTGAGCCACAGGAAAGGGAAGCATCCCGCCGGTGTCAAGTAGATACGCACAGACCCGTGGTTTTGACCAGGCGGTATTCTTGAGAGCCGTGGAGATTCGCCAGAGGAGGGCCGGCTCGATTCAGAGACCCGGATTTCCCTCCCCGCCGGGCTGGTTTCGCCGAGGCTGTTGTGCCGGGGACACTCGTATAAAATGATGCGATTGCTCCGGTGGAACCGGAAGAAACGTGGGGCCCGGAGGGCCGGCCGATGCTGAAGCTAGTCGGAGACTCGTTTGTTCGCGTGAAGTGTCCCAAGTGCAACGGTCGCGGGACCGAGCCTTGCGGGCGTTACATGGGCGTGCGCACGCTCAACGGCGGACGCCCGATCGACACTCCCGGCGAGGGGCTGCCGATCCCGTGTTCGATGTGCAACGGCGCGAAGTGGATTGCGCAGGCGCCCGCCGTCGCGGAGCCCGCCGACACCTATTACGTCGAGCGCTGAGCCTCATCACCCCGGCTGTTCGCAGGCACGCAGCACGACCTCGGGCCATTGGTCCGGGGGCGTCGTCGTGGCGTCGATCCATACCGAACCGGGCGTGGTTCGCAGCCGCCGCAGCCACGTGCGCTGGTTCTTGGCGAATCGCCGCGTTTCGATCTTCACCTCTTCAATAGCGTCCTCGAGGGAGCAGCGGCCTTCGAAGTGGGCGATGAGCTGCTTGTACCCAAGCCCCTCCCGCGCCTGTGGCCCGAGCCGGTTGGAGAGCCACAGGCCCCGGGCCTCTTCCACCAGCCCATCTTCCACCATCTTCTTGACGCGGGCGTTGATGCGCGGGTTGAGCAGCTCGGGGGGCCAGGTGAGCCCGATGAGCACGCGCCGGGGCTTGCCGCGCTGAGATTCTTCGTGCTGACGGTCCCATTGCGTCTGGTGCTCGCTGATGGGCTTCCCGGTCAGTTCGAAGACTTCCAGGGCGCGGATGGTGCGGCGGATGTCGTTGGGGTGCAGACGTGCCGCGGCGGCGGGGTCCACGGCTTCGAGGCGTGCTCGAAGCTCCTGCGGCGGGAGCGTGCGGAGGCGTTCGCGCAGGGCGGGGTCTTCGCCCGGTCCTTCAAACAGGCCGTCGAGGAGCGCCTTGATATAGAGGTGGGTGCCGCCGACGACGATCGGGAACCCGCCGCGGGCGCGGATCTCCTCGATGGTCTGGGTGGCCACCTTGAGCCAGTCGTGGACGGTGAATCGCTCGGTGGGCTCGGCCACGTCGATGAGGTGGTGGGGGATGCCTTTTCGCTCTTCCAGGGTGGGCTTGGCGGAGCCGATGTCGAGGCCGCGGTAGAGCAGCATGGAGTCGGCGGAGACGACCTCGGCGACGGGGCGACCGGCGCGCCGGTTGACCTCCAGCGCCGCTTCCACCGCCAGCGCGGTCTTCCCGCCCGCCGTGGGGCCGATGATGATGGGCTCGCGAACCGGGAGCACGGCATGACTGTACGGGTACTCTTGCACCGTGCCCCCGCTGCCCGCCCTGAAGAACGCGGCGTTCAAGAGACTGGAGCAGTCCATCACCTCCATGGACCGCGCCGCGGTGCTGGTGTGCATCGAACGCGCCGAAGCCCTCGCCCTCGACGTGGACCCGGCGCTGACCTACCCCGAGGACTGGCTCGTCTTCCGCATCACCGGGCGGGACGGCGACCCCGCCCATAAGGAGTTGATTCCCGGCGCCGAGCTGCGCTCGGAGCTGAGCCCGCTGGTCGAGCGGCTTTGCGCCGCCGCGAGGCTGAAGGTAGACGAGGTTTCCGGCGAAGACGCCGCGACGCTCGCGGCGAGGTGGAACGTCAGCCGCGTGACGCTCGACCGCATGCGCCGCCGGGGGTTGATTGCGCGGCGGGTCGTCGATCCCAAGGGGCGGGCGCGGCTGGTGTTCACGCCCCGCATGGTGGAGCAGTTCGCCGCGGCAAATGCCCAGGCTCTTGAGCGAGCCTGCCAGTTCACGCGGGTGAGCGAAGAGGAAGCCGCGGAGATGATCGAGCGTGCCCGCCGCCTGCGTGCGGAGGGGCTCTCGGTGAGTCAGGCGGCGGCGCGGATCGCGGCGGAGATGGGGCGAAGCCACGAGGGCGTGCGCCAGGTGCTCCGGCGTGCGGGTAAGCCGGAGCTGCGCGAAGCCCCGGCCCTGAGCGCCAAGAAGCGGCGCGTGCTGTATCGCGCGTGGCGGCGGGGCATCGACCTGGGGCTGATGGCCCGTCGCACGCGGCGCTCGCGCGGGGCGGTCCGGCGAGCCATCACGCTGGAACGCGCTGAGAAACTGCGCACATTGCTGGATAGTGGAGCGCTGGTCGTGCCCAGCATGAAGCGCAGCGCCGGCCCGGCCCTGCTTGCCGCTCCGCCCGTGCGCACAGGGCTGTGTGAGCCCACGCCCGCCACCGTCACGGCGTTCATCAGAGCGGCCCGCATCATGGGGCCGCCCATCGGGGCGGAGGAGTCGGCGCGTCTTGCGGCGTACCAGTACCTCCGCGCCGAAGCCGCGAGATTGATCGAAAAGCTGGACCGGCTTCAGCCATCGGCGTCGGCGGTGGACCGCGCGGAAACGCTGCTGCGCTGGGCGTCGCGCCTCAAGGCGGAGCTGGTGCGATCTCAGTTCCGGCTCATGCTCGACACCCTCGCCGCGCGTCTGGGCAAGCCCATCGAGGAAGTGGGGGCGCAGGCCGTGCTGCGGATTCTGACGGGGGCCATCGGCAGGATCGGCGACGTGGTGGATGCGCACGACGCGGCGAAAGGCGGCAGGCTCGCGGGCGCGGCGGGGCTGGCGCTGGACCGCTACGCGACCCAGGTCGTCCGTGAACTGACCCCGCCCGATGGCTCGGCCCGCCGCGCCGTGGCGGTCATCCCGCAGGGGCTCCCCATGCCCGCGTGGGAGCGTGCCGTTTCGCCCTGGCAGGCTTTCCTTGAACCGGATGCGCGCTTGCTGCCGGCGATTCGCGCCGGTCGCGTGCCTCAACGTGAGGCGACGGTGTTGCTGCTGCGCTTCGGATGGGACGGCGGCCCGCCGCGCACGCTCGCGGAGCTGGCAGCGGAGCTGAAGATCAGCCGGATCCGGGTGCTGCAGGTGGAGCAGCGGGCGATCGCCGCGGGGCTCGCGGCGGCGCGGGGGTGAACCTCCGGTACGATCTGCCCATGCACGCAACGCTCGAGGACATCGTGTCGGTCCAGCTCGTGGTCGGCCTGGAGGTGCACATCGAGCTTGCGACGCGCACCAAGATGTTCTCGCGTGCTCCCAGCCCCGCGGCACGGGAGTTCGACGGCGCGCCCCCCAACTCGCTGATCGATCCGACCGTGCTCGGGCTGCCCGGCGCACTGCCGGTGGCGAACCGCGCCGCGGTGGAGATGGCGATGATGGTGGGGCTCGCCCTCAACTGCTCGCTCGCGGACACCACCAAGTGGGACCGCAAGAGCTACTTCTACCCGGACCTGCCCAAGGGCTATCAGATCAGCCAGTACGACCTGCCCCTGTGCTTCGACGGAGCGGTGGAGCTGCCCCCCGTGGATCAGGCGGGCTTTCCGCTGCTGGAAGGGGAGCGCCGCACCATCGGCATCATCCGCGCGCACCTGGAAGAAGACGCGGGCAAGCTGCTGCACGAGGCGCCGGGCGGGCATCCGATCGACTTTTCCATCCTTGATCTCAACCGCGCAGGCACGCCCCTGCTCGAGGTCGTGACCCAGCCGGACTTTCGCAGCGCGGATGATGTGGTGCTCTTCGCCCGGATGCTGCGCAACCTCTGCCGCTTCCTGGGCGTGACCGAGGGCGTGATGCAGAAGGGGCACATGCGGTTCGAGCCCAACATCAACTGCGTGCTCACGCTCCGCGACACCTCCGTGGTCAAGACGCCGATCGTGGAGATCAAGAACCTCAACTCGTTCCGGTCGCTGAAGGCCGCCGTCGAGTACGAACTTGCCGAGCAGCCCCGCCGCTGGGTTGAGGACCGGCGCGTTCTGGGCAAGGGGACGAAGATCACCCGCGGCTGGGATGATGTCCGCAACGTCACCTACGTGCAGCGCGAGAAGGAAGACGCCCACGATTACCGCTACTTCCCCGATCCCGACCTGCCCGCCGTCGTCATCGACGCGGCGTGGAAGGAGCGGGTGAAGGCGTTGCTGCCGGAACCGCCCCTGGATCGCTTCCGCCGCTACGTCAAGGACTACGGGCTGGGTGTCAAGGAAGCCTGGGCGCTGGTGGAGGAGCGCGATACGTGCCTGTTCTATGAGGCGTGCATCGATGCTCTGGTGGCGCGGCACATCGAGCGCTCGCGCGCGGGGCGGCTCGCGGCGAACCTGCTTCTTCAATCCGGCGCGAAGCGCGCCAACGAGCGAGGGGTGGAGATCCACGCCCTGGGGATCACGCCCGAGGCCGCGGCGGCGGTGGGGGCCCTCCGCGAGCAGGGGCTTGTGAGCGCTCAGGGAATGGACGAGCTGTTCGGCGTGCTCTGTGAAGGGGGAGAGGCCGGCGACGTGGAAGCCCTCGCCCGTGAGCGGGGGCTGCTCATCGTCCGCGACCAAGCGGGGCTGGAGCGGTGGGCGGATCAGGCGATCGAGGCCCACCCCAAGGCGGCGGAGGATGTGCGTGCGGGGAAACTCGCCGCGGCGGGGCGGCTGGTGGGCGAGGTCATGAAGCTCTCCGGCGGGAGCGCGGACGCCAAGGAAGTCCGGGCGATCATCCTGAAAAAGCTCGGACAGGGGTGACGGCCTCCGGGTTGTTACAGAGCAGTGACCAACGCTAGGGAACTGGTTGGTACGGCATCCCGTATTCTGCGGGAGTCGGCAAGGTGTGGGCGAGGCCCCACCGGCTGATTACCTGGAATCGTGTACTATCCCCGCCCCCCGGCTCAAAGCCGCGGGAGCTGCACGAGGGTTCACCAATGGCATCTTCTTCAGTCTGTTGGGGTATCGAGATCGGCGCCGCGGCGATCAAGGCGGTGAAGCTTGAAGCCCTGGGCGACGGCAACGTGCGCGTGCTCGACTTCGCCGTGATCCCCCATCCCAAGGTGCTGTCCACCCCTGGGGTGGACGCCAACGACGTGCTGCGGGTGTCCTTGGGGGCTCTGGCCAGCCAGTATGACCTGTCCAAGGCGGCCATCGCGGTGTCGGTGCCGGGCCACTCGGCGTTCGCCCGCTTCGCCAAGCTCCCGCCGGTGGAGCCCAAGAAGGTCCCCGACATCGTCAAGTTCGAGGCGATGCAGCAGATCCCCTTCCCGTTGGAGAACGTGGAATGGGACTACCAGACCTTCGTGTCCCCTGATTCACCGGACGTGGAGGTGGGCATTTTCGCCATCACCCGCGAGAAGGTGAACGAGCGCCTCAACATGCTCGCGGACGTTGGGATTTACCCCAACTACGTGGTGCTCTCCCCCATCGCGGTGTACAACGCGCTGGCGTATGACTTGAGCTTCGACAACAAGACCCCCGGCACGATCATCGTGGACGTAGGCACCACCTCCACCGACC
Organism: uncultured Phycisphaerales bacterium; assembly: GCA_937974035.1. Lineage (GTDB taxonomy): Bacteria > Planctomycetota > Phycisphaerae > Phycisphaerales > UBA1924 > JAEYTB01. The sequence continues at coordinate 49,650 of CALJIV010000041.1, forward strand.
TGGTGATCGCCACGCCGGGCCGCATGTGGGTGCGCACCTTCCACATTGGCGGCCACCAGTTCACCGAGGCGCTGGTCAACCAGTTCCAGCTCAGCTACCCCAAGGCGGAGAAACTGAAGAAGGAAGCGGAAGACACCAAGCACGCCCGCCAGGTCTTCCAGGCGATGCGGCCGGTGTTCACCGATCTGGCCCAGGAAATCCAGAGGTCCATCGGCTACTACCAGTCGATCAACAAGGACGCGCAGCTGGTGCGCCTCATCGGCGTCGGCAGCACGTTCCTGCTCCCCGGCCTGCGGAAGTACCTCAAGCAGCAGCTGGGCATGGACGTCTACCGCGTGGACGCCCAGACGCCCTTCAAGCGGGCGACGATCGAGGGCGAGCGTGCCGCGGCGTTCGCGGAGAACACCACCACTCTCGTCACCGCCTACGGCCTGGCCCTGCAGGGTCTGGGCCTCAACGCCGTGGGCGGCAACCTCATGCCCACCGCCGTGCTCCGCAAGGCGATGTGGAAGGAGAAGGTGGGGTGGTTCGGCCTCGCGGCGGGGATCGCGGGCCTGGCCAGCGCGGTCATGTTCATCCGCCCGGTTCGGAACCACTTCGAGGCGACGGGGCGCATCACCGACCCCATCGTGGCCTCCACGCTCAACAACGGCTCGCAGCTGCGCAGCACCGCGGTCGATGCCAAGGTCACCGACGCCGGCGAGCCGGACATGCGGGCGGCGAACATGGTGAGCCTGCTGGAGCGGCGGGCGATGTTCGAGATGATCACCGCCGACCTGCAGTCGCTGTTCGCTTTCAGCGATTCCAAGGTGCCGGGGTGGGAGCGTGAGACGGCGCAGCCTCCCGTGCCCGGCCCGGCCTACTCGCTGGTTTCCTTCAACACCCGCTACTACCCGCCCAACGTTGTCGCGGCGGACGCCATGGATCTGGACCCCGGCGCCCAGCCCGAAACGGACGCCGATAGCAACACCATTCAGAGCGATGATTCCTTCCCGCGCATCCGCTGCGAGCTGGTGGTGAACACCTCTCAGCCGCTGGTGCGTCGCTTCATCGACCGCACGCTGGAGGTCTGGTTCGCCGAGGCACAGAATCGCACCGACCTGCCGTACACAGTGACGAAGCCGACGATCAAGTTCACAGAGGTCAAGTCCGAGGGAGCCGCCCCTGAAGCGGGCCGCGAGGCAGGGCGTGGAGCGCCACAGGCCCCGGAAGGTTCGCGTGAAGGTGGGCGAGCCGCGCGTCGGTCGGCCCCCCGCATCGAGTACGGCCAGGAAACCGGCGGCCGCGGCGGCGCGAGCGGAAGCAGCGGCCCCAGCCCCGATCAGACGCAACTCAACACTCTCGCGCCGATCGAGCAGCCCCCGACCACCGGCCCCGCCACGACCGGCGTGGTGACGGTGGACTGGTACATCGTGTTCAAGCCCAAGCCCGCGCCCGCCGCGGATGAGACGGGAGGTTTCTAGTGAAGCCGGTCATGGACTGGATCAAGGGCAACGTGCTCATCGTGGTGTTCAGCGCGCTGATCCTGGTGATGCTGCCCACCTCGTGGTTCCTGAGCAACTCCTGGGACGCGAAGATCCGCGCCAAGCAGGAGAAGGACGCGGCGGACGCGTTCAACAAGCTCCAGGGCCTCAAGATCAACTACACGCTCCCGGTGATCGAGGCCTCGGGCCAGCCGATCAGCATGAGCGAGTTCCCCAACCTGACGCTCATCAACTGGTTCAAGGAGCAGCGGCAGGTGATGCTGCGCCAGGCCGAGTCGGTCGTGGCGAAGGCCGAGGCCTTCAACAAGGGCGTCGGCCCCGATGCGGAGAGCGTCGGGCGCACCGAGCACGTCCCGCTGGTGGAGGGCGTGTTCCCCACGGGCGAGCGTTACCAGCTCGACCGCCTGGAAGACGCGCTGCTGGGCAAGCGGGGGGCCGCGAACCCCTACCTCGCCCTGCTGGCCTCCTCCCGCGCCGGCGCGCCCGCCGACCCCGCCCAGCTCGCCGAATCCCTCAGCGCGTACCGCGCGAGCGAGATCGAGAAGATCACCGCCAACAAGCGAGACCTGACCACCGAGGAGCAGGAGAAGCTCGCCAAGCAGCTCTCCGACCGTCGTCTGGGCGAATACCAGGGCCGGGCTCAGGCGATCTCGGTGTACGCCTCGATGGAGTCGCTCCCCAGCGATCCGGGCGGCGCCTTCGTTCCCACCGGGCAGAACATCGATCCCAAGTTCATCAACGCCAAGGACATGTTCCTCTTCCAGTGGGACTACTGGGTGCTGCGAGACATCTTCGCGGCGGTGAACCTCGCCAACAGCGTGAACGGGCGGCTCGTGAATGTTGATCAGGCGGTGGTGAAGCGCATCGAGAAGATCGAGATCGCCATGCCCCACGGCGTGGCCCGCGGCGGCCGCCAGACCGACCCCATGAGCAGCTACCGCGGCGGCGGCATGGACGGCTTCGACGCGGCTCCCGCCGCCGCCGAGCCTCCCGCGCCGGGCATGGCCCCGCTTGATCTGGACCGCTCCATCACCGGCCGCCAGGCCCCCAACAGCATCTACGACACCCGCGTCGTGACGCTCACGGCGGTGGTCAGCTCCGCCCGTCTGCCGGACTTCCTCAACGCCATCGAGCGGACCAACTTCATGACCGTGATCGACATGGACCTGGAGGAGGTCAAGGTCTGGGACGATCTCCAGCGCGGGTACTGGTACGGGCCGGAGCACGTCGTCCGCGCCACCCTTCAGATCGAGACCATCTGGCTCCGCAGCTGGATGACCCGCTACATGCCCGCCGCGCTCAAGGCGGACCTGAACATCACAGACCCCGAGGCGGACCCGAACGCGGACCCCAACGCCGCGGGGGGCGAAGGCTGAGCCAGGACCGAACCAACGCAGAGGTGCATTGATGAAGCTCAAGGGCATTTCACCACTGGAACAGAATGTCGACCGCATCGTGCTCGGTGTGGTCGGGCTGGTGTGCCTCGGCGCGATCGGCCTCCAGTTCATGCCGGAAAAGCCGGTGAAGGTGGGCAACCCGCCGAAGGAAACGCGCGCCACGGAGGCGATGTCGATCGTGGAGGCGGAGGCGAAGGTCATCGCCGCGCGTCTGGATTCCACGACGATCCAGCCGCCGGAGGTGCCGTCCTTCTCGCTGGCGGACAAGCTGGCGGTGGGGGCCTCGGCTCCCCGCGTCGCCACGAACGCGCCGCGCGTGCCGCTGGGCAGTGCTCCCGCGCTGACGGGCATCGCCGCGGTCGTGCGTCAGGCGGACGACCTCTTCGCGCTGCCCGCCGTGCCCGCTCCGACCGGCGGTCTGGCGCACGTGGTGCAGGCGACCATTAATCCCGCGGAGAAGATCCGTCACCCGGAACTGGGCAAGCTGCTCCCCGAGGCGCAGCCCTTCGACAAGGCCGCCGTCAGCGTCGAGTTCAGCTTCAACGGTGCGGCACTGCGCGAGTCGCTCACGACCGACCCCGACGGCGACGGGCCCCTGCGCCCCATCCCGCTCAACTGGTGGCGTGACCAGGGCGGCGGCGCCAGCATCGATCTCGTCGAGATCGTCGCGGTGCAGTACGAGCGCGAGACCATCACCAACGCCGACGGCGTGACGCCCGAGACGCCCGAAGTCGTCATCGTCCCCGCGCCCCCGGGCCGGGCGTACAAGCTCGACGAGTGGAAGCAGCTGGTCAGGTCCGCGGGCGACGTGGCTCAGGTCATGCTCCCCGCCGTGCAGGACGTGGCCGATGAAATCCAGCGTCCGCCCTACTACTCCATCGTCGCCGGCCCCGAGTGGCAGCCGCCATCGAAGGCCGTGACCGCCGGAGACGCCGCGGCGAAGCTGGTGCAGATCAACAACCTCAACCGCCGCCTGGCCGAAGTCACCCGACGCATCGAGGACCTGGAGGAGCGACTGGCCCAGGTCCCCGCTGGCGGCCGCGAGGAGGCCCGGCAGCCCGAGCAGGCGCCGACGCGTGCTCCCCGCGGCGGTCGCGGCGGCGGCCGCCAGGCCCCGGCTCCATCTCCTCGTGAGACGACGCCGACACCGACGGGCGACCGCGCGACGATCGAAGCGCAGCTCCGCCGCCAGCGTGCCGAGTGGGAGAACATCGCCCGTCAGCTCACCGAGCTGGGCGAGACCGTTCCCGGTTACGAGGGCGCCACTGCGGCAACCCAGCAGGATTCCGAGACGCCGTCGCTCCCGCTGCTGGAGAACAGCGATGTCCGCGTCTGGACCCACGACCTCACGGTTGAGCCCGGCGCGACGTACCGCTACCGCGCCCGCGTCATCATCAACAACCCGCTCTACGGCCGCAATCTCCAGCAGTCGCAGAGCGCTCTCGCGGCTGAATCGCTGATCGAAGGGCCGTGGTCCGACTGGACCGCGCCGATCACCGTCGATCGCCCCAGCTACTTCTTCTTCACCTCCGCCACCGAGGCCAACCCGCCGCTCTCCTCACAGCCGATGGCCTCCGCGGAGATGTACGTCTTCAACTACGGCTACTACCGCCTCGCCCGCGTGCAGCTCACGCCCGGCGACATCCTCTACGGCACCGCCAAGATGCCGCCCAGCCTCAAGTACGCGGACATGGAGAAGCTCGCGGCGATGGTCGAGCATCCCGAGGATGAAACGCCGCGTCCGACCGAGGACATCGCTCCGCAGCCCGCGGGGCGTGCGCCCATGCCCCAGCCCGGCGGCAAGGGCGGCAGCGTGGGGGCGCCCGGTACACAGGCTGCCCGTCCCGAGCCCGCGGCTCCCACCCAGGCCGCGACGCCCGAGGCCCTCGATCCTGCGTGGAGCATCGACGTTCCCGACAACCTCGAGATGACGGTCGATGTCACCTTCCTGGACGCCTCGGCCATGCCCGGCACCCAGCGGAACGACCTGGGGGGCGAGCAGGTGCTGTACCAGGTGGTCCTGCGCGACCAGGCGGGGCGGATTGTGGTGCGTTACCCCGCCGTGGACCGGGCGAGTGACGTCTACAAGCGGGTCTCCGAATCGGCCAAGGCCGGCGAGACCCAAGGCGAGGTGAGGAAGGTCGTGCTGCCCGAGCGTCGCCAGCCCCCCCGGCGCGAACGTGAGCCCCTCACGCCTCGAGCCCCACGGGCCCCGAGAAGCGGCGGCGGCGGTGGTGGTGGCGGCTGAGCCGCGGGGAGCGGACTACCAGGCAGGTTCGGAGAGCCGGACTGCCTGAACCAGACTGCCTGAACAGGGGTGTCGTCCTTCGCGGACGACACCCCTTCTTCATGCGCGGAAAACGGCGCAATGCTTTGTGGATTCGGGCCTTGTGTCGGACGAATCAAAACGATTCCTGAGCGGCTTGACTGCTCGGGGGTCGGGTCTAAAGTACTCCCCACCCCACGCCGGACAGGCCGAAGGGTGAAAAAAGGCGTTGAAACCCTGGTAAACCCGGGCGAAGACGCCTGCTCTTTGACAACCGGATACGGATGAACATGTCCCCCAGCCGGTTCTGCGGAACCAGCCGAGGTGTTCGGCGTGGCTTGCCACGACGAGGCCGAGGCGAAGTTTCAGCAGGGGTCGCCGGGTGGGGGGACAGAAGCTGCAAGAAAGTTGAATGCAGTGCGCTAAGGCGAACGTGCTGTCCGTGCGGGTCCCGAAGACCTGCACGAGACGGGTGGCCCTTCCTAGGGGCGCCCGGGTGACATCGGTCGGCGAAGCGGGAGAGGTAAGGGTGAAAGCCCGAGCCGAAGCCGCGGTGTCCGGTTGGTGTGACCGAGCATAAGGGCACGTGACGGATGTCTTGGTGTCGAGAGGCGATGAAGGACGCTGGAACCTGCGATAAGCCCAGGGGAGCTGGTAACCAAGCTGTGATCCTGGGGTTTCCGAATGGGGCAACCCACCCGCAAGGGTACTTCACTCTGAATGCATAGGGGTGAAGGGCGAACGCAGGGAACTGAAACATCTCAGTACCTGTAGGAAAAGAAAGCAACCGCGATTCCGTGAGTAGCGGCGAGCGAAAGCGGACAAGCCAGTGGAAGAGCGAAGCGTTTGAATGACGCACCGGAGAAGGTGAAAGTCCTGTAGCCGGAAGCTGGTTAGCCCATAGAGTAAACTCGGGCTCGGGAAACCCGGGTTGAAGATGGGGGGTCCACCCTCCAAGGCTAAATACTCCTCGACAACCGATAGTGGACCAGTAAGGCGACTGAACGATGAAAAGCACCGCGATGAGCGGGGTGAAAGAGTATCTGAAATCACGTGCTTACAAGCGGTCGGAGCTCCGCAAGGGGTGACGGCGTGCTTTTTGCATAATGAGCCGGCGAGTTAGTCTGTACGGCGAGCCTAAGGCCTACCGGGCCGGAGGCGGAGCGAAAGCGAGTCCGAATAGGGCGCTAAGTCGTACGGGCTAGACGCGAAACCTTGTGATCTACCGTTGGCCAGGCTGAAGGGTGGGTAAAACCGCCTGGAGGGCCGAACGGGTGACCGTTGAAAAGGTCTCCGATGAGCTGACGGGAGGACTCAAAGTGTAATCAAACTGGGAGATAGCTCGTTCTCTCCGAAATAACTTTAGGGTTAGCCTCAGGTAGCAACTCATGGGGGTAGAGCTACTGGATGAGGTAGGGGGCCTACCCGGCTACCCTCTTCAACCAAACTCCGAATACCATGAGCCAAGGCCTGGGAGATAGACGGCGAGTGACAATATCCGTCGTCAAAAGGAGAACAATCCAGACCACCAGCTAAGGTCCCAAATCTCTGCTCAGTTCTAAAGGAAGTTGGATTGCTGTGACATCCAGGATGTTGGCTTAGAAGCAGCCATCATTTAAAGAGTGCGTAACAGCTCACTGGACGAGGAATCCAGCGCCGATAATGATCGGGAATAAGCAGGGAGCCGAAGCTGTGGATAGGGCAACCTATGGTAGGAGAGCGTTCCATGCAGCGGCGAAGCCGTCCCGAGAGGGTAGGTGGAGCGCATGGAAGTGAATATGCCGGCTTGAGTAACGATTAACCAGGTGAGAATCCTGGTCGCCGAATATCCAAGGTTTCCTGGGGAAGGTCATTCCGCCCAGGGTTAGCCGGGACCTAAGGCAAGGCCGAAAGGCGTAGTCGATGGAC